>NZ_JBIIAL010000003.1:0-115475 GCF_044239955.1 Rhodoluna sp.
GCACGAGCTTGCAGCAAGCTACCGCAAGCAAGCGTGGGACTTATCCGCAGCTTTTGCAAAGCAGGTTCTGGCCTTCCATAGCCGGTAGCCCAGGATTCGTTGCACTGGATTCCGTATGAACAGAAAAGCTCCAGTTAATGAGAAAATCCAGCTCTCGTGAGAAGTAGCTGGATTTTCCGTGCACCCCCCGGGACTTGAACCCGGAACCCACTGATTAAGAGTCATGTCTGCCGAAAATCAGTATTTCTTACTTAAATATTACTCAGTGAGTCTGACATGTTGGTTGCCAGATTCAGAATCCCCAGCTTTTATTAGATGTCCATTCAGTTCTAGAGCTGACCACCAAAATCCATATTTTTGAAACCACCCGTTGTTCGCAATTGATCTCAAGGAGAACTCTCTCGGGTAATCCTATCTAGCAGTCTGGAAAGGTAGTGACTTGGGTTTGTGCGAGATTGGCCAGTTCATTAATGGTTTCAAGATCGTCAGAAGTTAGCATCCAGTTGTTGCTCTTGATAAATTTAAAATCTGTTGCAGTTCCGTTGCAGCTGAAGTTAGTGCCCTTCGCAGCCTCGTCTGTTCCACTGGCGTTTTCAAAAATAAATACTCCAATCTCTCCAGTATTTGGTGTGGGGTAACACCAGCTCATCGAATTCAAGCCATACAACTCGGAATCTTCTTGAAAGTCCCCGCTGGGCCTTTCTTCAAAGATGTCGCACTCAAATCCTTCGCTCGAAAGAGCAGCCAGCAGGGCGT
The DNA here is from genome assembly GCF_044239955.1 of Rhodoluna sp. GTDB lineage: Bacteria > Actinomycetota > Actinomycetes > Actinomycetales > Microbacteriaceae > Rhodoluna. Next base: position 757 of record NZ_JBIIAL010000003.1, read on the forward strand.
CTGCAGAAGCAAAATCTCGATTGATTCCATCCTGAGGGCCACATCCCGTTAGCGACGCAGCCAGAATTGCAGTCAGTGATAATGACAAAATAGTTTTTGATGCTGTATTCAATGTGTCCCCCTTTTAAAGAATTTAATGAAAGTTGTAATTCTTTTGAGATTCAGCTTACGGCCATCTCTCTTCGATGCTATGCATGAAATCTACACAACCCTGAACCCATGCATCCCGGGCGGAACCGGCTGGAAATTCATCCTCGAAGTTGGACTCCACAACCGTTCTGCATCCAGACTCGAAAGTGCCATACAGCTCTTTCATGACGGTAGCCGCTTCGACATGTCCTTCTTCTCGAGAGTTTGCCGATCCTGAAGCTTCTGCTTCTTCTGCTAATTGAAAGGCCAGAGACCCTGCCCACATGAATCCAGATTCATAGTCAATTCGGTTAGGTGATTCGGAATCGCTGTAATCAGATGAACACCCACTCAGCGAAAGGCTTAGAGATGCGGAAACTAATAAAACTGTTGTTTTCTTCAAACTTCCCCCTTGGAATCATTAATCATTGTACAGACGATGCCAAAAGTGCCTTCTTGTTGAAAGTGATGTCTGACGAAAATCAATATTTCTTGGCGCAGTGAGACTGGCAATTCAGCTTTACCCTAGGGCAAAAATTTTAGAATGCGAAATCTCTAATGTAAAATTGGGAATCCCACCACTGAACATCTAGTCCTGGGCAGAGCGCCTTTGCCTGATCTACTGCCTCTTCTTTCTTTGAATCCTCAACAAAGTCTTGAATTTTTACCGCATCATTTGTTTGGGATTCTGGATCATAAGTTATTACTCTCCCAAGGGCTGGTGGCTCGTACAAGTTTTGGGAGTATTCGATTCGTCGTAATTCCATTAGAGCGTTAAAGCTGGGTTCATCAGCGTTCGATAGCTTTGTCCACAACCCCTGTTCAAGGTATTCGTAGAACTCGTAAGTATTCCAACTATTTTGAACGTGCAGCATGTTTGGGTCTGATTCAAAAAAGCTCTCGAGTGTTGAGCAATTAACAGATCTAGCACTCAAATCTTCACCCTCCGCTGAGCAGCCCGACACGATTAGGACAACCCCAAGTGTTATGGCAGCAATACCAAGTCTTTTCATTATTCCCCCTAAATTGAGATTCCAATTGACTTAAATTTTAGTGAAAAAAGACATTTTTCTCAGAAGAACACCGACTCATTAAGAGTCATGTCTGCCGAAAATCAGTATTTCTTACTTATATACTACTCAGTGAGTCTGACATTCTCTGTGCATCTGTTTCAAAGTCCCTAGTGGGTAGAAGCTAATCGGGAGGTTTGAGAAGTTGACTGCCCAGACCCAAATGTTTTGACACTCTCGAGTCTGAGCCTCAAATCACAAAAGAACTCTCTTGGGCAAAGGTATCTAGCAGTTAGGAACAGCTACCACTTGGGTTTGTGCGAGATTGGCAAGCTCCACTACCTGCTCTATATCACTAGAAGTTAAAAGCCAATTACCTTCCTGAATAAACATCTCATCTAGCCCAGAAGCATTGCATGATGCAGTGCGGGACCTGGCAGATTCCTCCGCTCCACTGGAACTCTCGAATATATGGATGCCAATTTCTCTAAAAGTTATCTGCGGGGTAGCACCAGCTAAGGGACCTGTATCCAAAAGATTGCGACTCTTCCGGTAAGTCCGAAATAGGCCTCTCTTCAAAGATGCTGCACTCAAAACCCTCGCTTGAGAGAGCAGCAATCAAGTCATCTGCAGAAGCAAAATCTCGATTGAGTCCATCCTGAGGGCCACATCCAGAAAGACCCAAAATTACCAAAGCCGAAGCCAATAACCCTATGATTTTTTTCAATTTTCCCCTAATTTCAATTTTCTCAATTCTAGTGGCTGACGGTTAAGTTCTAAGTCACTGATTCCGTATCAATCAGATGGTCTGACAATTATTGCCTTGAAAGATATGTTGGCCTCAGGATGTTTTCTTACGAAATTTGCTCATAATTTTTCCAGCTATAGCCCTTGATGACGACTCCCTCAAAGTCAGTTGATTTCAGTTCTTTAGTGGATAGTTTTTCCCCGAAGGATCCATGGCGAACCCCCCTTAGAACTTGGAGAAAGTACTTCCTAGATTGCAAGTATTCATTGATCTTTAATTCAAGGGATTCACTCACTTAGCGGCCACGAGTCCTTTTTGCACCAGAATCCTTGCAGGTCTCACTTGAACTCCCCCTGCTTTGGAATTTTGCAATCTAGGAAAACTATAGGTTCTAGAGGCGACATTGATCTCCAATTTTAGGTCACTACTGAAATTGGAGACCAGATCTATAGGTGGGAAGGCCCGATATGTAAGAAAATCCAGCTCTCGTGAGAAGTAGCTGGATTTTCCGTGCACCCCCCGGGACTTGAACCCGGAACCCACTGATTAAGAGTCAGTTGCTCTGCCGATTGAGCTAGAGGTGCTTGTTTGTGACCTAAGTGGCAACAGTTCTAAACAATACCACTTGCGCTAAATGGTTCAAAACCTAGCGAAGGTGTGGTTAGGGGGAGGTAATGGCGCTGGACATTCAAGAAAACTGGGCTTCAGGAAAGACTTAGACTTAACTCATGAAGACACTCAAATCCAACCAAAACACCATTCTTACTGTTGCTCTAGTTGCACTTGCCGTAGCTTTTGGAGGTTGGGGTTACTCATTAGGCGAGCCAGCTTCCTCACATACCAACCTCACTGAAGAAGTGGTGGTGTTGGGGATCTTGGGTGCAATAGTGCTTTCCTTGCTGGTGGGTCTTGGAATCAAAGGCAAGCCAACTGCGCTGATCAACCTCAATAGATTGCTTGCTTGGCCGATGGCCTTTGGATATATCTTTGTGCACTTCGCCTATCACATGGAGCATGGTCAAGCAGGCGGGCTTATGGCGCTAGATATTGTCCCTAGGGTGTTTTTCCTAGTTTCATTTGTTTGGATTGCCTTCCACGCTGGTGTTGCATATAAAACCTATGGGGCTCCTTGGAAGCTAAAACTAAGAACAGCTAACGACTACTACATTGCCTCCGCGTGGCTAGTGCTAGTAATCACCATTCCAGTTTTCTCGATACCAGCACTTGGTGCCATGCCAATCGCAATGGCGTTGGCCTGGGTGGTTTTTGCACCCCATCTATCAGTAAACGTTTTTCACATGTCCAAACGAGTTCCAATTTCCAGTATCTCTGAGGGCGTTGGTCCCTGGGTAGTAAGCGGTGTCTATTTGATTGCGATCGTAAGCTCCGCAATCAATAGCTTTCCAAAGAGCTAGAATTCACTAGCTCGCTAGATAGAACTAGCTCAGGATGCTTGGTTTAGAAGAAGTGAGTCAAGATCTGTTGATTCGTTACCGATGCGCTTTAGAAGCTTCTCGGTAGCAATTAGTGATCCACCAAGTACGGCAGGGATACCTCCGCCGGGGTGAGTTGATGCCCCCACTCGCCAAAGCCATGGTCGAAGAATCGATGCATGCTTGGGTTGGTGTAGCGGTCCTGACTGCCAAATCTTTCTTGCTTCACCGTATAGCGCTCCCCCGGTTGCTCCCCAACCAGAGAAGTACTCAGGATCTAAAATCTGGAATTCACCAAAAAACTCTTTGATGTTCTTTGGTAATCCCATAACTTTGCTTACGCGCTCTAGCTCTCGCATAGCGAATTCACTATCTATTCCGTAGTGCTTGCCATCGGCTGGAGCGGTAATCAAGACAGCCACCGTTGATTTCTTGTTGGGGTAGATGTGCCCGGCCTTGTAGTAATTCACAAAGACCATGGATTGCTCAGGTAGTTCTTTGTTGCCCAGAGACTTATGGAGCTTGGCTGGGTCATCGGGCATGATCACCGAGTGGGTCTTGGTTTGCTCCGGAAGGTCTTGATCTAGCACGGCATAGATCGCCACACCGCTGCACGACATCTTGCGGTTTTGTTCCTGGGTTTTCTTGCCAAGTAAACGATCTGTGACTTTAGCGTCCAGGCTGGAAATCACAATATCGGCCTGGTAACTAGCGGAGCTAGTTTTTACCTCTTTCTTGGATATGGAAACCACTTTCTGGTTCAAGATGATCTCCGCTCCGGCGTGACGAGCTAGCTTTTCCAAAGTAAGAGGAATCTCGTTCACGCCGCCCTTTGGAACAAGCACCTGTTGGGTTGCCATTACGGCTGGCATGGTTGCGAACAGTGCAAGTGTGGATTCGGGGGCAACACCTGCATTCAAAGTGTGAATCGAGATGACTTCTTTCAGGCCTTCCGGTAACCACTTCAAGCCATCGAGGTAGCTTTTGGTGGTGAGCCTAAGTCCGTAGTTGGAAACAAGCTTGCTAACAGCGGGCACTGCCTTAGGGCTCATGGAGGTGTTAGTTAGCAGGGTTGTGATCTCTTTATCGAGCTTGCCGTGAACAGCTTCGAACCTAGTCCAGCTATCGTGCCACTTATTGCCTGGTTCAACAGGGAGCAGGCACTTATCCCCTTTATAGAAGTACTCGCCCACCTCCGATAGCGGTTCGAACTCTATTGGAGCTATTTCAGATGCAGGTATAGAGGTATCGCCAAGATTGTCGTACCTGCGAAGAAACTCTTTCCAGACCCCTGGAAAAGTTACCAGCGCAGGACCGGTGTCCATCCGTTGGCCATCAACGATGATTCGCCTCGACTTGCCACCGATCCAATCGGATCCTTCGATGATCTTTACCTTGTGTCCGGCTTTTGCAAGTAGGGCCGCGGTTGCCAGGCCACTGATACCAGCACCGATTACAACAATAGATTTCTGGCTCAAGGGTAAAGACCTAAGACCATGGCAGAAACAAGCTGCACTCCAGCAACCGCTCCTGCAATATATGGGAAGGCAATCGAAAGCCGGTATAGCTTTCGACCGGTTTCAGGAACTGGCTTTCTAAAGATTGCAACAGTTAGGTATCCGGCGATAACGGCGTTGACTATTGCTACCGGGATGTTCACCAGCGCAAACAAGACCGTGGAGATAAGCCACCCGAAACCAACCCAGTAAGCACTGCCTTTGGTGCCAAGCCACACAGCGGTTGTCTTGATGCCAACGAAGCTATCTTGGGGGATGTCTTGCACGGCATCAAAGGTGTGCTTTGCCATGGACCAGACCATAAGGCCGATAGCTGCAAACCAAAGGGGCTCATGTCCAAAAGCCAATGGGATGAAAACTAATGGGAAGGCGTAGTCGGTATTTGATACCGAGTCCCAAACCGGTCTGGCCTTGAACCTAAATGGCGGCGACGAATAGAAGTAGAAAAAGAGTCCATAGGCCAGTATCCAGGCCATTGCGGCCGGCGGCACAGTGAAGGCGAAGTAGATCAAGAATGGAATGTTGGTAACAGCTACCGCCACAAATATTGGCACCACTTCGCGGGAGCTAATCTTGGCGCCTTCCATGCCACCCTTGCGGGCATTTATATTGTCGGTTTCCTGATCAAAGATGTCGTTGATTCCATAAATCAACAGGTTGAAGGGGAAAGTGACCCAAATAAGGAAAGGAATAATGTCCCAGCGCCATAAGTCTCCGCCCAGCCACATGGCAATGACCGAGGTGCCTATGGTGTTGATCCAAAGCACTGGACGAGAGATTTGAATCAACCGCAGCAACATTCTTCAAGCATAATCGCTGGTCACCAAACCCCATTTGGGTGTGGTTTAGACTTTAGTCAAACCCCGAATTCACCCCACTGGAGGATAAATGGCTGAGGCAAAGAGGCTAGAGGTTGGCAACAAGGCCCCTGATTTCACACTCGTCAATCACGACGGAACCAAGGTAAAACTCTCCTCGTTCAAGGGCAAAAAAGTCATTGTTTACTTCTTTCCAGCTGCACTGACACCTGGTTGCACCAAGGAAGCAGAAGACTTTAACGAGAACCTAAAGGCTCTAAACAAAGCCGGCTACGAGGTGCTTGGAGTCTCGCCAGACAGCGTCGAAAAGATGCAGAAGTTCCAGAAGGCTCACAAACTCAAGTTCGCTCTGCTGGCAGATCCTGACCTGACTATTCACAAAAAGTACGGGGCTTATGGAACCAAGAGTATGTATGGCAGGGCTTATGAGGGCGTGCTGCGATCAACTTTTGCAGTGGATGAGACTGGAAAGCTAGAGCTAGCCCTTTATAACGTAAAGGCAACCGGTCACGTCGACAGCCTTCGTAAGCAACTAGATATCTAGAAACTTATATCTAGTTCGGTAGATCGCCTTCTGTTTCCTCATTGGTGGCGGCAACCACTTTTGAATTAAACAAAAGTACAACTGTTATTCCTGAGATTAGAACAAGTATTGCTCCGATTATTCGACTGGTCCCGGTTTCTGCAATTGCACCAGCGCCGACAACAGCTTGAAGTAATTGCCAAAAGAATGCTGCGCTTCTTGCCCAGCGTTTTTTGTTCAATAGGCCTCGAGAAAAAGTCAATACCCAGACCGTCGCACCTGCTGCTAGCACCAGTAGGAAAACTTCTGCGTAAACACTTTGAAATTGACCGGAGAATAATTCAAAAAGTAGTGTGAAAAAAACAGCCGCTAAAACTAAGGCTTCGACAACCAGCATAATAAGCACAATTTGCACCAGGGCTGGGGCCTTGCTAAAGGGTGTCATTTTGGGCTCCAAAGTTGGGTATTTACAAACCGCTACCAGTATGGAACGATTAGATACAGAACACGAGTTACGCACATAAGCGTAAATCACAATTTTCGACCTCACCAACCTAAGTGAGAGTTTGTATTGCCCGTCTTGGCTATGGGGGCCAACTGATAAAGGATTATTCGCATGGATATGCAGTGGCTAAACCAGTCTCGATGCCTAAATGAAGACCCAGAACTGTTTTTTCCAGTTGGAAACACAGGTCCTGCGGTAGATCAGATCGAGCAGGCTAAGGCAGTTTGCCGCCAGTGCACCGTGACAACCGAATGTCTAGAGTACGCAATCAAGGAAAACCAGGACACCGGAGTTTGGGGTGGCTTGAGTGAAGACGAGCGTAAGTCTCTAAAGCGCAAGTACGCCAGGGCTCGTCGCGCTAGCTAAATTGGAATACTTATGGCGACCTTTGTGCCGCCATCTTTGGGTGAAAACCAACTAATCTTTCCCCGCAATTCACCTTCTATAAGGGTCCTTATAATCTGAGTTCCAAGGCCTTTGCCGATGGCACCTTTTTCAAATCCCACCCCGTTATCTTCGACCTCAATAGTCAGCTGCTTGGCTGTTTGCCTAGGAGTTATAAGGATGCTTCCGCCGTGCTCACCCAGTCCGTGACTGGCAGCATTGGTGACAACCTCGGTTAAAGCAACTGCCAGCGGCGTGGCAAATTTGCTGTCCAGCTGGCCAAACTTGCCATCAATTCGAAGCTTGATCTCTCTCGATGAGTCGGTAGCCAGCTCCCCAACTAGTCGCATGCTGGATTCAAATATCTCGTCAAAGTTCACTTCGTCGGAGAATCCTTCAGCCAGTGTGTTGTGCACGAGAGCTATCGCGGAAACCCTTCGGATTGCTTGATCGAGCGCCTCTTTAGCTTCGTCGCTTGTTGTTCTACGCATTTGAATCCGCATCAAACTTGCAACGGTTTGAAGGTTGTTTTTCACACGGTGATGGATTTCCCGAATGGTGGCGTCTTTGGTTAGTAGCTGCTGCTCTTGCCTTCTCAGTTCTGTAATTTCACGACACAGCACGATTGCTCCGGTTCGAGCTCCACTTTTCATAAGTGGAATGGCTCGAACCGATAGTGTCACGTCAGTTGATTCGAGGTCTGCTCGCCAGGGAGCTTTGCCGGTAAGAACCAAAGGTAGAGACTCATCAACTGTGGATTGCTCTTTTACGATCTTTGTCGCAACCTCAGCTAGTGACTTACCTTCGATTTCACCTTCGATGCCTAGGCGGCTAAATGCCGATAATCCGTTAGGGCTAGCGAAGGTAACTTTTCCATCTACATCGAGTCTGAGTAAGCCATCGTTGGCTCTTGGGGCACCACGCCTTCTACCGGTGGGCGATGAGTAGTCGGGGAAGGTTCCTTCGGTAATCATCGTGAGTAATTCTTTGCCACAACTCACGTAGTTGAGCTGTATCTTATTTGGGGTTCTGCTTTCAGAGAGATTAGTGTGCCTAGTGATTACCGCAATTGGGGCATTTGTATCCGCTGCAACCGCGCTTTCTTTTTGCACCGGAATGGCACTAAATCTTGTTGGTAGGCCGGCTACAGTGTCTGCGCTTTTTTGCTCAACTATTTGACCTGATTCGAAGGCTTGCTTGACCGTTGCCAGCCACTCTTTGCGAATGGCTTCACCACTGATGTCCCGATAAAAAACCGTCGCCGCACTCGAGGGTCTAGCGTGACCTGCAGCAACGAAGCTTCCATCTTTAGTGGGGACCCAAAGAACTAGGTCTGCAAACAATAGGTCTGCAACTAATTGCCATTCCGATTGCAATCTGGTTAGCCAGTCGATATTCGCCTTATTCGGAACACCGTAATCGCTGATTAGTTGAGAAAGTGTGGACACCTAACCGAGTTTAGCCACCCTGGAATCAAGAGCGCCCTGCCTACCAAGGATTGAAACCCTGGTAAAGATTCCAACCGCGGAGCGAAAGCTTCCCGATCGAGCGCCAGTTATCATCCCCAGTCTCGTCGCCTGATCAACGGACGCCTGATCGTCAGGCAAGAAAGCTGCTGCCTCGATTTCACTAAGACCTGCAAGGGTCGTCTTGATTTCAGTCTTGGCTTGCGAAATAACTGTATTTCGCAGGCGATTTATCACCAGCATGGGACGCTCGGTCAGTGACAAAAGATTTGTCTCAAACCTGAGCAGCCTAAAGATTCCGATGGGGTCCGCAAGCGCCACCACAACAATTTGGTCACTTGCGCGAACCACCTCCCGGGTTAGGTCAAATTCCTGACTTGGCTTTAGTGGGCCAAGGTCCACAAGCACAAAGTCAAAGCTTGCTTTGGCAATTTCTAGAATTGCAACAATGCTCTGACTCGTCGGCTCCAAACTTTGGTCTGAGATAACGCCAGGGAGCAAAGTGATGGAGCTTTTAGGAATCTGAATACTAAGCCTTTCAAGCTGTGCTTGATCAAAGCGGTTCTGGCTCGCAATACGTATTGGCGCCACCAATCCTGCAGGTAACTCCGATAGGCAGAGGTAGTTGGCGACACTGGGGCCATCGAGGTCCGCGTCAATTATTAGCACTCGAAACTTTTCTGCAGCTAGCTCTAAAGCGATGTTTATCGCAACTGTTGTTTTGCCAGTTGAGCCATGGGGGCTGGTGACTGCAATAATCTGCGGTTCGGGTTTGGTGTTTTGTTTTTTAACGGCTTGGATTGATCGAACAATTGATTCCAGCATTATCTGGATCCCCCAGTTGATGTGAGGGCAATCAAAGACTGACTTGAAATTGCTCCCAGTAGGTACTGAATCGATTCAGTTGGAACCCGAAGTTCTAAAGATTGCTGTTGGCCAGCAAAGCCGCCAACGGGTTCGATAATGGCTACCACCTCGACATCAACTGCCAATAAAACCGGTTCGCCGTAGGTTTGGAACTCAAGCAAGGGAGAGGCCCAGACGCTAACCCGGGAACCAACTCCGACCTGGCTGCTTACCGGCACTTCTGGTGTGAGAACCAAGTTAGACCAGTTGTTTTGATCCCGGGTTGTAATTGCTGAAAGTGGAATAGCTTCTCCAGAGCCAATGGGTCTTTGTAGATATGCGCCTTCCAAAAGGGACTCTGGCTGAAGGTAAGCGCCAGCTAACCCAAAGAGGGAAAGCTCGACCCTGTCGAGATTTGCTATGTCTAAAGGTGCGCCAGAGGCAAGGTCTTGCTGGGTGACAAGAAAGACTTCGGTGGTTCTGTTGCTTTCAATAAAGAGCCAGCCGCCAACTACTGAACTAACCACCACAACAGCGGAAACTGCAATTGACAACGGGCTCCTGGAACCCGACTTGGGTCTAGGGATTTTCATTAGATGTCCTTTCGTTTGGGTTAGCGGGGGGAAATCTCGAGGGAGCTAATTGCCTGGAGGGGTACAAATGCCAGTAGCGCACTATCGGTTGCAACTAGCCCCCTTGTTACACCCAAGACAACCAACCCCACTTTTTTGTGAGGTTCTTTTTGAAACCAGAGGTTGGCTGGAGCGGGAAGCGGAAGTAAGGCAAGCAGCTCACCGGCGCTCTTGCGGGTCCAGATAACCGCGGGTGAGGCTTCTGGATCTTGTCTTTGAAACTTTAGGGCCAAGACATGACTTAGCTGGATTAAGCTCCAGGTCGACTTGTCTTCAAGCAGGCCAAACGCAAACGACCGGCTGATTCTTACCTGTGTCAGCTCGCGAGTAAGGCCATCGGCTAACTCGAGCTGAAGGCAGGTGGCACCTTCTGGGATCAGATCCGACTGTAATTGGCGGGTTTGAAAATGAGGTTCGTGGTTGGTGAGTGTGGTCATGGCAACATCATTTCGCACCGGCCGACATTCCTAAATAGTTATACACAAGTGACTAATGGCAGCTAAAAGCGAAAGGATATTCAATTACCCTGAAGCAACTCAAATTGAGCCTGGCTACTAAAGGGAGTGAAGTGAAGAAACCAGACATGCGAATCGATAGCACTATTCACTCGAGGGGGTATGAGAACCAACGACACCTGGAATTTGGTCCTGATTTACCAAGGACCCAGCCGCTTCGTCGGCCGCAGCTGTTTATCGCGGCAATTGCTACTGCTGTGAACGAAGTGATCTACGGGGTTCGATCGGTAGATCAACTACAAGATGTCCTAAACGAACACGTCTATGAGTCCTTGAAAAGAAGGGCTGTTTCAAGAGCCCAGTACCGCTTGGCGCATGGAAGAAAGGCTCAGATTCAACCAACCGATGTGGTGCGGGTTAGATACCAATACCCAGCAGAGGGTGTCATTGAATCGGTGGTTGTTCTAAGTTCAGGCAGAAGATCGAAGGCAGTTGCTATCCGGCTTGAAGGGACCCATAACATCTGGCGTGCTACGAATATTGGATTTATCTGAGCTTCGCGTACCTCACCTTTTCTTGCGGGGCAGCACTGGGAGTTGTCACTCTCGCACCTCTCTAATAGAGGCAGGCCTAAACCCCAGCAGCATCCTTGATTCGATGAAGGAAATTCGTTTGGATTTGGGTCTATGATAAAACTGTCAATTTTAACTTAGGGGAAGTAAATGCCAGAAAAGTCATCCAAAAGCGATAAATTTTGCCCAGCCTGCGGAAATGGCTTGATAGTCACAGCCGTTATATGCCCAAAGTGTGGATCGCCTGTAGCGGGTGTTGCCACTAAGGGTAGTCGCGAGAAGTCGATAGCGGTTATCATGGCCGTGTTCCTGTCTTCATGGGCGTACCTATATACATACAAATACGATGCCAAGAAATTCTGGATTTCAACAATTGCCGGAACTGCTCCATTGATTATTTCCGTTATCGCCTTTACGGTGTACGAGATCTCATATGACGAGGACGTCTACATACCAGCAGAAGCGATAGGTGAGCTGTTCTCTGTTGTTTGGTTCTTTGCGGCTCTCGCGATATGGATAACTGCGATCGTAGTGACGGCAACGCGGGATGACAGCCAGTACAAGAACTACTAACGGATGCCAGTCAGATTACTTCAATAGATGCAAGGGGGAATTAAATGATTTGTAATAACTGTGGCAGCAAAAGTAAGGCTAGTGCTTTGTTCTGCGTTGGTTGCGGGACATCACTTGCCCTCAAGTCTCAACAAAAATTCAAGGGCGGAGTGGCCGATCCATTATTAATGCCGGCTAGTGCCATGCCACGTAAGTCTCTGAAAACAGGACAGATTATTGCAATCTCCGCCGCAGGCTTCGTTGCTCTTGCTGGGCTTGTCGTGGGGTCAATTTTCCTTCTCTCCAGTCTTTCGGGCGGCGACAGCCAGGTTTCCCAGCAAGATTCTCCAGAGCAGTTCGTTCCTGATGGGGACTATGGCAGTAACGCCTATCTTGACGCTCTTTGGGACAATTGTGCGGACGGTAACTTCGAGGCTTGCGACACACTCTTTATGGATTCTCCAGTGGGCTCGGAATACCAAGACTTTGGCGACTCATGCGGAAATCGAAATGAGCCAGCCGGGTATTGTGTAGACATATACGACTCGTCAAGCGGTTCCTCCTCTGCGGCTTATGGATCGTACGGAAGCGATTCTTACCTTGATGCTCTTTGGGACAATTGTGCGGACGGTAACTTCGAGGCTTGCGACACACTCTTTTTGGATTCTCCCTCTAGCTCGGAATACCAAGACTTTGGCGACTCATGCGGAAATCGAAATGAGCCAGCCGGGTATTGTGTAGACATTTACTCGTCATCTGGAGGTTCTAGCTCCTACGGGAATTATGGATCTGACTCTTATCTGGATTCCCTTTGGGATAGTTGCTCAAATGGCGACTTCAGCGCTTGCGACGACCTGTTCTTAGAATCGCCTTCAGGTTCAGAGTATGAGGAATTTGGAGACACTTGTGGGTACCGAAATGAGCCCTCAGCGTATTGTGTGGACCTTTACAACTAGCTAGGAATCACAAGTTCCTATATTTAGCTCCGCAAAGAAATCAGCAGTGGATATCAGTAAGTCGTTTCGAGTAAGTCAGTAACGTCGCTACGCTAATTTCCGGCGCGCCACCAATATTTGACTTATCTAGCCTTTGAAAAACGAGCTTCCTTTTTCAGGCTTACCTGTTTTTTTCGCCTGAGCTTGCTTTCTAGCTGCTGCACGGTTTAGTGGAGCTCGTTCGATAACTGCTTCCGCGTCCTCTTTTGGAGCGCCCGGTGCGCTGTAGCTCAGGTTGGCCTGGGGCCTAATCTGATCCACAGGTGACTGGTTCACGCTTACTTCAACATTGAATAGGTAAGTTATAACTTCCTCGCGAATCGATCCCATCATCTGCTGGAACATTACGAAGCCTTCGCGCTGGTACTCAACCAGTGGGTCGCGCTGAGCCATGGCGCGAAGTCCAATACCTTCTTTTAGGTAGTCCATCTCGTAAAGGTGATCGCGCCACTTTCTATCAATTACCGATAACACTACGCGCCGCTCTAGCTCGCGCATACCCTGCTCGCCAATTGACTCACTGCGCTTTTGGTAGGCAATCTTGGCGTCGCTAATGATTTCCTTGGCAAGGAAGTTAGAGGTTAGTCTCGATACGCTTCCAGCTTCTGCCAAAACCTCGTCTATCTCAAGCGAGATCGGGTAAACACCCTTTAGGTCTGTCCACAAAGTCTTCAGGCTTTGGGTTACGTCTTCCTTGGTGGCAAGGGCTGATTCAACCAGGTAGGTAATAGTTTCTTCTAAGAACTGGTCAACACGGGTCGCGATCTCATCGCCCTCTAGAATTCTGCGGCGGTCGCCATAAATGGCTTCACGCTGGCGATTCAAAACATCGTCGTATTTCAAAACGTTCTTACGAATCTCTGCGTTTCTTCCCTCAACTTGCGACTGAGCGCTGGCGATAGCTCTTGAAACAACTTTGGATTCGATTGCGGTATCGTCGGGCACACCAGATCGGTTCATCAATGCAGACGCTGCACCGGAATTGAACAGGCGCATCAAGTCATCGGTCAACGAGAGGTAGAACCTGGATTCTCCAACGTCACCTTGTCTACCGGAACGACCACGAAGCTGGTTGTCAATACGTCTGGACTCGTGGCGCTCAGTTCCCAAAACATACAAACCGCCAACAGATAGAACCTTTTCTGCCTCAACCGCTACTTCTTGCTTGATCTTCTCAAACTCAGCTGCCCAGGCAGTTTCATACTCTTCTGGATTTTCTTCAGAATTCAGACCCTTTTTAGCTAGCGCCTCAACAGTAAGGAACTCCGCGTTTCCTCCGAGCATGATGTCAGTTCCACGACCTGCCATGTTGGTGGCAACAGTTACCGAGCCAAATTGACCAGCCATGGCAATGATGGCCGCTTCGCGGGCATTGTTTTTAGCGTTTAGAACTTCGTGCCTTATTCCTCGCTTGGCTAGCAGCACCGAAAGATACTCGCTTTTTTCAACGCTGGTGGTTCCAACCAGTACTGGCTGACCTTTGGCGTGACGGTCGACAATATCTTCGACCACCATGTTGAATTTAACTTCTTCGTTTTTGTAAATAAGATCTGACTGATCTTTTCTGACCATCGGCTTATTGGTTGGAATCGGTATCACGCCGAGTTTGTAGGTAGCCATGAACTCGGCAGCCTCGGTAGCCGCGGTACCTGTCATACCCGCTAGCTTGCTGTAAAGACGGAAGAAGTTTTGAAGCGTTACGGTTGCCAGGGTCTGATTCTCGGCTTTGACCTCAACGCCTTCTTTGGCCTCAATTGCCTGGTGGATACCCTCGTTGTATCTTCTTCCCGACAAGATTCTTCCGGTGTGCTCGTCAACGATTAGCACTTCACCCTTAATAACTACGTAGTCCTTGTCTTTTTTGAAAAGAGCTTTGGCTCTAATTGAGTTATTCAAAAAGGAAATCAATGGGGTGTTAGTGGATTCATATAAATTGTCGATACCAAGGTAGTCCTCAACCTTGGTGATTCCTGGCTCCAAGATTCCAACGGTGCGCTTTTTCTCGTCCACTTCGTAATCAATTACAGGCTGAAGCTTCTGTGCAATTTTGGAAAACTCGGTGAACCAACGATTCGCCTCTCCTGACGAAGGTCCAGAAATAATCAACGGAGTTCTTGCCTCGTCAATCAAGATCGAGTCAACCTCGTCCACCACGGCAAAGAAGTGACCGCGCTGAACTAGATCAGCTTTTTGCCACGCCATGTTATCGCGCAGGTAGTCAAAACCAAACTCGTTGTTGGTTCCATAGGTGATATCTGCTAGATACTGCTCGCGACGAACGGCAGGTTCTTGTCCGGAGATAATGCAACCGGTGGTCATACCAAGAGCCCTAAAGACACGGCTCATTAGCTCACTCTGGTAGCTGGCCAGATAATCGTTTACGGTAACAACGTGAACCCCGCGACCTGCGATTGCGTTTAGGTAAGCCGGCAAAGTTGCAACCAGGGTTTTACCTTCACCGGTTTTCATCTCGGCAATATTGCCAAGGTGTAGAGCTGCTCCACCCATGATCTGAACATCAAATGGTCGCAAACCGATAGTTCTGCTAGCTGCCTCGCGAACGGCAGCGAAAGCCTCTGGCAAGAGATCATCTAGGGTCTCGCCCTTGGCAAAGCGCTCTCGCAGAGAAGCTGTCTCGTGTTTTAGTTCCTCGTCGCTGAGCTGCTGAAAATCTGGCTCTAGGGCGTTGACGGCATTGGTCAGGGACCTAAGTTTTGCCAGGGTCTTACCCTCGCCGGCACGAAGAACTTTGTCAAAAATAGACGCCAAAATGCGCTCCAAATCAATTGGGAAGTAATTACCTTCAATCTTAGAGCCTTGGGTAGGGCCTCGCCCAGGGACGCTAGTTAGCCCTTCGAATAGCTAAGAGCCAGCACTCCTGGCACAGTGGCGCCCCCAATTCTTAGCACTCTGGCTGCTTCTAGAGCGGTTGCACCGGTTGTGACAACGTCATCAAGTAGGTAGCAAATCTTGCCTGCCACCTGCTGATTTAGCCTCATACTCTCTGCAAGATTTGCTAACCGCTCATTGGCAGTTAGCCCCACCTGGTCTTTGACATCGCGAGAAAAGTTCAGAGCGTTGAGAACTTTTAGGCTTGGGTTTCGATTAGAGATTGCTTGAGCAAGTAACAGCGTGGGTGTAAATCCTCTATTTGCAAAGTTTGCAGGTCTACTTGGTGCGGGCACTAGGAACACTGTCGATTCACTGCTTGGAATCTTCTTGAGAATTGGTTCAAGCATGATTGCTAGCTCGGAGACAAGCGCGGACTGCCCCTTTTCTTTTAGTGCCACCAGTAACTTGGAAGTTTCCTCTTTGTAATTGGTGACAGTGAAGACAGCTAACCCTGACAGGTTGAACTCTTTAGGTTCTATCCAAATCAATTCCCGACAGGGATCGCAAAGATTTTTGCCGGAGCTATCACAAATCGCACAGCGGGACGGAAAAATAAGATCAATCAGAGATTGTGTTGGCACGATTACAATCGTGCCGGTTTACCAATCTACTTTAAGAATCTAAACACAACTTGTTGAAAACTATCTTGCTAGTGCTATCGCAGAGATTGAAGATTTCAGCGAGCTCCAGAATGATCCCCGATAAATCACTAGCTCTCCAGATTCCTTTAGGGCATAAAGATTTGTTCCGTCTCCCAGCGCGACCAGAGAGCTTACCTCGGCGACACCTTGGATAAGTCTGGTCGTGCCACCAATTGAGACCAGGGCCATGCTCGACACGTCAGGTTCATCGTTGACAACGGCCACCGTTACGCTATCGAACCAGCTCAGCCTGACCGGATTATCGATCTCTGACCCAATAGATATTGGAGCCCCCAGTTCAATCGGGACACCGTTGTCTTTTCGAATAACAGGTGCTATCAGTACCTGATTGCCCTCACCGCTACTTACAACCAGGGCGACTCTCGACCCCTCGGGAGATAGCGAGAAGTCAACAATCGATAAGCCAGCCAGCCAAGAAGCCTGAAGTGGCAAGGAATTCACTGACACTTTAGAGCCTGCTGCTAGCCACAGATAGGAAAGCGAGTCATACTCGAGCCCAGCCAATGTGGATCTAGGGTCGACTTCCTCAACACTGGAGCCTGGAGCCGAAAGAGCGGTTTCGAATACTCCCGACTCTGTTAGGGCAGCTAATGTATCGCCAGTTTTCGAAGCGGCAAGCTTGGAAACTGATCGAGAACTAAAAAATGACAACCCTTGGGCAAAGGAGTCTGGATTAGCACCCGATAGTGCCTCAAGACCATTTTCTCCAACGGCCAGAAGGGTCCCAGAAGTTGTCACGGCGGGTGCTACTTGAGAATCTGGGATGTCTTGCGCTGATCGTTCAATTGAGATTGCAACTTCAGTGATTGTTGGAAGTTGAGACAAAGTTGCAACAAGCTGAGCTTTCATTAACGAGCGGTCTGATAATCCAGCCACTAGTGCTCTTGCACTTAGATCAACCAGTGCAGTTTCTTGCTGCACAGTCACAGCGTCAGTTGACAAAACGGTTCCGGTTGGAATTGCAGAAATAACAGCCGGTTCCAACCAACTCGAAGGACCGGCCAATAAAGCGTTAACTAGCTTTGTACCCGTAGCCGGGTTGGACGGGAACCAGCGCAGCTCAGGTACCAGAGTCCTTCTTGGCTTATCCAAGAAGTAAACCGAATAGCTTCTAAAAACTACATCAAAAACCGGACGAATCACCATCGTCACATCCGGCGCACTATCTATACGAACTTGTCCTGCCTGCTCAGTGAACTCATACTCGAGCACCCTGGTTGATCCAGCTGGTAAGGTTTCATACCTTCCGTTAGCATCAATTCGTGCTGAAACCTCAACTTCAACAAGAGCTGTGCCCGCGTCGGTAAAAGTAATCTTTGGCGTGCTTCTTTGAATTAGCAGCTCTTGATTCGGATTCCAGGTTGCACGAATTGATTCATCTAAGAACTCCCTGGCAATGGCGTAGTCATTCTGAGGTGCGGTGCCAGCGGAAATGAACCCTGAAAGAATTTCAGTTTCGGTGGCACCATCAACCGGTGAGGCAGGTGAATAGTAAAAAGAGTTCCCGTCAGTGGGTGTTGCCAAATCGGGACCAATTCGAACCGGTCCTGAAACTGGAAGGGTCGCGCAGCCGGTTAGGGTTGCAAGCATCGCCATCGCGATTAGGGCTCTCATTACTGCCCCTCGCCAGGTAATGAAAGCGGTGAAGAACTGATTGTTCCGCCTTGAACCTTGGGCAAAGTGAGTCTAAAACTAGCTCCGGCATTGGGTTTTGCCCAGACATCAAGGGAGCCTCCGTGTAACAAAGTGTCTTCCAGGGAAATTGCCAAACCTAAACCGGTGCCTCCGGTAGTTCGCTTTCTGGCAGGGTCTGCTCGCCAGAACCTATCAAACACTCGTGCTAACTCGATCTCATTCATACCAACACCGTTATCGGTAACCCTCACGGCTACCGCTTCTTCGTTGTGCCCGACGGCAACGTGAATTGGTTTACCTTCGCCGTGCTCAATTGCATTGGCAAGTAAGTTTCTAAGTAGCCTCTCGATTCTGCGGTAGTCAAACTCCGCCAAGACTTCAGCCTTTGGAAGCTCTACCTCTATTGCACTTCCTCGCTTGCTGGCCAGCGGGTCAATTGAAGCAATGGCGGATGAGGCCACTTGGTTCAGATCATGAATCTCAAGTTCTGGGCGAACCGCTCCGGCGTCGTATCTCGAGATTTCCAATAGATCATTTAGCAAAACCTCGAAACGCTCGATTTGACCTTGCATAATCTCAGCTGAGCGCTTTAGCGATGGATCTAGGTTCTCTCTGCCTTCAAATATTAAGTCACCAGCCAGTTTGATGGTGGTTAGCGGTGTTCTAAGCTCATGGGAAACATCAGAAACAAAGCGCTGCTGCATCTTGGAAACAGATGCCAGTTTTGTAATTTGCTGCTGCAATGAATCAGCCATTCGGTTGAAAGATCTTGCCAATGAAGAAACGGCATCTTCACCTTTTTCTAGCAAGCGAACATCTAGTGCGCCATCAGCAATTTCTTCCGAAACTTCCGCAGCTATTCTCACCGGTCTTACGATCCAGCCGGTTACCAGATAGGCAACACCACCGATGATTAAAATAATCGCTAATCCACCAGCAAACAGGGTCTGCTGCACAAAGTTCAAAGTTTGCTGGTCGCTAGAAAGATCAAACACTAGGTAGAGCTCATGCGCTCCAGCAAGCGGTATCTGGATTGGAGAGCCAACAACAATACCTGGGCTGGTTGTTGTGATCCCATCGGTAGTGCTTGAAAGCTGAATCGATTGGTAGAGCAATCTTCCTTCGCTAAGTCGCACCTCAGCTCGGAAGCTTGGTGAGATAAGAGCGGTATCCAGACCAGAAGAAATTGGGCTCTGTAGCAGCTGAACACCCAATTGCCCAGGAGTTCGAAGGAGGGCAATTCTTCGGGTGTCAGCCACCTCGGTGGCTTCGAGCTTAGGAACCACCGAATTCATGAGGGTCTGAAGCGCTATTTCATCGCTCACAGTTGCAGCAGCAAAGGTGTTTTGAACATCCAGAACGGCCACCTCCGACTCGGCCAATACCTGCTGCAGCCGCTCTTCGAATAGTCCGTTTCCAATTGAGAACGAAAGGAACCCACCGAGGGCAACAAGCAGCACAGAGCTAAGCGCAACGGTGGTCGCAACCGCTCGAGCCTGAACCGAGCGTCTAAGCAAGCTAAACATCGAGCCTATCCAGCCCTGTAACCAATGCCTCGAACGGTTTTGATAATCGTTGGGTTATCGGGGTCGGTTTCAATCTTGGAACGAAGACGCTGCACGTGCACATTAACCAACCTGGTATCTGCCTTGTATTGGTAACCCCAAACTTGCTCGAGTAAAAGTTCCCGTGTAAAAACTTGGTTTGGTTTTTGAGCCAAGGTCAGCAATAAGTTAAATTCCAGTGGCGTCAAAGAAACAATTTTTCCATCACGCAAGACCTGGTGACCTTCGACATCCAAAACCAAAGGTCCGATGCTAACTCTTGCTTCCGAACTAGTGATTGGTCTTAGTCTTGCTTTGATTCGTGCGGTAAGTTCACTCGGCTCAAAAGGTTTGACCATGTAATCATCGGCCCCGGCTTCTAGGCCTAGAACCACATCGTTGGTTTCAGACTTAGCGGTCAGCATGATGATTGGGGTGCCAGAGACAGCTCGAATCTCTTTGCAAACAGCAATCCCGCTTTGCCCAGGAAGCATCACATCTAAAAGAACTAGATCTGGTTGTTCAGCTTCAAATATTGCGAGCGCTTGATTACCGTCTGGACAATAGGTCGGAGTGAAACCGGCTGCTGTTAGAACAATTCCGACCATTTCCCTTAGCGCATTGTCGTCATCTACGACAAGAATCTTAGGGGTCATGTTGGGTCCTAGTAGCGGTAGTGGTCCACCTTGTATGGTCCATTGACTGGAACACCAATATACCGCGCCTGGTCTGCGTTCATTTCTGTCAGTTTTACCCCAAGAGCGTCAAGGTGCATTCTGGCAACCTTCTCGTCTAGGTGCTTCGGCAGAATGTGAACGCCTAGTGGGTAAGCGGCCAAGTTGGTGAACAACTCAATCTGAGCCAGAACCTGGTTTGAGAACGAGGTGCTCATCACAAAGCTTGGGTGGCCAGTGGCGTTTCCAAGGTTCATGAGTCTTCCCTCGCTCAAGATCAGAACGCTTCTGTTGTTTGGAAGCAACCACTCGTGAACCTGAGGCTTGATCTCGATCTTGCTGATGTCTTTGATCTTGGCAATTCCTGCCATGTCGATCTCGTCATCGAAATGACCGATGTTTGCAATTACAGCAAGGTGCTTCATTTGCATTACGTGATCAGGTGTAATCACTCCGGTGTTACCGGTAGCGGTTACAAAGATGTCAACGTCTTCGATAACTGATTCCAAAGTTGTTACCTGATAACCATCCATCACTGCCTGCAGCGCACAGATCGGATCGATCTCGCTCACGATAACCCTGGCACCCTGACCAACAAGAGCTTCAGCTGCGCCCTTACCTACGTCACCGTAGCCACCAACCCAAACAGTCTTGCCACCAATCAAAACATCGGTTGCGCGGTTTAGACCATCTGGAAGTGAGTGTCTGATTCCATACTTGTTGTCGAACTTGGTCTTAGTTACCGAGTCGTTCACGTTGATCGCAGGGAACAATAGCTCTCCGCGCTTGAAGAACTCGTAGAGTCTGTGAACACCGGTAGTGGTTTCTTCGCTAACACCGATGATTTCAGAAGCAATAGTTGTGAAACGCTTTGGGTCTTCCTTTAAAGAATCGCGAAGTAGCTCAAGAATTACGCCATACTCTTCGCTGTCATCTGCACCGGTTGGAGGAACTGATCCTGCGAGCTCAAACTCGCGCCCCTTGTGGACAAGCAATGTTGCGTCTCCGCCGTCATCCAAAATCATGTTTGGTCCGGTGTAAGAAGCACCTTCGGCTTCGGCCTCTGTGGACCAATCGAAGATTCTTGAGGTTGCCCACCAGTACTCGTCTAGGGTTTCGCCCTTCCAAGCAAACACCGGAATACCAGCAACGTGCTCTGGGGAACCACTACCAACGACAACAGCAGCTGCTGCCTCGTCCTGGGTGGAGAAAATGTTACAGCTGGCCCAGCGAACCTGTGCACCAAGTGCAGCTAGGGTCTCGATAAGAACAGCGGTCTGAACAGTCATGTGAAGTGAGCCGGCGATGCGGGCACCCTTGAGTGGCTGAGCTGCGGCAAACTCTTGGCGCAGAGCCATTAGACCAGGCATTTCGTTCTCAGCCAGGCGGATTTGGTGTCGTCCAGCCTCGGCAAGAGCTAGGTCGGCTACTTTAAATTCGATAGTTGTTTTTGATTTCAGCATTATCCAAGCATAGCTTGGGAGCTAGCTTTTCATTAGACCCAAAACCATTGAAGTTAGAGCTTCACAGCGCTTTTGGTCCTCAGATTCCACGTTCAGCCTCAATAGCGGCTCGGTATTGGAGCTTCGAACGTTGAACCACCACCAGGGGCTCTCTCCATTAGGCGAACTTAGGGTAATCCCGTCCAGGTCGTCAAAATCCGCTCCTTGGAATTCACTCTTGATTTGGGCCATCTTCGCTGCCGCATCCAAAACGGTGGAGTTGATCTCCCCGCTAGCAAAATAGGGGTCGAACTTGGCTGCAAATTCCGAAAGCGGAAGATGCTGAGAGCCAAACTCTCGCATGACGTGCATCGCCGCGAGCATTCCACTATCAGCGCCATAAAATTCCTTGAAGTAATAGTGCGCGGAGTGCTCGCCTCCAAATATGGCTCCGGTTCTAGCCATCTCGTCCTTAATCAACGAGTGCCCAACCCGGGTGCGGGTAGCTGTGGCGCCAGCGGCTTCAACAAATTCCTTCACTGCGCGCGAGGTAAGCAAGTTGTGCAGGATGTGAATCTTGGTTTCACCAAGTGCCTTGGCTCTGGCTATCTCGCTTACCGCAACTATCGCTGCAACAGCCGAAGGAGAAACTGCGTTCCCCTTTTCGTCAATCACAAAGCAGCGGTCTGCGTCGCCATCAAAGGCCAAACCTATGTCTGCTTTTTCCTGGATGACTCTTCTTTGTAAGTCGACGAGGTTTTTAGGATCCAGCGGGTTGGCCTCGTGATTTGGAAAACTGCCATCTAGTTCAAAATACATGGGGATGATCTCAACTGGCAGCTCTGACAACCCAGCATCGGTTCCCAAAACTGATGGCACAGTGAGCCCACCCATTCCGTTGGCAGCGTCAACAACTACTTTCAAAGGACGAATTGCATCAAGTGAAACAAGCTCACGAAGATTTGCCGCGTACTCGCCCATGATGTCGTGTTCGCTTCCGTAACCAGGCTCTGCTACCTCTTTGATTCCTGAAGCGAGGTACTTATTTGCACGCTCGAGAATTTGACTCAAGCCGGTTTCCATCGAGATACCCCTGGCTCCAGCTCGAGAGAACTTGATGCCGTTGTAACTCGAGGGGTTGTGGCTCGCGGTAAACATCGCAGCTGCTGCATCCAGGTGACCTGAGGCAAAGTAGCACTCATCGGTTGAACACAGGCCGATATTGATAACGTCAGCTCCCCTGGCGGTAGCACCTTCAATGAAAGCATCGACAAAGCCAACTGAGGAATCTCGCATGTCATGCCCCACCACTACGGACTTACCAACAAGCTCAAGCTCGTCAACAAAGGCGGCAGCGATAGCTGCGACCTTCTCTGGGGTGATTTCTGTGCCGACTAATCCACGGATGTCGTATTTTTTGAAAATTGCATCAAGTGTGCTCACTGTCCCAATAATACAATGGGGCCATGGCTAAACCTTCGAAATCGCGCAACGCCCACCGCGATCGCCATGGCCGCGGTGTACGAAGGCCGCTGCTAAGCAGACTCTTCAAATTCGGCCAAACTCGTTCACACAGTTTTGAGCAGTATGTCGACACCGCAATGGAGTATTTGAAAGGCATTTGGGCCGAAGATCTCGA
This sequence comes from Rhodoluna sp., assembly GCF_044239955.1. Classification (GTDB taxonomy): domain Bacteria; phylum Actinomycetota; class Actinomycetes; order Actinomycetales; family Microbacteriaceae; genus Rhodoluna. The sequence goes on from NZ_JBIIAL010000003.1 coordinate 23,830, forward strand.
AGGGCTAACTTGGTCGGTTAGATCTGAGCCCTCCGCTTCTGATAGTGAAACTGATATTCCGAGATGGAAAGTAGATGGCGATCGGAATCACATTACGATTTATAGAATTCCCACCGAACGCTTTGGTTCGCACTCTAGAAAATCAATGCTCGAGGAAAGACTCAAGGTAGAGCAGCAGGTATTTGAGGCAATAGCAGACCTACTGGATATAGACCCGTGGGACTTGGTTCCGGATTACTACAACCGCTAGCGGAAGCGAACCAGGAATGAGTTACCGATATTTGTCGGATCAGTAATCGCTAATGAAGAAATTTGACCGCCAGACAAAAGCGCCACTGAAGCAAAAATCTCGCTGTCGCTAGAAATAGCCACCGCGCCGGTAATACCAAGCGACGAAGACCCAAGAGCTGGCACTGCAATAACCGTTTTGACGCCGGTTTCCAAACTGGTGACTGTGGCGCTTCGTGTTTCATTAAGCGGGTTGCCTAAAACGATATAAGACGCCCCATCTGGTGGGACAATGCCAGATGTCATTAAAGCTCGTGAACTAGTGATTGGCTCTGCAGCGCTGAGCCAAGTGAAGTCGATTCGTGGTGTGCCTTCATCGTTACCCATAGCAGCCTTCGCGGTTGCATAGACCGGTTGGTCAGAGGTCACAAACACCGAATAGTTTCCATCTAGCAAATCGGTTATTGGGAAATCTCTCACTGTTCCAGGTTCAATAACTCCCGTTATAACCGCGCCAAAAACATCTGGGCTAGTTGAAACAATCTGAACAATCACGTTTGCTCCCGTTGGAGCAAACACGCGAAGCGAGTGCCCCGCATCGGAAACGGCCTCGGTCACAGCAACTTGGTTGATTGCTTCTGTGCCACGAACCACAAAACCAGGGATTACCGAAACCAGCTGAGGCGGTGGTGAAGGCACAACAAAATCAACACCTAGGGACTCGGTTCCGTTCATTACTCGGTGTTGAATCCAGCCCGCGAGCTTGGCACCGGATGCTTGAACGTGGACCGCCAAGGTCGCCACGGTTGGTGCAAAACTTGCAAGAGATAGCACCGTGGTGGAATTTGCAAGCACTGAAATTCCAGAAAGACCAGCCACTTCTATTTCACCGAGGTCTGTGTAAATCTTGAGATCCGCTGTTGCATCATTGGGTGTTGGGTTTGTGAGAATTAGCAACGCTTCACGACCGGGAGCGGTTGATCCACCTACTAACCAGATATCGTTGCTTGGCTGTTGGCAGCTAGCGGCGGCCAAGCCTCGCATGGTATCAATTGCCACTAGCTGCGTGGTGCTACCGGTAACCACCATCGAGCCTTGCGGCGAACCCGCGGCTGTTCCAGTGTTTTTTAGCTCGGTAGCATTTGCTATTTCACTTATCGAAGAAATACGGCCGGATCCAAGTGATACGACGCCAGGATCTCCGGCCGCAATTGACTTAACTTCTAGCAATCCTGTTCCATCGGCTGAGTATCGAAGGGTTGTGGAGCCAGTTCTATCAAAAGCCCCAAGATCTGTTCCGCTAGCGCCACCGGATACAAAAAGTGGCCCAGGGCAAACAACACTCTGGTCGGCAGGTTTGACATCGAAACTTCCACTAGCGGAACCCAGATCAATCGACACAGTTACCGGAGGAGCAAAAACCAAACCAGTTGCCAACAAAAGTGAGGTTGCAATAAGCGCTATCGCTCGACTAATCATCAGCTGGCCTCCTCGGAGTCAATGAAAATTTCGCTGTCCTTGTCTTTGCGTCTTTTTCTGCGCCTTGTTGGGATTGCAAACCAGACTAAGAAAACCAAAATCGCGAGCTGACCTAGCTTTACGTATCCAAAGTCAAGAGGCTGGGCTTGGCTCCCAGGTGTAATGTTTTCCACCTTCCACAGCTGACCAAAGTCTGTAACTCCAATTGATTCAAGTTCTCTAGTTGAATCAAGAGCAAGCTGAAGATTTCTATCAACTGGATTCACAAGAATATATCCAATGCCAAACTTTTCAAGAGTTGGAAAAATCTCTGCTCCGTTAGCCGAGGCTAAGTTGGCAACTAATTGGCCAAGCTCTTGATAGTCCGGATTAACGGCTGGGTTCGTAGTGCTGGAAATTTTGTAACCGCTCGAAATGTGATTGAGCTTTACTCCGTCTCCAGTGAAAACTTGCGCAACCAGACCACCCTCGGCTGTGGATTCGAGCTTTAGGGTTCGCCAGTAACTATCGGCCATAACGTCGGCTTGAATAATTGAAGGAACTACTCGACCATCTGAGTAAGAAACGTCTGGCGGATTAGTAACCATTTGGAAAGCTGCGGGTAGCAAACCCAAGAGCGCGACCGTTGCCAGCGAGCTAATTCGAAGCACCACGGAAGTGTCGGCAAGGTGTGCCAACAGTAAAGCTAGCGCGAGGCCAAACAAGCCAAGAAGAGCGGTTACATCGATTCCGATTCTTGAGCCATTTCCTAAATCAAAATCAATGCCGACTGCCACCCAACTGGCAGCCAAAGCCACCAGCGCAATTGCCCAAAGCGGCAGGGTGGTTGAAAGCTTGGGGGCTAGCAGAGCCAGCAACGCGAAGACAAGCACTGGGACCGTTATGAATAACCCCCAGCTGAGTGAATCAAACCCGAACCCAAAAAAGGCAAGTTTCCAGTTAGCTTCCAAGCCATCCGAGACACTTAGGCCAGGATCAAGCAGCAAACTAATCCAGTTGCCAGCAACTGCTCGTTCAATCACCAGGGGCAGGAACCAAGCCCAAGCGAGCAAGGTTGAGGCCACTAGGGGCACGATCTTGGTTGGGCGCAATACTGCGGTTATTACCACCAGGGCTAGTAATACAACCCCGAGCACTGGAGAGCTCGCTGCGATCAAGGCCAGCAAAATTGCCGCCGTCCCCACATGAGTTCTTGGGAATCTTGTGGAGTCTTTCTGTCCGATTCTTGCAACTCGAGCAAGCGAATAAAGCAGCCAAGGTAGCAGTGCAATTGCTAGCACCTGAGAAAACTTAGCTTGCGATAAAGCTCCGGTGAGCGCCGGCCATAACGCAAAGCTTAAAGAAGTAACAATTCGAACTATGTTTTTGGACGAGACCAATTCCGAAAGCTTAAATGCACCAACAAAAGCAATTGGTGTTGCTAGGAACATAAACAAAGTGAGGGCTAGAGGGGGTAGGAAAAACAGTGGAACACTTAGCAAGCTAAGGGCCCACACCAAAGGGTCTGCTGCACCAACAAAACCCAAGCCGATGGAGTGCGAGGTTGAACCAGCTTGGCCGAATATTTCTAACCAGTTTGAAGAGATTGGAAGAACACCTGGACCGGAAACCGATACATTTGTGGGAACCCAAGGGAGGTTTAGCGCAACTAATCCAAGCGCCCACCAGATTGCACCCGAAGCCACTAATCCCGAATTTGGTGCAACCTGAAGTTGTTCGGTTTCGCCCATTGCATGAGAGGTAAGTAATCTCTTTGAGTCTTCTTCATCTCTGGCTTTTTTATTGTCGTTTCTAACTTCCTGCGTTGTGGCCCGAAGTCCAGACAGACTTCCAAGTTTTGCTGACGTGGTTTGGCGAATCTTTGATCTTGATAGCAAGACCTTTTTCAGGCCTAGGAAAACCAAAAAGGAAGCTGTGATCTCAGGGATTATTGCATAGGCTCGTGACCTAAGCACCAGTAGCAGTGAATTCACCACTGCCGCAGGAAGAAGCAGTAGCCAGCCAAGCAAAAGTAAAACTGGGTTCGCGTAGCTCAAGGCCAGATGAAGCTCGGCTTGCCTAATTGCAGTTGCTGGTCTTGTGCCCAGCCAGCTAAGTGGGCGGGCTCCCTGCATCGATAGCATCTTGTGGGAAACTCTGGCGTTTGGGGCAACCGCGACTCTAAACCCTGAGAGCCTGGCGCGAATTGAAAAGTCGACATCGCTTGCGTATACCGGGGCATTTTTATCAAACCCTCCAAGGGACTTGTAAACCCCGGCGTTTACCAGCGCTCCGGCAGTGCCAACTGCCATCACGTCTTCAGCGTGGTCGTGCTGCCCTTGGTCGAATTCACCTCTGACGCGACTAAACAACCTGCCGGTTCGGGTCAAGGTCAAACCGAGTTGTTTGATTATCTTGGGGTTTTCCCAATCGACTTGTTTTGGTCCAACAATTGCCAGTGACGGGCTTAGCTCAACCTCACGAAGTAGCTGCTCTAAGGCTCTTTGCTCTGGTGCACTGTCATCGTGGAGTATCCACAAATAACCTTCCGCCGACATGTGCTGCACGGCGGCGTCAATTGCCGCAGCAAATCTAGTTTTGGAATCAAGCTTGAGAACCTCAAAACCTAAGTTGGAGCTTGACGATTTTTTTGATGTGTCGACAACCAATACTTTTGATGGTGCTATTGATTGGTTTCTAACATCAGCCAGAACTCGTTCTAGATATTGAGGTTGATCGTGTGTTAGAACTATCGCGCAAACATTGGCTGTCATGAAATAACTTTCAGCTCTATTTGCGAACTAGGCACGCTTTTTGAGTTTGCGTCTTTCTCTTTCGGAAAGCCCGCCCCAGATTCCAAATCTCTCGTCGTTAGCAAGTGCGTACTCGAGGCACTGCGCCTTTACGTCACAACCGGTGCAAATTCTTTTCGCGTCTCTGGTGGATCCACCTTTTTCAGGAAAGAAAGCCTCTGGATCAGTCTGTGCACAAAGTGCATCTGCTTGCCAAGAAAGTGGGTCTTGTTCAAAGTCTGTATAGGCACCTGCGACGCCTAGAAGTAGTGGGTCGATAAACCAGTTATCGGGAACCTTTCCACGATTTTCCATTTAGTGCTGTCCCCTTCGATTGGTTGCCAGGCGGTGGAATCTGGCAAATAGTTTCATCCGTGTAATTACATCGCTGTTATTGCCCTCTTGTCAAGTTGAATTCCACAGGTTTACTGGCCTGTCTAGGTCATTTGAGCCAAGTATCCTTGGAACATGAGCGTTCTGGTCACTGGCGGTGCAGGCTATATCGGGTCCCATGTGGCCCGGTTGCTTAACGAGTCAGGCACCGAGGTAATAGTGGTCGATGACCTCTCTACCGGCAAAGAATCAAGGGTTTCGGGCTTAACAAGCTATCGAATCGACCTGGCTGAGCCCTCCGCGGTGGGAGCTGTTGAAGGGCTAATGACCAAACACAAGGTTGACTCCGTGATCCATTTAGCAGCTCTTAAGCAGGTTGGAGCCTCGGTGGAAAACCCTGAGGAATATTTCAACAAGAACCTTGGTGGCCAGGCAAATCTCCTTCTAGCCATGAGAGGCGCTGGGGTCAAGAAACTAGTTTTCTCATCCAGCGCAGCTGCCTACGGAGTTCCAGATGTTGACTTGGTTTCTGAAGACGAGACCGCCTCACCGATTAACCCTTACGGTCAAACCAAGCTAATCGGCGAGTGGATGGCTGCTAACGCCGAAACGTCTTGGGGTCTTCGTCATGTTAATCTTCGGTACTTCAACGTTGCAGGAGCAGGCTGGGACGACCTAGCAGACACTGAAGTGCTGAACCTGATTCCAATTTTCTTTGAAGCCATCAGCAAAAACAACAAGCCAAAAGTTTATGGTGCTGATTACGACACTCCAGACGGCAGTTGCATTCGCGACTATGTCCACGTTCTAGATCTAGCGCAGGCTCACATCCAGGCACTGGACTACCTAGAACTAGGCCAGCGCGAGTTCAAAACCTTCAATGTTGGAACTGGCACTGGCTCAACTGTCTTAGAGGTTATTCACCAGATTCAAAAAGCCACTGGTATTGATTTCGAATACGAAATTGTTGCTAGAAGGGCGGGAGACCCAGCAAGGTTGATTGCTGACGCGTCAAGAATTGAAGCAACCATGGGCTGGAAAGCCAAGAACTCTTTAGTTGAAATAGTTGAAAGCGCCTGGAAGGCGCTTAGCTAGTCCCCCAGGACTACAAAAACCGTTCCACTGCCACTAAGGCTTAGCTTCTTAGCCGCTGATGCAAAAACCACCTGGGACTTAGTGAGCACTTCCCGCTCTTCCAAGCTGGTGCTAACAGCAACCTCACCTGCGGTGCAAACCACCATTGCGCTAGCTGGCAAGTCCAGATCCGCCAGCAGGTTCTTTCCCGAGACCTCGGCGCGATAGACCCGAAACTCCGAACAATCAACCGGATACTCAATCAACCCTTCGGCAAGTTTCCTAGGTCTTACCTTTGGCTCTGCTAGCTCTGTGAAATCAGCAAGCTTTACTAACTCGGCAACATCAATGTGCTTTGAAGTTAGCCCGCTTCGCAAGACATTGTCAGAGGCGGCCATAACCTCGAGTCCAAGTCCCGATAGGTAGGCGTGGATGTTTCCTGCTGGAAGGTAAATGGCTTCGCCTGGCTCTAGAGAAACCTCGTTGAGCATCAAAGCAACTAGCGCTCCGGTGTCATCGGGGAATTGAGTTAGCAATCTCTCAACAAGTGCCCTGGACTTGTTGGCAACTGAGTCTGGTTGAGAAGAATCAACAGACCTGGTGAATCGCTTAGCAAGCTCAGTGTTTGCAATCAGAGACTGGAAAATCTCCTCTAGAGATCCGCCTTTGTTAAGGCTTTTGGCAAGTACGTCAAACTCTGGTTCGGATTTTCCAAAGGCACTAAAGACATGAATCAGATCTGCCTTGGGGCGAAAACCACAAAGGGCTTCAAAGGAGGTCAAGGCAATAAGTGCTTCGGGTTTGTGTGAAGCGTCCTTGTAGTTTCTCTTTGGATCATCTAGGTCTATCCCGAGAGATTGCTCAAAGTGAAAGCCATCTTTAGCCTGCTGAGCGTTTGGGTGGACCTGAATGGATAACGCGCGCTCAGCCGAAAGGAACTTCACCAAAAAGCTAAGTTTCTTGCCAAGACTTTCTGAAAGAGATTTGCTGTCCCCGATGGTCTCGCTTTCACCAAGCGGGTGCGTACCAAACCAGATTTCAGCAATTGGTTTACTTGATCTTTCTAGCCCGAAGAAATTTGGCCCTAAGTCCTTAGAGCCCCAGTCATAGTTTTTGGTGACACCAGAAATTCGACTAAGCATCAATTAGATCCTGTTCCATAAAGCCAAGGTACCTTCTCTGGATCAAACCAGACCTAAACCAGTTTCTAGGCGAGCCTTAGAACCTGTCCGACCTTGAGCATGTTGGCATTGGTTATCCCGTTAAGGGCCATTAGATTCCTGGTCGTGGTGCCAAAACGAGCGGCAATGCCACTCAAGGTGTCACGTGCCACAACTGTGTAAGTGGTGCTTGGCGTTGATGTGGAAGCTGGGGCTGCGGGAGCGGCGGCGGTTGGGGTTCCCACAATCGTTAGTACCTGGCCAATTCGAATTGAGTTCGCGTTTGTTAACCCGTTCAGGCTCATCAAGTTCCTGGTGGTGGTGCCAAATCTAGCGGCAATGCCGCTCAGAGTGTCCCTGGCAACTACTTTGTAGGTTGTTGTTCCGCTCGCATTTGGGGCCGGTGCGGCTGGAGCCGGAGTCGTCGGTGCCGGTGCTGCCGGCGCAGGTGCGGCTGGCGCAGCGGCACCAACAATTGTTAGTACCTGGCCAATTCTTAGGCGATTGGCGTTAGTGATTCCATTGAGTGACATCAAGTTTCTAGAAGTGGTCCCAAAGCGTGATGCGATACCACTCAGGGTGTCACGGGCTACAACAGTGTAAGTGGTTGGCGCAGCGGTAGCCGTCGGTGCTGGAGCTGCTGGAGCTGAAGGTGCTGGAGCTGAAGGTGCGGGCGCAGCTGGAGCGGCGTCACCAGAAAGCTTTATAACCTGGCCAACGCGAATCAAGTTGGCGTTTGTGATCCCGTTGATGGTCATCAGGTTTCTAGACGTGGTTCCAAAGCGTGATGCAATTCCACTTAGTGAGTCACCACTAGCAACTGTGTAAGTAGAAACCGGAGCGGGCGCTGCCGGAGCCGGAGCCGCCGGGGCAGCTTCTGGAGCCGGGGCCGCCGGATCAGTTTCTGGAGCAGGAGTTACCGGAGCCGCTACATCGCGCAGGTTGCCATTTTCCAAAACAAATCTTCCAACCAGGGCAGACATCGCCTCGCCAGCAACGAGCGCACTGACTTGAGAACCAGTCATTGTTATTGCGTTTGCGCAGTTCAAACCCCAAGCTGCGACTTCGTCACAGTTTGCAAAGGGTAGGCGTGATCCGTTGTGGATAAAGAAGTAACTGCCGTCAACAGCGTTTCGTCCAAGCGCATTCATGTCGCCGATGGTGGTGAAACGATCCAAGTGGGCATTTGGCACTGTTGCAAGTGGTCCAAGGGGAGCCAAAGATGTTAGTAACTCGGGAGACGGAATTCTGTACTTGGTCTCGTCAACAATCATGAACACATCAGGGCCATCGCCCTTCATTAGGAAGCTACCGCCAATTGTGGATCCGAACCAGTCGGTGTAATCGCGGAAGAAGTTTCGGTTTCCGTATGCGCTACAAACATCTCCCACACCGTAAAGGTTTCCTAAGGCAGTTTGGTTTGGAACGTAAGGGGTGTAGTAGTACAAAGCTGCGGTTGCTCTGTTTTCTAGAACGAATGACTGTGCTCCACAACCAGGGTTATTTGCCTGGTAAGGACGACTAATTGTTGCTCCGGGTCTTAGCCAGGTGAACGAACCAGCTGGGTTGCTGTACCAATTCAATTGACCAGCACCTTTGTATAGCTGCCAAAAGAATCCTGCAGAAGCTGCGCTACAACCCGAAGGCGTGTCTGGACAGTCCATTCCAAGTGCGAATTCATATGCGCGAGGACTTGGGTTGGTTGAGGTTACTAGTCCCTGCTCTTTTTGCAACTTCACAAGAAGAACCTTTGGGCTGATTCCACAAGCAATGGAAACGTCATAAATAAGTTCAGCTGCGCTGATGTTTGTTTTTGCTGGTAGTGATGAACATCTTCCAGCGACACCTGCCACTTCAGGTGTGCTTAGTCGATAGTCCTTCAAGCAGCCTGGCCTTGTTGGATCTGCTCTACAAACCGCAACTTTTCCATTTAAGAATCTTTGGATGTCCGCGGCGGACATGGTTCCTGGAGTATAAAAAGCGCTGTCGCTAATAATCTGCCCCGGGTTAAACCAAGCGGCATTAGCAGCTTCCGCTGGAGTGCTTTTGCTCTCCAACGCAACAACTCCAACTGCCGACATCGCGGCAATCAATAACATCGACCAGAATTTTCCGATTATCTTAGCCATTAAGGAACAGTCACCTCAAATTTTTCAGATTCACCAAAGTGATTTGCGGACTCATACTTAACAGTTAGCTCGAGAGCACCCTTCGGTACCGCTGAGAAATCTACGTTGAATGGAAAGCACTGGGTTGAAGTTACGTTGCGCTCTGCCTTAACGGTTACAACGGCGGTGGCAGTGGTTCCCGTGTAGTAACTAAGGGTGCAACTTCCACCATCCTCGGCAAAATTCATAACCTCTGCAACCACGTTCAATACGCCAGCCGAGGTATCTGTGTAGAGGATCTGCAACTGGGCTACTGCCATGGTTGGTGAGACAGAAGGTGAAGGCGATGGCGAGGCGGATTGCCCGGTGCTGGTTTCTTCAGCCGGGGCTTCGCTCGATGAAACAGAGGGTTCGATAAGGTCCTCTTGGCTCCCAGAGTTTGGGTAAAAGAGGGTGCAGCCGGTGAGCACTAGGGCTGTAGCTAGGCCAAGCGCGACAATAAAGGCTTTTTTCATAACGCACTCCTCACGTACCTTCAAGCCTAGGTTGAACTTTGTAAAATGGCAATGCAAAACGCAAGGGGTGCCAATTTTGGCAAGAAAGACCTGCGATTTCTATTTTCAAAAAATCCCCAGAATTTAGCTCGTTGTAAAGGATTTTTCCGGTAATTCAAGAAAGAAATATGCCGCTCTCAGGAAATTGACAGCTAAAAATCAACCAAACTCTTATCGAAAACGTGCTGTATAAAAAGTTGCTCTAGCTATTTCTAATTTGATTCTGCAGCTGAGTATTTTTCTCTGCAACTAGATCTGAAAGAGATACGCCGTAGTCAACTAACTTTTGTTCCAATTGCTTATTTCCGGTTGACAAGATTCTCACGGCAAGTATTCCAGCATTTTTTGCACCACCAATAGAAACAGTTGCAACCGGAATGCCAGCGGGCATTTGAACTATCGAGAGCAAAGAATCCATGCCATCAAGTTTTCCGAGTGGAACCGGAACACCAACGACAGGAAGGGTGGTTACAGAAGCAAGCATTCCAGGAAGATGCGCGGCGCCTCCGGCGCCAGCAATGATTACCTTTATACCTCGCGAAGCAGCACTTTTTCCCCACTCAATCATTCGTTCTGGAGTGCGGTGCGCTGAAAGAACTTCGACTTCATACTCGATTCCAAAATCCTTTAACGCCTGAGCGGCATCAGACATGACTGGCCAGTCTGAATCGGAACCCATTACAACTGCTACTAGTGGATTTGAAATTGGAAACCCTCTCGATTCATCTACTAATCAAATATTACTTGTTTAGTTGGTTCCTGGCAGCTTCGGCTGTCTTTAGACAAGCCTCAAGGTTGTCGCCAACGACGGTTATGTGCCCGAGCTTTCTGCCCAGTCGCGGAGACTTTCCGTAGGAGTGAATCTGTATCTCTGGGAAATTGGAGATCACTTGGGGGTAGTTATCCATAAAGTTCTTCGAGTCCGAGACCCCAAGAAGGTTTGCCATTACCGCTACCTTCTTTACTGAATCCGTTTTGCCAAGAGGAAGATTCGAAACAGCTCTCAGGTGTTGTTCGAATTGTGACGTGACTGAACCCTCAATGGTGAAGTGACCGGAGTTGTGTGGTCGCATGGCTAGTTCATTCACAAGCAGTTCCCCTGCTTCAGTTTCAAACATTTCCACTGCCAAATTTCCGGTGACCCCAAGGGATTCTGAAATCAACTTGGCGATCTGGACAGCTTTTGCGGAAAGTGCGGCCGTTGTGTTTGGCGCTGGCGATAACACTTCGGAGCAGACTCCGTTTTGTTGTCTTGTCTCCACAACTTGCCAGCTTGCGAATTCACCATTTGGATTTCTAGCACTGAGCTGAGCAAGTTCTCTTTTGAATTGAACTTTCTGCTCAACCAGTAACTGCCCTCCGAGGGAAGAGATCGTGGGTTCTGCTAGCCAATCTGAAACTTGTTCCGAAGAACTCACTACTCGAACGCCTTTACCGTCATATCCGCCGATGGGTGTCTTGACAATAACTTCTGGTCCGTGTTCTTTGATGAACTGATCCAACTGCGAGGCTGTGGACACAGCCTCCCAAATTGGATTTGGGGCGCCGATTTTTTCTAACGCTTTACGCATCAGAAGTTTGTTTTGTGCATGAGCTAGGGCTTTGGATGGTGGTTGAACCGAGATGCCCTGCTTTTCTAGCTGCTCCAAGACTGAAATTGGTACGTGTTCGTGATCGAAGGTGATTACATCAACAGTCTTGGCAAAATTGGTAACTGTTTCAAGGTCAGTGAAGTCTCCAACGAGTGTGGCTGCGGCAGCGGCGGAAGAGTTTTCGGTTTCGGCCAGAACCTTTAGTTCAATGCCTAAGTCGATGGCGGGGGCAATCATCATCCGGGCAAGTTGACCACCGCCAATTACTCCAACGCGGTAGCTAGTCAACGCAGTGATCCTTAAACTAAAGAGTTTTGCTTGCCTCAGCTTCGATGGTTGCGGCTAGCAGCTTGGTTCTAGAGTAGCCGCTGATAGTAATCTCTTGGCCATCGACTTTGAGTAGCGAAATCACTTTGCCGCGAATCAGATTAGGCCGCTGCAACGCAATCGAAGAAAGCTCCGAAAGTTGGACCACCTTCCTACGTAATCCAAACAGCCCTGAGCGATTAATGACTCTCTGATCGGTTACAACCAAAGACGAAGCCAGCCAATTTAATAGCGGGAGTAGCCAAAATAAAGCGGCGACAACTATCGCTGACCAAAATACAATTTGATACAAATCGGCGGAAACCAGTTCCGAAAAATACATGAGTGAAAACAAGCTGGCGGCCAATACCAATGTCGGCACAAACAAATTGGCTGCTCTTGGACGAAGTCGAACCAGCTTGGTTTCGGAATTTTGATTCATTGTCTAATCTTCTCGCTTGGCGGTTCTTAGGTGCAGGATGTCACCAGCAGATACCGAAAGTGTCTTGGTGGAAGTCAAAACTTGCACCCTGCCCCCCTCGTCAATACTGATTGCCTCCCCGACAGCGGACGTCCCATCGGGGAATGAAACCTCAACGAGCTCTCCGATGGTTGCTGATGATGCAGTTATTCTTGCTCGCAAGCCGCTAGCTACCGCATCACCGCCAGCATCCAGAAGCTCTAGGTAAAGAACCTTGAAACAACTAAGGGCCTCGGCCAGTAAAGCATCTCGATCAACAGAGCTCGCTCCGGCTATCAATAAAGAAGTAGCCAAGCTAGTGGGAAGCTCCTCGACGCTTTGATTCACGTTTATTCCAAATCCGACCACTACAGCAGACAGATCTGAGTTCGCTTCCGCCAATACTCCGCTGACTTTTAGACCACCTACCAATACATCGTTTGGCCACTTGATTTTGGAATCAATATCCAATTCGGCGAGCGCGGTTCTGATTGCCTCGGCCATCATCAAACTAAGCCAGCCGATACCGGCTGGGTCTTTGAAGCGCGGTCGAAGCAAAACCGAAGCCATCACTGAACTGCCAGGATTTGCTTGCCACTTTCTATCCAGGCGGCCACGGCCGGCAGTTTGATACTCCGTTATTAGGGTAAAAAACTCTGGATGGTTCTTAGAGTCCGCTAGAGCCAGAAGATCCTGGTTGGTTGATCCGGTTTCTGGCACCGCCAACAAGCCATTGGCGACTAAAGAAGTCTTGGGGTAGTCCATGGGTAAAGCCTAGGCCAGGGCTGGTTTGTAGGAATCCTAATCAATATGGAAATAATCTCTGCGTAAAGCTGCAATAACATCAACTTATACCTCCTATAAAGTTGGTCCGATACTGCCGAGAAAGCACATGGAGAGACATTGACTGAAAAGCGTTTAGAACCAGACCTTTCCACAACTGCCGGCAAAATCGAAGACCTCAGGCATCGCTACAACGAAGCAGTTCACACCAATGGTAATGCTGCGGTAGAAAAGCAGCACGCCAAGGGAAAAAAGACCGCTCGCGAAAGAATCGACATCCTCTTGGATAAGGGCTCTTTTGTTGAAGTAGACGAGTTTGTTCGCCATCGTTCCAATGCGTTTGGCATGGATGTCAATCGCCCCTACGGCGACTCAGTAGTAACTGGATTTGGAACTATTCACGGCAGACAAGTTGCTGTTTACTCCCAGGACTTCACAGTATTTGGTGGATCGCTTGGTGAAGCTGCAGGAAACAAGATCATCAAGATTATGGATCTAGCCATTTCAACAGGGGTACCAATCATTGGCATTTTGGATTCTGGTGGAGCCAGAATCCAAGAGGGTGTGGTGGCTCTTGGTAAGTACGGAGAGATCTTTAGAAAAAACACCATGGCTTCTGGAGTCATTCCTCAGATTTCGATCATCATGGGTCCTGCCGCCGGCGGAGCTGTTTACTCCCCCGCGTTGACCGACTTTGTGATCATGGTTGATAAAACCTCAAACATGTTTGTTACCGGTCCCGATGTTATTTTGACCGTAACCGGTGAAGAAGTTGGTATGGAGGAGCTCGGCGGAGCCAGGGCTCACAACGAAACATCCGGTGTCGCGCACTACCTGGCCAACGACGAGGATGACGCTCTCGACTACGCGCGCAACATGCTTAGCTTCCTGCCACAAAACAACTTGGCAGAAACAGTTGTCTATGACTCCAACTCCGAGCTTGAAATTACCGAGTTTGATAAGAAACTAAACACGCTTATTCCTGACTCACCAAATCAGCCCTATGACATGCGCACCGTAATAGAGCACCTGGTGGACGAGGCAAACTTTTTGGAAGTTCAGCCACTGTTCGCGCCAAACATCTTGATTGGCTTTGCCAGGGTAGATGGCAGAAGCGTTGGAATAATTGCCAACCAGCCCTCGGCGATGGCAGGAACACTGAACATTGACGCCGGTGAAAAAGCTGCAAGATTTGTTCGCTTCTGCGATGCGTTTTCTATTCCGATTGTCACCCTGGTGGATGTTCCAGGATATCTTCCTGGCACCGATCAGGAATGGGCCGGAGTTATCCGCCGCGGGGCAAAGCTGTTGTATGCCTACGCAGAAGCTACCGTTCCGCTAGTCACTGTCATCACCCGGAAGGCCTACGGTGGTGCATACATCGTTATGGGATCAAAGCAACTTGGTGCTGACATCAACTTGGCTTGGCCAAGCGCTGAAATTGCAGTTATGGGCGGGCAAGGTGCGGTGAACATTTTGTTCCGCGACAAGATCAAGGAAGCAGAAGCAGCCGGTAAAGACATAGCCAAAGTTCGTGCCGAGCTCGCTGCTGAATACACCTATAACGTTGCTTCACCGTTTTTGGCCGCTGAGCGAGGTGAGCTCGATGGAGTAATTGAACCAGCAGCCACCAGAATCTCAATCATCAAAGCTCTCCGAGCTCTGCGCACTAAGCGAGCATCGCTACCGCCTAAAAAGCACGGAAACATCCCGCTCTAATGCCACATTCTGACAACGAAGACCTGGCTGCTGAGCTGGAAGTGATTTCTGGAAATCCAACTGCGAACGAGCTAGCAGCTGTGGTTGCCGTCTTGAGCGAAAACGCCAGCACCATGACTAAAGCCACGCAAGCCGAGCCCAATTGGGCAAGAGGGCCACAGATACTTCGAGATGGCAACAACACCGGAGACTTGGAGTGGCGCTCCGATTTCAAGGGTGAGATTTAGTCCCCCAAAGTGGGGACGGACCAAAATGAGTATTTAGCTGTGGCTGGCTTGGACTTTAACTAGGTTAAGAGAAGAACCATTCGGTAGTAGCTATCAGGGGAAAGCTTGAATGGTTTGGGGGTTGAGACCCGGGCCTGTATACAGCCCGGGTTCTCCAATTTAATTAAAGCTTCAAAAACACATCTGGTGTTGCGGCCCCTGGTCTGGAGGCAACAAAGGTTGCATTTATCTTTCCGCCGCGAGGTGAACGAATTGTTACTCTTCCAGTAGAAACTTGATCAAGTTCAGCTGCGAACCTTTGGCGGATTTCTACTTTGTAATTCTCAGCCAGCGATGAAAGCCCTCCTTCATCCAAGACGACCACTTCAATCCCTCGTAGGCGAGCGGCCCTGATAGCTTGCTGCAAATTTGCATCGATAAGTTCTCGACCTCTAATACTGTCTCGTAACCGCGCCTCCAATAGTTTTGCCTCTTGTTTGGATTCTTCATCCAATGGACCAGCTGCAATTTTCTGCAGCAGTGGATACGAGACTCTTAGGGTCTCAGCTAGTCTTATTGATCTCTCCATGCGAGTTGCAGACTCAATAGCTGCGGCAGCTTCAATCTCGATTGATTTATCCAGGTATGTTTTTGTTTCGCGCTCAATGCTAGAAAGTGCGTAAGAGAGCACATTGGCTGCCACTACTAAGCTCATGGCTCCAGCTAGCCCGCTGTTGAAAAGAGCTCCAGTTCCTCCCCAGACCAAAACTTCTAGCGACAAAACTGAAGCACCTATCCAAGAAACTGCCTGCTGGCCCCTGATGGCAGTAACGGCTAATAGAGCACCTAGCCCGGATACGTACCAGCTTGTTTGAGAGTCCACGGTTACCACATCGATGGCTTCGTGGATTAGCTGGGGAACGATCACAACAACTAAGAGATTTATCCATGCCATAAGAGCCGGCATCTCTCGGTTTACATAGTAAAAAACTGAAATCAAAGCCACAAATACATAGATAACGATAGCCACCGAGGCAAACACCCAGTTGTCGTAGCGATTAAATCCAATTAGGGCGCTAACGGCAGGGTTGAGAACCAATAACGCACCGATAACTTGGACTAGCGGCAGTGGAAGCCTAAACACTCGGGCTCCACTCCAGTACCACGTCTGTACCTTTGCCAGGTTCGGATCTAATGAATACTCGACCGCCCACAAATTTCACCCGACCAATTATGGATAGCTGAATTCCTAGACGGTCCTTGGGGATCTTTGAGGGTCGAAACCCCTTGCCGGTATCGCTGATAACAATCTTCAAACCTTTTCCCTGGCCTTGAAGCGAAACGCTTCTTTTTGCAAAGCCACCTCCGTGTTTATTTGAGTTGTCAACTGCTTGAAGTGTTGCTTCGGTTAGTGCCTCTGAAACAAGTTGCGGAAGTAGTGAGTTGTTAGTTTGCTGAAGTGACACTTCAAAACTTGGATAAACTTCGCGAATTCTATTTCGAAGTGCCTCAAAGAAACTGACCTGCGTAATCGCAGAACCAATTTCGGTTGAAGCGTTATCGGAGTCCAACTTTCTGAGTGCCACAGTTGCCGACTCGCTCGCAAGAAGTATTTCTTCGGGGGTTTGGGTTTTAGAGGCAACCAACAGAGTTGTTAGAACGCTGTCGTGAACCAGAGCGTCCAATCTTGATTGCTCTAACTCCACCGCCTGACTCTGGGCACTTTTAACGCTGCTGGCAATCAATTCTTCATTAGCAAAGTCTGTTTTAGCTGCCTGCCACCTCACAGCTGCTGCCATTACTGTGGCGATTGCAGCCAAAACAAACAAGTGCAACGAGTCCTGGATTGCCAGCAGTAACTCGCCCGAACCTGCACTCGGGGAAACCCTCAACGCTATCCAACCCAGGGAAACAACAACAATGTACGAAACGCCTAGCCAAAAACGAAACGAGGTTCCCGCGGCAACTGACGCTATTCCTAGAAGCCACCAAATCCATGGCTTGAAAGAATCGGGTAATTCAGTTGACGCATCGTAATGAAGTGGCCAAGTTACTAACAGCACAAGAGTTAAAACTGGGATAGCTCGAAACCAAAAATTTGACGCTCGAAAAGAAAAGTGACTAATCAAGAATCCAATAACTAAGGAAACTACCAGCGCAACAGATATTGCGAATACCAAGGGGTTTAGATGCTCCAGCTGACTAAAGCCATTTACCAAAGCTTCAGAAACTACAGCAACGAGCAAAAATGAATAAATGCTTGCGATTAGCTGGTTTACTCGATTTACTGAATAGCTTTTTGTCGGAACGGGTCTTTTGAGGTCCAATTACAGGTTTCCTTCCTCAATCAAGCCATCCTCAATTGCCCTAAGTAACAGTTCGGTCTTATTCACTGCCGGTCTTCCGATAGTTGCGTACTTGTTGCGAACTCTATCTATGTGTTCCTTGGCGGTGCTGACAGTGATGTTGAGGCTGTATGCCACTTGCTTCAAAGCTAGTCCGGAGGCGTAAAGCGAAAGCACTTCTTGCTCTCTTGGAGAGAGCTTTGCGCTGGTGAAATCTTGATCTGCATCAATGGCGGCAGTAGTTTGTAGATTGTTAACAAGCATCCCGGCTGCCACCATACGTATTGCCTCCACCAACTCACTCATGCTGTGAGACTTAGGAACAAGGGCCGCAGCACCGGCTTTGAGTGCAGCTCGAACAAGCTGAGCTTTGTCTGCGATGCTAAAAACTAGAACCGCGATACCTTTTTCAACCAGGTGCTTTACGTTTTCTTCAACTTTCGACCCATCCGCAAGCGAGAGATCTAGCACTGCAACATCAGGGGATTTGCCTGTTGTTGAGCTAAGAGCCTCTCCTACCGACTCGGTTGACGCAAGAAGTTTGAAATTGTTCTGCTCGCAAACTGTGGCCAGGGCTAGACGAATTGCTTCGTGATCATCGATGATGATCACGCTTACTTCTTGATTTCCCGTAATAGAGGAAACGCTAGAAACTTTTGTCATTCCAGAACCAGACTAGCCACGGTTTCGAAATGGTGGGTGTGAGGAAAGAGGTCAAAAGCGCGAATAGTTTCGACCCTGTATCCAGAATTTGTAAATGTTTTTAGATCCCTGGCCAATGACACCGGGTCGCAAGCGACGTAGATGACTTTCTTAGGCTTCAAGAATGTCAGCTGGTCAACTACCTGTTTGCCCGCACCTGCTCTTGGTGGATCGAGAATCACGGTTGCTCCAGACAGCTCTAAACCCTGTTTGATTTGCAGTTTCAAGAAGCCCTCTACCGGAGCAGCTACCGCTTTATGTTTAGCAAGGTCCACCAGATTGGCAGAAGCGTCACTGGTTGCCACCTTTGATGACTCGACGGTTGTGATGTTTAGCTTTTTACCGTACTTGGTCGCGAGCGCCCCAGAAAATAAACCCACACCTCCATAGAGATCCAAGTTGTTTGCTTCGAGGTCAAGGCCTTCAGACAGCTCAACGATTTCGGAGGCGAGCAGTTCGGCGGCTCCCCTGTGTACTTGCCAGAAACCTCCGCTTGAGATTCTGAAACTTCTACCAAGAGCCCGCTCAGTGAGTCTCTTGTCTCCCTTGATTTTCTTATCTATAAACCACTGAATTCCGCCGGTTGATGCAGTGGAGATTTCAATGCGCTTCACGTCTTGCCAATTCTTTAGATGAACACCCAGTTCGTTTATTTCGGCTACCGCCAGAGGCAGTGACTTCACTGGAACAACAGTGTGCGATCTCTCCCTGTAAGGCCCCGCCACACCCTCGTCGGAAACGTGCAGTTGAATTCTGGTTCGATAGCCCAGCCCATTAGTCAGATCGTCACCTGGAACGGGCATGACTTGAATTCGCTGGTTGATTCCCGCCATTCGAGATAGCGACTCTTCCAGAACATCCGTTTTTAGCTGCCTCTGGAATTCCAGTGCTAGGTGTCCAAACTCAGCGCCGCCGGCGCCAAGTCGGTCGGCTTCTTTCCAGATGTGTGGGACTCGTTTGTCAGAGGCAGTTAGAACCTCAATTGTCTCTGCGCGGCAGAAAGATCCGCTTTTGTCTTCAAAAACCTTGGCGCGTACTTTTTCCCCAGGGGCGGTGTGAGAAACAAAGACCACTCGACCCTCGTGCCTTGCAACGAAAATACCGCCGTGGGCGACCTTTTCGATATCCAGCTCAATTTCTCGGTCTAGCCAATTCTCAGTTTTACTCATTCGACAAGTGTTCCACAGCTCCAAGTAGTCTTTATCCGTGACCCGATTAGTCCTGGCTTCTAGCTCCCCCGCTAGGTATTCCCTACTCAAGGCTGCAGGGATTGATCCAGTGGTAGTTGTCCCAACCGCTGATGAAAAAGCACTCTCGGATCAGTTCAAAGCCGGTAATCCAAATCACTCCACGGCTCAGCTGGTTCAGTATCTTGCAGATGCCAAGGCTAAATCAGTAGTTGGCTTATCGGAAACTTTTGGAGCCTTGGTGCTCGGGGGTGACTCGGCCCTTGAGTTCCAAGGGTCCACACTTGGTAAGCCGCACCTACCGGAGGTTGCTATCGAGCGCTGGAAGCAACTTCGAGGAAACTATGGTGTGCTGCATAGCGGGCATTGCTTGATTGATAATCGAGACCCAGCTTCGGCAACTGTTGTTTCGAAAACCAGCTCGACCAAGGTTTATTTTGCCAACATCACTGACGCGGAAATTGAAGCTTACGTTGCAACGAGTGAGCCTTTGAAGGTTGCGGGAGCCTTCACTATCGATGGAATCGGTGGGGCGTTTATAGAACGTATCGAAGGTGATGCTCATACCGTGGTTGGCTTATCGCTTGGCGTTTTGAGAGCGCTAACCCGCGAACTTGGAGTTGAATACACCGGTCTTTGGCGCTAACCACAGGGTTTCAGGCGTTTGTTTGTCGCCAAGGGCCAATTTTGAGGCATCAATAGCCAATAGGATTCTGTCTTATGAGCGGATTGATTAAAAAAGTACTCATCGCCAACCGTGGCGAGATCGCCGTTCGCATCGCCAGAGCTGCAAAGGACAGCGGAATAACATCCGTTGCAGTCTATGCAGATCAAGATCGCGACAGCTTACATGTTCGAGTATCTGACGAGGCCTACGCCCTAAACGGAACAACCTCCGCTGAAACATATTTAGTCATTGAGAAGCTTCTTTCAATTGCAAAAAGATCTAATTGCGACGCTGTTCATCCCGGATATGGTTTTTTGGCAGAAAATGCAGAATTTGCAAGGGCGGTTAGCAAAGCTGGTCTGACTTGGATTGGTCCAACCCCGGAAGCTATTGAACGGCTTGGAGATAAAGTCTCAGCAAGGCATGTCGCCGAAAAAGTTGGTGCACCGCTAGCCCCTGGAACTTTGAACCCAGTTGAAAACGCCCAAGAAGTACTTGACTTCGTTGCCAAGCACGGTTTACCGGTTGCTATCAAGGCAGCCTATGGTGGAGGTGGCCGAGGCATCAAAGTCGCCTATCAAGAGTCTGAAGTCGCCGAGCTATTTGAATCAGCCACCAGAGAAGCCGTTGCTGCTTTTGGTAGGGGTGAGTGCTTTGTCGAGAAATATCTCGAAAAGCCTCGCCATGTTGAAACGCAGTGCCTAGCTGACAGCGCAGGCAATGTTGTGGTTGTGTCAACCAGGGACTGCTCCTTACAGCGCAGGCACCAGAAGCTAGTTGAAGAAGCTCCTGCGCCATTTCTAACTGCCGAGCAAACCAAGAAGCTCTACGAATCTTCTAAGGCAATTCTTAAGGAAGTTGGTTACATCGGAGCTGGCACTTGCGAGTTCTTGGTAGCCCAAGACGGAACTATTTCTTTTCTTGAAGTAAATACCAGACTGCAGGTAGAGCACCCGGTGTCAGAGGAAGTAACCGGGCTGGATCTAGTGCGGGAGCAATTCCGCATGGCCGAGGGCGGACTAATCGATTACCCAGACCCTGAGGTAGTCGGCCACAGTTTCGAATTTCGAATCAACGGCGAGGACCCGGGGCAAAACTTTATGCCGGCTCCTGGTTCAGTCCACGTGTTCAGAGCTCCTGGTGGTCCAGGGGTTCGAGTCGACAGCGGTGTTGAATCAGGCGATTCAATTTCTGGAAACTTTGACTCGATGATTGCAAAACTAATTGTCACCGGAAAAGACCGCACTCAAGCACTTGAGCGATCAAGGAGAGCGCTTGCCGAGTTGCAGGTTCTAGGTTTGCCGACAGTTATTCCTTTCCATCGCAAAATAGTTAATGACCCGGCTTTTATTGCAAGTGATGGAAAATTTGGTGTTTATACCCGCTGGATAGAAACAGAATGGATAAACGATTTAGAGCCATGGGGTGGTCAGGCGGATCCAATCGATCAGCTTTCAAACTCTCGTAAGAGTGTGGTCGTTGAAGTTGACGGTAAGCGAATTGAAGTGAGCCTTCCTGCCAGAGTGCTGCAAGGCGCTAGCGGTGGCGCAACCGGGGGCCGCGCACCAAAAAGAAAGATCTCTTCACATCACGGATCAAGTGGTGCCGGTGACAAATTGATTAAGGCACCCATGCAATCAACCGTGGTGAAGCTAGCTGTTAGTGCCGGCGACAAAGTGGTTGAAGGTGAGCAGCTTCTGGTGCTTGAAGCCATGAAGATGGAGCAGTCAATTTCCTCGCCACGCGATGGCGTAATCAAGACCGTGAAGATAGCCGTTGGTGAGACTGTTCCCTCTGGAACAGTATTGATCGAGTTCGAGGACTAATCGAAGTTTGGGTTGTTCATGCCATGTATTTAGGGCCTCATTACCCTTCAGCCCTCGACAGCTAGACTGAAAACCATGACTAATCCACTAGAAATGCCAAGCAATAATCCTTTTGAAATCGCCAAGCAGGCTGCCGATCAGATTCGTGAAGCATCTGGAATCGAAACTCACGACATCGCACTCACTCTCGGTTCTGGCTGGGCAAAAGCTGCCGACCTAATCGGTGAAGAAGTTGCCAGCGTTCCCGCTAAGGACATCATTGGCTTTTCGGCTCCGGTTGTAGAGGGCCACGTGGCCTCGATACGTTCAATCAAACTTCCTAGTGGAAAATACGCTTTGGTTCTTGGAGCAAGAACTCACTTCTATGAAGGTCACGGGGTTCGTCGGGTCGTGCACGGGGTTAGAACCGCAGCTGCTACCGGTGCAAAGACAATGATTTTGACAAATGGCTGTGGTGGAATAAAAGACACTTGGAAGCCTGGGACACCAGTACTAATTAGCGATCACATCAACCTAACCGCTTCAAGTCCACTCGAGGGACCAACCTTTATTGACCTAACTGATCTTTACTCCAAGAGATTGCGTGAACTGGCAAGAACAGTAGACGCGAGTTTGGATGAAGGCGTCTATGCCCAGTTCACAGGTCCGCACTATGAGACACCGGCTGAGGTCCAAATGGTAAAGCACATGGGTGGTCACCTGGTTGGTATGTCAACAGCACTCGAGGCAATTGCGGCACGTCAAGCTGGAATGGAAATTCTGGGATTCTCTCTTATGACCAATCTCGCTGCTGGAATTCAGAAGACTCCCCTATCTCACGCTGAGGTGCTCGAGGCCGGACGCGATGCAGAGCCAAGAATTAGCGCTTTGCTTGCAGCAATCATCAAAAAGATATGACCCAGCTAGAAACTCTGATTCAACAAGCACGCAGCTGGATTGCTCAAGATCCTGATGCGGAAACCATTGCTGAGCTCGAAAAGCTCATATCCGCATCTGATGAAGCGGCCCTAGCGGACCGATTTGGTCAAAGAATTGGCTTTGGAACCGCGGGGCTTCGTGGTCTACTGGGCGCAGGACCAAACCGAATGAACCGAGTTTTGGTGGCTCAGGCCGCGGCCGGTATCTCCAAGTACCTCAAGGAAAACTTCGATGACCCGAGCGTAGTGATCGGCTACGACGCGAGAAAAAACTCAGACGTCTTTGCCAAGGATTCAGCCCAGATTTTTGCAGGCTTTGGAATAAGGGCTCACCTGTTTCCAGAACTTGCCGCAACCCCACTGGTTGCCTACGCTGTGAGAAGCTTAGGAGCTTCTGCTGGGGTGATGGTGACCGCTTCACATAATCCACCTGGCGATAACGGCTACAAGGTCTACGATTTCAGCGGATCACAGATTATCTCTCCAATGGATTTGGAAATTGCAAAACACATTGACGAGTTTGCCCAATCAGGGTCGGTGTTATCTCTTGCGCGTTCTGATTCTTTCGAGCAAGTTCCTGTAAGTGTTAGATCCGGTTACTTGCAGTCAGTCAGTGGGCTTTTGAATAAGCACTCAACAAGAAAAGACATCAAGATTGTTTACTCAGCCATGCACGGTGTTGGAGCAAGCTTTATTCAAGAGATCTTCAAGCTTTCGGGTTTAGCGCAGCCCGCACAGGTTCTTTCGCAGCAGCATCCTGATGGCAAGTTCCCAACCGTTTCGTTTCCAAATCCCGAAGAGCCTGGCGCGATGGATGCATCCTTAGCCACGGCGGAAGATCAGCATGCTGACCTAGTTTTAGTGAACGATCCAGACGCCGATCGTTTAGCCGTGGCTTTCAAAAAAGCTGATGGTGGTTACCAGCAGTTAACAGGAGATCAACTTGGTTTGATTCTTGGCGAGGAAATGGCTTCACGCGCTTCTCGTGAGGGTAGAACGGGCTCACTAGCGTGCTCGATTGTTTCTAGCTCTGCGTTGAGTAAAGTTGCAGAGCATTACGGTTTTGGATTCGAGCAGACCCTCACTGGATTCAAGTGGGTAAGCCGGGTTCCGAACCTGATCTTTGGTTACGAAGAAGCGCTTGGATACTGCGTTGACTGGGGTCAGGTTCGAGACAAAGACGGACTATCCGCTGCGCTGATTGTTGCCGACATCGCCTCCGCGCTGGCCAATCAGGGCTACACCCTTGGAGACCAGCTAGACAAACTAATGCAGCGCTATGGTTACTTCGCAACAGGACAGATATCCATTCGAGTAACTGACTTGACTGTTATTGCCAACCTGATGAATAAGCTTCGTACCAATCCCCCTGCACAAATAGCGGGAGTAGATGCGGTCTTTGAGGATATGAACAAGGGCTCTGGTTCGCTACCTGCAACCGATGCACTTAGGTTCAAGCTCCAAGATGGTAGAACTGTGATTGTTAGACCTTCTGGTACTGAAGCAAAGCTCAAGTGCTACCTGCAGGCCGTTTCAGATAACGAAGCTCAGTCCCAAAAACTTCTTGCTGAACTAGAAGCCGCCATGCGGCAAGTGTTGAACTAACCCTTTGGGTTAGCCCTAAATTCTTTTACACTTTGTGGAATCGGAAGCTTTTGTGATTCCTCGTCGGAGGGAATTGGCTCACCGGCAACTAGATGAAGTGGAATGACCCCAGACCATACACCCGTTCCACTTCCCTCGTCGTCGTGAGGCATGCCTGAGCGGATTTTAACCGAGGCCTCAGCAAGCGAAATCGAAAGCAAAGTTGTGGCTGCTAGTTCCTTGTTGGTTGACTTTCGAACCTCTAGGGTTCTACCTGGCACTAGTCCGTCGCTTACCTTTTCAAGAAGTTCATTCTTGTCATCTCCGGTGACTTCTTCTGCGGTTCCCAAAATCACAACTGATCGATAGTTCATGCTCGAATCGAAAGTTGTCCTGGCAAGCACGAGGCCATCTAGTTTTGTAACCGTGATGCAAGTGGGTGCACCTCTAGCCAGTTCGCGCATGAACCTGGCTCCAGATGAACCATGGATGAGAATTCTGTCGCCATCACGCACGAATGCGTATGGCAAAACATAGGGTTGTCCGCTTTCCACGTATCCGATGTGGCACAAGATAGTCGAATCCAAAATCTGGTACATCGCATCGCGATCTGAAACAGAGCGCTGCTTTAGGCGATTTATCTCAGTTCTTGGGCTTTCACCAGGATTTGGAAGTGACATTTATCTAGCCTATACCTCTAGAGCATTACCAAAAAAGTCCCGCTAAGCGTTAGCGAAACCCTCGCTAATCATGTCGATGAGTTCTTCACGGTCATCAAGTGCTTGGAAAGATGCCTCAGCAGCATTTAGCTGGAACTGCTCTAGATCAGCCAGAGAGTAACCAAAAGTGCTCATGAGAAGTTCAAGCTCACGGGTGAGTGTGGTTCTAGACATAAGGCGGTTATCGGTGTTGACCGTGACCTTGAAACCAAGTTCATACAAGATATCAAATGGGTGATCTGACATGGTTTCTCCAAGCATAGAAATAGCTCCAGTTTGCAGGTTCGATGAAGGCGAAAGCTCTAAAGCAATTCCTCGATCGTGCACCCACTCGGCTACCTCGCCAAGGACAACAACATCGGTGTCGCCCTCTGCGCGAGAGAACATAACGTCCTCAATCAACCTGACGCCGTGACCTAGTCGAAGCGCCCTGCCGGAAACGATTGCATCCCTGATGCTCTCAACTCCATCGCCTTCTCCAGCGTGAACTGTTATTGGAAACAGTTGCTCCGCAAGATACTCGAAGGCTGCTTTGTGATTGACCGGAAGGAATCCCTTTTCAGGTCCTGCAATGTCGAAACCAACCACTCCGTTGTCGCGGTGGCGGACAGCTAGCTCCGCAATTTCCATACCGCGATTGTTTTGACGCATGGCGGTGACCAGCTGTCCGGTTCTAATGAAACCTCCGGCTGCTTCAACTTCCGACATTCCCTGCTCAAGGCCATCTTGAACGGCCTCGACTGTTTCATCTAGAGTTAGGCCCTTTGATAGGTGCTGCTCTGGTGCCCAGCGAACTTCACCGTAGATCACACCGTCGTCATGTAAATCAAGTACAAACTCTTTTGCCACGCGAGAAAGACCTTCGGCGGTCTGCATAACGGCAGTGGTGTGATCAAAAGTTTCTAGGTAGCGCTCTAGTGAACCCGAGTCAGCGGATTCGAAGAACCAGTTTCCTAGTTCGGTTGCATCCGTTGCTGGAAGTTTGTGGCCAATCTTGTCAGCCAAATCAATCATGGTCTGTGGTCTTAGACCACCATCTAGATGATCGTGAAGAGAGATTTTAGGCAGTGCCTTGATGTTTGTGGCCATTGTGGTTTTTCCTTGTCAAAGCAACTAGTTAGATATTCGATCAAGTATCAGCTTTCGCGTCACTTGAGCTTGAGCCTCAATTTTATAAGCTTTCGCGATGGTCTCGGCGGCCCGGGTAAAGCGGCCTGGTTCATCGGTATGCAAGGTGTATAGCGGAGCGCCTTTTTTGACTGTGTCTCCAAGTTGTGCATGCAAGGTAACTCCGGCTCCAAACTGAACCGGGTCTTCCTTTCTTGCCCTTCCGGCACCAAGCCTCCAGGAAGCAAGTCCGACAGCTAGTGCATCTAGTTCTGAAATCACTCCGTCAGACTGTGCCACCACCGTTTGGGTTTCTTTCGCTACTGGCAACTTGGCGTCTGGATCTCCACCTTGCGCGCTAATCATTGCGCGCCACTTATCCATCGCACGACCATCATTCAAAGCAGCCGCAACATCAACATCTTTGACTCCCGCAAGATTGAGCATCTCGGTGGCCAGAGCAACTGTTATCTCGATTACATCCGATGGTCCACCGCCAGCCAGCACATCAACAGATTCTTCAACCTCAAGCGCATTGCCAACTTTTAGTCCAAGAGGTGTTGACATGTCAGTCAGTAGCGCTGACGTGTTCACACCAGCGTCTTTACCGAGCTGAACTAGAACCTCCGCGAGCTGCCTGGCTCTTGCAAAATCCTTCATGAATGCGCCAGAACCGACCTTCACATCCAAGACAAGTGAGCCAGTTCCTTCAGCAATTTTTTTGCTCATGATTGAAGAGGCAATCAGCGGAATTGCCTCCACGGTTCCGGTCACATCCCGCAGCGCGTAAAGCTTCTTGTCCGCAGGAGCTAAACCTGATCCAGCGGCGCAGATAACCGCGCCTACCTCAGCAAGCTGCTTGGTCATTTCCTGATTGGATAGGTTTGCTCTCCAGCCAGGGATTGATTCGAGCTTGTCTAGAGTTCCGCCAGTGTGACCTAATCCTCGACCAGATAGTTGCGGCACAGCAACACCGAATACTGCTACCAGTGGTGCCAGTGGCAATGTGATCTTGTCACCAACTCCACCGGTTGAGTGCTTATCGGTGGTTGGAACACCAAGGGATTCGAAGTTGAGTCTTTCACCGGATGCAATCATGGCCATCGTGAGATCTTTGATCTCGCGGCCATTCATGCCATTTAGCAAGATGGCCATAGCCATCGCTGACATTTGCTCGTCCGCCACCACACCTGCGGTGTAATTCGCAATTAGCCAATCAATAGCTTCTGTTGAAAGTTCCTGCTTCTCGCGTTTAGCAATAATCAGGTCAACGGCATCAAAAGTGCTCAAGCTCTAGCATCCAGATCTCTAGGCCCAAAAGCGTCTGGAATAACTTCATCGATGGTTTTGATGCCTGAAACAGTTTCCAGCAACATTCCAGGCGCCGAGTGTTCGTAGAGTAGCTGACGGCATCTGCCACACGGCATCAAGATGTTGTTGTGCTTGTCGACGCAGTAAAAAGCAACTAGCCTGCCTCCGCCAGTTCTAAATAGGTCGCTGACCATGGAGCACTCCGCACACAAGGTGACACCGTAGGAAGCATTCTCGATGTTGCAGCCCGAAACTATTCGACCGTCTTCTGTTAGAGCTGCAACGCCAACTGGAAACTTCGAGTACGGAACGTACGCTTTTTGCATTGCTGCAATAGCCTCGGTGCGAAGTAGCTCCCAGTCGATTTGCATCTTCTAACCCTTCACATAAGGAATACCGTCAGCGGCGGGCGGTCTAGATCGACCAACGAATCCAACTACGGCAATTATTGTCACAAGATACGGGACCATGGTGATGAAGTTAGTAGGAATTCCTGGGCTAACTTGGTTAGCCCAGATTCTCAAAATAATTGAGAAGCCAAATAGGAGCGCTGCTGCCGTGGCATATCCTGGGTGCCAGCGTCCCAAGATAACAACGGCCAAAGCGATAAATCCTAATCCGCCGGACATTTCACGCCCGAAGGATCCTGAGCTGCCAACGGTTAGGGCTGCGCCTCCAAGTCCAGCCAAAAGCCCGCCAAGTGTTACCCACCAGAATCTAGTGCGAGAGACGTTGATGCCAACTGTGTCTGCAGCTAAAGGGTTCTCTCCAACGGCTCTGGCTCGCAGACCCAATTTGGTCTTGAAAAGCACAAACCACAAAACGATCACAATTCCAATCGCAAGAAAAACTGTGATTCTGTTTTGAAATAGAACTGGTCCGATAACAGGAATATCTCCAAGAAACGGAACGTGAATAATCGGAAGAGTACCTGGGCTATTCGTTGCGGACTCATCCTCAGTTACCCATTGCTGATAAAGGAAGTTAGTTATTCCAATCGCCAGAACGTTTAGAACCACACCAACAATGATTTGTTGAGCCAAAAAGCGCACTGCAAATACTGCCAGCACTGCTGAAAATAGAGCTGCGGTAACCATGGCGGAGAGAATGCCGATAATTTGGTTGCCGGTGAGTGTGCTGACCACGGAAGCAACGAAAGCCCCAGTTAGTAGCTGACCCTCAATTGCAATGTTCACAACGCCGACTCGCTCACTCATTACTCCGGCCATTGCCCCAAGCATGATTGGCACTGCCAAGACCAAGGCTGATCCCAATATGAAAGCCACTGGAACCACAGAACCTGCTGCCAGCCAGCCCAAAAGCGCCACCAGCGCTATAGCGCCAAAGAGCATTGAGAACCAAATCGATGCTCGTATGTTTCTACTGACCTGCCAAGCCACATATCCAGTTATGGCAAGCAAGAAAATCCCAGCCACAGTTCCCAGGACGCTGGAAGGAATGTCCAAGTAAGGCAGCTGGATCGCTTCCCTGACTCCAGTTAGTTCGAATGAAACAATTTCAGATTTACCGAGGATTCCAAAGAAAACAAAAATTACTGCGGCTATGGAGCCCATGACAGTTGGTGTCTTCCAGGACTCGCGAACTTCCTTTTTAGTCTCAGTGGCCATTATTTTCCTCCTCGACTAAAAAACTTCGACTTTAGGGCACTCAGCATCGTCGTAGTCTGCGGCGGCGGAAGACGGAAGATTGCCCTAATCAAAGGTGGGGCAGCAATGAACAAAACAATCGCACCTTGGACAATGCCGAGCACGTCAGGAGAAATTCCTTCAATCTGAATAGCCGATGATCCAGCTTTAAAGGCACCGAATAACAGCCCAGCCAGTAACACACCCGAAGCAGTTGATCCACCAAGAAGCGCAACAGTTATGGCATCAAAACCAATACCAGCGTGAGTGGTTGGTGTGACTCCACCGGTTGAAGATAAAGCTTGATTAGCGGCGGCTATTCCAACAAACGCTGCCGATAGACCTAGGGCAAGAATATAGGTTCCCTCGACGTTAATGCCTGCGGTTTTTGCAGCCGAAGCATTGAAGCCAACAGCTCGGAGCCTAAATCCAATTGTTGATCTCTCCATGAGCCACCAGTAGACAACCACGGCCACAATGGACAAGACAAATCCCAGGTTGAGCGCGAAATTCTCACCGAGTAGTCCTGGAAGTTTTGCCGTCTCGAATGCAGGATCAGACTTGGTGTGCCCACCAGCTGTAGCACCTTGCAGCAAGTTGTTATCCAAAAGCAAAAAGTTGAAGAAGCTAATGATTATGTAATTCAACATAATCGTCGTGATTACTTCATTAGCCCCTGTTCGCGCTCTAAGAAAACCAACAAAGGCACCTACAATCGCTGAGCCAACTATTGCAGCCACAATCGCGACCACAAAGTGTATGACTGGAGGAAGCTCTATTCGAGTCGCGACAAACGTTGCCCAAACTAGACCAGAGACAAGCTGACCAGTTCCACCAATGTTGAATAGACCAACTCGGAAACCAAGGCCAATACCAAGTCCGGCAGCGATCAGTGGGCCTGCGAGCCTTAGAGTTTCGGTCAGCGGTCTAATTGCACC
Source organism: Rhodoluna sp. (assembly GCF_044239955.1). Lineage (GTDB taxonomy): Bacteria > Actinomycetota > Actinomycetes > Actinomycetales > Microbacteriaceae > Rhodoluna. Next base: position 53,552 of record NZ_JBIIAL010000003.1, read on the forward strand.
TTCAAAGGTTGCAGCGCTGGCGTTATAAATTGAACCCTTGAATAACGCCCCGTACCCTGCGCCAACAACATCTCCCGCTGCACGCAAGCTAGCTAATGGGTCTGCGAAGAAATAGCCCACGCTCTGGAGAAATTCTTTGTTTGAAATAATCATGAAAAACGCTCCAACGGCAAAGCCCAGAATTACAGACATTACCGTTCGTGTTATTCCACCGGAAAGAATTTCCTTCAGTGCTGCGTTCCAGTTGATTGGTTCTTTTCTTGTCTTCTCACTCATGCCGCTACACCCGCCATCATCTGGCCAAGCTTTGCTCTATCAGTATTGGCATCAACAATTCCAACAATTTTTCCTCGATACATCACGGCAATTCGATCGGCGAGAGCCAAAACTTCATCCAGTTCCGTAGAGATAAGAAGGACTGCCTTACCGCTGTTTCTTTCATCAACCAGCCGTTCATGGATGAATTCCACAGAGCCAACATCCACTCCACGAGTTGGCTGAGAAACAACTAACAACTCCACTTCCCGAGAAAGCTCCCTGGCCAAAACAACCTTTTGCTGGTTTCCTCCGGAAAGTTTTCCAGCAGCACTTTGAGCAGATGTTGTCCTAACGTCAAATTCTTTGACTAGTTCATCGGCTATTTTGTTTCTGGTGGCAAAGGCAATTCCCAACCCCTTGGCAAATGGCTTTGTGAAAGAGCCGTTGAGCATAAGGTTTTCAGCTATTGAAAACTCTGAGATGAGTCCGTTTTTTTGCCGATCTTCTGGGACGTAGCCGACACCCTTTTCAAGAATTGTTCTAACCGACTTTCCTCGAACGCTTGATCCTGAAATTGAGATATCTCCGGCGGAAGAGTGCAGCCCTCGAAGGCCCAGAATTGCCTCGGCCAGTTCTGTTTGGCCGTTTCCTTGGACGCCCGCGATAGCGAGTATCTCGCCAGCCCTGACTTCAAAACTTACGTGATCAACCGCCCGCTGTTCACGATCATCCAGAACTGACAAATCTTGAACATTCAGCACTACCTTGCCAGGCGCGGCAGACTTCTTTTCGACAGTAAGTCCAACATCGCGCCCGACCATCATGCTGGCAAGTTCTTTTGTTTCAGCACTAGGTTTGGCCTCTCCAACAACGCGACCCTGTCGAATAACGGTTATCTTGTCGGCCACCGCTTTTACTTCTCGCAGTTTATGAGTGATGAAGACTATCGAAGTTCCCGATTTGGCTAGGCCGCGCATGATTTCCATTAGCTCGTCAGTTTCCTGGGGAGTCAAAACAGCTGTCGGTTCATCAAGTACTAGTACTTTGGCATCGCGAGCCAAAGACTTAATGATTTCAACTCTCTGCTGAACACCCACAGGTAAATCCTCAACCAAGGCGTCTGGGTCAACATCAAATCCAAAGCGATCAGAAATCTTTTTTACAAGTGCTCTCGCGGCATCCAGGTTTAGAACTCCAAGCTTGTTGGTTGGCTCGTGACCTAGCGCAACATTTTCAGCCACTGTGAAAACTGGGATGAGCATAAAGTGTTGGTGGACCATGCCTATGCCCGCCGCCATTGCGTCTCCGGGGCCTGAGAATTTTGCGACCTTGCCATCCAGGAGAATCTGACCTTCATCGGCTTGGTAAAGACCATAGAGCACATTCATAAGGGTTGATTTGCCAGCTCCGTTTTCACCCAGCAAGCTGTGGATTTCTCCAGACTCAACTACCAAGTTGATGGAGTCGTTAGCTACGAGGGCACCAAAGCGCTTTGTTATTCCCTTTAGCTCTAGTCTCATCCAGCACTCCTATGTGCAAATTGTTTTGGTCAGACTTTATTCTGCCACATAAAAAATTGAAGACCGGATGCCCCAAAAGGAGCATCCGGTCTTCAACAGTGATTTAGCTACTAGCCCTTTGGCTTGTAGGTGCCATCAATGATTCCAGCCTCAAGTTCGGCTAGCTTGTCTGCTAGGCCCGAGCTTACCTTTGAAGCGAAGTCAGAGAATGGAGTGATTGCAACACCCTTGTTAGCAAGAGTTCCAACGTAAGGAGTTGCATCGAATGCAGCTCCCTCAACTAGGCCCTTGATTACATCGAATGTAGCGATGGTCATTCTCTTCTCAATGGAGGTGAAAATGTATGGCGCTAGATCTGGGTTACCAGCAGCAATGTCAACGTCAACACCCAACATAACTGCGTCTGGGTTCAACTCATCAATTGCGGACTGAGCAGCGGTGAACTGGTTTCCACCAACTGGCAATAGAACATCTGCACCAGCCTGTAGCTGAGTCTTTGCAATTGCTAGACCCTCTGGGTTGTTTGGAGCGAATCCACCCATGAAGTCTCCGCCGTCTGGGTTAGCTGGATCCCAACCTAGAACAGTAACTTCGGTGTCGTTGTCGATACCCCACTGCATTGCACCGTAGTAGTAACCGGTCATGAAGTCAGTAACTGAAGGGAAAGGAAGTCCTCCGTAGGTACCGATTGTCTTGGAGGTTGAGTAGTCAGCCGAAGCGTAACCAGCTAGGAAGCCTGCCTCAGCAGTTTCGAATAGCAATGGCTTTACGTTGGCGCTCTCAGAAGTTGAGTCAACCAAAGCAAAGTTTAGGTCTGGGTTCTCAGCAGAGATCTTGGTGATTGCATCTCCTAGAGCAAATCCAACACCAATGATTAGGTCGCAACCTGCGTCAACGCTTGCCTGTAGGTTTGGCTCGAAGTCTTCAGGTGTTGCAGACTCAAGAGCATTGATTGTTACTCCTAGTTCAGCTTCTGCCTGGGTTAGACCTGTGTAAACAGCTTCGTTGAAGGACTTGTCGTTCCAGTTTCCTTCGTCAGAAACTGCACACGCAAGAAAATCAACTGCTGCTGCATCTGTAGCTTCATCTTCTGGTGCAGCTGCGCAACCAGAAAGCACTAGTGCTGAAACAGCAGCCAGTGTTAGTGCCTTAGCAGCACTTGAGCGTGAAAATAGCTTCACTTAGTTCCTCCTATTTGGGTACGAGCCGTGGCGTTCACAACTCGAGGTATGGGACAAGAATAACTGGCAAACAGGCGGTAAATTTCCGCAACGCCGAGGCTATATCGTTTCGAGATGAAATTGATACAAATGGGCTGGGTTTAGAGAATTTCGTCGTGGCCGGTTGCCTTTAAAGAGTCAACCAAAGCTTTAACCTTTTGGGCGTTTGCCTTATTGGTAACCAAAAGCGCATCTGGGGTGTCCACGATGATTACGTCCTCGAGGCCGATGATCGCAATCATGCGATTGGTTTCGCTAACCAAGATGCCGCTCGAGTCATCAGATAAAACCCTGGCTGCGCCTAAAACGGCAAGGTTGTTTTTCCTGCCCTGAGATTGCAATTCGGCGATAGCCGCAAAGTCTCCAACGTCATGCCAACTGAACTTTCCAGGAATCAAACCAACGAGTCCTGCTTCGGCGGCTGGTTCGGCAATCGAGTAATCGATTGCAACTTTTTTGAGCCCTGGCCAGAGCTTGGCAATAGTGGCATCTTTTTTGTCGGTGTCCCAGGCAGCCGCTAGTTCCAAAATTGCGGCATGTAGCTCGGGTTCGCTCTTGGCGAGCTGTCTTAGCAAAAGAGCGGCTGGGGCAATGAACATTCCGGCGTTCCAGAGATACTTGCCCGATTCAACGTACTTCTTGGCTCTTTCAAACTTTGGCTTCTCAACGAACTTTTCAACCTCTAGTGCCGACGGTGCCCCAGACATCTCTATTGGGTCACCGGACTTGATGTATCCAAAGCCAACTGATGGTTCGGTTGGGGTTATACCTATTACTACGATTCGATCGTGGGCAGCTAGCTCGATGGCCTGGTTCACCGCGTCTTGGAAGGCCTTGCTGTCTGTGATCACGTGATCGGCGGCGAAGGCGCCGATGATAACATCCGGCTCACGCCTGGCCAAAATGGCAGCCGCGAGCGCGATGGCTGCTGTTGAGTCCTTTGGGCTGGCTTCAATAACTAGATTCTTTGGGTCAAGATCTGGAATCTGGGCCATAACGGCCTGTTCGTGAGCTTCACCCGTGACAATCATGGTTCTAGAGGCGGAAGCTATTGGCGCGATTCGGTCCCAGGTGTCTTGCAACAGGGTCTGACCAGAGCCAGTTAGGTCGTGCAGGAATTTGGGAGCGGAAGCTCTCGAAAGTGGCCAAAGTCTGGATCCAACTCCCCCGGCAGGAATAACTGCATGGAAGCGATCCTTGGGCTTTCTTGGATTTGCCATAACAAGAAAAACCCTAGCCCACCTTGGGCGCATGAGCATAGCCAAGAATGTTTCAGGGTTAGAATTTAACCCAAAGCCCATCTCGTCTCCAAGGAGCAATACTTGCCAACAATGCCAGCAGGCACTTTATACCGCGGAAAAGTGGGTATGTGGTCCTGGGTTATGCACCGGATTACCGGTGTTGCCATATTCTTCTTCCTTTTGGTGCATGTTCTAGATACCGCCCTAGTTAGGGTCAGCCCCGAGGCTTACAACGTAGTAATCGCCACATATCAGACACCTCTTATTGGGGTCGCTGAGCTTGGGCTGGTAGCGGCGATTTTGTACCACGGATTCAACGGAATTCGCATTGCCCTAATTGACTTCTGGAGCAAGGGTGCCAAGTACCAGAACGTGATGTTCTGGGTTGTAGTTGGAATCTCCTTCGTGATTTTTGCAGCCTTTGCCCCTCGTCACCTTATGAATGTTTTCGGTTAGGAGCGGATTATGGCAGTAATCATCGAGACCCCAAATTCTCCTAGGTCCAAAAAACAAGCTAACTGGGAAAAGTATGGCTGGATTTACATGCGTGTTTCCGGCGCGGCTCTGGTTGTTTTGATCTTTGTTCACTTGATCTCTAACTTGGTTGTTCCAGAAGGTGGCATCAAGGCAATCAACTTTGCTTTCGTTGCTGGTAAATGGGCTGCTCCGTTCTGGCAGTGGTGGGATCTAGCAATGCTCTGGCTTGCCATGATCCATGGAACCAACGGCATGAGAACCATCGTCAACGACTACACCGAAAGAGAAGGCGTGCGAAAGACACTCGTGTTTACTCTCTGGGGTGTTTGTGCTGCGTTGGTTACCTTGGGCACTTTAGTTATCTTCACTTTCGATCCATGCCCTATCGGCGCTTCGCCAGGGGCGCTTCCTCAATTCTGCTTCCCAACTCAGTAAGGACCTAGTAATTGCCCGCTAGTGAAACCGCAACAAAGACTCACTTTCACAAACACGATGTAGTAATCGTTGGTGCCGGTGGTGCTGGAATGCGCGCTGCCATTGAAGCAGGTCCTCACGCAAGCACCGCAGTTATCTCAAAACTTTTTCCAACCCGCTCTCACACCGGTGCAGCTCAGGGTGGAATGGCAGCAGCGTTAGCCAACGTTGAAGAAGACAGCTGGGAGTGGCACACCTTCGACACCGTAAAAGGTGGAGACTACCTAGTAGATCAAGATGCCGCTGAAATTCTTGCTAAAGAATCAGTCCAGGCAGTTATCGATTTAGAGAACATGGGTCTGCCATTCAACAGAACCCCAGATGGCAAGATCGACCAGCGACGCTTTGGTGGTCACACCAGAGATCACGGAAAAGCGCCAGTTAGAAGGTCTTGCTACGCAGCCGACCGCACCGGACACATGATCTTGCAGACCCTGTACCAAAACTGCGTAAAGCTTGGCATCGAGTTTTTCAACGAGTTCTACGTTCTTGATCTTGTTATGAACGAGGTTGACGGCGTTGAGCGTCCAGCAGCGGTTGTTGCCTACGAGTTAGCTACCGGTGACCTGCATGTTTTCCAGGGTAAGTCGATTGTTTTTGCAACCGGTGGTTTTGGAAAGATCTTCAAGACAACCTCTAACGCCCACACCCTCACCGGTGACGGCGTTGGAATCATCTGGCGCAAGGGTCTTCCACTAGAAGACATGGAGTTTTACCAGTTCCACCCAACAGGTCTAGCAGGTCTTGGTATTTTGCTTTCCGAGGCAGCTCGTGGTGAGGGAGCAATTTTGAGAAACGCTTCGGGTGAAAGATTCATGGAGCGTTACGCGCCAACAATTAAGGACCTTGCTCCTCGAGACATGGTTGCAAGAGCTATGGCAAACGAGGTTCGTGAGGGAAGAGGCGCGGGTCCAAACAAGGATTACGTTTTGCTAGACCTTACCCATTTGCCACCAGAAGTTATCGACGCCAAGCTTCCAGACATTACGGAGTTTGCAAGAACCTATCTTGGTGTTGAGCCTTACACCGAACCGGTTCCAGTTTTCCCAACCGCACACTATGCGATGGGTGGAATTCCAACCAACATCAAGACCGAAGTGCTTCGCGACAACGACACTGTGGTGCCAGGTCTTTACGCTGCTGGTGAGTGTGCATGTGTTTCGGTGCACGGAGCAAACCGACTAGGTACCAACTCGCTACTTGACATTAACGTCTTTGGAAAGCGCGCTGGAATCTATGCGGTTGAGTACGCCAAGGACGCAGACTTTGTTCCAGTTCCGGAAAATGCCACAGCACAGGTTGAGATCTTGCTTTCTGTAACAAGAAACTCAACCGGTACCGAGAAGATTGCGGTTTTGAGGAAAGAATTGCAAGAAACTATGGACAAAAACGCCCAGGTTTACCGCACCGAAGACTCTCTAAATGAGGCCCTAGACAAGATAACTGAGCTTAGAAAGCGCTACGAAAACATCGCAGTTCAAGACCGCGGCAAGAGATTCAACACGGATTTGCTGGAAGCAATCGAACTGGGCTTCTTGTTCGATCTCGCGGAGGTTTTGGTTATGACAGCCCGCGAGCGCCGCGAAAGCCGCGGTGGTCACTTCCGTGAGGATTACGAGACCAGAAACGATGAAGATTTCATGGTGCACTCCATGGCATACAAAACCAAGATTGTTCCAACCAAGCCTGGTGAGGACATCCGGGTTGACTGGAAACCTGTGGTTGTTACCAACTACCCAGCGATGGAGCGTAAGTACTAATGGTCGAGAGCGTTAAAGAAATAGCAGAGATTCCGTCATTCACGGTAACTCTCATGGTTCGCCGCTTTGACCCGGAGACCAGCGAAGAAGCCAAGTGGGTTGACTACGACGTACTTATGTATGGAACCGATCGTGTTCTAGATGCATTGCACAAGATCAAGTGGGAAATTGATGGATCCCTGACTTTCCGTAGATCCTGTGCTCACGGTGTTTGCGGCTCGGACGCTATGCGAATCAACGGAAGAAACCGTTTGGCTTGCAAGACACTGATCAAGGATCTTGACATTACTCAGCCGATCTACGTAGAGCCAATCAAGGGTCTCGCAGTTGAAAAGGACTTGATTGTGAACATGGAGCCTTTCTACAAGGCTTACCGCGACATCAACCCTTTCTTGATTGCTGGGGCTAACCCAGAAAAAGAAAGATTGCAGTCCCCTGAGCAGCGCGAGCGCTACGACGACACCACAAAGTGCATTTTGTGTGCCGCATGTACAACCAGCTGCCCAGTGTTCTGGACCGACGGCCAGTACTTTGGTCCAGCAGCTATCGTCAACGCGCACCGCTTCATCTTCGATTCCCGCGATGAAGGCGCCGAGCTTAGGCTCGACATCTTGAACGATAAAGAAGGTGTCTGGCGCTGCCGCACTACTTTTAACTGCACCGAAGCTTGCCCAAGAGGAATTCAGGTGACAAAAGCTATTGCTGAAGTGAAGCAGGCAATCCTGAGAGGCAGGCCGTAATGGTTTCCCGTCGAGCAGTGATCGCCTCCGCCGTTGGAGTATCTGCGGTAACTGCTTTGGCTGCTTGCACCCCACAAGCAACTGTTGAGCCAGGCGCAACTGAATCTGAGGTGCCGACTGAAAATGCATCGGCACCTGTAGAGGTCTGCAAGACAACTGACATCCCTGTGGGATCTGGAAAGAAATTTGATGTTTCTGGAACACCTATTTTGATTACTCATCCTTCTCAGGATGTCTTCCGGGGTTTTAGCGCGGTTTGTACCCACGCAGGATTTGTGATGAGTACCGTTGCTAATTCTGAAATCAAGTGTGATAACCACGGTGCGGTTTATAACGCAGACGATGGATCTGTAATTAAAGGTCCGGCTCAGCGCGCCCTAGGAAAGATAACCGTTACGGTTCAAGGGGACGCAGTCCTGGTGAGCTTTTAGTGCCAACTAAGAAACCATTCGAAGTTGCAACAATCAATGTCAACGGTGTGCGTGCAGCATTTCGTAATGGCATGGGTGATTGGCTCAAAAAATCCACCGCTGATGTTTTAGCATTGCAAGAAGTTAGAGCCAGCCGAGCCGATCTGGATGAGCTATTCAATGAACACGGTGGATTAGCAACTAACGGCGGCAAGTGGCACATCCTGCACGACGAAGCATCCGCCAAAGGACGAGCCGGTGTTGCACTGGTGAGCAAAGTGCCAGCAATTAAATCCAAAGTTACCCTTGGCGCTAAAGACTTTGACTCGGCAGGACGTTGGCTAGAAGGCGTATTCAAAGTCGGCAGCAAGGCGATTACGGTTGTGAGTTGCTACGTTCACTCCGGTGAAGTCGATACCCCCAAGCAAGTTGAAAAATACAAGTTTCTAGAAGCCATGCAGTCTCGAATGGCAAAGCTCACCAAAGAGCAAACATTGGCTTTGGTGGTTGGGGATCTAAACGTCGGTCACACTGAATTGGATATTAAAAACTGGAAAGGCAATATCAAAAACGCTGGATTCTTGCCTGAAGAGCGTGCCTACTTCGACACGTTTATGGGTAAGCAGGGCTGGGTCGATGTCGGTCGAGCCACCCACCCAAACAAACCTGGCCCATACACCTGGTGGTCCTATCGCGGTAAGGCATTTGATACCGATGCCGGCTGGAGAATTGACTATCACCTGGCAACACCAGCTCTAGCCAAGGTCTCTGGAAAGTACAAAGTACACAGGGCCCCAAGCTATGGCGCGCGTTGGACTGACCATTCTCCGGTAACTGTGGAATACGCTATCTAGGGTGAGCAAAGCTAATCTTCTAAGCGGCATGCAGCCATCTGCAGACTCCCTGCACCTAGGAAACTATCTGGGGGCATTGAACAACTGGGTTGCGATGCAAGAAGAGTTCAACGCCTATTACATGATTGCCGACCTGCACGCCATCACTGTCCCCCAAGACCCGAAGCAGCTTCTTGCAAACACCCGACGAACCGCTGCACAATACATTGCAGCTGGAATCGATCCAAACAAGTCAGCCTTGTTTATCCAGTCCCAAGTTCCCGCTCACGCGCAACTTGCCTGGGTCCTCAATTGCATAACCGGCGTTGGCGAAGCTGGTCGAATGACTCAGTTCAAAGACAAGTCTCAAAAAGCCGAAAGTGACTCTGCGTCGGTTGGTTTGTTCACCTACCCAATCTTGCAGGCTGCGGACATATTGCTTTATCAACCCAAGAAGGTGCCTGTTGGGGAAGACCAAAGGCAACACCTTGAACTGACCAGAGATCTAGCAATGAGATTCAATTCGAGATTCGGCGAGACTTTTATTGTTCCCGAAGCTCACATCTTGAAAGAAACTGCAAAGATTTATGACCTACAGAACCCAACTGCAAAAATGTCTAAGTCAAACGAACCAAAAGGAACCATCAACATTATGGATGATTCCAGCGTGACGGTGAAAAAGATCAAGAGTTCCGTAACCGATGCCGATAGCGAGATTAGATTTGACGCAGAAAAGAAAGCCGGAGTTTCAAATCTGCTTGGAATCTACTCAGCCGTCTCAGGTAAATCAATAAAGGATTTAGAAGCGTCCTTTGCTGGCAAAGGTTACGGAGACCTAAAGTCGGAAGTTGCCGATGCAGTAATTTCGATTATCGAACCAATTAGGCAACGGGCTACCGAGTTACTTTCGAACACCGACGAGCTAGATCGCTTGTTGGCCTCTGGCTCCTCGCGTGCCAACGAACTAGCCGAGGCCACTTTGGCTAGCGTTTACGACAAAATTGGCTTTATTCCTAGGAGTTAGCTGGGAGCCCATGAAATTTTTGGGCACGAATTGTAGTTATCTGTAAGGATAGAAACGCAACAACGTTCTTCGGGGTCAGTGAAAATCTGAGCCGGCGGTATAGCCCGCGACCCGAATCAGATCTTGAAAAAGTTCTAATTCGGTTGATTTGGTGAAATTCCAGAGCCGACGGTTAAAGTCCGGATGGGAGAAGAACCTAGGGTTAGTCGTTGGCGATTTAGAACGCCAATTCGGCTGACTCTACTTTCCCATTCCGCTACCCCGAGGTTCAAACACGAACAAGGGTAGGGACATGTCCAAGCTAAGCCTCGACGACGCGATGACTCGCGCTCTTGAGCTTGCCCTAAAGGGACCAATCACAGGAGTGAACCCCCAGGTAGGCGCTGTGATTCTAAATGCGCAAGGCGAACTACTTGGTGAGGGATATCACAAGGGGTCTGGAACAGACCATGCCGAAGTGGTTGCAATCAACTCTGCTCTCAATGGCGAATCCAAACTTCCTCAAGGTTCAACTGCGATCGTCACTTTAGAGCCGTGCAATCACACAGGTAAAACTGGTCCATGCTCACAAGCACTCATTAACGCGGGCGTTGGAAAAGTCGTGTTTGCTTCTTTAGATCCAGGCGATCAGTCCAGTGGTGGTGCAGAAACACTGCGGAATTCAGGAATTGAAGTAATCTCTGGTTTTCATGCCGATAAAGCAGATAAGCAGTCAAGAGTGTGGCTCACGGCTGCAAAAAACAAACGACCGTTTGTTACCTTGAAGTGGGCAAGTAGTGTCGATGGTCGAGCTGCAGCGCAAGATGGAACTAGCAAGTGGATCAGCGGAGAAGAATCCAGGCAAGACGCTCACCAAAGAAGATCCGAAGTTGACGCCATCATGGTTGGAACCGGCACTGCGCTCATTGATGATCCAGAACTGACCGCTAGAAAACCAGATGGGTCGCTCTATCAAGCGCAACCACTAAGGGTTGTGCTTGGCGAACGGGAGTTACCGGCAGAACTGCGAGTATTCAATGACGATGCACAAACAGTCACTTTGAAAACCCAATCAATCCATGGTGCGCTAAGCGAGCTTTACGAAAAAGGTATCAAGCATGTTTTGCTCGAGGGTGGGCCAACTCTTGCAAGTCGATTTGTTCAAATGGATCTAGTAGATGAATTTGTCATTTACCTAGCTCCAAAATTGATTGGTGGCGACAAGCTCGCAATTGGCTCCATCGACGTTCCTTCAATCCAAGACGCGAAGGCTCTTGAGTTTTTAGAAGTCAAAAACCTCGGTTTAGATGTTCAGATCATCGCCAAACCAGTAGGGAGAATCTGATGTTTACAGGCATAGTAGAAGAACTTGGAACCATTTCAGGAGTAAAAGAGCTAGGCGACAGCATTCGCTTGCAAGTTAGCGGAGAGCTAGTGCGATCCGATCTTTCTCAAGGTGAATCGATATCTGTGAATGGAACCTGCCTAACGGCGGCTGAATTGACCCCCGATGGCTTTGTTGCCGATGTAATGCTCGAAACACTTAATAGAACCAGCCTTGACGGAATCTCTGTTGGCGACAAAGTGAATCTCGAGCGCGCAATGTCTGGTGCCGGAAGATTCGGAGGGCACGTGGTCCAAGGTCACGTGGACGGAGTTGCAGAAATCATCTCCAGAGAGCCAAGTGCTAACTGGGAGGTAATAAAGGTAAGAATTCCTAGCGAGCTAGCTAAGTATGTAGTTCACAAGGGTTCAATTACTTTTGACGGAGTTTCACTAACAGTGAATGACATCTCAGGTGATGTGGTTTCGCTGAGCCTGATACCTGAAACTTTGCGACTAACCACTCTTGGTCAAAAGGGTGTTGGAGCAAAGTTGAACGTAGAAGCAGATATCTTGGCAAAGCACATTGAGAAACTAATAGAGGCAAGGAGTCAGAAATGAATCTGGCAACCATAGAACAGGCACTAGAAACCCTGAAGGCTGGAAAGCCGGTGCTGGTAGTAGATCACCGTAATCGTGAGAACGAAGGTGACGCGATCATGGCAGCGCAGTTTGCCTCACCCGAATGGATCTCTTGGATGGTTAATCACACCTCGGGTTTCCTTTGCGCACCGATGTCAGAGTCCCTCGCTAACCGCTTGGAACTTCCATTGATGACTAACAACAATCAAGATCGTTACCGTACCCAGTACACAGTTTCAGTTGACGCGGCTTCCGGGGTCACAACCGGAATCAGTGCTGCCGACAGAGCTCAAACATTGCGAATTCTTGCTGACCCAAATTCTCAGCCCGCACATCTGATTCGTCCAGGTCATGTTATTCCCCTGAGAGCTCACCCAGATGGTGTGTTTGGAAGACCAGGACACACTGAAGCAACGGTAGATCTTCTAAAACTTGCTGGCCTTACCCCGGTTGGCGTGATTGCCGAAATGGTTTCTGCAGATGGAACCATGATGCGTCTTCCAGAGCTTCAAGAAGTTGGCGCAAAAGAAGGCCTCCCTGTTATCAGCATCGAACAGATCTTTGACTACCGCGAAGTGGCAGAGCCAATCCCAAGCGATGACTCAGTAAGTCGAATCAGGTTCGAGGCTGAGGCCAAGATGCCGAGTACCCACGGGTCCTTTAAGGTCCGTGGCTACTACGACACCAAGACCACCGCGGAGCACGTTGCAATCATTGCCGGTGAACCAAGACACGAAGACGTGCTGGTGAGAATGCACAGCGAGTGCATTACTGGAGAAGCCTTCGGTTCCAAAAAGTGTGAATGTGGTCCGCAGCTTGACTTTGCTCTGGACAAGATAGCAACCGATCCAAAGGGCGGGGTTGTTATCTACCTTCGTGGTCAAGAAGGTCGCGGAATTGGGCTCTTGAATAAGCTCAAGGCCTACGCCTTGCAAGATGAGGGCATGGACACAGTTGAAGCTAACCTTGCCCTGGGTCTTCCAAGTGAGGCAAGAGAGTATGGGGCAGCAGTTTCGATCCTGGGAGACCTCGGGATTAAGAGTGTGCGACTCATGAGCAACAACCCAGCCAAGATTGAAGCCCTCGAGGCTGCTGGAATAGTTGTCAACGAGTATGTCCCTATTGTTGTTGGTCAGCAAGATGAGAACGTTGAATACATGGAAACCAAGCGAGAAAAAATGGGTCACATGATTCCAGAATTGGACAGAGATGAGCGGTAACGGCGCCCCAAAAATAGCAATCGACGCAGCTGGAATTAAAGTTTCAGTTGTTGTCACCAGCTGGCACGAAGTAATCACCAATGGCCTTTTGGCCGGAGCTGAGCGCGCACTCAAGGCTGCGGGAAACACTGACTACAAGATTATTCGAGTGCCAGGTGCATTTGAACTTCCACTTGGAGCCCAAATCGCGATCAAAGACGGAGCAGAAGTTGTAATTGCCCTTGGTGTTGTAATTCAGGGTGACACTCCTCACTTTGACTACGTCTGCGATGCTGCCACCAGTGGCCTGACTCGCGTTCAGTTAGATAGCTCTGTTCCAATCGGTTTCGGGCTTTTGACTGTAGCCAATGAGCAGCAGGCACTCGATCGAGCTGGTCTACCAGGATCAAAAGAAGATAAAGGTGCTGAAGCGGTTGAGGCCGCAATAACGATGAAGAAATTGGCCCTTTGGTAGGTTTTCAGGTCTACCGCGGCAACACTCTAGGTCGCTGTCGACTTTTGTCAGCTACATCAAGTCTTCTAATGCTTGTTAGCCTTGATTCATGAGTACCGAAACCCTTCCCGCAGCAAAATTGGGGAACACTCGGGTTACTGGGAAAGAGCAGTACTACACGCCAAAATCTCTTGCGCTAGAACTAGTTGCGCAAATTGAAAAGGTGCTTGGCCCACTTGCGGGAAAGACAGTCCTCGAGCCAGCTGGTGGAACCGGCGCATTCATCGAAGCCGTGCAAGCTGTTGGAGTCAGCAAAGTAATAAGCTTCGACATCGAGCCACTTCATGAACTTGTAACAGAAGGAAATTTCCTCGAGCAGGAAATCAAGGAAAGCAATTTAATAACCATTTCCAATCCCCCGTTTGGAAGAAACAATTCGCTAAGCATTCCCTTTTTCAACCATGCGGCGCTAGTTAGCGACGCCATTTGCTTTATTGTCCCGAGGTCATGGCGTAAGTGGTCAGTAACGAATCGGCTCGACTTGGGATTTGAGCTGGCTCTTGATCTAGATATAGAAATTGACTATGTCGACTCTGAAGAATCCCCGCTATCGAACAAGACACATCTGGCAACATGCTTTCAGATTTGGAAAAAAACAGATTCACCCAGAGCTTTGGTTCGAGTTACCGATAAGGGCATCATTGAAAAAGTTTCACCAGAACAGGCTGATGTTTCACTGACAATCTTTGGTTATGGCTGCGGGAAGGTGAAGACTGAATTTGAGCAAGTTCCAAATACCACTCAAATGTTTTTGAAACTTCACCACCCGCAGGCGCTGGCTGCTCTCGAGAGCGTTGATTACTCCAAGTTTTTCAAAAACACCGCATACACCGAAGCCTTATCGCTTCCGGAGATTAACTTTCTTCTCAACGAGAAGATCTACGGTGACCCAATGATTGAAGGAATTTAGAAAATGAGCATGGCAGGTAGAGGAAGAAATCTAGGCCCCAAAGACACGGGGCCGAAGGCTAAGTTCAGCCAGCTAACCCCCTACCTTTTTGAACACAAAGCAGCTTTGGTTGTTGCGGTGGTGCTCTCTTTGATTGGAGCGGTAGTTAGCTTGGCTCAGCCGCTGGTAGTAGGGCAGGTAATTTCCGCCGTTCAAAACGGCGAAGACGTAGGACAGCTAGCTCTGATTCTGGTACTGGTGATTCTTGGAGCCGGAATTGCCAGCGGATTTATGTACTACGTGTTGGCAAAAGCTGGCGAAGGTGTTGTTCTATCAGCCCGTAACAAGCTTGCGGTAAGGCTACTGAAGCTACCGATTTTGGAGTACGACCTTAGAAGAACCGGTGACCTAGTATCCAGGGTTGGTTCCGACACAACCTTGTTGCGTGCCGTTCTCACTCAAGGTCTAATTGATGCAGCCGGTGGTGTGCTGATCTTTGTTGGTGCAATCATAGCCATGGCATTCATTGACCCATTCTTACTATTTCTCACTCTCGCGATGATATCTGTCGCGGTTGCTTCGATTGTGGTTTCAGCAAGACAGATTAGATCTGCGACTACAAAAGCACAGCAACGAGTAGGTGACATGGCAGCATCGGTTGAGCGAGCCTTGTCAGCGGTTAGAACCATTCGTGCAGCTAGAGCTGAGGCCAGAGAAACCGAAGGCATTAGCAACGACGCGAACGAAGCATATGTTCAGGGCGTAAAGATTGCAAAAATCAATGCGCTGATTTCGCCAATTGCGGGAGTTGCTTCTAACGCCGCGTTCATTGTCGTTCTCGGTGTTGGTGGCTACCGGGTTGCAGCGGGAGAAACATCGGTTGCAAACCTCGTTACTTTCATTCTTTTGATGTTTTTGATGATCAGGCCACTCGGGCAAGCTTTTGGCGCATACAGCTCGGTGATGAGTGCGCTCGGTGCCCTTGCTCGAATTGAAGAGATCCTTCAGCTACCTCTCGAGGAGAGCGCTTCCGAATCTGCCCAAACTTCTAAGCCAAAAAGAACTCAAAGTGCTATTGAGTTCAAGAAGGTTAGCTTTGCCTATCCAGCAGCCGAAGCCCATCGAGATGGAAAGCCGGTTCTAAGTTCGGTTAGTTTCAAGATCAAAAAGGGTGACCGCGTCGCATTGGTTGGACCATCGGGTGCCGGAAAATCAACCATCTTGTCGCTAATCGAAAGATTCTACGAACCAAACTCTGGCGAGATTTTGCTTGATGGCACACCCGTTACCGAGCTTTCACGTGACGCCTTACGTTCTCAAATTGGTTATGTTGAGCAAGATGCGCCGGTACTAGCTGGCTCCATTAGAGAAAATCTTTTGATTGGCTCTCCTAATGCAACTGATGCACAGCTCAAGTCGGTGCTCGCAGAAGTGAACCTCACCGCCGTTCTCAAAAGAGACAAGAGGGGCCTTGACGCTGAGGTTGGAGAGGCTGGAATCATGCTCTCCGGTGGAGAGCGTCAGCGTCTTGCTATAGCCAGAGCCTTGTTGGCGGCTCCGCCAATTCTGCTACTGGATGAATCAACCTCGGCTCTCGATGGCCTAAACGAGCAGCGGATGCGAGAGGCTATCGATGCTGTGGCTCAGGGCAGAACAATGATTGTTATCGCTCACAGGCTCTCCACGGTTGTCGATAGCGATCTAATTATCGTTCTCGACCAGGGACAGGTAGTTGGCTCAGGAACACACTCGCAGCTTGTGAAGTCCACGCCGCTATACAAACAGCTAGCCAAGCACCAGCTCCTGGTGTAATTCGAAGTCTTTGTTCGGGCTAGGCTAAACCTCATGAACTACCCATTGCTTAGAGGAATCGGCGACCTGCTTTCAAGAAGCACTGCAGAACTTCTAGATCAGGCCGACGAACTCAAAGAATTTCGCAAAGAGTTCTTCGTCAAAGATGAATCACTTTGTTACCTAGACGGAAACTCGCTTGGTCGGTTACCGCTTGCAACTATCGATAGAGTTTCAAGCTTTCTTACCGACGAGTGGGGCACTGAGCTAGTTGATGGCTGGAGTCACTGGATCGACGAGGCTCAGCCTGCAGGGGATCTTCTGGGAAGAGCGACTCTTGGTGCCGCAAGTGGTCAGGTATTGGTTTGTGACACGACTAGCGTGAAT
Organism: Rhodoluna sp.; assembly: GCF_044239955.1. Classification (GTDB taxonomy): domain Bacteria; phylum Actinomycetota; class Actinomycetes; order Actinomycetales; family Microbacteriaceae; genus Rhodoluna. The sequence continues at coordinate 70,233 of NZ_JBIIAL010000003.1, forward strand.
TTTTACCAGCTGTGCGTTGCGGCAATCAAAGCTCGTCCTGGACGAAAAGCAATCATCATCGACTCAGCTAACTTCCCGACCGACCGATTTGTTATTCAAGGCATAGCGGAGCAATTCAATTTGAAGCTAATCACTCTAGACACCGATGGAACCGGTGGTCCAGGTTCAGTAAAAATTGCCTCCGAGAATGAGCTGGTAACAGCTGAACTCTTAGCGCCATTTTTGAGTACCGATGTTGCTTTAGTGACACTGCAGGCGGTTAACTATCGATCTGGAGCTAGGGCAAACCTGAAAGCAATAACTGATTTGGTTCGCTCTTACGGCGGGTTGGTTGTTTGGGATGCATCTCACGCTGGAGGCTCCGTGGAGCTAGATTTCGACTCCAATGGAGTGGACTTGGCTGTTGGCTGCACCTATAAGTACGGCAACAGCGGCCCTGGTTCACCGGCTTGGTTATATGTTCGCAAGGAACTGCAATCCAGCTTGAAAGTGCCCATTCAGGGGTGGTTTGCTCAGGACGATCAGTTTGCAATGGGACCGGTTTTTGACAAGAACAATGGCATCCGCGGGTTCCAGATTGCCAGCCCATCAATAGTTGGTATTCGAGCAGTCCAAGCTAGCTACGAAATGATTGAGCGGGCAGGAATTTCCCGAATTGCCAAGAAAGCAGCTATTGGTACCGAACTCATGATTGCGCTGTTTGACGCCTGGCTTGTTCCTTTGGGCTTCACGCTCTTGACTTCCAGAGATCACCGACTTCGCGGAGGTCATATCACAATCGGACACCCGGAAGCCAAAAGGATCGCAGCAGCACTAAGGCAGTTCGCCCAAGTGGTTCCTGACTACCGGATGCCAAATTCCATAAGGCTGGCAATTTCGCCGTTACCAACTAGCTTCGTTGAGGTATTTGATGGTTTCGAAAGAATCAGAGATTCCGTTACGCGCAAGGACTACGAAAAAATTCAAGAGAGTGGAAACCGAGTTACCTAAATGAGCGAACAGCATGACAAAGCCGTCACATACACCAGCTACCTAAAGGTAGATGACTTACTCGAGCTCCAACAGCCGCTATCTGATGGACCAGAGCACGACGAGCTTCTGTTCATAACAATTCACCAGGTTTATGAGCTTTGGTTCAAGCAACTCTTGCACGAAAGCCAAGCGCTGCAAGTTGCCTTGGAGGAATCTAAAACCCATAGATCTCTGTCAATTCTTGGCCGCATGAGAACTATTATGAAAACTTGTGTGGCGCAGCTAGACATTCTTGAAACGATGACACCTTTGCAATTCAACTCATTCCGCGGTCGCCTTAGTTCCGCATCCGGTTTTCAATCCGCTCAGTTTCGTGAGCTAGAAGCGGTTCTTGGAAGACGGGACCAGGCAGGAGCCGATGCCAAGGCAGGAACCGGAATGTCTATGGCTTCTCACCTTGTTCCTGGATCAAGCGCCAGAAACAAAGTTGAGGCCGCCATGAGTAGAGCAAGCCTTTACGACAGTGCCTTGAGATTCTTTGACTCTCGCGGACACAAAATGCCAAAGGAAGTTTTGGATCGAGACGTATCGCTTCCTTATGAAGCAAACGAACAGGTTCAAGAAGTATTACTTGCCGCTCATCGAAATGATCCAGAAGCCAACATGGTGGGCGAAGCCCTCATGGATCTCGATGAGGGATTCCAGGAGTGGCGTTATCGTCACGTAAAAATGGTCGAGCGCACCATTGGAGCAAAGATGGGAACTGGTGGGTCTGCGGGGGTTGGTTATCTGGCCAGTACTCTGTTTAGGCCCGTATTTGCTGACCTCTGGGCGATTAGATCTAAGTTCTAGAAGCCAGCTGAACCACGTTTTGTAGCAACATCGCGCGGGTCATCGGACCCACTCCACCTGGGTTTGGCGATAGGTAGCCTGCAACCTCTGACACCCTTGGATCAACATCCCCCACAAGCTTGTCCCCTTCAATTCTGCTGATGCCGACATCTAAGACCGCAGCTCCTTGTTTGACCCACTCTGGCTTCACAAAATGTGGAACACCAATAGCGGCAACAATGACATCAGCATTTTGCAAAGCTTCGGGAATGTTTTTGCTGGCCGAATGCAACAGGGTTACTGTTGCGTCGACTCCTTTTCTAGTAAGCAGCAAACCAAGCGGTCTACCAACAGTTACTCCCCTGCCAAGCACCGCTACTTTTTTGCCACTTAGTGAAACATCATATCTACGAAGTAGTTCAACAATTCCAGCAGGCGTGCAAGGAACTGGTGATTTCATTTCTCCTGAAACATTTAGAACCAATCGTCCCAGGTTCACTGGGTGCAATCCATCGGCATCTTTTGCTGGGTCAATCAGCTCAAGAAGTTCTAATGAATCAATTCCCACTGGCAGTGGTAGCTGGATGATGTAGCCGGTGACATCCTTGGATGAGTTCAACTCATTAATTGAATTCAAGATATCTGACTTTGATGCACTCGCTGGTAAATCAATTCGGATCGACTTGATTCCAACTTCGGCGCAGTCGCGATGCTTGCCAGACACATAGGCGTGTGAACCCGGGTCATCTCCAACCAGCAAGGTTCCAAGGCCTGGAGTCATGCCACGCTTTTTTAGCTCAGCAACTTTGGCTGCAAGTTCTTTCTTTATCGCCTTAGCCGTAGCTAAGCCATCAAGAATTGTCGCACTCAAGTGCTACCAGTTCTCTAGGCCGGAATAAAGTGGGAACTTCTCGGTCAGCACCCGCACTCTAGCTTTTAGAGCTTGGGTGTCTGGGTTTGGAAGCAATACCTGAGCGATGATCTCCGCAACCTCGGTGAACTCGGTTGCACCGAATCCGCGTGTGGCAAGAGCTGGGGTTCCAATTCGAACACCAGAGGTCACCATTGGTGGTCTTGGGTCGTTCGGGACAGAGTTTCGGTTCACGGTTATACCTGCATCGTGAAGCAGATTTTCAGTTTCTTTTCCATCGATTGGGGCATTACGAAGATCAACCAAAACCAAGTGAACATCGGTTCCACCGGTTAATATGGAAACTCCGTTTGCTTTAACATCTGGCTGAACCAGACGCTCAGCGATAATTCCTGCTCCCTCGATTGTGCGCTGCTGGCGCTCCTTGAACTCTGGGCTCATCGCGGCCTTGAAAGCCACGGCTTTGGCAGCAATGACGTGCATCAGCGGTCCACCCTGCTGACCAGGGAAAACTCCCATGTCAATTTTCTTGGCATACTCTTCCTTGCAAAGAATCAAACCGGATCTTGGTCCGCCAAGGGTTTTGTGAACAGTGGTTGAAACAACATCAGCATAAGGAACTGGCGATGGGTGTAATCCTGCAGCAACTAGGCCGGCAAAGTGAGCCATGTCCACCCATAGCTTCGCCCCAACTTCATCAGCAATTGAGCGGAACGCAGCGAAATCTAGGTGTCTTGAGTAAGCAGACCAACCAGCAATCAGAACCTTTGGTTTGGTTTCAAGCGCACGTGCTCGAACAATTTCCATATCAATCAAATTTGTTTCTGGGTTTAGTCCATAAGCGTGTGGCTCGTAGGTCTGACCAGAAAAATTAAGCTTCATTCCATGAGTTAAGTGGCCACCGTGAGCCAGCTCAAGACCCAAAATACGATCGCCTGGTTTTGCAAGAGCCATCATCAGAGCTGCGTTAGCGGTGGCTCCAGAATGTGGCTGGACGTTTGCGTGCTCTGCCCCAAAGAGTTCTTTGGCTCGAGTGCGGGCTAGCTCTTCCGCAACGTCAACAACTTCGCAACCACCGTAATACCTCTTACCCGGATAGCCTTCAGCGTACTTATTGGTAAGAACCGAACCCTGAGCTTCTAAGATTCCTCTTGAGACAAAGTTCTCACTGGCAATCATTTCCAATGTATGCCTTTGGCGATCAAGCTCCTGCTGCAATACAGCAGCAATTTCTGGATCGGTCTCAGAAAGCGGCTTAGAAAAATTAGACAGTTGGCTACTGGTAGTCAATCGGGGCTCCTTGTTTTTAGTAGCTTACCAGAGCCGATGTTTGAGACCGTTGGGGGTGGTCGAAGCCTCGACCACCTAACCAACTACCAGATCGGAAATGCCTCTTCGCCTCAAGGTGAGCCCAGCCGCCAGGAGCAAGACCCCTGCAATAACTAGACCAACGGTCCAGCTCAGACTCGAGTTCACGGGATCGGAAGTGGTCGAGGCGGTGATAATAGATTGAGCAGCTTGCGACCTTTGAGTCGGGGATTGAGTAACTTCAGAGTCCTCACTGGGTAGATTTTCCAGCGTTACCTCGGGAGCCAACCGCTCTCTGGCAGGTGCCCCCAAGAAACTTGAAGGGTTTGGCGAGCTGGGGATCACTGGCGGCAAGGCTAAAGCAGCTGGCTCTGGAACCGCAACCGCAAAAGAGCTGTCCGCTGCGGGGCCTGTGTTCCCAGCTAAATCTGCAACCGAATTGGCAAGGATTGTAAAGGTAAAACTTGAACCCTCGCAGCCAATCAGTGCTGCTAGCCATGTTTGATCACTGCTAGCAGTAACAGAGTCAAGCTGGCAAGCACTTTTTGAGCTTGTGAAGCTATAGCTATCGGTTTCAGGTTGCAACACGGGTTCGGTAATTGGAATTATCAACTCTGAATCTTGTTGTGTGATTTCTAGTACTTCAGGCGCAGTTCGATCTACAAATACCATGGCTGAACTCTGAGTCGTCTCGGGACCGGAATACCCTTGTGCGGCTATTGAGTTTGCGGGAATTGAGATACCCACTTGACCATCTACGCAATCTGTCACTGTGTAAAGAAGAGATGTTCCACTACCACTGAGGGTTCCGGTTTGACAGGTGCCTGGATCACCGACTATTTCGATGTGACTGGCGGAAAAGTTTGGGAATGGGTCACTAAGTTCAATTTGAAAATCTACAACGGAAGAATTTGTTAGTTGTGTTTCAGAGCCAATCGATTGAAATAGTGGAACCAATTGGTACTCAATCATGACCATTCCGTGGCCGCTTTTTACTCCAGTAAAGTGTGTGACATTAGATGTGTAGTAAGGATCTGCAAAAGAGGATCCACCTCCACCAGCTCCCGCATCATTACCTGAGCTGTCAGTATCGGAGCCGCCACCGCCTCCTCCAAAGTAGCCACCGCCTCCACCGCCACCTCCGTAGAGGTTGCTAGAACCACCGGTTCCACCGGTAAGTAGCGAACCAGCTGCACCTGAGGTTCCTGTTCCGTTAGCTGCTCCCCCGTATCCACCAGAAGTTTGTGAACCGCCTCCACCACCTTGTCCCTGGCCATCTTTCCCAGCAGCAGCGAAGATACCTCCGCCCGGGCTAGGGGTTGGGGTGATTCCAGCTCCGCGACCACCACCTCCTCCGGCAACAACAATTCTTGATTCAACGTTGGTGCCTAAGCGGATATCACTTGAGCCGCCGCCGGATCCTTCATTATTTGAACCCGATCCAGCTTGGCCCCCACCGTTGAAACCACCGGCCGCCGATTGCCCAGTTATTCCAGCTCCCGCTACCGCGATATACAAAGTGGAAGGGATCTGGGTCAAAGTTCCGGTAACCCGACCACCCTGGCCACCACTCTTTCCACCCTGACCACCAGAGACTTGAAATGTCATATTGCGCGCGTTTATCGGAGGGTGCCAAGTTTGAATCTCACCAGTGTGGGAAAACCAAATAGTGCAGTTTTGCTCGTAGCAACTTTCAACGTAGGTTGCGCTTGCCGGTATCACACCGAATGTTCCTGCCGTAATTCCAATTGCCAATAAGGTCGCGGTTATCGAAGAGTACTTTAATTTTTTCATCCCGCAAATGTAAAACCCCTGACCGATTTCAGTCAGGGGTTTTACACAATGTGGATTACTTCAGACGCTGTTGCAAATTTTCTGCTAACGACTGCATAAACTCTTCGGTTGTTTGGTACGCCTGGTTTGGACCTACCAGAGCTGCGAGGTCCTTTGTCATTTTTCCAGACTCAACAGTCTTGATTACGACATCTTCTAGACTCTCAGCAAATTTCTGAACCTCTGGAGTTCCATCCAATTTGGCACGGTGCATCAGACCTCTGGTCCAAGCGTAGATAGAGGCAATCGGATTAGTCGATGTCTTTTGACCTGCCTGGTGTTGGCGGTAGTGACGAGTAACCGTTCCGTGAGCCGCTTCAGCCAAAGCTGTCTTGGCATCTGGGGTAGTTAGAACCGAGGTCATGAGACCAAGAGATCCAAAGCCCTGAGCTACTGTGTCGGACTGAACGTCACCGTCGTAGTTCTTGCAGGCCCAGACGTAGCCACCTTCCCACTTCAAAGACGCGGCGACCATGTCATCGATTAGACGGTGTTCGTACGTAATTCCTGCTGCTTTGAACCTGTCTGCATACTCGGCGTCAAATACTTCTTGGAAAGCGTCTTTGAAGGCGCCGTCGTAGGCTTTCAAGATTGTGTTCTTGGTGGATAGGTAGACCGGGTAAGTCCTTGCCAACCCGTAGTTGAAGGAGGCTCTCGCGAAGTCACGAATTGAGTCCATGTAGTTATACATACCCATCGCAACACCACCGGATGCGGGGTAATCTGCGATTGTCCAGGTCTGGGCTTCACCAGATTCTGGAGTGTAAGTCATGGTGACGGTTCCCTTGCCCGGGATCTTTATGTCAGTTGCTTTGTACTGATCACCGTGGGCGTGACGACCGATAACAATCGGTTTGGTCCAACCAGGAACCAGTCTTGGAACGTTGGAGATAATGATCGGCTCTCTGAAGACAACGCCATCGAGAATGTTTCGGATAGTTCCGTTGGGTGATTTCCACATCTTTTTTAAACCAAACTCTTTAACTCTGGCCTCATCGGGAGTAATCGTCGCACACTTGACACCGACACCATGCTGCTTGATTGCATGGGCAGCATCGACGGTCACTTGATCGTCGGTTGCGTCACGATTTTCAATTGAAAGATCGAAGTAGTCCAACTCCACATCCAAGAAGGGAAGAATGAGTGAATCTTTAATGTTTTGCCAGATGATGCGAGTCATCTCGTCGCCATCTAGATCGACTACTTTGCCAACAACTTTGATCTTTTCCATTTATTACTCTTTCTTTCTGTGAGCCCTAAAGCTCTTCTAGACTACCGAAATCTTGAAAAATCTTTTTCCCCGCTAAACCAGGGAATCTCGCCATGCCTTGTGCATTTTGGAGAACTTTCCAGATCCTGAAATCAAATTCTTTGGAGAGTCGTCTTCAATAACTCTTCCTTTCTCCATAACAAGCACCCGATCTGCTATCGAGACTGTTGATAATCGGTGCGCGATGATTATTGCGGTTCGATCTGCCAGCAGGGTCTTTAGTCCATGCTGAACAAGTCGCTCGGAAGGAATGTCTAGCGAGCTCGTCGCTTCGTCCAAAATCAACACAGCTGGATTAGCAATGAATGCCCGTGCAAAGGAGATTAGCTGCCTTTGACCAGCACTTACACGACCACCTCGCTTATTGACATCGGTTGAGTACCCTTCCGGCAAAGCAAGAATAAACTCATGCGCTCCGACGGCTTTGGCAGCCTGCTCAATTTCTTCGGGAGTAGCGTCGGGTTTCCCAAGGGCGATGTTGTCCGCTACCGATCCAGAGAACAGGTAAGCCTCCTGGGTAACCATTACTACCGATCGCCTCAGGTCCTTAGCCGACAAATCCCGAACGTCGACGCCATCTAGAGTTAGCGTTCCTGAAGTCGGGTCGTAGAAACGTGAAATCAGCTTCGCAATGGTTGATTTACCGGCACCGGTTGTTCCAACCAAAGCGATAGTTTGACCGGCAGGAACGGTCAAGGAAAACTCTGGAATCACTTCAACACCATTTGAGTAATGGAAACCTACCTTGTCAAAGATAAGTTCACCCTTGGCGTTTGATAGCGCGACTGGTTTAGTTGTTTCTGGAACCGAAGGTCTCTCCTCTAGGACACCAGAGATTTTCTCTAGGGCAGAGTTAGCTGACTGATAGGAGTTATAGAACATAGCAAGATCTTCCATCGGGTCGTAAAACCTTCTGGCATACAAGATTGCTGCAATCAAAACACCCAGACCCAAAGAGCCCTCTAGAACTCGAACACCACCCCAGAGCAAAATAATTGCAACAGAGATGTTTCCAATCATGATTAGCGCCGGGTCAAAGATTCCAAATAGCTGGATTACCTTGGCGTTGATGTGCCGGTACTTTTCAACCAAAGTTTCATACTCGCCCTGGTTTCTTTTCTCCTTGCGGAAAGCCTTTACTGCACGGATTCCAGTCATGGTCTCAACAAAGTAAACAATTAACTTGGCCGATGAAATCCTGGACTCTCGGAACATCAGTTTCGAGTTGACTTGGAACCATCTGGTCAAAAAATATAGCGGAATCCAGCTAATTGCAAGAATTGCAAAACTTGGTAGATCTAGAAACACCAGCGCAGTTGCGGTAAACAGCATGTACAAGATTCCAACAATCATCTCGTTGCCACCGGTATCTAGAAGCTCTTTGATGGCGTCTAGATCGCTAGTTTGACGGGAGATTACGCGCCCCGAGGTGTATTTCTCATGGAACTCTAGAGACAGCTTCTGGGTGTGAACAAATATGCGCTGCCTTAGATCCAACAAAACATCTTGGCTTAGCTTGGCCGCGTACCTTAGGAACCAGCTAATTAGCGAAGCGGTGGCAACGGCGGCAAATAGGTAGCCACCGACTACCAAGAACAGTGGTGTGGTGTCAGCCTTTAGCGCGGCTGGCAAAGCCCAGTCAATGCTGAGTGCAATAAGTGCTGGTCCTGCCACTCTAAGGGCCTGGGACAAAATCACAATCAAAAGACTTAGCAGTAGTCGTCCGCGAACTGGATAGATAAGTGAGAATAAAAGTTTTCTAGAGCGAAGCTTCACCTGCTGCGATTCTTCTTTACTTAGCTGGATCTTGTCTTCGCCAGCAACTCCTTGCATGCTCATTCGCTCACCTCGATTTGCTTACCGGCCGCGTCGAGTGACGAAATTACATATCGGTAGTGATCGTTGGTTGCCAAAAGATCACTGTGTTTACCAACTGCAACAATTTTGCCATCTTGCATAAGTGCGACTCGATCTGCTAGCTGCACCGTGGAAGGCCTGTGAGCCACAATTAAAGCCGTCGTTTTCTTCAAAACTCTTCTAAGCGCTGACTCAACAAGTGCTTCGGTGTCAACATCCAAAGCTGACAGCGGATCATCCAAAACTAATACCGAGGGCTTGGCAGCAACCGCTCTTGCTAGAGCAAGACGTTGACGCTGTCCCCCAGATAAAGAAAGTCCTTCTTCGCCAATCTTGGTATCAAGACCCTCTGGTAGTTCATACACAAAGTCAGCCTGAGCGATAGAGAGCGCTTCTTTCAATTCTTCTTCTGTGGAATCAGGTCTTCCAAGCAAGACGTTGTCTCTAACCGACGCTGAGAACAAGGTGGCATCTTCAAAAGCCATGGCGATGTGTGAGCGTAGCTCAACTCTTGTTAGTGATCTGATGTCGACGCCATCCAATTCGATTGAGCCTGAAGATACTTCATACAGCCTGGTGGTTAGGGCAGTTAATGTGCTCTTGCCGCAGCCGGTTACACCAATTAGGGCAACAGATTCCCCCGGCTCTAAAACAAGGTCAACACCGCGCAATAGATCTTGCTGATCTGGCTTGCTGTCTGGGTAGCGGAAGTGAACATTCTTGAATTCCAAGCGACCCTCTGGTGAACTAATCGTCTTTGCAACTTCTGGATCCTTGATAAGCACCGGCTCGTCGATAACCTCAAAAAAACGCTGAATAGCAGTCTTGGCATCTAGGGTCATTGAGAGTAGGAATCCAATTGATTCGGTTGGCCAACGCAAAACCGTCGCCGTGGCAAAAAATGCCACTAAACCACCAATTGTGAAGCTGCCCTCGGCAACCAGGAAAACACCAACCAGCATTGATGCAGCTACCGCTGTTTCAGGAATCAGCAGCAAATAGACCCAGATGTTTGCAATCAGTCCGGCTTTTTTAAGCTCGGTTGATCTGAGACCTTTAGCTTCTGCTGCAAACTTGCGAGCCGCATGATCACCGCGACCGAAGGCTTTGAGAACGCGAATACCGTGGACTGACTCTTCCACTGAAGTTGCCAGATCTCCTGCTTGGTCCTGTGAGAGCCTTGCAATCTGTCCATACTTTGCCTCAAAGCGATATCCCTGAATCCAGATTGGAATCGAGATCAAAAAGAAAATGAGACCCAGTAGCCAGTGAAAAGTAAACAAGATTGCAAGGCCAACAACAATTGTTAGTCCGTTAGCAAACAAAAGAACAACACCAAAAGATAGCCAGCGGCGAATCAAGCTCAGATCCTGAGTGGCTCTGGAAAGAAGCTGGCCGGAAGGCCAGCGATCATGGAAGCTAACTGGAAGGTCTTGAAGTTTCCTGTAAAGAGTTGAACGCAGCCCAGCCTCAACAAATGTTCCCGGGGTTAGTACCAGCCAGCGGCGAAGAAGCACCATGGCAGCTTCCAAGGTACCCATAAGAAAAACTAGAAAGACAAAAAAGTAAAGAGTGTCTAGGGTTCCAGAGCTATCAAGGCTGTCAAACAAGGACCTCAGTAGCTGAGGAATCGCGAGAGCGAACAAGCTTGCCGCGACGGCCGCGAAGATACCAAGCACAATTCGAGGGAGGGCTTTTTTCGCGTAGGGGAAAATTCGCAACAGGGTCGCGATGGTTTTGTCTTGCTTCATAAATCCTCGGTAATAACATGCCTTTTTGAGGCAGCCTTATAGGCTACCACCCCGAAGAGAACTTCACACTCAACTAGTGAAAGAAGTGGCGTTCTCCGGTGAAATACATCGTGATGCCGGCATCTTGGGCTGCGCGAATCACATCTTCATCTTTAACAGAGCCCCCCGGTTGGACAATCGCTTTGACGCCAGCCCTGATCAACACCTCAAGTCCATCTGCAAAAGGGAAGAATGCGTCGCTTGCTGCAACTGAACCCTTTACTCGGCTAGCTGCCCTAGAAACCGCTAGTTCACAAGAGTCCAGCCTGTTTACTTGACCCATTCCAATTCCAACCGATGCGCCTTCTTGGGCCAGTAGTATGGCGTTTGATTTAACTGATCTAACCGCTCGCCAGGCAAATGCTAGATCGGAGCGAGTTTGAGCATCTGCGTTGTTTCCCGAAACCAATTTCCAGTTTTGATCAGAAAAGTTCTTGAAACTGTCGGACTCTTGAAGCAGAAAACCGCCAGAAATTTGCTTGAGTTCTTTTGTAGGAGCGCTATAGCTTGGTGGAAGTTGCAACACTCTCAAGTTCTTTTTGGAAAGTAAAAGCGATAACGCCTCTGTCTCATACCCAGGCGCGACAATAACTTCCGTAAATATCTCAGCAACCTGGGAAGCCATCTTTAAAGTAACAATACGGTTTGCTGCAATCACTCCACCAAAAGCTGACACTGAATCACAAACATAGGCCTTCGCGTGAGCGTCGGCGATGGCATCATCGGAACTTGCAGCGCCAATTGCAATTCCGCAGGGATTTGCATGCTTGACAATTGCAACCGCTGGCTCATCAAAGTCAAATGCGGCTCGCATGGCAGCATCGGCATCAACAAAATTGTTGTATGACATTTCTTTGCCGCCAAATTGCTTAGCTTGGGCAATACCCAGGGACTTGTCGAGGCCATCTATTTTGTAAAGGGCAGCTGCTTGGTGCGAATTTTCTCCATACCGCAAAACATTCGCCAAAGAAGCCTTGATTGTAAGCTGTGGCTCGAATCCAGGGTTCTTACCCGCGTCAGCATCTTTCGAGCTGGAATCGCTTTTCCAGCCATCATCTAGCGCGCCGGCCATCCAGTTGGAAACAGCTGTGTCGTATTTGGCGGTGTGTGTAAATGCCTGCAGGGCTAGTTGCTTGCGCTGCGCCAAAGAAGTGCCGCCGTTAGCGGTTGCAGCGATGATGTCTTTGTAATTTGCTGGATCCACAACAACCGCAACATTGGCGTGATTTTTAGCCGCAGCGCGGACCATCGCAGGACCACCGATATCGATCTGGTCAATGGCTGACTCACCGCTTGCCCCATTGGCAATTGCTTCGACAAATGGGTACAGATTCACAACCAAAAGCTGGAAAGCACTAACGCCGAGTTTTTCTAACTCACTTCGGTGACCGGTTAGCCGAAGATCTGCAAGTAACCCAGCGTGAATAGCTGGATGAAGTGTCTTGACTCTGCCATCTAAGGTTTCTTGGAAGCCAGTTACCGCAGACACTTCTGTTACGGGAATCTTTGCCTCGGAGATTGTTTTTGCAGTTGAACCGGTCGAAACAATCTCGACACCACTAGCGGCAAGAGCTTTTGCTAGTGCTACTAGACCTGATTTATCTGAAACCGAAATCAAAGCGCGTTTAATTGGGACTTTATCGAAGTGAAGGTAATCGGCTGCGGTGTATTTGGTATTCAAAGCTACCCCTAGCCGAGCTGACTTGGCTCTAGTTGCTTGCTGGCCAAAAACTTGACAGTTTCAATCAAAAGCTTGTGCTCAACTAGCTTGATGCGCTCGTGCAATGTTTTCTCGTCATCAGCCGGGAAAACAGTTACGGCCTCTTGGGCCAGGATTGGACCAGTGTCGACTCCTTCGTCAACAATATGAACAGTTGCTCCGGTTTCTCTGGCACCGGCAGCTAAAGCATCTCTTACGGCATGAGCTCCAGGAAAACTTGGTAACAGGGCTGGGTGGATGTTAATTATTCGCGGAGAAAACTTTGCAACAAAAGATTCAGGCAGTACTTTCATAAAGCCCGCAAGAACAATCAGGTCTGGATCAAGATGCGATATGTTCTCTCCGAGCTTCTCCGCCCATTTGTCCCGGTTAGCAAAATGCTTTTCTTCGACAACAAAGGTCGGAACGCCATATAGGTCTGCGTGTTCAAGACCCGAGGCTGGCTTATCGGATCCAACTGCCAAAACTCTGGCTGGAAAGAGCGGATTCTTTGTTGCTTCCAGCAGCGCTAGCAGGTTTGATCCTGAACCAGATATCAAAACAACAACTGAAAGCATGGGGTTAGCCTACCTTTTTAGAGTTACCCGGCTTGTCCGCTGTAGGTCTAGCGCTGAAGAAAGCAGCCAGGGTGGAAACCAAACCGACCTCAGCGAAGACAACTAACGCCAACACCCATGGTGAGACACCCACCTGAGATAGCCTTCCGGGTCCGGCGCTACCGGAGGCAATCAAGGCCAGTAGGCCCATTTGAGAAGCTGTCACAAAAGCAATCGAGAGTCCGAGCGATAAAGCTGCAGTCCAGGATTTTGCAAACTCGAATCTGATTTCATCGGCGGATTTTCGAATCGAAAGCGTTGCGATAAATGCTGCCAGCAAAACAACCGCAATTGAGACCATTCCAAATTCCAACTGACCAACCGGTAGCGCTCCAAGAATTGGAATGGCCGGAAGTGGGCCGACTTGAGATCCAAGAGGAGAGATAAGTGAACCTGCCCCAATTGAAAAACCAACCCCGGTGAGCCAGGAAGCTCCATAGATCACCAAGTTTGGTATTAGAGCTAACTGTCCAATAGTTAGCACCACTGCGCCAAGAATGCTCACTTGAACACTCTCGTAGAGCCTTGTGATATCTATCCAGCTCATTGCAATCAGCACGGCAATGATAAATGCCGAAACCATCAATAGCATCACGGTGATGGCAGTCCCTGCTCTAAAAGCTGGTCCCATTATTGAGCGGACGCTCCAGTGGAGCTTTAGGCGAAAAGAACTTAGTGCCCGACGCACTCGGTCACGCTCGGGAGCCTGGTCGAGAATGTCGCCTTCAAAGATTTCATTTGGTTGACCAAATAATGACCCAAGCACTTGAAAAACAAAAAACAAGATGGTTGGGAAGAAAACACCTTGCCAAGCAATTGGGTAAATGGCGCTGTCATATGCTGCTGTGCTAATGCCCAGTGCGGAGGCGCCGTAAACCAAAGATCCACCAAGCCATCCTGGCCAGAGTGCCCTGGCCGCAATAAATCTCTTTCCAGCGTTGTAAAAAGAACGAGCCAGCCAAATTGTCATTCCAAGTGGAACAAGAGTTACCACAAATGCCGGTACCAAAATGCCGAGGATCTCACCCTCAGGAACCACTAGCCCAGTGCCGTGAGAAAGTAACCAGAAATCTGATGCAGCCCTAAACGCAACTAGCCAGTCAACCTCGGGATTGTTTTCTAAAAACCAAACCAGAGTAAGAGGAACAAGAATCAGGCTTAAGCTGATGGCCACCAGTATCGCGGCTTCTATAGCTGCGATAAAGAAGGTCTGTCTTTTATTCACGGCTCAAAAGATCTCTAAAGAGAGCTAATTACCTCGCGCATTAGCGCGGCAGTCTCGCTAGGAGTTTTACCAACTTTGACACCAACTGCTTCGAAGGCTTCCTTCTTGGCCTGTGCAGTTCCTGCGCTTCCCGAAACAATTGCCCCGGCGTGACCCATGGTCTTACCTTCGGGGGCTGTAAATCCTGCAACGTAGGCAACTACTGGCTTAGTGACATTTTGCTTAATGTATTCGGCGGCTTTTTCTTCAGAGTCGCCACCAATCTCACCAATCAAAACGATGGCCTTAGTTTCTGGATCGTTCTGGAATGCTTCTAAAGCGTCAATGTGTGTGGTTCCAATAACTGGGTCACCACCGATTCCAATGGCGGTTGACATTCCAATATCTCTTAGCTCAAACATCATTTGGTAAGTCAAAGTTCCAGACTTGGACACCAAACCAATTGGACCACTACCTGTGATATCCGATGGTGTGATCCCAGCGTTTGATTTTTCCGGGCTAATAATTCCTGGGCAGTTAGGACCAATCATGCGAGTTTTTAGACCCTTGGAAACGTTGTGTGCCCAAGCCTCTGCGGAGTCGTGAACTGGGATTCCCTCCGTAATAACAACAGCAAGTTCGATCTTCGCGTCGATAGCTTCAAACATCGCGGCTTTTGCAAAAGCTGGTGGAACGAAGATAACGCTGACGTTGGCCCCGGTTTCTTGCATGGCTTCGGCTACAGTTCCAAAAACAGGAAGTAACTTACCGTCAACATCAACGCTCTCGCCAGCCTTGCGCGGGTTAACTCCACCAACAATGTTTGATCCGCCAGCTAGCATTCTTCTGGTGTGTTTCATGCCTTCAGATCCGGTCATACCTTGGACGATGATTTTTGAGTTCTCGTTTAGAAAAATTGCCATCTAAATTCTTACTTTCCCTTACTTGCTAGCGAGCTCGGCTGCCTTATCGGCTGCCTCGTCCATGGTTTCAACTACTGTCACAAGCGGGTGATTAGCATCCGCCAGAATTTTTCTGCCCTCGTTTACGTTGTTGCCATCAAGGCGAACAACCAGCGGCTTCGAAGCCTTGGAACCAAGGGTGTCTAGGGCTCCAACAATTCCGTTAGCAACCGCGTCACAAGCTGTGATACCCCCAAACACGTTTACAAAAACGCTTTTTACCTGTGGGTCGTTCAAGATGACATCCAGTCCGGCAGCCATAACTTCAGCTGACGCACCACCTCCGATATCAAGAAAGTTTGCTGGCTTTACCCCGCCGTGGCGAGCTCCCGCGTATGCAACTACATCCAGAGTGGACATAACAAGGCCGGCACCGTTTCCGATGATTCCAACCTCGCCGTCTAATTTGACGTAGTTCAGATCCATCTGCTTGGCCTTGGCCTCCAGAGGATCTAGCTCGTCACGCTCCATTTGCTCTCTCTCGTGACGGAACTCAGCGTTGTCATCAAGGGTGACCTTGCCATCTAGGGCAATGATCTGACCGTCTTCAGACAAGACCAATGGGTTCACTTCTACCAAAGTGGTGTCTTCTTTTTTGAAAACTTCATAAAGCTTTACAAAAACCGGAGCGACCTTGGCGGCAAGCTCATCATCGAAACCGCCTAGTTTGGCAATTTCCAGAGCCTTGGCTAGATCGATTCCCTTGACTGCGTCAATTGGGACCTTGGCGAGCGCCTCAGGTCTTTCTTCGGCAAGCTGTTCAATATCCATTCCACCTTCTACTGAGCAAAGGGCAAGGAAGGTCCGGTTGGATCGGTCCAGTAGTACTGAGAAGTAAAATTCTTTGGCGATTTTTGCGCCTTCGGCGATCATTACTCTTTTTACAACATGCCCTTTGATATCAAGTCCAAGAATCTTTTCAGCAGCTTGTTTAGCTTCTTCGGGTGAGTGCGCAACCTTAACGCCGCCGGCCTTGCCGCGACCTCCAATTTTTACCTGAGCTTTGACAACCACAGTTCCACCGATTTGCTCGGCGGCCTTCTGGGCTTGCTCTGGGGTGTCCGCGATAAGTCCCTTTAGAACAGGAACCTGGTATTTCTCGAAAAGATCGCGCGCTTGATACTCAAATAAATCCAACTTAGAACTCTTTTCAGATTGATCAAATGGCCAATGGCCCAAACCCCAAGTTTAGAGCTTTTCGATGGGAGCTATCTTTACCACGAGTGATTTTGTGGCACCGGAATCAAAATTAACCTGGGCTACCTGCCTAGCTCCCTCACCTCTTAGTTCAGTGACTACCCCTTGGCCATAATCCAGGTGCTGGATTCGGTCTCCAATTTCTAGCTGAAGCGAGCCGTTATCTCGCACCTGCGTTATAGCTCCAGCAATCTCAGTTCTGGCCTTGGGCGGTGTCGCACTCGGAGCCATACCGCGATAACCGCCAGTTATGGTTCCCGCCGAGGCCCTTGTGGCCCCTTCCGATTGAATGAGCTCAATTGGGATGTCCCCAAGGAAGCTACTTGGCAAGAAAGCGGTAGTTGAGCCAAACAGCGTTCTTTGTAAAGCAGAACTCAGATACAGCTTCTGCTTGGCCCGAGTCATACCGACATATAAAAGTCTTCTTTCTTCGGCAACACCACCGGGCTCATCAAAGGATCGAATGTGAGGCAAGGTTCCCTGCTCCAGACCTACCAGGAAAATCACGTCATACTCCAAACCTTTGGCAGTATGCAGTGTCATCAAGGAAATACTTCCCGAGTCATCGTCAATCTCGTCCGCTGCAGCAGCAAGTGCGATGTCCGCTAGATACTCAGCTATGGTTGCGTCTGGATACTGCCTTTGGTATTCAAAAACCTGTCCGATCAAAGCGTCAAGGTTATCTACCCTGGCTTCATCTTGCGGGTCACGACTATCTTCCAGATTTGCGCGGTAGCCAGAAAGATTTAGCGCTGCAGATAAAACATCTGGCATCTTTGCTTCGACGCTCATTGCGTCCAGGTCGTTCAACAATTTGGAGAAGCCATTGAGTGCCGCAGTTAGTTTAGGGCCAAGGCCTAGCGAGTCGGTCTTGAGTAGGGCTTGGCGGAAAGAGCTTTCATCTCTTCTGGCAAGTTCGGCAATTTTTAGTTCGGTCTTCTCACCGATTCCCCTAGATGGCTCGTTTAGAATTCTTCGAACCGCTTCATCGTTTCTAGGGTTTGCAATTGCCGTGAGGTAAGCAAGAGCGTCCTTGATTTCCTTGCGTTCGTAGAACTTAAGGCCACCGATAACCATATATGGAACTCGCTGGCTCTTGAGCTCCGCTTCCAGGGACGGTGACAGAGCGTTGGTTCGATAAAGCACCGCCATGTCTCGATAAGCATTTCCTTGTTTACGCAAATCTTGGATCTGATCGACAATGTAAGCGGCTTCGCCTCTTTCATCTAAACCAGTAAAGGAGATAATTTTTTCGCCATCTCCTGCATCGCTCCAAAGATTCTTTTCTGGTCGATCAAAGTTTTTGGAGATTACTGCGTTAGCGGCCGAAAGAATGTTCTGAGTGGAACGATAATTTTGCTCCAGCAGAATCGTTTTCGACCCAGGAAAGTCCTTGGCAAATTCAGCAATGTTTCGCATATCTGCCCCCCGGAAGGCGTAGATGGACTGGTCTGAGTCTCCAACCACGGTGATAGCGGATGGCCCGGCGAGCTCACCGGTATTGGGATCGGGCTCGTTATGTAGGTCGGCTATGGGCTTGGTTAGTTCCCTGATCAGGGAGTACTGGGCGTGGTTGGTGTCTTGATACTCGTCCACCAGAACATGCCTGAAGCGCCTTTGATACTGAGCGGCAATGTCCGGAAACGAGCGAAACAGGTATACGGTTTCGGCGATCAGGTCATCAAAGTCAAAAGCGTTGTTTTTGCGCAGTGCGGCCTGGTACTGAGTAAAGATTTCAGCAATGGCGCGGTCTTTGGGGTTTGAGGAGTCAATCAGAGAATAGAAGTCATCAGCGTCTTTGAGTTCGTTCTTGGCGTTCGAAATTCTGGCGGCAACTGTTTGCGGTTTGAGTCCTTCGATGTCGCTGCCTGATTCACGAATCAGGCGCTTGATGAGGGCTTTGGTGTCTCCAGTGTCGTAGACAGAAAAATTAGCATCGTGACCGAGTTTGCTGGCCTCTCTTCGAAGAATTTGCAGACAGGCGGAGTGAAAAGTCTTTATCCACATTCCATCCGCAACATTGCCAAGTAGCGAGTGAACTCGCTCCTTCATTTCATTCGCAGCTTTATTGGTAAATGTGATTGCAAGAATTTGCGAAGGCCAAGCTTCTTTGTTGGCAAGAAGATGCGCTATTCGGTGCGTAAGAACTTTGGTTTTTCCAGAGCCCGCTCCGGCAACAATTAGCAGTGCTGGTCCACGGTCTGTGACAGCCGCCACCTGCTGAGCATTGAGACCCTCGAGCAGATGTAGATTCATGACCGCCTAAGCCTAAGCCAGACCATCGACAATTTGACGAAGAAGGTCGGGCTGATCAACGAATATGCCCTGCAGACCAGTTTCTGCTACTTTGCCAAAGTACTCATCCACGCTGGCTTTGGAATCTTCGGCTCTTAGGGTCCAGCCATAAATCATCAACCCAGCAGCTTTTGCCTCGTCAATTAGGCCGTTGTCAATTGTGTGATTGCCAGTTGAATCAAGATCTAAAGCGAGAGCCAGATCAACGCTGATGCCATCAAAACGCGAAGCAAGTGAATCCAGATAATCCCTGGACATGCGTGTTGAGCCCTTTGGAAGCCGGTCCAGCTCAGTCAAGAAAACATACTTCTTATCTGACCCACAGGCGTCTTTGAGATGCTCGAGCATCTTTTCATCGAAGGTCTCGATGACGATTGAGATTCCGCGCTCTTTCCAGTCAGAGCTATCTAGCTTGCTAGCGAGGATTGTTGCCATGTTGATGCCGTTTTCCATAAAGTGCATGCCGTGCTTAATTTCAATAACCAAGGTCTTGCCATTCATAAAATCAACTGCCAGAAGATCATCAATTGTTGGAATCAAGAATTGACCATCAAATTTGGCACTGCCTGGGCGAGTATCTGGCACTCGTTCAATTGCTCGAAGCTCTGCGAGCTCTGCAAAGTTGTAATCCTCGCTGAACCAGCCAGTTTCGGTTAGTCCATCAGAATAACCAGTTGACTGCGTTCCTTGGAACTTTGCCACCGAAGCCACGTTGGTAGTTCCGTTGAGCCAGTTCTCGTGACGAATGATTAGCTCACCGTCTTTGGTTGGAACTAGATCACACTCCACTCCGTCAGATCCTTGTTGGATGGCAAGTTCAAAAGCTTCAAGTGTGTTTTCAGGTCTGTAACCGCTGGCACCACGATGACCAAAAACTAGCGGCTTCAAGAAACTACTCCCACTCGATGGTGCCAGGTGGTTTTGAAGTCACATCGAGCACAACGCGGTTAACACCTTCAACTTCGTTGGTAATTCGGTTTGAGATTCTCGCCAACAAATCGTAAGGAACTCTGGTCCAGTCGGCGGTCATTGCATCCTCGCTCGAAACTGGTCGCAAGACAATCGGGTGACCATAGCTTCTGCCATCGCCTTGCACTCCTACGGATCGAACATCAGCTAGCAAAACAACTGGACACTGCCAAATTTCACTATCTAATCCAGCAGCGGTTAGTTCGGCTCTAACAATCGCATCCGCTTTGCGAAGTAGGTCAAGTCTTTCCTTTGTTACTTCACCGACAATTCGAATTCCAAGGCCGGGACCTGGGAAAGGTTGTCTTTGAACAATTGGCTCTGGAAGTCCTAGCTGCCTGCCAATTTCACGAACTTCGTCTTTGAACAAAGTTCTAAGTGGTTCAACGAGTTCAAACTTTAAATCCTCTGGCAATCCGCCAACGTTGTGGTGGGATTTAATACCGGCGGTAGCGCCGCCGCCAGATTCAACTACATCTGGGTACAGAGTTCCCTGGACCAAGAACTTGATCTCTTGGTTGGCGCTACTTGCCTCTTTCATAAGATCTGCTTGAGCTTCCTCAAAAGCACGAATGAACTCGCGGCCAATAATTTTTCTCTTGGTCTCTGGGTCAGTTACCCCGCTAAGCGCGCTAAGGAATCTCTCCTGTGCATTAATAGTCACAAGCCTGATTCCGGTTGCGGCCACGTAGTCACGCTCAACCTGTTCGGCCTCGCCTTCACGCAGTAGACCGTGATCGACAAAGACCGCAACCAGCTGGTCGCCTACTGCCTTGTGAACTAAGGCTGCTGCAACAGCTGAGTCCACTCCGCCGGATAGGCCGCAAATAACCCGACCCGATCCCACCTGCTTCTTGATCTTCTCTACTTGCTCGGCGATAACGTTATTTGAATTCCAGTCCGGTGTGATGCCGGCGGCGTTGTGTAAGAAGTTTTCTAGAACGTTCTGTCCAAAATCAGAGTGCTTAACTTCTGGATGCCACTGCACTCCGTAAATCTTTTTAGAGGCTGAAGCAAAGGCTGCCACCGGTGTAGTTTCTGTCGATGCTAAAACCTCAAAGCCAGCAGGGGCCTTAACAACCTGATCACCGTGACTCATCCAGCAAATTTGAGAATCTGGTTGGCCAGCAAGTATTTCTCCAGCCGAAGAAACTTTTAGGCTCGTAGCTCCGTATTCGCGCTTGCCTGTTTTATCCACTTGGCCGCCAAGTAATTGCGCCAGTGTTTGAAAGCCGTAGCAAATGCCAAGTATTGGAATTCCAAGTTCAAGAATCATGGCGTCGAGATTTGGTGATCCTGGTTCGTAAACACTTGATGGCCCTCCGGACAAAATAATGGCCAATGGATTCTTGGCTCGAATCTCATCTGCAGTTACGTTATGGTGAACAATTTCGGAATACACGCCGGCTTCGCGAACGCGTCTGGCAATTAGTTGGGCGTACTGAGCCCCAAAGTCAACAACTAAAACTGGGCGACTAATTTTTTGCTCCTGAAAGTGACTGCGCTATTTGCTTCTCAGCCATTACGGCATAGTGCTTCTCGGTGTAGAAAGAAAGAAAAGGAACCACGCCACCTGCGGCAATAATCAAAAAGCGTACGAAGCTCCAACGCATTAGAGTCCACACCCTGAAATCAGCAAATAGGTACAAAACATAAAGCCATCCGTGAACTACCAAGATTGCAACCGTCAGGCTCAGGCCAGTTTCTGGCATACCTTCGCCCTCGTTTAGGTAAGGCTCTGCGGTAATAAAACCATTTGGTCCCGCTATCCATAAGTCGTAACCGATTAGGGCACCAAAGCTCACGTTCTCAAGGCGTCGAAGTGCCCAGGTGGCCATAAGAAGAAGTAGGAAAACTCCAGTGATAAAAGAAGAGACCTTATAAAGCTTCAAAGCAGAGCGAATGGCCGGGACTTGAAGTTGGTGAATTGGTCTAGACATAACCCAAGTTTACCTAAAGCAAACTCCGGCTAATCTGCAGTGCTCGCGCGGTCTTGTATTTCCCTGATCCGTTGATCCTCGACTAGTCGCCACCATAGAAACACTGCAAATCCAGCGAACAGTGCCCATTCCAAGGCGTAAAACAAGGTCAGCCAATTCACTTGAGTGCCCGCTTCAGGTGGGGCGATAACTATGCGCTCTAGACCAAAGCCTGGCTCTGCTTCTAGCACCATGAAGCCCGCAAGACTCTCAACGCTAGGTGCTTGATATAGATTCACCAACTGCGCAAGCGAGAAGCTTTGCAGCAAGTAAGGCTTGGCGGGATCGGGCAGAGCTTCCGGCCCCTCGGTTTGAAGATATCTTCCGATCTGCTCCAAAAACGCTTGGGGTTGGATTGACTCCATCAACTCTGATCTTGCAGACTCCGCAGCCGATAGAGATTCTGCAAAGCCAATACCAACACTCAAGCTCGCGGTTGAATCCCCGTCTTCAAGAAGCACGCCTGAGTTTGCAATCACCCAGTATCCAGAAATCACTTCACCGCTGGCTCGCTGTAAGCGGTTGGCAACAATGAAAACGTTTTGGGTGTCAAGCATTATATTTGCGCTAACTCTCTTGTTAGCAGCTGATACAGTCAGCGGTGCTCCAGGCTTTTCTGTTTCAATTAGAACCAATGGTGCTTGAGATTGATCTTCTGGTTTAACTTCAGTAAAAGATCTTTCTAACTGCCACTGCCCCAGAAGAGCAAATACTGCTGCGACCGCTAGTGCAAGAAATAATCCGGCAATCCACTTTGGTCTTTTGGCTACCTGAGACCAGGTCGGGTTAGTCATTAGCTCTTTACGTAAGGAGCAATTACAACTTCAACGCGCTGGAATTCTTTTAGATCGGAATAACCTGTGGTTGCCATCGACCTAGCCAGCGCTCCAACAATATTGGAAGCACCATCGGCCAAAGAGGAAGGCCCGGTGAGAATCTGCTTTAGGGATCCAGTTTGCTCAACGCGCACTCTGTGTCCTCTAGGAAGTTCTGGGTGGAAGGCCTCTTGTCCCCAGTGCCAACCGCGACCTGGAGCATCGGTGGAGCGGGCAAGAATCGATCCAATCATGACCGCGTCTGCTCCGCAGGCAATTGCCTTGACGATATCTCCCGAGGTTCCAATTCCCCCATCAGCTATCACGTGCACATAGCGACCACCGGACTCGTCCATGTAATCACGCCTTGCCCCTGCAACATCGGCTACCGCGGTGGCCATTGGGGCGTGGATACCAAGCACGGCACGGGTAGTGGAGGCAGCACCGCCACCGAAGCCAACAAGGACACCAGCGGCTCCGGTGCGCATCAGGTGCAAGGCTGCGGTGTAGTTCGCTACTCCTCCAACGATTACTGGAACATCCAGCTCGTAGATAAACTTCTTTAGATTAAGCGGCTCGGAATCTTTGGCAACGTGCTCAGCTGAAACAGTGTTACCGCGAATCACAAATAGATCAACGCCGGCTTTCAAAACTACATCGCTGAACTGAGCGGTGCGCTGCGGTGAAAGTGCTGCCGACACCGTTACACCGCCAGCTCGAATCTGCGCGATGCGATCGCGAATCAGTTCTGGCTTGATTGGCTCGGCATAGATCTGTTGCATTCTTGCAGTTGCTTCAGAATCTTTTAGCTTGGATATTTCTTCCAGAAGTTTTTCAGGTTTGTCATACCTAGTCCAAAGACCTTCAAGATCCAAAACTCCCAGTCCACCAAGTTTTCCAATTTCAATTGCCGTCTCAGGTGAAACAACAGAGTCCATCGGTGCTGCCAGAATTGGCATTGAAAATTGGTAGGCATCAATTGACCAGGTGGTTGAAACATCTTTAGGATCACGAGTTCTTCTAGTTGGAACAATTGCGATGTCATCAAAGGCATAGGCGCTCTTGGCGCGCTTGTTTCTGCCGATTTCTATTTCGGTCATGAAGATTTCTCCTAGCGAGTTCCGTAGTTGGGGGCTTCAATAGTCATCTGAACATCGTGCGGGTGTGACTCTTTGAGTCCCGCTGCAGTGATGCGCACAAACTTTCCCTTTTGCTGAAGCTCAGCGATGGTGCCACCGCCAACATATCCCATAGATGCTCTGAGGCCTCCAATTAGCTGGTGGGTCACGGACGCAACCGAGCCGCGATAGGGCACCTGCCCTTCGATGCCTTCTGGGACAAGCTTGTCCTCACGAAGGACGTCGTCCTGGAAGTAGCGGTCTTTTGAGTAGCTCTGGGCTTCGCCTCTGGACTGCATGGCTCCAAGGGATCCCATGCCTCTATACGTCTTGTATTGCTTGCCTCCAACGAAGGTGATCTCGCCTGGGGCCTCGTCGGTTCCGGCCAAAAGTGAACCAATCATTACGGCGTTTGCTCCTGCAACTAGCGCTTTTGGAATATCCCCCGAGAACTGCAATCCACCGTCTGCGATAACTGGAACTCCAGCTGGCTTGCAAGCGAGACTTGCTTGATAGACGGCGGTGATTTGTGGCACACCAACACCAGCAACCACTCGTGTGGTGCAAATCGATCCTGGTCCAACTCCAACTTTGACACCATCAACACCTGCGTCAACTAAAGCTTGTGCGCCTTCGCGAGTTGCAACGTTGCCACCAATAATGTCAACATTTTTTGCAAACGGTTCTGACTTTAGTTTTCTAACCATTTCTAGAACCGCTTTGTTGTGACCGTGAGCAGTGTCAACAACCAATATGTCTACTCCAGTGTCAACAAGTGCCATTGATCGCTCCCAAGCGTCAGTTCCAACACCAACCGCTGCTGCAACAAGCAATCTTCCGCTGGAGTCTTTTGAAGCCAGCGGATACTTTTCGCTCTTGTCGAAGTCCTTAACTGTTATTAGTCCACGAAGTTTTCCCTGCTCGTCAACAAGTGGAAGCTTTTCGATGCGGTGCTGGGCAAAAATTGCAATTGCCTTGTCTGGAACAATTCCCACCGGAGCGGTAACAAGTGGCATCGGGGTCATTACGTCTTTGACCAGTGTTGTAGTTCGCTGCACGTCAAGCACGAATCTCATGTCTCGGTTGGTGACAATGCCAAGAAGTAGCCCGTCTTCGTCAATAACTGGAAGACCTGAAACTCGGTACTTGCGGCATAGGTCATCGACTTCCTGAATTGTGGCTAATGGGCCGATGGTTACCGGGTGGGTAATCATTCCAGCCTCAGACCTCTTTACTAGGTCTACCTGGCTGGCCTGGTCTTCCAAAGAGAGGTTGCGGTGCAAGACGCCAATTCCGCCCTGCCTGGCCATAGCAATTGCCAACCTTGCCTCGGTCACGGTGTCCATGGCAGAGGAAAGAAGGGGGATGTTGATTTCGACTCTTTTGGTGACCTTGGTTCTGGTGTTCACTTGGGAGGGAACCACGTCAGATTCACCCGGAAGAAGTAGTACGTCGTCGTAGGTCAGACCAACTAGGCCAAAGGGGTCTGGCTGGGCCATTTTGTACCTAACTATTGGGGTCAGAAGCTTCTTTACCCAAGTCTAGTTTTTTTTCAGGCCTAAAGACAGTGCTATTCTTTGGTAAACCCTGAAAACTGGGGTAAATCTTAGATGAGGCATCGATGCCCAGGAATGACATGGAGGCACCTTGATCCTCTCAAATAGCCAACGAGGTTCTAGAAGCTGGATTCGGCTGCTAATGCTGGCCATGGTTACTGCCATAACCTTTGGTGGCCTCTTTGCAACCAGTGCTCACGCCGACGAAGTTGGCACGGACCTGCCGTACAAAATTGTTGGAAACGTCAAAAATGAGGGAATCGCTCTAGAGGGCGTTCGCATCGTCGTTTCCGGTGGTGGCTACACCGCTGAAACTGTCACTGACGCAGAAGGTAAGTGGTACATCGGTGTTCCTGAGGAAGTGAGCTACACAGTAACTCTTGACCAGGAGACCCTGCCTTCCGGAATTGCGGTTATAGAAGAAGGCGGAGCGGAACAAACCGTTGAAATCGGGCCTTCGGGAAGCGTAACTAAGAACTTCTTCATTGGTGCTGGTGAGCGAATTGTCGTCAGCCTTTTTGATCAAGTAATTGCGAGAGTCATTTATGGCTTGAACTTTGGTTTGATGCTTGGTCTGGCTGCCGTTGGCCTTTCACTGGTGTTTGGAACAACTGGTTTATCTAACTTCGCCCACGCCGAAATGGTTACCTTCGGTGCCATCACCGCATTTTTCCTCGGCGGCATCTTGGAGCTTCCAATTTGGATTGCAATTCCAGCTGCAGTTGCAATCAGCGGTCTGATGGGTTGGGGTCTGGATTCAGGTCTGTGGCGACCGCTTAGACGACGTGGCCTAGGTCTTGTTCAACTGATGATTGTGTCAATTGGATTGTCTCTTGCTGTTCGATACTTGTTCCAATTCTTTGTTGGAGGAGGAACAACCCAGCTTCCTGGCTTTGACTCCCCGAAAATAAGGCTGTTTGGAGCAACTTCGCTAAGCGTCATTGATATTGCTTCGATGGTTTTGAGCCTTGTTGTGATCGTCGTATTTGCCTGGTGGCTCATGAACACCCAAACCGGAAAAGCTACCCGTGCTATTTCTGACAACCCAGACCTAGCAGCGGCCTCCGGTATCGATGTTGACCGTGTGATCAGGATTGTTTGGATCGTCGCAGCCGGACTGGCTGGTCTAGCTGGTGTGCTGTGGGCTTACTTCCGCCCAGGTATCAAGTGGGATATGGGGGCTCAGATCCTATTGTTGATTTTTGCCGCGGTTACCTTGGGTGGACTCGGAACTGCTTTTGGTGCCCTGCTTGGCGCCTTGGTAGTGGGTCTGTTGGTAGAGGTCTCAAGTCTCGTGATCCCTTCGGATCTAAAGTACGTAGGAGCGTTGGTCGTTCTGATCGTGATCTTGCTAGTAAGACCGCAGGGAATCCTGGGTCGAAAAGAACGAATAGGTTAGGGAAAGAGCTATGGACTGGTCTGCAATTTTATCCAACACCGCTCAAGGTCTTCTGAGCCCGGCCACTATGGCCTTCGCTCTTGCCGCACTAGGGCTTGCGATGCACTTCGGTTTCGCAGGACTTCTAAACTTTGGTATCGCTGGCTTTATGGCCATCGGAGCTTACGGTTACGCAATCTCGATTCTCACCTTCGGTTTTGAGTGGTGGCAGGGAATTCTAGTTAGCTTGGTTGCTTCGGTTATCTTCTCACTGATTCTTGGAATCCCGACCCTGCGACTTCGCGGCGACTACCTGGCTATTGTGACTATTGCTGCTGCGGAAATTCTTCGGCTGCTATTTCTTACCAACGCCTTTGTTGATGTAACAGGTAGCGCCGATGGTCTATCTGGATACCACAACAGCTTCAGAGCGGCCAACCCATTCCCAGAAGGCGACTATGGATTTGGCCCTTGGACCTATAACAACATCGAGTTCTGGGTTCTGGTCTTGGGTCTGATCACTCTGGCGATCTGTGCCTTCTTGCTGCTACTACTTATGAAGAGCCCATGGGGTCGAGTCATCAAAGGTATCCGCGAAGACGAGGATGCCGTTCGAGCACTTGGAAAGAACGTTTTTGCCTACAAAATGCAAGCACTAATCATTGGTGGAGTTTTTGGTTCCTTAGGTGGAATCATTTACGCTCTTCCTTCATCGGTGAACCCAGGCGTCTACGTAACTTCGTTGACATTCTTTGTCTGGACAGCACTGCTTCTAGGTGGGGCGGCAACCGTGTTTGGCCCAGTGCTCGGAGCAGTTATCTTCTGGGTTCTTCAAGCGTTTCTATCGAACGTACTACCGCAGCTGGTTTCCAGCGGAGTGCTTCCATTTATTAGTAGCATTCAGGCCTCGACTATCAGGTTCATCCTGGTGGGTGTGGGTCTAATGCTTCTTGTCATCTACCGTCCTCAAGGAATCCTTGGAGACAAAAAGGAGCTGACCTTTGTCAAGTAGTAGCGCAAAACTGCCAGGAAAGCCCGCAGCTAAAACCACCGGATTGCACGTTGGAACCATTCGTCCAGGTGTACCAAAAGTAGATCCGATCATCACCATGGACAATGTCTCACGCAAATTCGGAGGGCTCGTAGCCGTTGACGTTGAGCACCTAGAGATTCCTCGCGGTGCCATAACGGCCCTGATTGGTCCTAATGGTGCCGGCAAGACAACACTGTTTAACTTGCTGACTGGCTTTGATAAGCCAGACACCGGAACTTGGAACTTCGCAGGAAAGTCCTTGGCGGGTATTCCTGCTTTCAAGGTGGCTCAGATGGGTCAGGTCCGCACCTTCCAGCTCACCAAGGCATTGAGCCTACTTACCGTTTTGCAGAACATGAAGCTCGGTGCCAAGGACCAGCGTGGAGAGAAGTTGATGTTCTCAATCTTCCCGTTCCTATGGAAGGCCAAAGAGCAGGAGATTGAAGAAAAAGCTCTAGAGCTTCTAAAGAGGTTCAAGCTTGACGCCAAGAAGGACGACTTTGCTGCCAGCCTCTCTGGTGGGCAGCGCAAGCTACTGGAAATGGCTCGAGCTTTGATGACCGATCCAGTTCTTGTGATGCTGGATGAGCCGATGGCTGGAGTGAACCCTGCTCTAACCCAGTCACTTCTTGAGCACGTTCTGAATCTAAAGAACGAGGGTATGACCGTATTGTTTGTCGAGCACGACATGCACATGGTTAGACACATCGCCGATTGGGTTGTAGTTATGGCTGAGGGCCGAGTAGTTGCAGAAGGTCCAGCGGATGAGGTTATGAAGAACCCAGCTGTTATCGATGCTTACCTTGGTTCTCACCAAGACACTGATCTTGGAACAGTCACCGGGCGAATCACCTTGCCAACCAAGGGAAAGAAGTAAACAATGACTAATGTTCCAGTAATTGAAACCAAATCTTTGGTCGCGGGTTACCTGCCTGGGGTAAACATTCTTAATGGAGCAAACTTCTTCGCGAACCAGGGAGAACTTGTTGGCATCATTGGCCCAAACGGTGCCGGTAAGTCCACACTTCTCAAAGCAATCTTTGGTCTTGTAAAGGTTCGCGAGGGCGAGATCTTGCTAAACGGAGAATCAATCGCGAACCTTAAGGCAAACCAATTGGTAGCTAAGGGAATCGGATACGTTCCACAGAACAATAACGTCTTTCCTTCTCTAACAATTGAAGAGAACCTTCAGATGGGCTTGTTCCAGGACCCAAAGAGCTATGCCCAGCGCCTAGAGTTTGTGACCGGGATCTTTGCTGAGCTTGGTAAGAGACTCAAGCAACGTGCTGGCTCACTCTCTGGTGGAGAACGCCAGATGGTTGCCATGAGCCGCGCACTAATGATGGACCCTAAGGTGTTGCTACTTGATGAGCCGTCCGCTGGATTATCCCCTGTTAGACAGGACGAAGCTTTCATTCGTGTGTCTGAGATTAACAAGGCAGGGGTTACAACCATCATGGTTGAGCAAAATGCCCGCCGTTGCCTCCAGATCTCTGACCGGGCCTACGTGCTTGATCAGGGTAAGGACGCTGTGGTTGGAAGTGGACGAGAGCTACTAAACGATCCAAAGGTTATCGGGCTCTACCTTGGAACCCTAGGCGAGTAAAGAAATAACTTAAATGAAAAACCCCCGGGATTGCTCCCGGGGGTTTTTCTAATTGATGCTTACTTGGCTGGAACGTAGGTGTTGTCGTCCTGGTAGACGTATACACCGATGCTCGCCTCGGTTGGGTCACCATTCTCATCGAATGTGATTGGACCAGAAACACCATCGTAGTCAGCGACTCCGCCGCCGATGATGATGTCAGCACACTCAGCAAAGCTGGTGCACTTGGTACCTGAACCGGAACCTCCAGAAACTTCCTGAAGCTTGCCAGCCATGTCAACGCCCTCTACAGATCCAGCAGCAAGTGCTGCAAGAGCTAGAAGAACTACTGCGTCGTATGACTCAGGTCCGTAAGAGTAAACGCCATCTAGGTCAGGGTTACCCTCTGCTACCCAGTTGTCGTTCATTCTCTGTAGGAACTCAGGAATGGTCTCAATGTCCAAACCTGGAAGAGTTCCCTTTGCGCCGGTTAGAGTGCCTGGCTCAAATACGTCTGAGAAGTTAGCAAGGTTTCCATCAACAAAGTAAAGCTTGTCAGCTGGGAAGTCGCTTAGACCAGGAATAATGGTCTTTACTTCTTCGAAGGTGATCAGAGCAATTGCGTCTGGGTTAGTTGCAAGAACTTCAGCAATCTGAGATGTGAAGTTAGTGTCACCGGTGTTGTATGTCGGTGCAGCTGTAACTTCTCCACCTGCAGCTTCGAAAGCCTCAGTTACGAAACTAGCAAGACCAGTTCCGTAGGAGTCGTTTAGAACGATCATTCCAAGTGTCTCGTGACCATCAGCAGCGATTAGGTTACCAAGAACCTCACCCTGTAGAACGTCAGAAGGAGCAGTACGGAAGTAAAGTCCCTTGTCGTCGTAGGTGCTAAGCGCAGCAGATGTGTTTGCAGGTGAGAACTGAACTACTCCAGCTCCAACAACCTGGTCGATGAACTGCAATGAAGTACCAGATGAAGCAGCACCAATGATTGCGTTAACGCCAGCGTTTAGAAGACGAGGAATCTCGGTCTCGTATGCCTTGTTGTCGGTGTCACCAGAGTCTCCCCAAGTAACCTCAACCTGAATACCCTTGTCAGCTTCGTTGATCTCCTTGATAGCAAGAGCAACACCAGCTTCTTCAGGTGGGCCTAGGAAGGCCAGGTTTCCGGTCTGCGGAAGTGCAGTACCGATCTTTAGTGTTAGCTCGCCGCCAGCAGCGCCACCGTCTCCGGTTGCTGCGCAACCAGAAAGAACCAAAGCCGCAGCGGCTAGAGTAGCAACTGCAGTAGCGGTCTTCCTGTTACGACGAGAGAATGAAAATGAGCTCATTTTTCTCCTTTATATAATGGTTTTTGAACCATTTCCTAAGATATGGTTCAAGCTCCCAAGTATAGATTGGCTGAGTTTCGAAAACCATAGCCTTCAAGCCCCACTTCACTCTTCAGGAATCCGTAGGTTTGAAATCGCCTAAAAATAGCCAAAAAAGCGTGTATTTGTAGCCAAAATGGCGAATTTGCTTCGAAATCAGTTGCCAAAAACCTTTTTTTGGGCTTTATTACAATTCGGTTTCAAATCTAGAACTAGTCTTCATTAGGAGATCTGAGGAGTTGTTTGCTTACTCCTATTGGTTAGCTGCCGGAGGGCATCGAAAGACAAAATGGCCAGGGCTAGCCACACCATAATGAACCCAAACCAACGAGCTGGTGCCATTAGCTCCTGAAAATAGAACAGCCCGAGTAAAAACTGCAGGGTCGGAGTCAAGTACTGCATGAAGCCGATATAACTTAGCGGCACTCGCTTAGCGGCCGCTCCAAAAAGCAACAGGGGAATAGCTGTTAGGAATCCATATGCTGCTAAGCCAAGCGACGGTACCAATCCGGCAGATCCAAATTGAATGCCAGAAAACATGGCTAGAAAAACCAGCTGGGCAATACCCAATGGAAGCAGCATCGTAGTTTCGATGGTGAAGCTATTCAATGCAGAAACTTTCCCGCCCAAACGATTCTTAGCAAGTCCGTAGATACCAAAAGAGAAGGCCAGCAACAAAGCAATTATTGGGGGCTGGCCAAGACTAAACGTCATCACCAAAACTGCAGCAGTGCCAAGCCCAACTGCCACCCATTGAAAGACATTAAGCTTTTCTTTCAGGAATATTGTTGCGAGCGCTATTGTGACCAGTGGATTTATGAAATACCCAAGCGAGGCTTCTATTACGTGCCCGTCCGCAACGGCAAAAACATAGACTTGCCAGTTGATGTAAATCACTACGGCAGCAAGAGATATCCAGAGAAGCTGTTTAGGCTGACTAAACACTGCTTGGTATTCAGTAAATTTCCTTGTGACCAAGATTGCGCCAATTCCAAAAACGAATCCAAAGATGACTCGCCAAACCACAATCTCAAAAGGTTCGGCGAAAGACAGTGCAGCAATCACAATTGGGAAAGAGCCCCAAATTAGGTAGGCAGAAAGACCGTAGCCAATACCTTTGCCTATCGCTTTCTCACTCACACACTAAATCTAGGGGTAAATAAAAACCCCACAAGCAAGCTAGCCTGTGGGGTTTTTACACAAAACGACTACTTGGTTACGATCGCCAATACGTCTCTGGCAGAAAGTACTAGGTACTCCTCGTTGTTGTACTTAAGCTCAGTGCCTCCATACTTGGAGAAAATCACCATATCGCCAACTGAAACATCAACTGGGATTCTTACTCCCTTGTCGTCAACGCGTCCTGGCCCAACGGCGATAACTTCAGCCTCTTGGGGCCTTTCCTGAGCTGTGTCAGGAATTACCAGACCTGAGGCAGTTACCTGCTCGGCGGCTACTGGACGAACAACAATACGATCTTCAAGCGGCTTGATTGAAACCGACATTATGACCTCTTCTTTGTCTAAGTTTTAGGTGGATTAGCACACTCGAGGCGAGAGTGCTAACTAAACAATAGCACGGGAAGAGCTGCCCGGCCAAGGCGGTCTTGGTAGCCTGTAGCGATGGAGCGCGAGGACTTTATTAGGCTAGCTAGCCCTGGAGGCCAGCTATTACTTGATGAGCTGTTCTACTCCTCCGATACCGACGTTCTCAAGATGGTGGCCCAGCTTAGAAAAGCGGGCCATGATCCAATGACAGTGGCGGCGGCCCTAACCCAGGCAAAGCTTCGAAAGAGGGCGGTAGCCAAGTTTGGTGATTTTGCCCAGGGCATGCTCTTTACCGAGGCCGGATTGGAGCAGGCCTCCAGGCTCAAAGTGGCTGCCCTGCACGCTGGCAGGTTCCGGGCAGCTGGCATAAAAGAGGTAGCGGATCTGGGTTGTGGAATTGGTGCCGAATCAATGGCTATGGCCGCACTTGATATAACAGTCCGAGCCTTTGAAATTGATGAGGTGACAGCAGCCGTTGCTACCTATAACCTAGCGGCCTTTGAAAACGTCACGGTAGAGCAAGAAAATGTTGAGGAGCTGGATCTTTCCCAGTTCGAAGCTCTCTTTCTGGATCCAGCTCGAAGGGATCTGAAAGGGCCCAAAAGAGCGGAGGCTCAGAGGCACTTTGATCCGGCGAACTACTCACCGAATTTTGATTTCTGTCTGGCGGCCGCCCGCACTAAACCAACCGGGATAAAACTAGGTCCTGGCCACGACAAGCGGCAAATTCCGAATGACGCCGAAGCCCAGTGGGTTTCAGTTGAAGGCGATTTAGTTGAACTTGGATTGTGGTTTGGTTCACTCAAGCGCAACAGCGTTGCGCGCTCGGCACTTTTTCTGGACTCTGCTGGCCAACACGAGATCACCTCTTCTCAGACTGACAGTCCTAACGCACCACTTGGTGAGCTAGGAAAGTATGTTTACGAACCTGATAACTCGCTCATTCGTTCTAGATTGATTTCGGATTTTGCCGGACCAATGGACTTAAAAATTATCAGTCCCGACAT
This sequence comes from Rhodoluna sp., assembly GCF_044239955.1. Lineage (GTDB taxonomy): Bacteria > Actinomycetota > Actinomycetes > Actinomycetales > Microbacteriaceae > Rhodoluna. Next base: position 103,296 of record NZ_JBIIAL010000003.1, read on the forward strand.
TGCGTATCTAACTTCAGATGAAAAAATCAGCTCGCCATGGATGCGTGGGTTTGAAGTCATCGACAACCTGGTCTTTGACCGTAAGCAGCTGAAAGCTTACGTAAAGAAAAATGGAATTGGTGTTTTGGAAATCAAAAAGAGGGGTTCCGATATATCACCCGAAGAGCTGCGGCGTGAACTCTCGCCCAAAGGGGAAGGCGCCGCCACCCTGGTAGTTACCAGAGTGGGCGACGCCCACCGAGTGCTAGTCACACAACCCATCAGCTGACTAGAAGTTTTTTGTTAGTAGTCCCAACCCATTCGGTCTCCCATGTCCATTCCATAGCGGCCCTTTAGGTAAGTTCCGGCAATTAGGAATCCAATGCTCGTGAGAACCCAGAAACCGATTGTTACGTAACCCACGATGGTTCCGGCCAACGCTAAGCCACGTCCGCTTTCGCGAGATTTCTTAATCTGAGTCAAAGCAACGTGACCTGTGATGATCGCCGCTACCGCTCCAATCGAGGTTAGGGCTGTAGCGATTGAAACAACCGCCAGGGTGTTTAGTTTTGTGAAATCAAACTTCTTATCTTTTTCGGCCATAGTTGGCTCCTTCTATTGGTTTACCTGTTTCCATTTGAGCACTTGAGGCTGTGTATAGACTCCGGTTTAGCCGTTAGTAGGCTGTGAGAATAAACGGCTAGGTTTTGGCCACACTTGCTAGAACCGCCATAATTAGAGAAATTGGTGCTGGGAGATTTCTGCATGGAACTAGGTAACTGGGTTCTCTACCTTCTAGCAGTAACCGGCCTCACCCTAACCCCTGGCCCTAATGGCCTCTTGGCCCTAACTCACGGGGCCATTTACGGTCGCCGTAAAACACTTTCGACCATTTTGGGTGGCTCCGTTGGATTCGCTACCGTCATTGCCTTGTCGATGTTTGGAATCGGTGCCCTGCTAGCAGCATCAGTTGAGATACTCACGGTGCTCAAATTTGTTGGTGGAGCGTATTTGATATGGCTCGGAATTTCAGTTTGGCGCTCTCCTGCTATTGGTGCGCAAGATACCAAACCGGTTAGTAACGTGAAGGGTTCTTACCTTTTTAGACAAGGTGCTCTAGCGGCACTCACTAACCCAAAAGGAATATTATTTTTTGTGGCATTCTTGCCGCAATTTATCGATCCAAGTATTTCTCTATTCGCGCAATTTGTAGTTATGGCGATGACTTTTGTTGTCATTGAGTTTATTTACGAGTACGTGGTAGCTTCGCTTGCCAATACCTTAAAGCCCGCCTTAGTCAAGTTTGGGAAACGGGCAAACCAGGTCTTTGGTGGAATTTTCATAGCAATTGGAATTGCTCTGCCGCTTCGCGGCTAGAAATCAATAGTTGAGTAAACCCCAAAGTCAAGATCATTTGGCTTCACTCCAGTCATAACCATCTGAGCGCCAAGCGATGCAATCATCGCACCATTGTCTGTGCAGAGAGAAAACGCTGGGATCCGAAGTTCGACTCCTGCCTCGGCACACCGGGTCGCTGCAACTTCGCGAAGTCTAGAGTTGGCCACAACGCCGCCTCCAAGAATCAGTCTTGGAACATCGTTTTCAAGACATGCATTGATGGCTTTGGTGACCAGCACATCGACAACTGCCTCCCGAAACGAAGCGGCAACGTCTGGAATAGAAATTGTTTCATTCTTTGATTCGGCCAGCTCGACGTGTCTTGCAACAGCAGTTTTTAGGCCTGAGAAACTGAAGTTATAGCGGTTATGTTCCATGTCCTTGGGTAGGCTCAGTCCCCTTGGGAAACGGATAGCCTTTGGGTCGCCTTCCTTAGCTGCCTTGTCTATCTCGGGCCCGCCCGGATAGGCCAGGCCAAGCACCCGAGCAACCTTGTCAAAGGCCTCACCTGCGGCATCATCCACGGTCTCCCCTAGCAATTCCACGTCATTCAAGATGTCCCGAACTAGCAATAAAGAGGTGTGACCTCCGCTTACCAGTAGCGCCACAGTTGGGGTTTCGAGTTTTCCTCGTTCCAAGATATCCACCGCCACGTGAGCGACCAGGTGATTGACCGCGTAAATGGGCTTGTTCAACGAGACCGCTAAGGCTTTAGCCGCACCCACCCCAACCATTAGGGCTCCCGCGAGTCCCGGTCCATTGGTTACAGCTATGGCATCAACCTGATCGATTGAAATGTTTGCATCAGTTAGTGCTTTGGCTAAAACTGACTCAAGGGCTTCTAGGTGGGCACGGGCTGCGATCTCTGGAACCACACCACCGAATCTTGCATGCTGATCCATCGAAGAAGAGATTACATTGGCAAGTAACTTGTTGCCCTGAACAATTCCAATTCCAGTTTCATCACAACTTGTTTCAATTCCCAAAACTATAGGTGCGCTCATTCTTGAACCTCCAATTCAAGACGCATCACAATTGCAGCAACGCCATCTGGTTGGTAATAATTTTCACGTCGGTCAATAGCTTTGAAGCCAAGAGAGCTATACAAACTCTGCGGAGTTGGTTTATCCTCGCGCACTTCAAGAAAAACTTCTTTCGCTTTTTGCTCTCTGGCAAAATCTAGAAGACTTGCCATAAGCTTTCGCCCGATTCCTTGGTTGCGGTGGCTTTCGCTAACAGCAATGGTTTGAATATCAGAGCTAGTTGAAGTAGGCAGTTTGCTGAGGCCCGCGTAGCCAATCAAGGAATTACCTTCTTCGGCAACAACGTAGCTTGTGTGCGGTGCGAGTAACTCACTTTTCATATTTGATTTAGACCAGGCGTCATTAGCAAAACATGATTTTTCAATTTGCATGATTTGCTCAAGGTCAGCTTCGGTGGCAATTCTTATCTGGTGGCTCATCCAGAAACCTTCTTAGGGTTTGCGAAAGTGGCGTCAGGCTCCCTGAGGTAATTGGCCTGGATGTGGCCAGCCGGGCCACCTTCTAGTAGCTGGGCAATAGCCAGTAACCCCAAGGAAGCTGCGGAAACCGGATCTGAAACAAGCCGATAGTGCTGAGCTTCGCTTTGGAGCCGGGCTTCGAGATCAGCTTGCTTGCTGACACCTGGGACCAACAGGGCCTCAGGGATCCCGTTGGGGCTCTTGCTTTGATAAAGCGCATAGTAAACCTCAGACCTTCTGGCATCTGCGATTACCAAGGTTGGCTCAGCAAGGTCTAACCCAAAAGCAATAGCGTCTAAAGAGCCAACGCCATGCAGAGTCGCTTTTGAACCAGCCGCAAACATTTTGGCAGCTGCAATTCCTACCCTCAGCCCAGTGAAGGGTCCAGGCCCAATCCCCACAGCTACGTGGGTAACTTCAGCTGCACTCACTCCGGCTTGCTCAACACAGCCAGCAATAAGTGTCCCGATGTTTTCTGCATGACGCATAGGGTTTGAATCGGTGGCTTCCGATAAAACTTTGCCATCAGCCAGAACGGCAACTGAGGTGCCCTGCGAGGTGTCGATTGCTAACATGATCTGCTTCAATTTGTCTCACCCAGAAATTTTGATACATCACTAAATCTGCCTTGACCGGAAAAAGTTAGCTTGCGGTCTTCGGATTCTAGAAATCTTTCAATGTTAACTTCGACCAAAGATTCAGTAAGACCGTCAGTAAAACCCTTGCCCCACTCGATAACCGAAATAGAGTTTTGGTAATCGATGTCCAAATCATCTAATTCCCTAGGGGCAGACAGCCGATAGGCATCGATGTGAACAAAGTGTGTGCCAGATTTTGTTGGGTGAGTGCGGGCAATTAGGAATGTCGGCGAGGAAATGCTACCCTGCACCCCAACGCCTTCTCCGATTGCTTTAGTTAAGGTTGTTTTTCCAGCACCTAGAACACCATTTAGCGAAACCAAATCTCCTGGCTCCAACAACGAACCCAAGCGAATGCCAAGCTCATGCATTTGGTTCTCGTTCTTGATCAAAATCGAAAGTTGCTTATGGGCGTTCAACGATAGACCCGCTTTGCCCGGCCGCCCATCTTGGTTACGATTTCATAATTGATCGTGCCGGCCGCCAGGGCTAGATCTTCGGCACTTGGCTCACCTTTGGTGCTATCGCCGATTATCACAACCTCATCGCCGACTTCGGCGCTGTCGCTACCCAAATCCAAAATGAACTGATCCATGGCCACCCTGCCTAGAACTGGGTATTTCTTGCCATTTAGAGACACCTCGGCTTTCCCGGTCGCTACTCTCGGGAACCCTTCTGTATAACCGAATGGCACTAAGGCAAGCGTGGACGAAGCTTTGGTTCGGTGCAGGTAGCCATAGCTAACGCCGTGGCCTGCGGGCACCTTCTTGATGTGCACCACTTCAGAGGTGACTCTCATCGCAGGCAACAGGCCATGATCCCTAGCAATTACCTCCGTGCTGGGGTCAATTCCATACATAGCCGCACCGACTCGAACCATGTCCAATCTGGTACTTGGATATCGCAAAGCCGCGAGGCTAGCGGCGATGTGACGAATCTTGAAACTTGCACCAAGACTGGTTGCAGTCTCGATCGCTTCTTCAAATACTCGAAGTTGCTCTAGATCGTCTTTCTCGCTGGTTCCAGATAGATGTGAAAAAACTCCAACGAGATCAATAGCTCCGCTGGCTGAAAGCTCAACTGCTCTTTTGATCAGCTCAGGCCAGCTCGCTAGATCAGCCCCGTTTCTACCGAGTCCGGTGTCGACTTTTAGGTGCACCTTGGCAACCTTGCCAACTTTCTTTGCAGCATTTGCAATGTTTTCCAAAGTTGCAATAGCAGATGCTCCAAGTTGAATGTCACTACTTATGGCTTCTTCAAACTTTGTGTTTTTGCTGTGAAGCCAAGCCATGATTGGAGATTTAATTCCAACTTGCCGAAGCTCCATGGCTTCTTCGATATCAGCAGTTCCAAGAAGATCGACACCAATTGAGTCGAGTTTTTTGGAAACTTCAATCATTCCGTGCCCAAATGCGTCAGCTTTGACAATTGCCATTACTTGACCGCCAGTTAGCTTCTTTAGAGTTTTGTAATTCGAGGCAATCGCTTCCAAATCAATAGTGATCGTTCTCAATTTGCCACCTCGGCAACGACGTAGGCAACTGCCATGTTTCCATCGTGACTTAGCGAAAGATGAAATTGGCTAATGCCGTGGGATTTAATGGTCTGCTCGGTCTCGCCAGTGAATTCAAAATAGGGCTTACCGTCTTGATCCTTGGCAACGCTCACGCCTTGAAAAGATAGACCCTTGGCTTTGCCAACGGCTTTCACAAGTGCCTCCTTGGCTGCGAATCTGGCAGCTAGGGATTGGGATGAGAGATCTCGCTCGCTCTCGGTAAATAATCGCTCTCGAAGCTTTGGGGTTTGGTCTAGGGCTTTTTCGAATCTTTCGATGTCAACCAGATCAACGCCGATTCCAAAAATCATTACTCTACCGTGACTGATTTGGCCAAGTTCCTCGGTTGATCTACGTCGAGACCCTTAGCGGTTGCTAACTCCATGGCAAATGCTTGAAGTGGAATTACAGTCAAGATTGGGGCCATGAGCCACTCTGTGGCAGGTACGTACCAAACGTTGGTCGCATAGTTTGCAACCTCCATGTCACCCTGGACTGCAATAGCTATTACTTCAGCGCCACGGGCCTTGATTTCTTGAATGTTGGAAACGACCTTCGGGTGCAGTGGGTCCTCTGGTGCTGGAAGAATAACAATCACCGGCTGACCCTGCTCAATTAGTGCAATAGGGCCGTGCTTTAGTTCCCCAGCGGCAAACCCTTCAGCGTGGATATAGGCCAGCTCTTTGAGCTTTAGCGCCCCTTCCATTGCCACTGGGAAGCCAACGTTCCTACCCAAAAACAAGACGGTCTTGGCTTTTTCCATCTTCTTGGCAAGCTCAGCAACCTGACCAAGTGAAGCAAGGGTCTCTTCCACCTTTGCTGGAAGCTTCAACAGCTCTTTCCCAAGAGCCATAATTTGATTGCGATCAAGAATCGCTCGATTGGTTGCAAGGAATAGGGCAAGTAGATATACCGCAGTCATCTGAGCTGTCAGGGCTTTGGTTGAAGCTACGGCCACCTCAGGACCGGCGTGAGTATAAATAACTGCATCGCTCTCCCGGGCCAAGGTTGCTCCCTGAGTATTGCAAATAGCCAACACCTTGGCACCTTGTTCTCTAGCAAAGCGAGTTGCCATCAGGGTGTCCATGGTTTCACCAGATTGGCTAATGGCGACAATCAGGGTCTTTGAAGTAAGTATTGGGTCGCGGTATCTAAACTCGTGAGCAAGCTCAACCGAAACTGGGATCTTGGCCCACTTCTCGATTGCGTACTTAGCTATCTCGCCGGCGTAGCTTGCTGTTCCGCAGGCAACAACAATGATGCGTTCGATTTCGTCGAAGTATTTCTTATCGAGAGCATCCAAATCTCTTAGGGCAACAAGACCATCGGAGTTAATTCTTCCCATCATGGTGTCTGCTACCGCTTGTGGCTGATCAGCAATTTCTTTAGCCATGAATGATGGCCAGCCACCCTTGGAGGCCTGGGATGCATCCCAGTCAATTTCAAACTCTTTACTTACTACTGGTGTTCCATCAAAGTTAGTGACGCTCACGCCAGAAGAACTTAGGCTGACAATCTGATCTTGGCCCACGGAGATTGCCCGCTTGGTGTGCTCAACAAAAGCCGCCACGTCACTTCCTAAGAAGTTCTCGCCGTCTCCAAGGCCAATAACAAGTGGTGCATTTCTTCTGGCAGCCAAAATTAGGTCAGGAAATTCCTCGTGGATAATCAAGATTGTAAAGGCACCGTGCAGGCGATTCACTACCCGGCCAAAGGCATAAGCCAGGTCTCCAGATTTATCAAACTCTTTGGCAATCAAGTGTGCCGCCACCTCAGAGTCTGTCTCGCTGGCAAAGTTAGTGCCCGATGCCAAAAGTTCGTTCTTTAGTTCAGCGAAGTTCTCAATGATTCCATTGTGAATCAGGGCAAGTTTTGAATGAGAGCCACCTAGGTGAGGGTGGGCGTTTTGATCAGTTGGGGCACCGTGGGTTGCCCACCTAGTGTGACCGATTCCAGTCTTTGAAGGCTCCAGTGGGTTGGCTTCTATGTCTGCAACCAGGTTATCTAGCTTTCCGGCTTTCTTCCTGGTCTCCAGGGTTCCATGCGCGGTGATGATAGAAATACCCGCGGAGTCATATCCTCGGTACTCGAGGCGCCTCAATCCCCCAAGGATTACATCTTTGGTTGATTTCGGTCCTGCATATCCAACTATTCCGCACATACCTCTAATTTACGGCAGAATGGCTTGTTGTGAGTGCTTCCGCTTCCCCTTCAACCCCTATAAACCAGGGCGAGCTGACCCCATTTGTTGAAATATTGCGATCCGATTGGTCTCGGTTAGGAAATTCAACAAAGCAACCTTTAACCGAGTCAGAAATCTCTCAAATCAGAGGTCTTGGTGACTTTCTTGACCTCACCGAAGTCGCAGAAGTCTATTTGCCACTTAGTCGGTTCCTAAATTTATACGTCACCAAGCACGCTGACATTCACAAAGCAACAAGTGAATTCTTAGGCGAGCGTGCTAAGCCCGTGCCATTCATTATTGGTGTTGCTGGTTCGGTGGCTGTTGGTAAATCAACTGTTTCAAGATTGCTCAAGGAACTTCTAAGTCGTTGGGAAGGAACCCCCCAGGTTGCACTGGTAACAACCGATGGATTCCTATATCCAAACAAGGAACTTGAGAATAGAACTCTTATGGAGCGAAAGGGTTTTCCTGAATCTTATGATCGCTTAGCGCTTATCAAGTTTGTTTCGGACATCAAAAGTGGAAAAAAGAAAGTTTCGGCACCGGTTTATTCGCACCTAACTTATGACATCGTCCCGGGCGAAGAGGTAGTTGTTGACTCACCGGATGTTTTGATAATTGAGGGCCTGAACGTTCTCCAGGGTCCGGGTCCGGATCAAGATCTTACCTTGAGCGATTTCTTTGACTTCAAGATATTCGTTGATGCGGAAACTCAAAACATCTCCAAGTGGTTCCTAAACAGATTCCATGCACTACGCGAGTCGGCCTTTACTAACCCGGAAAGTTACTTTCACCGCTACGCCGAGATGCCTCTAGAAAAGGCCCTGGCCCGCGCCACCGAAATTTGGGAAACCATAAACTTGACTAACTTGACTGAGAACATCCTGCCCACAAGATCCAGGGCTACTTTGGTTTTGAAAAAAGGTGACAATCACCGGGTGGAAAGCGTGCTGCTAAGAAAGCTTTAGCTGCTTTTCAACCACCCTGGCGATTCGCTCGGCCCAGCTCTGGGCTGTTCCAGCATCTTGGGCTTCAACCATCACACGCACCAGTGGCTCTGTTCCAGAGGCTCTAAGTAGCACTCGACCGGTTTCGCCAAGCTCGGTTTTTGCCTCTTGGACTACTTTTTGTAGCTCTGGGTCGGAATTAACCTTGGACTTGTCCACTTCTGGAACGTTGATTAGCACCTGCGGGTAAACCTTCATCGCACTTGCTAGTTCCTGCAGGCTCTTTCCGGTTGAGCTCATCTGGGCTAGAAGCTGTAAGCCAGTGAGGATCCCATCACCCGTGGTGGCATGTCTTGCAAAAATAAGGTGACCTGACTGCTCGCCTCCTAGGGTGTATCCGCCTTCACGGATCACTTCGAGAACGTAGCGGTCCCCAACCTTAGTTTCAATCATTTCAATACCGGCTTGCTTCATGGCAATTTTTAGACCTAAGTTACTCATCACGGTTGCAACCAATGTGTTGCGCGATAGATCGCCGCGTGATTTTGCAGCCACTGCCAAGATTGCCATGATCTGATCGCCATCCACGATGGCTCCAGTTGCATCAACTGCCAAGGTTCTGTCGGCATCACCATCGTGAGCGATTCCAACATCAGCACCGTGTTCAACTACCGCGGCCTGCAACGCGCTCAAGTGTGTCGAGCCGCAACCCAGGTTGATGTTGTAACCATCAGGTTCGTTTCCAATTACAACAACTTCGGCACCGGCATCATGAAATGCTTTAGGTGCAAGATCAGATGCGGCACCGTTGGCACAATCCACCACAACTTTGATTCCCTTAAGGCTGTTAGGAAGTGTTCCTTGAAGGTGAACCAGGTAGCGGCTCTTTGCATCTGCAAAAGATTTTACGTGACCAATCTCTGCTCCAATTGGGGTTAGGGGTTTGGCAGAAAGAGCCGCTTCAATTGCATCCTCGACCGCGTCGTCTAACTTGTGGCCACCGCGGGAGAAAAACTTGATTCCGTTATCCGGCGCTGGGTTGTGAGATGCGGAGATCATGACCCCGAAGTCGGCGTCCAAGTCAGCTGTCAAAAAAGAGGTCGCTGGAGTTGGGATAACGCCAGCGTCAAATACGTCAACGCCGCTACTTGCCAAACCTGCCGAAATTGCAGCAGCTAGAAACTCACCGGAAATTCTTGGGTCGCGCCCGATAACAGCAATTGGTTTTTGTCCTCTGGCTCTAGCCTGCTCACCTAAAACGATTGCTGCAGCTTGAGCTAGCTTTAGGGCTGATTCTGATGTGATGTCTCTATTAGCAAGACCTCGAACACCGTCGGTACCGAATAACCGGGACATGATAGAAAGGTTAGCGAAATCTTTTGAAGATTAGCGCTTGCTGAACTGAGAAGCCTTTCTAGCCTTCTTTAGTCCAGCCTTCTTACGCTCCTTGATGCGGGAGTCGCGAGATAGGAAGCCACTCTTTTTTAGAGTTGCGCGGTTGTTGTCCTTGTCGATCTCGTTTAGGGCACGAGAGATACCTAGGCGAAGAGCGCCGGCTTGACCTGCAACTCCTCCACCAGAAATCTTTGCAATTACGTCGTAGCTTCCGGAAAGTTCCAAAACTGTAAATGGGTCCTGCACTAGCTGCTGGTGCAATTTGTTTGGGAAGTACTCAGCAAGAGCTCTTCCGTTAACTTTGATAACACCGGTTCCTGGAACCATGCGAACACGAGCGATTGCTTCCTTACGACGACCAAGACCTGCACCTGGAACAGTTAGCGGGGCACGTACCTTTTTGGTTTCGGCCTTCACTGCTTCTGCAGGAGTCTCGGTTGAGTAGCTAGTAGCTTCTACTTCGGTTTCGTTTTTTGGCAAGGTGATCCTCTAGTTTTCTTATTTAGCCAGTTGTTACTGGGCTACCTGATCAATTACAAATTGGGTTGGCTTCTGTGCGGCGTGCGGGTGCTCGCTGCCCTTGTATACCTTTAGCTTGGCTAGCTGATCGCGACCAAGAGAGTTCTTAGGAATCATTCCGCGGATAGCTTTTTCAACAGCCTTCTCAGGAGTCTTTTCCAAAAGCTCGGAATAAGTTGTAGCGGTTAGTCCACCTGGGTAACCAGAGTGACGGTAAGCCTTTTTCTGCAACAGCTTGGATCCGGTTAGTGCAACCTTGTCAGCGTTGATGATGATTACGAAATCGCCGTTGTCCATGTGAGGAGCAAAGGTTGGCTTGTGCTTGCCGCGCAACAGAGTTGCCGCCTGGGTTGCCAAACGACCCAGCACAACATCAGTGGCGTCAATGATTAACCACTTGTTGTCTAGCTCATGAGCCTTTGGAGAATAGGTACGCACGCTAATTTGCCTTACTTTTCTTAGTCGATTTCATGTTTCCAGCCTTGGGGCTTGGATTCATTGTGCAATGGTCCTTACGAACCGCAACAAGTTACTAGTTTAGGCCCTGCCAAGCGGCTTGGTCAAACCCTAATTTTCGTCCAGAACCCTTCTTTTACGGGTGTTTTGGGCCTGAATACCCATCCTGGAGTCCTTGGGGTAACCAACCTCGATCAGGCTCAAACCCTTGGCCGCAACCACCTTCAGTGACCCTGCCCTAGATCCAGATTTCAGACGTTTTTGAACATCCGAAACGCTCGCCCGACCCCGACCCACGGCAACCAAAGCCCCAACAATGGATCGAACCATGTTGTGACAGAAGGCATCACCCTTGACTTCGATTTCAATGATTCGGCCCTTGCTTTGGTTTCTGGAAATCTTGATTGAACGAAGCCTGCGGATGGTGGTGGCTCCTGGTCGCGGCTTGCAAAAACCCCCAAAGTCATGAAGGCCAACCAAAACCTTGGCCGCCTGCTTCATTGGCTTTAGATCAAGCTCAGGCTTTACCTCCAAAACGTATCTAGCATCTAGTGGATCAACAAAGCAGTTCTTGTCGGCTATCCGGTAGCGATATCTTCTAAAAGTGGCCGAGTATCTAGCGTCAAATCCCTCTGGCGCAACATCAAAACTAAAGACCCGAATGTCTTTTGGTAGAGCGGTATTTACTCGCCCTGCAACATCTGGGTTTCGACCGATGCGCTTTAGTTGAGAAGAAGTTAGATCAAGGTGTGCAACCTGATGCTGAGCATGAACACCAGCATCGGTTCTTCCAGCAATTCGAAGTTTGAAATCAGAGTCATCTTTTCCAAAGATGACAGCAACGGCCTTTACAAGTTCCGCTTGAACAGTTCGAAGCCCAGGCTGTTTGGCGAAGCCGCTGAAGTCCGTGCCGTCGTAGCCAAAGTCGATCCGGTAACGACAAAACCCGTCGACCGGCAGGTCAACGGGTTTAGTCATTTCTAAGAACTACTTGCTCTCTTCTTCAGAAGCTGGAGCTTCTTCAGCAGGAGCCTCGGCAGCAGCCTCGGCTACTAGCTCTTCGGTAGCAGCCTCTGCAGCTGGAGCTTCTTCGGCAGGAGCCTCAACAACAGCTTCGGCAGCTGCAGTTTCAACTACTGTTTCTTCAACTGGGGTCTCTGCTACTACTTCTTCGGCCACAACTTCTTCTGCAACAACCTCAGCTTTTGGAGCTGCCTTTACTGCATTTTCAAGCTTTGGCTTCTTGTTCATCTTCTTAGGTGACACTGGGTCAAGCACCAATTCGATTACTGCCATAGGAGCGTTGTCGCCCTTACGGAAACCGAGCTTGGTGATGCGGGTGTAGCCACCCTGACGCTCAGCTACCTGAGGTGCGATGTTTACAAACAGCTCGTGAACTACGTTTCTGTCAGTGATTGACTGCATAACGCGTCTGCGAGAGTGTAGGTCGCCACGCTTTGCGAAGGTAACTAGTCGCTCGGCAACTGGGCGAAGACGCTTTGCCTTGACCTCGGTTGTGGTGACAGATTTGTTGATGAACAGCGAGCGAGCCATGTTGGCAAGCAACATTCTCTCGTGAGCTGGTCCGCCACCTAGACGTGGGCCCT
>NZ_JBIIAL010000012.1:0-30560 GCF_044239955.1 Rhodoluna sp.
CTCAAGGAGAACCAGCGCGTTGAGTTCGAAGTAAAGAACGGCGACAAAGGCCCTCAGGCCGACGCCGTGAACCTAATCTAGGACCACCTAGACTTCACGGGAAAGCCGCTACCTTTCGAGGTGGCGGCTTTTCTAATACCCCGACAAGACTTGCACTCTCAGCCTTAGAGTGCCAAAATTGAATTAGCACTCAAACAAATAGAGTGCTAATCCTTATACCAACTTCGGGAGAAACCCAAAAATGGCAAAAATTATCACTTTCAATGAAGAAGCCCGTCGTGGCTTAGAGCGTGGACTAAACATCCTCGCAGACACCGTGAAGGTCACCCTTGGCCCACGTGGACGTAACGTCGTACTTGAGAAAAAGTGGGGAGCACCCACCATTACCAATGACGGTGTTTCCATTGCTAAGGAGATCGAACTAGAAGACCCGTTCGAAAGAATTGGCGCTGAGCTAGTTAAGGAAGTTGCTAAGAAGACAGACGACGTAGCCGGAGACGGAACTACAACTGCAACTGTTTTGGCTCAGGCACTTGTTCGCGAAGGACTTCGTAACGTAGCAGCAGGAGCAGACCCAATTACGCTAAAGCGCGGAATTGAAAAAGCTGTTGAGGCAGTTATCAAGGAGCTCGTGGCAAACGCTAAGCCAGTTGAGACCAAAGAGCAGATTGCTGCAACCGCATCTATTTCTGCAGGCGACCCTGTAATCGGCGAGCTAATCGCTGAAGCAATTGACAAGGTTGGCCGCGAGGGTGTTGTAACAGTTGAAGAGTCAAACACTTTTGGAATCGAATTACAGCTAACTGAGGGTATGAGATTCGACAAAGGTTACGTCTCTGCTTACATGGTTACCGACCCAGAGCGTCAGGAAGCAGTTCTAGAAGACGCATACGTGCTGATCGTGAATTCGAAGATCTCTAACATCAAGGATGTCCTTCCTGTTGTTGACAAGGTAATCCAGGCTGGAAAGCCACTTCTTGTCATTGCAGAAGACATCGAAGGTGAAGCACTAGCTACCCTGATCGTGAACAAGATTCGCGGAATCTTCAAGTCTGTTGCCGTTAAGGCTCCGGGCTTTGGAGACCGTCGCAAGGCTATGTTGCAAGACATCGCTATCTTGACCGGTGGTCAGGTTATCTCTGAAGAGGTAGGCCTAAAGCTAGAAAACACCGACCTAACCATGCTGGGACGCGCTCGCAAGATCGTTGTTACCAAGGACGAGACCACAATCGTTGAGGGTGCTGGAGACAAGGACCAGATTGCTGGCCGAGTCGAGCAGATCCGTCGCGAAATCGAAGCCACTGACTCTGACTACGACCGCGAGAAGCTGCAGGAGCGTCTAGCCAAGCTTTCCGGTGGAGTTGCAGTTATCAAGGCTGGAGCCGCAACCGAGGTTGAGCTAAAAGAGCGCAAGCACCGCATCGAAGATGCAGTTCGAAACGCCAAGGCTGCTGTTGAAGAAGGAATTGTGGCTGGTGGTGGCGTTGCGCTACTACAAGCTGGCAAGACTGCATTCGACAAGCTAAAGCTCAAAGGCGACGAGGCAACCGGAGCAAACATCGTTCGCGTTGCAATCTCTGCACCTTTGAAGCAGATTGCAATCAACGCGGGACTTGAGCCAGGCGTTGTTGCTGACAAGGTTGAAAACCTACCTTCTGGTCACGGACTAAACGCCGCAACCGGAGAGTATGTTGACATGCTTGCCGCTGGAATCAATGACCCAGTGAAGGTAACTCGTTCAGCATTGCAAAATGCTGCATCGATTGCTGGTCTATTCCTAACTACCGAAGCGGTAGTTGCGGAGAAGCCAGAACCTGCTGCTCCAATGCCACAAGGTGGCGGCGAAGGAATGGGCTTCTAACCCAAAAACAACCTTTGGTTGGCGTACTCTATCTCGCGGTATTGATTAGCTGCGAAAGAAAGAGCCACACCAATCTCGGATAGCTGAGTATCAACTGCGCCTGCAGTGGTTCGCCAGCGATTAGCTAAAGCTTGAAATGATTCGGCTGCGGCTCCTCGCCACGAACCCTGCAGGCTTTGCAGTTGGTTGTGTAGCGAGGCTACCTCCGCCTGGACTCTCGAAATAGTTGCATTTATCTGCCCGGTGGCAGCGAGCACCTGCTCGCTATCTACTTGGAATTGCGCCATTTTGACCCTTTCTTCGGGCCCTAGGTTAGGCAGAAACAGGCCTCGCTAAGGCGTTTCCCAGGAAATTGTGTAAAAGTGGCTAGACCCAGTCATGTCTGGCGGGTAGCTTTACCCGGAAGGTAGCCCCACCCTGCGGGGTGTCTCGAACCTCTATGCGGCCCTTGTGTAACAGCACGATCTCCTTGACGATCGCAAGACCAAGACCAGTCCCACCGGTTTCTCGGTTTCTAGAATTATCAGCTCGGTAGAAGCGCTCAAAGACTTTGTCTCGGAGTTGCTTAGGAATACCTTCACCGTGGTCAATCACTTCGATAACTACTTCATCTTCGGTTTTCTGACCGACACCAATTTCGATAGAAGACTTAGGTGAGCTGAAGCGCTTGGCGTTTTCAATAAGGTTCACAAGCACCTGGCGAATTTGGCTCTCGTTTATCTCTGCGAAGATTTTCTCATCCTTTGGTAACTTGGCTCCGCTTAGCGTCAACACCGAATAACTCAGCTTCTTGTCTGTTGATGATCCACTTTTGATTACGGATTGAATCAGCTCAATCATGTCTACCTTTTTGGCATCAAGCTGCTGGTTCTCATCCAACCTGGCCAGGGTGAGAAGCGACTCAACGAGCGAGGACATACGGATTGCTTCTGATTCGATTCGGAGCATTGCTTCTTGGACTTCCGATTTCTTCTTTAGAGCACCTTTTCGGTACAGCTCGGCGTAACCACGAACTGATACCAGGGGAGTACGCAGTTCATGGGAAGCATCAGCCACGAATCGGCGCATCTGACCCAAAGTTTTGTTTCTTGATGAAACAGAATCCTCAAGAGAATCCAGCATGGTGTTCAGGCTTCTGTTAAGTCTCGCGATTTCGGTCTTTCCAGGGCGCTCGATGAGTCTTTGAGAGAGATCTCCAGAGGCCACGAGCTTCGCTGTTCGCTCAACTTCTCGAAGGGGCCTAAGGGCCTGGGCGATAGTGAGCCAGATACTCAGCCCGCTAAGACCAAGAAGTAAGAACCCAAAGCCACCACCGATCGCTCGGTATTGGCGAAGCAGTTCAAGGTTCGTGCTGTTAGGCAGCGCTACAGCAACCGAGCCCTCAAAATCCCTAAAAGGTAGGGCTACAACGCGCCAGCTGTCATACTCGTCGATGGTCACTTCGCCCAATGCGCCGTATTGGTCCAAATCAAAAGGCACCCCAGCGGTTGAAAAGACCGCCTCAAGGTCGAGGGCTTCAAGCTTTGGCAGGGTCATGTCAGAAGCATCCGAGGCCATGATCCGATACACGGTCTGACCCCGAGCATCGAGAACAGAAATCAAATAATCACTTGGCAGCCTCGGCAGGGTAATGCTTTTAGCATTTAGCCGAGATTCAATCTGACCAGGATTTTGTTGCGACAGAATCGACGCAGTTGCAGACAACAAGTTGTCAGTGTTTTGTTGCAAGTACGCACGCAAAACAGAAACAGTTCCAAAACTTGAAACTAAAAGAAGTAGTCCAATGATTGCAACAGATAGGCCGGTTAGCTTACTTCGAAGAGAAACCTTTTCCCAGGCAGTAGCAAGCTTTGATGGCATTAGTCATGTTTCTTATAGATGTAGCCAACGCCACGCTTTGTTTGAATCAGCGACCTTGAACTAATTGGATCAATTTTCTTACGAAGGTAGGAAACATAAGATTCAACAATTCCCATGTCGCCATTAAAGTCATACTCCCAAACGTGATCAAGAATTTGCGCTTTGGTTAAAACGCGATCCGCGTTCATAACAAGAAAACGTAGCAACTTGTATTCTGTTGGCGAAAGATCAACCAATGTTCCTTCGACGCTGACCTCATGAGCGTCCTGATTTATTACAACCGGACCGGCGTCAATTACCGCAGGTTCTGCTTCGGAGGATTTGGTTCGTCTAAGAATTGCTTGAATTCTTGCCACCACTTCGTCGAGGCTAAATGGCTTTGTGAGGTAATCATCACCGCCGACAGTTAGTCCAGTGATTTTGTCTTCCACTTCATCGCGTGCGGTGAGAAAAAGAATGGGGGCTTGAATTCCTGCTGAGCGTAGCTTTTTGGTAACACTAAAGCCATTCATGTCTGGAAGCATCACGTCTAACAAGATGATGTCCGGTTCAGATTCTGTAACCGCAGCTACCGCAGCAGTGCCATTGGCTGCGGTTTGAATATCGAAACCTGCAAATCTCAGGCTGGTGGCAAGCAAGTCTCTGATGTTTGGTTCGTCGTCGACTATAAGCACTCGGGTTTTTGTCATGGCTCAAGTGTCTCAGTTTTGCCTGAAAGAAACCTGAGAGTTAGTTGAGTGCCTTAGATACTTGAAACATCAAGGATTTTGTAGCTGTAGCCCTGCTCTGCAAGGAAGCGCTGGCGGTTTTGGGCGAAATCCTGGTCCACGGTGTCTCTTGCAATAAGGGTGTAAAACGAGGCTGTTCGGCCATCAGCCTTTGGGCGCAGCAACCTGCCTAATCTCTGGGCCTCTTCTTGCCTAGATCCATAGGAGCCTGAAATCTGGATCGCTACCGATGCTTCCGGCAGGTCAACCGAGAAGTTAGCAACCTTAGAAACCACCAGCGTGGGTTCCGTTCCATCGCGGAATGCTTGGAACAACCTTTCACGTTCGTTAACAGAAGTCTCTCCGGTAATTTTTGGAACACCCAGCAAGGTAGCTACCTCATCTATCTGATCCAAGTACTGACCAATAATTAGTGTTGGCTCACTAATGTGTCTTTCCAAAAGCTTCTGGATCACTGGAATCTTCACTTTTGAAGTTGCCGCTAGTCTGTAGCGCTCGTCTTGTTCTGCAATTGCGTAGTTCAATCTTTCATCTTCTGGAAGATCAACTCTGATCTCAAAACATTCTGCAGGGGCGATGTATCCTTCGGATTCAATTTCTTTCCAGGGCGCGTCAAAGCGCTTAGGCCCAATCAAAGAAAAGACGTCGCCTTCTTTTCCATCTTCTCGAACCAGTGTTGCGGTGAGTCCCAATCTTCTTCTTGCCTGAAGATCGGCGGTCATTTTGAAAATAGGAGCTGGAAGTAAATGCACCTCATCGTAAACAATCAGACCCCAGTCTTTTGCGTTTAGTAGTTCGAGGTGCGCGTACTCACCCTTTCGCTTAGCAGTAAGAATTTGATAACTCGCAATAGTTACCGGCTTCACCTGCTTGATTGATCCGGAGTACTCACCGATTTCATCTTCGGTAAGTGTTGTGCGCTTGAGAAGTTCTGCTCGCCACTGTCTTGCCGCAACGGTGTTGGTAACCAGAATCAAAGTGTTGGTCTTTGCCCTAGCCATGGCAGCTGCACCGACGATAGTTTTGCCCGCACCACAGGGCAGCACCACAACACCCGAACCACCCTCCCAGAATTTACTAACAGCATTGCTCTGGTAGTCGCGGATAGCCCAACCCTTTTCGGCAAGTGCAATCTCATGAGGGGTGCCGGGGGTGTACCCAGCTAAATCATCAGCCGGCCAACCCAGCTTGAGAAGCTCTTGCTTGAGAGCTCCTCTGGCAAAAGGAAGCACCTCGAAGGTGTCCTCGGAGAGCCTAGATCCAAGCAATGCGGCTATTTTTGGTCCCCTGGAAGCCTCCAGCAAGATAGCGGGGGACGTGCAGGTAAGAAGTAGAACCCCCTCTGCATCCCTTCGGATAACCAGCTTTCCGTAACGATCCATGGTCTCTTGAATATCCACTCGAACCGAGGAGGGGATAGCGAACTTGGCGTATTTGTCGAGCACCCCAAGGACATACTCGCTGTCGTGACCTGCGGCCCGAGCATTCCATAAACCGAGCTTGGTGATTCGGTAGGTGTGAATGTGCTCAGGAGCTCGCTCTAATTCGGCAAAGATAGCTAGGTCATGGCGCGCATCGGGAGCTTGCGGGTGGTTCACTTCTAGCAGGGCTGTTTTATCGCTTTGAACAATCAACGGACCTTCGGTCATTGCTAACCAATCACAATCGAAGTAATCGCAGATACCGGAAGGGTTCTTTCGATGTCGGCTTTGCGATCTCTAGCTCGCAATCTGCCATTTGCTAAACCGATGGGCTCTAGAACAAAATTCATAACTTTACCGTTGGCATTTATTTCCACCAACAAGATACTTTTTGAAGCCAAGGCTAGTTGAATCTTGCGATCAACATCTGATTCAGGTGCTTGGTCCGCAATTTCAAGATCTTGCTTTCTAAGTCTGGTTAGCTGGTCTTGAAACATGGCTGCGTGAGAACTGTTTTTGTGAATAGCCGATGGAGCAATTATCTTGCCAGCTTCATCGACTCGAATAGCTAAGTAGCCATTTTCTCGCAGGGCGTGATACAAAGTCTCGGGATCCAGTGTTGAAACAATCGCGCCCTCAGATTTTCTTAGTCCATATGCTTTCAACTTGGAGTCCATGAGAATTTGCGTCGCTAACAACTCTTCAGTTGAAATCAAAATTGAACCAGTTTTGTTGGCTGAGATCTTTAGTCTTCCAAACCTTGATGCAGTTTCGGAAATTAGGTAATCAACTGGTTGCGGCAGGGTTGCTCCCGAGAGCTTTTCCAGAAGGGCGCGAATCTGTTTTTCGTTTAGGCCCTCTTCCAGTCCGCAACTAATGCTCATCGGTGAAATCCGATACCCGGTCGCTAGCCCAATGTTTTCGGTGTCGGTGAACTTGCGGAGCTCAATCTCAATGGTGCTTGCTAGGGGCCCCGGGGCAATAATCGACAGGTCGGCCTGGACGATTATTCGCTCCTGCTGAGCTGGAAGCCTTTGTTCTAGGGCTTTGGTGGCAACTGTCAGCTTGCCGGTCAGAACGCTGGCAAGCCAGCTGGCGGCAAAGCCATTGGCAGACAATCCAATGGCATCGGCAAGCTCAGCGACCCTTCCGATTCGAGATTGGGCGGAAGAGCTAACCAGCGGGAAGCTAGATCCCACCAGCTCAATCAACGACTTAGTCGGGTTCTGAGCGAGCTGCAAAGCTAATTCCTTCGAGCCAGATGTCCCCACAATAGCTAGCCAGGCATGGGCCAAGATTTGCCAACGGCTTTTCGGATCAGAGCTTATCCAACTGTCGGCAAGATCAGTGGGGTGAAAGCGCTTTTCAGAAATTGCTACCACACCGGAAACTTTTGCTAGTTCAAGTATCGCTTTTACATACTCTTTGGACTTTCCTAAGTGGCTGGAGAGCCGCTTCACATCTGGTAAACCCATGGAGCCTTTAGATACTTCACGAACGAAGTGTTGATCGAGGCTAAAAATTAATTCGGTGATGGACTGCATAGCTTCAAAGGCATGAATGCCGCAATCTCTATCGATAGATTCTTGATCCGGTGCCTTGATGGCATCGGTGACAATTCGAAGTGATGCCGTTCTGGGGTTTTCCTTTAGTCTCTCAGCGAGCCAGTCATAAACGACTGGCTCTTTTGAGCTCCAAACCAAAAGATCACTTGCCAGAAAACTAACTTGCTCTTTGGAAACTTTCTCTTGGGCCAGCAGTGAGCGCAATGAGCTGATTTCTGAATTAGAAAGACTTGAAACAAGTAACGCTTGCGACTTGGGAGTTAGGACAGCTTGAGCAAGATCAAAGAAATCTTTGAACTCGGAAAGTGAAAGTGATCTCTCGTGAACCAAAATGCTAAGGGCGGCGTCGTCTGCAGATCGAAGGGCTAGGGCTAACCGGTATAGATCACTCACTGCTTGTTTTCGCGCCCTTTCCTTCTAGACGAGAGAAACAGCATCAGCAAGACCAGCACGAGGCCAATGGGAAGAGCTATAAGAGGTATCTGGGCAAAAATGGCCAGATTAGTGGTCTCCCCAAAGAAGCTTCGGACCAGGGTTATGACTATAGACAGCAGTGAAAGGCCAATGATTCCAGCCCCCAGGTAAGCAAGGGAGGTTTCTAGCCGGGAAGGTCCAGAAGGCTTGAATTTAGTCATCCTTCTAGGATACCCCTGAAGTGAGGGCTGAATTCGGGCAGTAGTTTTTAGGGTGTTGCCCTTGGTAAAATGGAAAATCCTGAGAAAGAGGTAGTCATGCCAACCGGCAAAGTGAAATTTTTCGATGAAGAAAAAGGCTTTGGTTTCATCGCATCCGATGAAGGCCAAGAGGTCTTTTTGCACATCAGCGCACTCCTTGATGGAGTAACTCAGGTAACCCCTGGCACCCGGGTTGAATTCGGCATTGTCGATGGCAAAAAAGGAGCCCAGGCGCTGTCTGTTCGGGTTCTAGAGGCCCCACCTTCACTTGTGAAGATGTCAAGAAAGCCAGCTGACGAAATGTCTGTGATTGTTGAGGACCTGATCCGTTTGCTAGATAACATCAGCGGGGGACTAAAGCGTGGCAAGCAGCCAGAAACTGCACAGAGCCAAAAGATCGCAACCTTGCTTCGCAAGCTTGCTGAAGAGCTAGATGCTTAAGCTACTCAAAAAGCCTCAGCACCAATCCTTAGCCGAAAAAGCAGCCAAAGAAACTTCCCCGGCAAATGGAGTTGGAAAGTTTTTAGGAACTGCTAGCGAAGATAAAGACACCACCAGCTACCGATTCGAATCTAAACTAACTGGCTATGTCGGTTGGGAGTGGAACGTGGTTATCTTTCAAGCCAAGAAATCAGATGCCGCAACAGTTTCTGAAGTGGTTTTACTTCCAGGCAAAGACTCCGTAGTTGCCCCAAGTTGGGTGCCCTGGTCGGAAAGACGTGCAGAGCTTGAAAAGAATAAAGCCGAGGAGCTATCTGCTCCGGACCTTGAAGTAACCGTAGATTCCGAGGCAGATACCAAAGACACAGGTAAGCGCCCACCAATCGGGAAGAGGCTGCGCAAGCGTCTGGCCAAAAAGAAGGATAAGAAGTAGGGCTACTGCCCACATTGCGGTAAAGATTATTACCGCCACGGCGGCATTGGTTTCAATCGGCTCAGGATCGGGCTTGCGATCTTGTTCCTTGACTCGAAACCTAATCAAGCTAACCTCTCTAAAACAAAATCAAAACATGCTGTCAACGACTCAACATCAGCTTGGTCGGTACCAACGAATGTAGCAATTCGAAGTTGATTTTTTCCCATTCCGCGGTACGGGTCGACATCCACAATTCCATTCAATCTGAGCACTCGAATCAGTTCTGCAGAGTCCACCGCCTCATCAAACTCCAAGGTGACAACTACCTGGGAGCGGTGGTCTGGGTTGGAGACAAAGGGGCTCGCCACACCAGATGCTTCGGCCCAGTCATAGAGCACTTTTGAGCTGGAGCGGGTCTTGGCGTCTGCCCATTTCAAACCACCTGACTCGTTTATCCACTTGATCTGCTCATTGAGCAAGAACAGGGTCGCGATGGCGGGGGTGTTCAGGGTCTGGTTCAGCCTGGAATTAGTGATTGCAGTCTTGAGTGACAAAAACTCTGGGATGTAGCGATCTGATGCAGCTATCTTCTCGGCTCGCGAGACCGCCTCTGGAGACAGTAACGCGAACCAGATTCCACCATCGGCGGCAAAGTTCTTTTGTGGGGAAAAGTAGTAGACATCTGTGTTCTTGGCATCAAAGTCCATGCCTCCGGCAGCTGAAGTGGCGTCAGTTAGGAACAAGGCTCCGCTGTCTGCTCCGGCCAGCCTCTCTACAGGGGTGACAACTCCAGTAGAAGTCTCATTTTGGGGGTATACATATGTATTGGTTAAAGAAGCAGCAACAAAGTCTGCCCTGGAGCCAGGTTCGCCCTTTTGAACCGAAAGCTCGCCTAGAAAAGGGGCCTTGAGCGACTTGGCGAATTTTGAACTAAATTCCCCGTGAACTAAGGCTTGGGAATTACCCTCGGCCAGGGAAAAAGCCACAACGTCCCAAAATGCGCTTGCTCCACCGTTTCCCAGTGCTATTTCGTAACCTGCTGGGGCTCGAAACAGCTCAAGTAAGCCATTTTGGACCTCTGCGACCAGGTTCTTGATTGGAGCTTGGCGGTGGGAGGTCCCCATAAGAGATGTACCGATCGAGCCAAATGATGCCAATTGTTCGTCTCTAAGCCTGGACGGACCACAGCCAAAACGCCCGTCTTTAGGCAAAAGTTGGCTAGGAATCTGAATATCTGGCATGTCAATAGTGTAGTAGTCTGCGAGTTTACCCAGAACAGGCGAGGTTTTTGAGCTCGGATTGGTCATCGGTTAGACTGTTCCAGCAATCGAAATCAACCTATTTAGATGGTCGGATCTGAGATGCTTTGAGCCTGAAATCAGATTTTTAGAACTAATAGTTTCGATTCAGGACTGATTTCTTCGAAGAAATCTTTAGAGCAATGCGGAGGTAGCAGCTTTGGCCAGTAGTGGTGCAGGCAAACATAGAGCAGACGTTGAAATAAACGTCCTTGAGTCCTTTGAGATTCGCTCTAGACGCTCCGTGCGCGAAGCAGAGAAAGCAAAATTAGCCAAGTCATCCAGGCGCGCTCGCAAAGCCATGCTCCGCATGGAGTCAAAGGCCCTCAAGCGCGAGCGTGATCTGCAAAGGCCGCTAAGCAAAGTCTCGACCCAAGGCAGATTGCGCAACAATCAGACTTTTAGGACAGCCGTCACCATGCTTACCGCATCGGGTTTGATGGCTACCTCCGCGCTACCGGCCTACGCATATGACCCGGAGGTTGCCGCGATGGCCAGGTTCACAACCACGAACCCGGATGACATTATTCAGACCGAAGGCACCCAGGATCTAACCGTGGCTGCTGCCAACACCGTTGAGTTTGTCCGAGGTGAATACGCCTCAGAAAGCGCTGCCCTAGTGCTTCGCCAGCAGACCATCAGCAACTACCGTGCCTACACTGGCCCAAGCGCTGCCGACTACGTTAAGAACCCACCCTTCAGCGCCATTAGCGCTGAGCAGGTTTTGCAAGTTGCTGCTCAATATGTTGGGACCCCTTACGTCTTTGGTGGATCAAACCCTCGAGGTTTTGACTGCTCTGGATACGTCATGTTTGTTTACGCACAGTTCGGTGTCGAGCTTCGCCACAGCGTAACTGCTCAGTCCAGAGTCGGCATAGTTGTCTCACCAGAAGACGCCAGACCGGGAGACATAGTTATCTTCAACGATCACAGCCACAACGGAATCTACGCCGGAAATGGGCAGTTCTACCACGCGCCCCAGCCAGGCGACCGAGTCAAGCTGGCTCCTATTTTTGAGCCGAGGCACTACTTCGTAAGGCTTGGCACCACTTCCTAAAACACAGCCTGGTTTCTTGATAAATCTGGTTTTTGTTTGAGCTAACCTATAGCTAGTTAGTTATTGTCATCTACTTGAAGGGCTAGGGGTTTTGATGAAAAGCATGCTTCCCAAGTACTGCTTCCAATCTCGGCAACCCGAGCCCATCGGTTCGATACCGGGCAAGTAATTAGCGTCGTCATTTATGACGGCGCTTTTTTTGTGCCCAGGCAATCAAGCTAGCTAACCGAACGCCCACAATCCGTGTGGGTCAATTCGAAAGGAACTTGAATGAGAACTTTGGTACTAAACGCAGGCTATGAGCCCCTTGCTGTTGTGAGCTTTAAGCGAGCCATTATTTTGGTTCTAAACCAAAAGGCCACTGTCTTGGCCCAGGCTGGCAATCACCTAGTAAGAAGTGCAACCTCGGAATACAAGCTGCCCTCGGTGATCTTGCTTTCTCGATACGTAAGAATCCCAGGCTCTAGGGTTATCCCAGTTTCACGAAGGGGCGTGCTTCGAAGGGACGCCCACCGCTGTGCTTACTGCCAACGATCTGCTTCGACAGTGGATCATGTTCAACCCAGATCCAAAGGTGGAGATGACTCTTGGGAAAACCTGGTTGCTTGCTGCCTAAGGTGTAACAACAAAAAGGGTGATCGCACCCTGGCTGAAATGGGTTGGACGCTAGATTTCAAACCTCGGATGCCAGCTGGAACTATCTGGATGGTGCGGGGCACCGAAAGATTTGAACCAGAGTGGGATCCATATTTAGCTTTTGCTGCAGCCGCCTAAAGTGACCCCGAGAAGAATCGAACTTCCGCACAAGGTTTAGGAAACCTCTGCTCTATCCACTGAGCTACGGGGCCAGAACTATCAAAGATACCTCAACACAAGCCGAGGTAGCCAAGAATCAAGGGCCCCCAAAGTTAGTCTTGATTCATGACTGATTTTCTAGACACTCAAGATCATCAGTCCGCGCCTACTCGCGAGCAGTGGTTTTTGGAAATCAATCAAATTGGTGGTAACGATTCCCTAAGCCACTTCAACAGCAACAGCTATTCTCAGGTACATCTAGAGAAAGCTCACCCGGGTGGCCTGGCCCAGTTTGTTACCGGAAGGTCAACACTGCTTTCTAACCTGATTCGCGATTCACTTTCTTTCTCTAGGGCCTATTCCGCCGCTATCCGAATCCAGCACAAACAGAACTCACTATCGGAGCAATTCGGGATCGAGAGCCTCTACCTTGCCAGCGGTCTAGTGGACTTTAGTGCTGACGGCCATGAGCTTCGGATGCCAATCCTTCTTTGGCCAGTAAACCTTCTCACCAAGCAAGATGATTTTGAGCTAAGTCTTTCTAGAAAGGCCATCGTCAACCCAGCTTTGGCTCCAGCTCTTCAGAAGCACTATGGGGTAAAGCTAAACGCTGAGGATCTGCTGTCTATGGTTCAGGTTGGATCAGACCCGATACCGGTTCGAGTGTTAGATCATATTTCTGCCCTCACGGATCAGTCGGCAAATCTTGAGTTCAGCAGGCTGTTGGCTATTGGCAATTTCTCTTCGGCGGCTAGTGATCTAGCATCTGATTTCCAGGATGCTTCGCACCCAGTCACGAATTTGTTCCTAACAGAATTAGATTCCAACTCTGAGTCTTTTGAGCAAGGCATCGCGGACCCAATAGCGGTAACGGATTCGGACAGCACTCAAACCAGAATTGTCTCGAGAGCACTAGCCGGAACCAGCTTTGCTGTTGAGACCTTGCCGGGTTGTGGTTATACGCAAACTGTTGTGCTCTTGGTCAGCGCACTCACCCATCAGGGCAAAAGAGTTCTGGTAGTGGCACCTAGAAGACAGACCCTAGATGAGCTAGCCACCAGGTTTTCCCAGGTTGGCTTACCCGGCCTTGGCATCAGATCAAGTTCAACTTGGCTAGATATGATCGGTGCAATATCGCGCAACGAGAAAGCACAACCGGTGAATTACACCGAACTAGCTGCGCGCCGCGATAGCGCCCGAGAAGAAGTTGCCAACTACTTCGCAGACTTTGAGAAGGTAGACGGTGAGCTAGGAGTAAGTATCGAGCAGGCCCTTGAGGAGCTAGCTAGATTGTCTGGATCCACCAAGGCTCCAGTCAACGAGGCAAGAATCGATGCCGACCAACTAGGTCGCCACCGAGACCTTACCTTCGCGGGAAACTTGCTCAAGCAAGCCCAAGAGCTTGGCATGTTCGAGATTGGCCCCAGTGAGTCCGCCTGGTTCATGGCCAAGTTCGAGAACCCATTGGATGTCCCCAGCAAGCTACAGCTGGCCAAATCGCTTTATGAAAACTCCTTCCAGGGGCTTTCCAGCCAGCTTGCTGAATTCACCGCGACCGTTGAGTTCCAGCCAGCCCAGACGGTGAGTGACTGGGTGAATTACCTTCAGCTTTTTGTCGGCATCAGAGAAACGCTCGATAAGTTCAAACCAGAGGTGTTTGATCGCCCGCTCACCGAGTTGATTTTGGCTACCGCACCACGAAAAGACAAGTCAGTAATGTCAGGGGCAAATCGCAGCCGCCTGAAAAAACTTGCCAAGGAATACCTTCGCCCAGGACTTCACGTTTCTGACATGCATGAGTCGCTCAAGGCAATTCAGCTCCAGCGCGATGCCTGGGGAAAGTATTGCCTGGTTGCCAAGCCACCGCAGGTTCCACTGGGAATCAAAGAAGCCCAGCAGGCTTTGAACGAATTCGTTCGCGAATTGAGTGAGCTCCAATCACTGCTGAGTGATTTGGCAATGAGTGAGCCACTTCTTTCACAGCCACTCACCGAGCTGACCAAAACTCTTCGCTCGCTCTCGCAAGACACCAAGATATTGGACAACTACGACGAGAGATCGATGACCATCCAGCGACTTGAGGAAGCAGGCCTTGGGCCATTGGCTGTTGAGCTCGCCAATTTACACACCAGCAAGGATGACCTACAGGCTGAACTCGAACTGGCCTGGTGGAAATCTGCTTTGGAAACATTGCTTGAAAGATCAGGCAGGTCGCTGGCTGCGGACAGCGATGAAATCGTCCAAATAGAAAAGCGTTGTGCTGCAGCCGAAACAGAGTTGATTGCAGCTGGTTCCAAAACAGTAGCCTACGGCCTTGCTGGAAAGTGGAAGCAGGCTTTGGAGAATCACCCTTCCGAGGCCCAGACCCTAAAAGAATTGCTAAAACTAAAGCGCGCGGTTATCTCAGAGGTGGGGCAACTGGCTCCAAACATTTACCAAGCGCTGGTGCCAGTGGTTTTAGCTTCGCCCTATGAGATCCCCACAACCTTGGCCAAGGGTGAAAGATTTGATGTCACGTTGGTGCTCGATGGTGCCGGGTCTTCCATTGCTGAAAACTACGCTGGTCTGGTTCGCTCGAATCAGGTCGTGGTCTTTGGTGATGATGTAATTGCAGCCGCCGCCGGTTTTAGCATTGAGAGCCTGCCTCAAGAAGATGAGCCAACTGCCTTGCCAGAGTCGATTTTTACTGCCGCTCGCAGGTCGCTACCCCTTGAGGTTTTGAGACGAAGCTATCGAACTTCAGGTCAAGCCCTGGCAGATTACATCAATAGAGAGTTCTACCAAGACCGCATAATATTTGAGCCAGTAGCAGCCAGTTACTTTGGACACAGCAACGTTAAGTTTGAGCGGGTTGTGGCGGGAAATTCAGATCAGCCCGAGAGCTTGGATCAAGAGCTAGAGCTTGTGATTCAGGCCATTATGAGCCACGCCAAAACAACGCCTCAAGATTCCTTACTGGTGGCAACCGCGAGCGCTAAGCACGCTTGGCGACTAGAAACTGGTCTCAGGTCAGCTAGAAAGACCAGGGCGGATTTAGATCCATTCTTTGAAAGCCATGGCCGTGAAAAATTCGAGATAACTACCATTCAAGAACTAGCCCATCGGGTGGCAGATCGCATTATCTTCAGCCTGGGATTCGGTAAAGATCTAACCGGCCAAGCACCAAAGATACTGGGTCAAATTTCCCATCGGCATGGCAAGAGATACCTAGCTAACCTGTTGGTTTCTGCCAGAAAGCAAATCACCATCGTTAGCGCACTGGATAACCAGGACCTGCTTGCCAAGTCAAACCCTGGGGTTGAGATGCTAAGCGATTTGATGCATGAGCTTGGAAGAGTCGCCCCCATCAAGCTCGAAGCAGACCTGAACCCAATGATTGCCGATCTAGCCATAAGGCTTACCAAGCTCGGAGTTACCACCAGAACAAACTTCTCGACGAGGATCAAACTGGTGGCTTCGGTGGGCCAGAAGGCGGCAATTGTTGAACCGGACTGGGGCATCCTTGGCTACAACCTTTCAGAGCGCTACCGGCTTCGCCCGGCCCTTTTGGAAGCTATGGGCTGGATGTATCTGAGGGTTCCAAGCTTTGAGCTGTTTGCAGATCCGGAGCAGGTAGCAAGATCGATTGCCATGAGCTTGGGTATAGAGGTGACCAAGAAACCTCAGCCCCTTTTTGAACTCAGCGAACCGGCTTTTGAAGATACGGCTTCAGCTTGGGGAGACTCAGCGGACTCTAACGATCAAAGACTTGCCGAAGACAAACCGCCGCACTGGGGTTAGTCACTAGATTTTGGTTTGCTGGACCCGGTTGATCTGGAGTCAGTTCTGTAAAAACCGGTTCCTTTAAAGCTCACACCAAGTTGACCAAATACCTTGCGAAGTTCCCCACCGCACTCAGGGCACACGGTCTCATCCGCAGCCGCAAATTCTTGCCACAAGTCAAAGCTGTGTTCGCATTTTTTGCAGACGTAGCTATAGGTGGGCATGGGTTCTCTCGAATCAGTGGGATTTAGCTAATTCTACCGCGCAAAGGGAATACTTATGGTTCGAGATTGGGTCACGACAAGGCCTACTGGCACATCGTGAGTCTCAGTTGGAACCTCAGGCAAAAACTCCGCATCGTAAACGAGCCCCACGGTTGGCCCCTTGTATTGCTCTAGGTATCTGTCGAAGTAACCAGCGCCTCGACCCAAGCGCTGGCCTTGATAGTCAATTGCCAGCGCTGGAATAACAATTAATCCCAGATCCTTTGGCTCAACAATCTTGCCCGTTGGCTCCCTAAATCCAAGTTCGCTAGGCATAGTCTCGGATTCTAAAACGGCCATAACCATATGGCCATCGGATTCAATTCTTGGGCATGCAATTTCTAAGCCCTGTGCCTTGGCTAGCTGAATAAAGGAGTCGGTTTCAGGCTCAGACCCAAAGGATAGGTAGCAGCCGATTTGCTTTAGGTTTTGCTGCAATGAAAGAGCAAGCAGGTGTTCGGCAAACTGGTGACTTGTTTGCCTGGCAAGATTTTCATATCTAGCCGCCAAAATCTGAACCCTAAGGGCTTTCTTGGCTTCCGAGACAATCTCACTCATGCCACTAATCTAGCCATCGTGGCTCTTTCTTTTGCACTAACTCACGGCGACGTAAAACTGCGGATCGCGAAGATGAGAGACTCCAAACCCCTAGAGAAACTGATCCTTGGCAATAGGTCATGGCTTAGGCCCTGGGAGGCCACGAACCCCGGAGCCCCAAACTCTTTTGATGTTAGATCCCAACTTCGAGGACTAATTCGCCAGTTAGATGACGAGTCAGGGATGCCATTTGTGATTGAGGTTCAAGGCGTAGTTCAGGGTCAATTAAACGTTGCGAACATTATGTATGGCTCAGTTTCTTCCGCAGTGATTGGTTACTGGGTATCTCCGGAAGTTGCAGGAAGAGGTGTTGCACCAACATCGGTTGCCCTAGTTACCGACTATTTAATGAATCAGGTCGGGCTGCACCGAGTCGAGATAGATGTCAGACCAGAAAACACTGCATCGCTAAGAGTCATAGAAAAGCTGGGCTTTAGGTACGAAGGAATCAAGCAGCGCTACATTCACATCAATGGAGATTGGCGCGATCACTACATCTTTGCCTTGACCGGGGAAGAAGTTCCTGAGGGAATATTGAATAGATTCTTAAGAAAACAAGTTCCACCCCAAAAATACCCCTGGAACTGACAAACCAACACGCCACCGCAAATCCGCGACACGCCGCACTTCCTTCTCTAACTTTGATGTATGGATCAAAGCGCAGCGCTCGGTGGACTGATGATGCTCGTCATCGCAGTCTTGTGGGTTGTTGTCTTTATTCCTTCCTGGTTTCAAAACCGAGTTGACGCTGAGCGATACGCTCAGGAGTCAAAAGGTTTGAATCCCCAGGTTAGAGACCTAAGGGTTTCGGAGAATGCGCCGGTTGCATCAAAGCTTCGGCTTGCAACCGAACGATCTCGAAAGCTTAGAAGAACAAAAAACACGATGTCGGTTATGGCCACCCTCACTATCCTGGGGTCGGTCACATTGGCGTTTTTCGCCTTCCAAAACCCGCTACTTTTTGTAGCAATTGGGTTTGGAATGCTAGTGGGATTGTTCGCGCTGCTGGTGGCGATAAAGGCCTCCGGCGAACTAAATAAGACACTTATAAGGGTTGCTCAGTCGAAAACCGAGTTGACTGCCAGCCTTGCGAAGACCTGGAGAGAAGCCATTCTGCCCAGTATTGACGCGGAAAGTGGCTCTAGAGCGTGGACTCCAAACCCATTACCCTCACCTGCATATAAAAGTCGAATTGGTGAGCTCGAAATACCAAACGTCGCGTCCGTGACCGAAATTAGCAACTCGAGGAAGAATTTCGACACGCAAAAAGAAATAAACACAATATTGAAAAAAAGACGCGCTACCGCGTAATTTCGTGCTAAATCACTAGACTTAAATCAATCTAAACAGGAGAGCAAAAGAGTGAACGCATTTGATCGAGTAACAAAACGAGTATCAAAACGAGTAAACAAAATATTCCGCAATAACGTCAAGCCGGTTTCAAAGGCAATGGGCAACCTAGCTCAGGATATCGCCGAAGAAACTGTAGCTGAAGTGAAAGAGGTAAAGAAAATGGCAGTAGCCAAGAAAAAGACTGCAGCAAAGCGCAAGCCAGCTGCGAAAAAAGCAGTAGCAGCTAAGAAGCCTGCTGCAAAGAAGACCGCAGCAAAGCGCAAGCCAGCTGCTAAGAAGACTGCAGCTAAGAAGCCAGCAGCGAAGAAGACTGCAGCGAAGCGCAAGCCAGCTGCTAAGAAGACTGCAGCTAAGAAGCCAGCAGCGAAGAAGACTGCAGCGAAGCGCAAGCCAGCTGCTAAGAAGACTGCAGCTAAGAAGCCAGCAGCGAAGAAGACTGCAGCGAAGCGCAAGCCAGCTGCTAAGAAGACTGCAGCGAAGCGCAAGCCAGCTGCGAAAAAAGCAGTAGCAGCGAAGAAGCCAGCACGTCGTAAGACTGCAAAGCGTAAGGCAGCTGCAAAGTAGTAATTTCTTTTAATAGTAAAAAACCCCACTCTTTGGAGTGGGGTTTTTTATTTGTCAAAGATTTAGAAAATCTTTTATTAATGTTAACTTTCAGTCTTTTGAAACTACCCATCGAACCGAAGATTCCAAGTCCGGGTACTTGAAGCGAAACCCTGAGGCCAAAAGCTTGGTTGCCGTCATCTTCTGACTGACCAGAAGAAGCTCTCTGGCCGCCTCGCCAATTAGCAAATTCATGGCAAATTCTGGGACCCTAAACCAGGTGGGCCGTCTCAGCTCTTTGCCAAGGGCCCGAACCATCTGTTCGCAGGTCGCTGGCTCCGGAGCACTCAGGTTGAATGGTCCGTGGGCGGTTGGAGTATTTATTAAATGGATGATGGCAGCGGCTTCGTCTACTAAGTTGATCCAAGCCCAGTATTGCTTTCCAGAACCTAGCGGTCCACCAATAAACATCTTGATCAGCGGAATCAGTTTTCCAAGAGCACCTAGTTTTCGACTCATGACAAGCGTCGTGCGAGCCAGCACCACCCTGGTTCTTGCCTTGTGAGCCTCAAGCTCCCAATCGTTTGCAAGATCAGATAAGAAACCTTCGCCTTTGGGGCTGTCCTCATTTAGCCAAAGGTCGCCACCCTCGCCGTAAAAACCTGATGCTGAACCACTCACGAGTACCTTGGGTTGGTTCTTGGCGGCGTTGATGGCAGCAACCAGAGTTTTGGTCGAGTTGATTCTTGAGTCAACTATCTGCTGCTTGTATTTTTTAGTCCAGGGGATCTGGCCAGTAGTTGCACCAGCTAGATTCACAACCGCGTCAATTGATTCCATAACTTCTGGATCAAGTTCAAGTTGAGCTGGGTTCCAGCTGATCTCATCACTGGCTTTGGCTTTGCGGCGAACTAGCTTCAATGGTTCGTGACCGGCAGCTTTTAGTTGGCTGTATAGCTCAGTGCCTACTAGCCCACTTGCTCCTGATATTAGAACTCTCATGGTTTCCCCAGCTTTGATTGACGGTAATGCTTCAAGACTCTCATACAATTAGGGGAGAAAAAAATACCCCTTTGGGGTCAAGGAAAATGGGGTTTTTGTGCCATCAGCATCAATGGACGTACAGCCATGGATTTGGTTTCTATCGGTTGGAATCATCAGCCTGGTAATCCTGGTGGACTTAATCGTTCAGATCAAGAAACCTCACGAGCCAACCTTCAAGGAATCAGCGATTCAGTCCACTGTGTATGTTGGGCTAGCGCTGATGTTCACCTTCGTGGTGATCGAGGTCTGGGGAGCTCAATTTGGTGGCGAATACCTAGCTGGCTTCATAACCGAGAAGTCACTATCGGTAGATAACCTGTTCGTTTTCCTTGTGATTTTCACCAAATTTGCGGTACCTAGGAAGCTTCAAAGTGAGGCCCTTTTGGTGGGAATCGTTTTGGCTCTGATTCTGAGGGGTATCTTTATCTACCTTGGGGCCGCCGCAATTGAGAACTTCAGCTGGGTTTTCTACATCTTCGGCTTCTTCTTGCTTTACACAGCAGCCCTTTTGATCTGGGACACCCTAAAAGAAGATCACGAAGACAAGGTGCCAGGCGGAAAGGTTATTGCCTTTATAAAGCGCCGCTTCAGATCTGTTGACGAGTACCACGGAACGAAGCTAACTATTGTCCAGAAGGGCAAACGTTACATCACCCCACTGCTACTTGTGATGATTGCGATCGGTTTAACTGATCTGCTGTTCGCGCTGGACTCTATCCCAGCTGTCTATGGCCTCACAAACGAGCCATACATCGTGTTTATGGCAAACGCTTTTGCTCTTCTAGGGCTTAGACAGCTTTACTTCTTATTGAGTGGCCTAATGGAGCGATTGAAGTATCTGGGAGTTGGACTCGCAATAATTCTTGCCTGGATCGGTGTCAAGCTTGTGATTCACGCCCTTCACAAAAACGAACTTCCGTTTATCAACGGCGGAGAGTACGTGAAGGCTGTGCCTGAAATCTCAACTGAACTCTCCCTCGGGGTAATCATTACAACCTTGGTCATAACAACTGTGGTGAGCTTGATTGCCACCAGCAACGAAAAAGCCTCTAAAAAGAAAAAGACCTCTAAGAAGAAAAAGACCTCCAAGAAATCTAGCTAGGAACTAAAAGGTCCAAATACTGGATTCCAACTTTGAATAGTTCGAGATCCGATACATCCCGCGATGTCGAATGGATCGTTATCCAGTAACTCTGCAAGCTCTTCTGCGGTCTCGCTTCTAAAGATAAGCAGCGCCTCAGGGGTATCCACCATTGGCCCAGAAGCTAAAAGAATATTCTTCTCAAGAAGTTCTGAAAGCCAGGCCCTATGAATAGGCCTAATTTCATCAATCTGGCTCGCGGGTGCTGTGTATAGGTAAGTGACAGCGAAGATGGGCATTTTTCAATCCTACTTTGGCCGTTTTAGATCCAGCTAGGAAGCCACATCCGAAGCTGCCACTGATCAAAAGGCACCACCAACCCGATGTTCACCGGTAAGAAAAAGACTGAGACCAAGGTGGCCAAAACAAAGAATCCAACAACTAGAGCTTTAGCTAATCTGGCGTTGCCAATTAGTCGGTAGAGAATCTGCATTACTAGAACCAGACCAAGAATCATCCATGGTAGAAAACTCACCGCGTAGAACTGAAAGACAGTTCTTTCGGGAATCAATAGCCAAGGTAGGTACAAAGCACCTACCCCTAGCAAAACCTGCCCGATTACTCTTTCCCTGGTTCTTAGGTACCGGAAGACAAGGTATGCAAGTGCCGCAGTGGCAAACACCCAAATCAACGGATTACCCAAAGCGGTAATAGCCGATGAGCAAGTCTCACTCTCGCAGCCCATTTGCCCCGAAGAGTATGTCTCGTAGAAAAAAGCAGTGGGTCGAATACCTAATAGCCAACTTATTGGGTGAGATTGGTAGGAGTGATCTTCTGACAAGTTGACGTGGAACCTGTAAATCACCTCGTGGTAGTTCCACAGTGATTGAACCCAACTAGGAAGGGATCCAAAAATTCCAGGCAAGGAATTATCTTCTGCCCAAGTTCTTGAGTAACCACCCGATGAGTTGATCCAACCCAACCAGCTTGTAACGTAAGTTGCGATGGCAACAGGGACAAGGGTCACAAAGGAAATAGCCCCTTGAGAAAAGAGCCCGGTTCGAACCCATGACTTTTCTCCAGAGTCCCTTCGTAGCAACATTTCTGAAAACACTACATACAGTCCGATTGCCGCCAATAGATACAGACCCGACCACTTGATCGCGCTAGCGGCTCCAAGAGCCACTCCAGCTAGAACTAACCAAGGCCTAAACCAAAGCAAAGTGCTTTTGCCTTGCTGTATGGCGTAAGCAATTCTGAGCCTGGACTGCTTGCTGTCGATCAGGAAAAACAAGAAACCTAGCAAGAGGAAAAAAGTAAGTGGAGCATCAAGCAGTGCAGTGCGGGACATGGTGATCGCCATGCCATCTATCGCCAGTAAGAATCCCGCCGCAAGGGCGAGCTTGGTTGAGGCAAAGAGCTTGTAAGCCACAAGCATCAGTAGGGCTACGGTGGCTATGCCCAAGACGGCAGTGGAGATTCGCCAACCGGCCGCGTTATCCGGGCCTAGTAGCCACATTCCCGAGGCAATCAACCACTTGCCAAATGGCGGGTGCACCACAAAAGCCGGGTCAGTCAGGTACGAGTAAACATCGCCAGATTCAAAGGCAGCGTTGGCACCTTCTGGCCAGTTCTTCTCATTACCCTCCCGAGCAAGAGAGAGAGCGTCTTTGACGTAATAAGTTTCGTCAAATACCAGCTTTTGCGGGAAAGACAGGTTCCAGAGT
Source organism: Rhodoluna sp. (assembly GCF_044239955.1). GTDB lineage: Bacteria > Actinomycetota > Actinomycetes > Actinomycetales > Microbacteriaceae > Rhodoluna. The sequence goes on from NZ_JBIIAL010000012.1 coordinate 22,486, forward strand.
CTGGTTAGTGAAGCTATTGCGAGCACAAAAACAAAACCCAGGTATTCAAAGACCTTTTTGTTTCCCCGCAGCTGCTTCATAAGCCCATGCTAATCAAGACCGCGCCTTGGTATCTGACACAATGAAGTGGTGCTTATTCTGGCGGGGACTCCTATTGGAAACATAGGCGACGCCTCGGCGAGGCTACTTCTCACGTTGCAGCAGGCTCAGGTGATTGCCGCCGAGGACACTAGAACCCTATTGAAGCTAGCTAATCATCTAGGTATAAAGCTGAACGCAGAACTTATTAGCCTGAATGAACAAAACGAATTACAAAAACTTGATCGCCTGGTTGAAATCGCCGCCACTGGAAATCTAGTTCTGGTCAGCGATGCGGGTATGCCAACAATAAGTGATCCTGGTTTTGCCCTGGTTCGTGCCTGCAGTGAGAAAGGAGTTGAAATACAAGTTGTGCCAGGACCATCTTCTGTGATTGCCGCTCTTGCTGTTTCTGGTCTATCTACCGACCGCTTCAGCTTCGAAGGTTTCATTCCAAGAAAATCCGGTGAAAGAAAGAATTTCTTTCAGAAACTTGCTGTAGAGACTCGAACCATGATCTTCTTTGAATCCCCTCACCGCGTAACCGAGTCATTAGCAGATGCCGCAACGGTCTTTGGTGGCGAAAGAAAAGCGTCACTATCTAGAGAGCTAACAAAGAAGTTCGAGGAAACTCTTAGGGGAAATTTGTCAGAGCTCGCTGATCTAGCCAAAGACTTAAAGGGTGAGATGGTGCTAGTTGTTGCCGGGGCAGAGCAAGCCGAGATTTCTCCAGAATCCCTAGTTGATAAGGTCTTGGAGCTTCGCTTGCAAGGAAACTCACTCAAGGATGCCGCTAGAGCTGTTGCTAACGAATACGGCGCTTCCAAATCAGAGCTTTACGACCTAGCTCTCAAGAGCAAGCCTTCAAGTTAGCCCCGTTAAGCTTGTAGACATGTCCAGTGTGAGCCCAGCGGGTAAGTCGTTTTTTGTTACTACCCCGATTTTCTATGTGAATGACGCTCCTCACATCGGCCATGCCTACACCGAAGTTGCGGCCGACGTATTAGCTCGCTGGCACCGCCAAAAAGGCAGTAATTCCTTCTTACTTACCGGCACCGATGAACACGGTGAGAAGATCCTTCGAACCGCTACCGCGAACCACCAAACCCCGCAGGCTTGGGCAGACAAGCTGGTGCACGATGCCTGGTTACCGATGCTTGAGACCTTGGATATCGACAACCAGGACTTTATTAGAACCACCGAGCCTAGGCATAAAAAGAATGTTCAAACCTTCTTACAACACCTTTACGACAAGGGCTTTATCTACCAGGGATCCTATGAGGGCAACTACTGCGTTGGCTGCGAGGAGTTTAAGACTGATTCTGACCTTGTTGAAGGAACTGGTGAATTTGCCAAGAAGATGGTTTGCGCAATTCATTCCAAGCCGGTTGAAAGGCTTGAAGAGACAAATTATTTTTTCAAGTTGAGCCAGTTCCAACAGCCACTTCTTGATTACTACAAGCAGAACGCAAACTTTATTCAGCCCGAAGCTGCCCGTAACGAAGTCGTCTCTTTTGTTTCACGAGAGCTTACAGATCTTTCGATTTCTAGATCTAAGGACAAATTTGATTGGGGAATCGATATTCCTTGGGATACCGACCACGTTATCTATGTCTGGTTTGACGCACTGCTAAATTACATCACCGCGATTGGCTACGGAGAAGATGAAGCCAAACTCAATTCACTTTGGCCAGCCTCTGTTCAAGTAGTAGGAAAAGACATCCTTAGATTCCACGCTGTCATTTGGCCTGCAATGCTTATGGCAGCGGAGCTAAAGCCTGCGGAGAAAGTCTTTGCCCACGGCTGGCTACTAGTTGGTGGCGAGAAGATGTCGAAATCAAAGCTCACTGGTATCGCGCCGAATCAAATCACAGAAGTTTTTGGATCTGATGCCTTTCGTTACTACTTCATGAAAGCCATAGCCTTCGGTCAAGATGGATCCTTTTCGTGGGAAGATCTTTCTGCTCGCTACCAGGCGGAGCTTGCAAATGGTTTTGGAAATCTCGCTTCAAGAGTGGTTGCTATGGTGCACCGGTACTTCGACGGAGTAATCCCGGAAGCTAAATCAGTAACTGAGGCAGACAAAAAGATTCAAGAAACTGCAGCAAACTGCATCCGCCTGGCCGATGCGGCCATGGACGATGTTGCTATCCAGGATGCCCTACTTGCCATTTGGGAGCTGGTGGATGGATTGAATGTTTATCTCACCGAGCAAGAGCCTTGGATTCTGGCGAAGGATGAAGACAACAGAGACCGGCTGGGGACTATTTTGTATACCTCTCTGGAAGGTCTTAGAACCCTGGCGGTTGCGCTGACACCATTTATTCCAAAGGCAACAGCCAAGCTTTGGGCCTCAATTGGTCACGAACTGGGCGATCTTGCCTCTCAGCCCCTGCTTGAAGCCGCCAGCTGGAATCAGCTGATAGCTGGCGAGAAGATCAACGAACTAGAGTCGCTGTTTCCAAGGGTCGAGCAAGAAGACCGGGACTAGTTCGAAGTCGTGAGCGAGCACATAAGACAGCGCCAGCTAAAAGACGCTGATGGAACCAGGCAAAAGCTAAGCTATCCAGATTTACCAGAGCCACTGCTAGTTGGAACTTACGATAACCACACTCACCTTGAGATAGCTGATGGCGATCAGCCGATGAATTACCAAGATCATTTGGCGTTGGCAAACCAGGTTGGGATTCTAGGTGCAGTTCAAGTTGGCGTGACACTGGAAAGCTCCAAATGGAGCGCTGAGGTAGCTGCAACTGATCCTCGCTTACTCGCGGCGGTAGCCATCCATCCAAACGAGGCCGCCCGGTATGAAACTAAAGAATCTTTGGATGAGGATATTGATGGCATTGCCGCACTCGCCGGTCAAGAAAGAGTTCGAGCTATTGGTGAAACAGGTTTGGATTTTTTCAGAACCGAATCTGAACAGGGAAAAGCATTTCAACACCACTCATTTGAAAGACACATTCAAATTGCCAAGGATTTCAATCTTGCACTTCAGATTCACGACAGGGATGCGCACGAGCAAGTTGTTGAAACTCTTATACGAGTAGGTGCCCCAGAAAGAGTTGTCTTTCACTGCTATTCGGGAGACATCGAACTTGCAAAGATTTGTGAAGAGCACGGTTGGTACACATCTTTTGCTGGGAACATAACCATCAAAAGAAATCAACACCTTCGAGATTCTTTTAGACACATGCCCAAAGACCTGATTCTTGTTGAGACCGATGCACCATTTTTGACTCCTGAGCCGCTTCGTGGCAGACCAAACGCTCCGTACCTTGTTCCAATCACTGTGCGATTTATGGCTTCCGAGCTAGGCATGGATTCAAATGAGCTTTCCGGGCAGCTAGCTCGCAACACCGTTGCTGTCTATGGATCCTGGGGTAGCTAGTGGTTGAACTCTTAGGTGCCGGAGAAATCCGATCATTAGCCGCTGAACTGGATCTTCGCCCCACCAAAAAACTTGGCCAAAACTTCGTCATCGACCCAAACACCATTCGCAAAATAGTCGCGGCTGCTCAGCTCAGCTCCACCGACAAGGTAGTTGAGATCGGACCTGGCCTAGGCTCACTAACCCTTGGTTTGCTTGAGAAAGTGGACCAGTTGATTGCTATCGAGTTTGATCAAAAGCTGGCCGGCAGGCTCTCCTTGACCCTAAAACAGAAAGCTCCAGAAAAAAGCTGTCAGATTGTTCACGCAGATGCGATGAATGTCACGGAGTTAGATTTTGAACCAGATGCATTAGTTGCCAACTTGCCATACAACATCTCGGTTCCGGTAATTCTGCATTTTCTAGAGACCTTTACTTCTATTTCTAAAGTCTTGGTTCTGGTGCAGGCTGAGGTAGCAGCGCGCCTAGTTGCAGGTCCGGGATCAAAAACCTATGGGTCACCGAGCGCGAAGCTTGCCTGGTACGGGAAGGCCACCTCCGCCGGGGTAGTCTCGCGCAGCATCTTCTGGCCGGTTCCAAATGTGGACTCCGCGTTGGTTTACTTCGAGAAAAGAAGCACACCGCTAGCCACTTCGCTTCGTAAAGAAGTGTTTAGAGTTATAGACGGAGCTTTTGCCCAGCGCAGGAAGACTCTGCGGCAGGCTCTTGCCGGTTGGGCAGGTTCGCCCGATCAAGCAGAGCAAATTTTGGTGAAGGCAGGAGTTTCTCCTCAGGCAAGGGGAGAAGACTTGAGTATTGATGAGTTTATTGAGGTGGCGAAACAGAAGTGATTTTTGAAATAGATCATCGCTCTAGTGAACCTACACTCGTAGGCGTTGCAATTATTTCGGGAAACCTAGGCCAAATATTCAATATCTTGAAAGATCCTTCTTCATGGGGACAGCCTGAGAGCCCTAGGGTTGTGAACTCCACTGAAAAATCTAAGGTTGTTTTTTCTTTTGATGGAGAGAGAAAAGCTGTAGCGACGCTGTCGTCTTGGAATTCAAATGTTACAGAGCTTGAGATTGTGATTAGTGGGACAGTAAACACTAAGGATGGACAGATCCAGATCAAGTATTGGAATGAAGTAGTTGCAATGCTGCAGAAACGACTCAATACGCCGCCTATTGTTGTGGCATCAAGTCCTGGCAAAGTAAACATCTACTTTGCCGTTGGTGCCTTTTTGAAAGACGGTTTTCATGACGTCGCAAGTTGCTATCAGGCATTGAGCCTTCGAGAAAGAGTCCTAGTTGAACTAAGCGGCAGCTTCTCTATTGATTTTGCGGGCCCTTTCGAGCAAGATTGCCAGCGACTTGTTCCAAAAGACAGAACAAACCTGGTCTATCGGGCAGGCGAGGAGCTCAAGGCTCTTGGCTCGGCAATGGGCTCTGACAAGGTATCTTTCTTGATTCACAAGAGTGTTCCGATAGCTGGAGGTATGGCCGGTGGATCAGCCGATGCGGCCGCCTCGCTGGTTGCCTTGAATACCTTGTTTGGCGCGGGGCTGGATGACAAACTTCCAGAAGCTGCGGCGAAGCTTGGTTCCGACGTTCCTTTCTCCTTGTTAGGTGGAACCGCTATCGGTATCGGAAGAGGCGAAGTGCTTACCAAAGTAGGAGTTGGTCCAGCACTTCATTGGGTAATGACTCCAAATCCAGCCGGTCTTTCAACACCCCAGGTATATAGGCAGCTAGATGTGATGAGAGTAAATAAAGGAATAGACGTTTCAGTTCTTCAGGCTCCAGAGGTTCCGGAAGAGCTCCTGGAGGCTTTAGCTTCAGGAGACGTAGCGGCAGTTGCACAACTCATGCACAACGATCTAGAAATTGCAGCAGTAGAAATGTTGCCGGAGCTTGCTGAGACTTTAGAAGCGGGTCGTAAAGCCGGTTCACTTCGCTCCATGGTTTCAGGATCCGGTCCAACAATTGCCCACCTTGCAAAGAGTGCAATTCATGCGGAGCAAATCGCTACTCGATTGCAGGCTGCAGGTTACCCTTCGCTTGTTACCTACACGTCAAACTCTGGCACTCGGCTGGAGAACTAGTTGGCGCACCTTCTTGGGGCGGAGAAGATCCGCCTTAGCTTTGCAACAACCAGAGTCTTTGAGAATCTAACTATTGGTGTACAAGATGGTGACCGAATTGGAATTGTTGGCCGTAACGGTGACGGTAAATCAACACTACTAAAACTATTTGCTCGAATTCAAGAGCCGGACTCAGGACAAATAACCAAGCGCGGTGATGTGCGAATTGGAATACTCGATCAGTTCGATCAGTTCTTGCCTTCGGAAACGATCTCTCACGTAGTAGTAGGTGACACTCCTGAACATGAGTGGGCAGGAAACTCGAAGATTAGAGATATCTTCCAAGGCTTACTAAAAGATTTTGACTTCAATCAAAAGGTCTCTGAGCTATCTGGAGGTCAGCGAAGAAGGGTAGCCCTTGCTGCTCTATTGGCCCAAGAATGGGACATCTTGATGCTGGATGAGCCAACCAACCATTTGGATATCGAGGGAGTTGCCTGGCTTGCTCAGCACCTAAAGACCCGCTGGGGAAAGGCAACCGGAGGGCTATTAGTGGTCACACACGACCGCTGGTTCCTGGACGAGGTTTGTAATCTCACCTGGGAAGTTCACGATGGCATCGTGGAGATTTATGACGGTGGCTACGCCTCTTACATTCTGGAGCGAAACGAGCGCGCCAGATCCCAAGCCGCCTCGGAATCTAGACGGCAAAACCTCTTAAGAAAAGAGCTTGCTTGGCTAAGACGAGGAGCACCTGCCAGAACTACTAAGCCAAAGTTTCGAATTGATGCTGCTAATGAATTGATTGCCAACGAGCCACCACCTAGAGATAGCGTTAGTCTCGCCAAGCTCGCCACCACCAGGCTAGGTAAAGATGTTCTTGACATAGAAAATTTGAATTACGAGATTGACTCGCAGCAGATTCTAAACAACGTAACTCTTCGATTGGGCCCAGGGGATCGAATTGGTCTGGTTGGACCCAACGGCGCGGGCAAGACCACCCTGCTTCGATTGATTCTTGGAAAGCTGCTGCCTACCTCTGGGAGAGTGAAGCTAGGTAAAACTGTGGTACCTGCGATTCTTAGCCAAGAGGTTTTGGAGTTAGATGAATTTGGTGACCAGAGAATATTTGAACTTATTGCCCGCGAGAAAAAGACTTTTACGGTAAACAAAAAAGAAGTTGGGATTTCCCAGCTAATTGAGCAGCTTGGATTCACTAGCTTGCAACTGCAGACTCCAGTTTCTGATTTATCTGGTGGTCAAAAAAGAAGACTGCAGCTACTTCGACTGCTCTTTGGTGAGCCGAACCTGTTGATTCTGGACGAGCCAACCAACGATCTAGACACCGACATGTTGGCTCAAGTTGAAGACCTTCTTGATTCTTGGCCAGGAACACTAATTGTTGTTAGTCACGATAGGTACCTTCTTGAGCGGGTCACCGACATGCAATACGCGCTGCTCGGTGATGGGGCACTTCGTCATTTGCCACGGGGCGTGGATCAGTATCTTGAGCTTCGAGGTGCGGCAGGGAAAGCGGCGATCCAACAGACAGCTCCAAAGGTCTCGGGAGCCGAGCTTAGAGCCAGCCAAAAAGCCATCCAGAAACTTGAGCGCGCTATAGAGAAACTGGAAGCCGAAGAGGCAGCAGTTCAGCTGGATCTACAAAGTCGCGACCCCTTAGATCACGAGGGATTGGCTGCTGCAGCCCTGAAGGCCAATGAACTGGCCGCCCAAAAGGCCTTACTTGAGGCCCAGTGGATGGAACTCAGCGAAACGACATAGGTACCTTGTTTGGCAAGTAAACCTGCTCAAGTTAATTTCCCAGGACTACAATTTAGAAATCGTTTATAGCTTCTGTCATGAAGGAGTCTTGGGTATTTATGCATCTAAATAAATCACTCGCAGTTGTATCGGTGTGTTCACTTCTATTGCTGACCGGTTGCCAGAGCGCAACCGTAGATGCGCCAGAACCTGAAGCATCAGCGCCAGCATCAGAAGAGGCATCAGCTCCGACATTCAAACTTAACGTTGACGAAGTCACGAACCTTGAAGGAGTCTCGCCGGAGCTGGTCGAAGACCCAGCGGGCGGCTACCTACTTTTGACAACTGGTCTTGGTCAGAATCGTGTTTACCGATCAGCCGATGGAGTTTCGTTTACACCAGATCCAAGCTTTAGAGTTCCTATGGGAAATGATTACTCTTTGGTCCAAAAACCTGATGGATCGTGGCTGCTGTACTACATCACATTTGATGTACCTCCTGGCGAACCTGGTAAGGCGCCGGATCCCTCGCAAGCAATTAAGACTGTCATGGTTTCTACCGCAGCAGAGTTGACATCATTTGGTGATGGTGTTCCAACTGGGATTAGGCAAGACAAGCCAGGACCTGCATGGGGTGTTCCAGAAACCTACATAACCCCAGATGGTACATACCAAATGATGTGGGTGGACATGGTTGAAGGTCAAAACTCAGAGGTTCTAAGAACAGCAAACTCAACCGACGGAATCACTTACACCGCAAATGATGGTTTTGTGATTTCTGGTG
>NZ_JBIIAL010000013.1:0-26791 GCF_044239955.1 Rhodoluna sp.
AGAGGAGAAACATGAAGAAGCGCAGATTGGGTCTAGTAGGCCTACTGAGCGCGGTTGCTGTGACTCTGAGCGGTTGTGCATTGCCATACGAGTCTCAGGTAGTCGAAGGAACCACAATCACGGTTGCATTCAACCAAGCATTTGATAACTACAACACTGTTTCGTCTGCAGGTAACGCGACTAAGAACGCAAACATTACCTACATGACAAACTCTGGTTTCCAGTACTACGACAACACTCCTGCGTTGATCAAGAACACTGGTTACGGAACATTCGAGAAGATTTCTGACGAACCTCTAACCGTGAAGTACACCATCAATGAGGGTGTCAAATGGTCTGACGGAACTCAGATTGACGCGGCTGACATGCTATTGGCATGGGCCGCGAGCTCTGGAAAGTTTGCAGACACAGACGCAGCATTCTCACCGGCTTCAACATCTGGTCTTGACCTAGTCACCCAGACTCCTGAAATTGATGGCCGCTCACTGACTCTTGTCTATGACGACGCGTACGTTGACTGGGAGCTTGCTTTCGGTGTTGGTATGCCAGCTCACGGAACTGTGATGCTTGCTTACCCAGACATCACTGACCCAGCAGAAGCCAAGAGATTGCTAATCGAAGCCATCCAGAACGAGGATGACGCTTGGCTAGCTCCTGTTGCAACCAGCTGGAACGAGGACTACCAGTTCACTTCTCTTCCTTCGAACCCACTTCAGTACCTATCGAGTGGTCCATACATCATCGAAGAAGTAGTTGAGAATCAGTACATCACTCTAGTTACCAACCCCGTTTACACATGGGGTCCATCACCTAAGTTCGAGCGCATTACCGTCCGTTTCATCGAGGACTTTATCGCTCAGCTACAGGCCTTGGAGAACGGTGAGATTGATATCGCTACTGGACAGCCAACTGCTGACTCTCTAACTGTTGCGCAAGACATTGCCGCAAGCACTGGTGCAACAATCCACCAGGGCGACGAGGCTGTTTACGAGCACATCGACCTAACCTTCAACAACGGTGGTCCATTCGACCCAGCTACCTACGATGGCGACGAGTCAATTGCACAAAAGGTTCGTCAGGCATTCTTGCTGACTATCCCTCGCGATGAGATCATCGAGAAGATCATCAAGCCTCTAAACCCGAACGCAACAGTTCGTGAATCGTTCTTGACCATTCCTGGTTCAGAGCGTTACAACGCAATTGTTGCTGAGAGCGGTGCAGCTGACGTTCGTGAGCTAGACATCGAGCGCGCGAAGGCCCTACTTGAGGAAGCTGGAGTTTCGACTCCAGTAAACGTCAAGTTCTGGTACCCAACTGGAAACGTACGTCGTTCACAGGAGCTAGAGCTGATTCAGAAGTCAGCCGCTCTTGCAGGATTCAACGTCGTTGACACCAACGAGCCAGACTGGATGTTCACCGACCCAACAGTTGAGCCAATCAACCCACACGATGCAGTTATCTTCGCGTGGCAGTCAACTAGCTTGGCAGTAGCCGGTTCGGACCAGATCTTCAAGTCCTACACCGACCCGCTAGCCAAGGGTGGTAACTACAACGGTTACGCTAACCCAAAGGTTGACGAACTATTGGCAACACTTAACGTCACAACCGATCTAGAAGAGCAAACTTCTTTGATGCTTCAGATCGAGCAGAACCTAATTGCGGATGCATACGGAACAACAATCTTCCAGTTCCCTGGACTGACTGTTTCCAGCGCAAAGGTATCTGGCGTGAAGCCAAGCCCACTATCGCCAAACTACTTCTGGAACTTCTGGGAGTGGACACCAGTTACCGAATCTGAGTAACTTGGTTTAGCGGTATCTAATTCCGGCTGGCAACTTAGGTTGCCAGCCGGAATTCGTTTAACCGTGATTTTGCCTCCTAAGGATTTGGTAGAGTCTCGTAAGGATTGAAAAACCAACGGAGGTCAAGGTGCTGGCATTTATCGTCAGAAGGCTCTTTGCCACGTTGTTGGTACTTCTCGCCGCATCTTTCATTGTCTACGTTCTAACGGCGTACTCGGGTGATCCCCTTCTGGAACTTCGTGGCTCCAGCGATCCTTCGGCTCAGGACAAAATCGCTTACCTGACCGAAGTTCTAGATCTAGAAACCCCGCCAGTAATTCGCTACTTCGGTTGGTTGGCTGGGGTTAGCGGATGCTTCATAGGGCAATGCGACCTAGGAATCTCTGTTTCTAGAGGTGAACAGCAAGTTGCGGAAGCTCTGGCGGGGGCAATAGTATCCACGGTCCAACTACTTACTCTGGCCACCATCGTTGCAATTGTCCTTGGAGTAGCAATTGGAATGTCAACCGCGCTGCGTCAGTACAGCGGCTACGACTACACCGTAACGTTCATGACCTTTGTCTTCTACTCCCTTCCAATTTTCTGGTTTGCAGTTTTGCTCAAAGAGTGGGGTGCGATTCGTTTCAACCAATTCCTCGGGAACCCAGAGATCCCTTTCTGGCTGCTGATTATTATTTCTCTTGCTTCAGGAGCAATTTGGATGGGAATCATCGGGGGAAATGGAATCCGAAGACTCAAAGTATTACTAGGCGTTTCAGTCATTACCTTTGGTGGACTACAGTCACTGCTTCTTCTTGGGTGGTTTGAGAAGCCCTCCCTTGGAATCATAGGAATTATTCTTGGTGGCGCTGTTGTTTCCGCGATCGTTATTGCGCTCACAACTGGTTTCCAAAACCGTGGAATGCTCTTGGCCGCCGGTTCTGTCGTTGTATTCTGGCTAGCAGTTTGGTACCCGCTTCAGTTCCTGTTCTTCTATATCCCAGAACTTTGGACACTTCTAGTTTTGGTTGCAGTGGGTGTCGGGGTTGCTATGGTCGCAGGGGCTGTATTTGGTGGTGAAGATCGCAAGCAGATTACAAGAGCCGCTGGAATCATCAGCATTTTGACTCTTGGCTTCGTAATCATCGATCGTGTTCTCCAAGTTTGGTCGGATTACCAGCTCATGATTCCTCAGGCAAGTGGAATCATTTCAACAATCGGTGCAACTACTCCCAACTTGCCAGGGGACATGTGGTTCCAGTTCTTGGATGGTTTCGGACACTTACTTCTTCCAACAATTGCTCTCTCAATTGGTTCCCTTGCTGCATACACTCGTTACTCTCGATCGAGCCTGCTAGAGGTTTTGAACCAGGACTACGTGCGAACAGCTAGAGCTAAGGGCTTAGCTGAACGCACGGTAATAATGAGACACGCTTTCCGTAACGCCATGATTCCAATCGTCACAATCGTAGCTTTTGACATCGGAGGACTCATCGGAGGAGCGATCATCACCGAAAGAATCTTCGCGTGGCAGGGCATGGGCTCCTTGTTCAACTTGGGACTTCAAGCAATAGATCTAAATCTCGTGATGGGTGTGTTTCTCATCACCGGACTAGTAGCGGTGGTTTTCAACCTCATCGCGGACATTGCCTATGCCTCACTCGACCCCAGAATTAGATTGACTTAGGGAGAAAGAAGATGAGTCAAATAGATAATCTCCCAACACCTGGCACTGTTGGCGTTAGTCAAGGCCAGCTAATACGACGCAGATTCTTCAAGCACAAGGGTGCCCTTGCGGGACTAATTGCGATCATCGTTATCACAATTGTTTCCTTCACGTCCGTGGGAACAGTAATCGGAGGAACGGGCAAGCTAATTGTTGATGAGTCCGGAAACTTCGCTATCGATGGTTTCAGGATTCCCGGATGGTGGCAATACAACTGGTTTGAAAACTACGACCTTGAGAATCCTGGTGGCACACCAACTTTGTCACTATCTCCATTTGCGATCGGGGACCACCCGTTTGGTCAAGACACCTTGGGTAAGGATGTATTTGCTCGGGTAATGCGAGGCATCCAGCAGTCATTGACCGTAATGTTTGTTATCGGCATCATGACAACAGTTATTGGGGTACTGGTTGGCTCAATCGCAGGATTCTTCAGAGGCTGGATCGATGCAGTGTTGATGAGATTTACCGACATCATCATCATCATCCCAGTTCTAATTTTGGGTGCCGTAGTTGGTAAGGCCTTTGGTGGGGGAAGTGCACTGTTTCTGTCCTTCTTCCTAGGTCTTTTCCTTTGGACTGGGCTATCGCGTCTAGTTCGGGCCGAGTTCTTATCTCTTAGGGAACGCGAGTTTGTGGATGCGGCAAGGGTTGCCGGGGCCGGCCCTTGGCGAATTATATTCAAGCACATTTTGCCAAACGCTATTGGAGTCATCATCGTCAACACCACCCTCTTGATGAGTGCTGCAATCTTGCTTGAGTCTTCTCTTAGCTATTTGGGTTTTGGAATTACCGCACCTGATATTTCCCTCGGGCAGATTATCTCCGAGTACCAGGAAGCCTTCTCCACTCGACCTTGGCTTTTCTGGTGGCCGGGTATGTTTATCATCATCATTGCTCTGTCCGTGAACTTCATTGGAGATGGCCTAAGAGACGCTTTCGACCCACGCCAGCGCAGGTTCCACGTAAAAACTGACGGAATCTTTGCTGCTATTGGCCGCATTGCTTCAGGCAGAAAGGCAGCTGAAAATGTTAAAAAATAAAGCTAGCCACAGCCGCAAAGCTCAAGCAGGTGAGTACAACGACTCTAGAAACTATCCAGCTGTATCTGACAGAAGCAGCTTCGTTGAGCTGGTTGAGGTCTCTGAGTTTTTCCCAATGACTTCTGATCACGTAAGCTGCGACACCGGAATCACTACTGGTCAAGTCCCCAGGGCGAACCAAGCCTTTTCCAACAAAGCTGCTTTCGGGCAAGTGCTCAGCTTCGGTTTTGTTAGCCATGAAGCCCGCGTATCTGGATGGAGCAGGGGCTCCAAAGGCTTGAAGGGTTCTGTCTTTAGTCTCGAGAGTAAGAGAGTACTTGGTGTCAATTCGAGTAATCGCAGACCAGTTCAGTTTGTGTGTCTTGAAGATGTTGTCAACTACAACCCCTTCGTCGCTAACTTTCACGCTGGGGTTCCAAAAAAGAAGCCAAGCAAAATAAGCAAACCAGATGTAAATCCAGGATTTGGTCACAACCAGGAGCCAGGAATCTATGGCCAGGGCAGTTATTCCAAAGAGAGCAAAGACGAATCCGGCAGTGGCCATTATGCGACCAGACCTGGAGTGAAGAGTTTGAGAATCCACTTTCCAAGTCTCACACAACTTGTGACCTCTAGAGGGGAATGCTGCTAATGGGCAAGGACAGCGAAGTAATACTCAAAGTTGAGAATCTTGGTGTTGATTTTTGGGTAGAGGGCGAGTGGATTCCTGCAGCCAAGAACTTGAGCTATGAAATCTCGGGCGGCGAAGTTTTGGCAATTGTTGGTGAGTCAGGTTCGGGTAAGTCCGCAAGCTCAATGGCACTTTTGGGCCTAACCCCACAAAATGGCCGAGTTTCTGGAAGCGTAAAGCTTGCCGGCGAGGAACTTATGGACGCTTCTCCAAAGCGCCTTCGTGAAATACGTGGAAGCGGAATCGCGGTCATTTTCCAAGAGCCGATGACAGCTTTGAATCCTGTTTACACAATCGGTTTCCAGATCATGGAAACACTGCGGGTCCATTTCACCATGACAAATGCGGCCGCTAAGGCCCGGGCCATTGAGCTTCTAACTCTGGTAGACCTTCCAGATCCCGTTAAGGCTTTCGACTCTTACCCTCACCAGTTATCCGGTGGACAGAGGCAGCGAGCAATGATTGCCCAGGCAATCTCTTGTGAACCCAAGCTCCTAATTGCCGATGAGCCGACAACCGCTTTGGATGTGACGATTCAAGCTGAGATTTTGGATCTACTAAGAGAGCTACACACTCGCTTGAATTCAGCGATTTTGTTGATTACTCACGACATGGGTGTTGTTGCCGACCTTGCTGATCGTGTGTTGGTAATGAAAGATGGCGAGATGGTCGAGCAGGGAACCTCGCGAGAGATCTACAAGGCCCCGAAGAAGTCCTACACCAAGGAACTTCTTGGTTCTGTTCCCTCCCTTGGTCAAGGCAAAGCTGTAAAAGCAAAAGCAGCCGCTACAACAGATCAAGTGTTGAGTTTCAACAACGTACGTATTGAGTACCCAAAGCGCGGAAGAGTCCCAGCTTTTCTAGCAGCAAAGGACATAACACTTGAAATTCGTCAGGGCGAAGTTTTGGGTCTAGTTGGAGAAAGTGGTTCCGGTAAGACAACTGTTGGCCGAGCTGCTGTTGGATTGCTTCCGGTAAAGTCTGGATCTCTTATCGTGGCCGGCAAAGATATTTCAAAGACAAAAAAGTCTGAGCTCCAGCAACTTCGCAGCAAGCTCGGAATTGTTTTCCAGGATCCAGGCTCATCTCTAAACCCCAGATGGTCCATAGCTCAATCGATTGCCGAACCTCTGGTTTTATCAAGAACTATGGACAAAAATCAAATAGCCAAACGCATTGATGAACTACTTAATCAGGTAGAGCTGCCTGTTGCCTATAGAAACCGCTACCCACACGAACTATCTGGTGGTCAGCGCCAACGAGTTGGAATAGCCAGGGCGCTAGCGCTCTCTCCACAACTCCTAGTTGCAGACGAACCGACAAGCGCTTTAGATGTTTCGGTTCAGGCTCGAGTGCTTGAACTACTCCAGCAACTTCAAAAAGAGCTTGGTTTTGCGTGTCTTTTTGTGAGTCACGACCTGGCCGTTGTGGACTATCTAGCCGACCGAATTGCTGTTATGCACAATGGTGAAATTGTCGAACAGGGCGATAAGAACCAGATTCTTCGCAACCCACAGCAGGATTACACCAAGAGATTGATTGCAGCGGTTCCAGTTCCAGACCCTGACGATCAGCGCAGCAGGCGTGAATTACGCTTGTCCTCAGCAAAGGCCTAGCTAGTTCCGCTAAACTAAAAGCTCTTGAGTCCTTGTAGGAATACAGTCTTTATTTGGATCCAGTAGGGCGACACAAATCCGCTAAAAGGCCATTGAGCTATCTAGCGCAAAATTATGAGGAAGTTTTTATGACTCTGGCAATCAGGGATGACCTAAGAAACGTTGCAATCGTGGCTCACGTAGACCACGGTAAGACAACGCTGGTTGACGCCATGCTCAGGCAGACCGGATCCTTTGGTGAACACTCCAACATGGGTGAGCGCCTTATGGACTCAGGGGACCTGGAAAAGGAAAAGGGAATCACAATCCTTGCCAAGAACACAGCAATCAGCTACTCCGGCAAAGCTGCCGAAGGCAAGACCATAACCATTAACGTTATTGACACCCCTGGCCACGCTGACTTCGGTGGTGAAGTTGAGCGCGGTCTTTCGATGGTGGACGGTGTTGTGCTGCTGGTTGATGCCAGCGAAGGACCTCTGCCACAAACTCGCTTTGTTCTTCGCAAGGCACTGGAGGCAAATCTTCCCGTTATCTTGCTTGTAAACAAAACTGATAGACCAGACGCTCGCATCGACGAAGTTGTCGAAGAAACTCACGATCTACTTTTGGGCCTAGCTTCAGACCTTGCCGACGAGGTCCCAGAGCTCGACATCGACGCAATCTTGGACCTACCTGTAATTTATGCATCAGGTCGAGCTGGAGCGGCTTCGCTAAACAAGCCAGAAAATGGCACCTTGCCAGACAACGCAGATCTAGAGCCTCTGTTTGGCGCAATCATGAAATACATTCCAGCGCCAAAGTATGACCCTGATGCTCCGCTGCAGGCCCACGTTACAAACCTTGACGCCTCACCTTTTCTTGGTCGTCTTGCTTTGCTTCGAGTTTTCAACGGAACTATCAAAAAGGGCCAGCAGGTTGCCTGGGTAAGACAAAACGGAGAAACTCAAAACGTAAAAATCACTGAGCTCCTTATGACTAAAGCTCTGGAGCGTTTTCCAACAGACTCAGCCGGACCCGGAGACATCGTGGCGGTTGCTGGAATTGAAGAGATTACTATCGGTGAGACACTCGCCGATCCAGATGATGTTAGACCGCTTCCGCTAATCGCAATTGACGATCCAGCGATCTCCATGACCATCGGTATCAACACTTCACCAATGGCCGGAAGAGTCAAGGGCGCCAAGGTGACAGCTCGTTTGGTGAAGGACCGACTAGACCGTGAACTAATTGGAAACGTTTCAATCAGGGTCATTCCCACCGACCGACCGGACGCCTGGGAAGTCCAGGGCCGAGGAGAACTAGCTCTTGCCATCTTGGTTGAACAGATGAGACGCGAAGGCTATGAGCTAACTGTTGGAAAGCCTCAGGTAGTTACCAAGAAGATTGACGGAAAGCTTAATGAGCCTGTTGAAGATCTAACCGTCGACGTGCCTGAGGAATTCTTGGGTTCAATCACTCAGTTGCTCGCGTCTCGCAAGGGTCGAATGAAGAACATGACAAACAAGGGAACCGGATGGGTTCGCATGGAGTTCATGGTTCCATCCCGTGGCCTAATTGGCTTCCGAACCGAATTTCTAACAACTACCCGCGGAACTGGAATCGCAAACGCAATTTCTGCCGGTTACGAGCCATGGTTCGGTGAGATTGTCACTCGCACCAACGGATCTTTGGTTGCTGACCGCCAGGGTGCGGTAACCCCATTTGCTCTCATTGGATTGCAAGATCGCGGAACTTTCTTTGTTGAACCAACTGAGGAAGTCTATGCCGGACAGGTAGTTGGCGAGAACGCCAGAGCGGACGACATGGAAGTAAACATCACCAAGGAGAAGAAGCTCACTAACATGCGAGCATCTTCTAGCGAAGATTTCGAGAAATTAACCCCACCAAGAAAGCTTTCCCTAGAGGAGTGTCTCGAGTTCGCTCGTGAAGACGAGTGTGTTGAGGTAACCCCCGAAGGCACCAGGATTCGTAAGGTAGAGCTAGACCCCAACCTGCGCGCCAGAGCAGCTTCAGCAAGAAAACGAGCCAGCGAGAGCTAAACCATTTAGAGTTATTGCTATGGCCAAATCATCATTCAACGCAAAACGAGTGCTTCTCGTCCATGCGCACCCAGATGATGAGTCAATCTTCACCGCTCACGTGATTGCTAATCGCGTTGAAGCAGGTGCGAAGGTCATGGTTTTGACCTTGACCCGTGGAGAGCGTGGTCGAGTGAAGCTCGATGATCTAAAACCTCTTGAATCAGACCTGGCCGCAATGGGGGCTTTTAGATCTAATGAGCTCAGAAATGCATTAGCTGCTCTAGGTGATGTTCAGCACAAATTTGCCGGAACCAGAAAGTACCTTGACTCAGGGATGAGGCTGAGTACTTTTGGTAAAGCCATAAAGACAAAAACGACTGACGAGATGTCATTATCGTCTGTTTCCACTGCAGTCATCTCCGATGACATCTTCCACACACTCTCCGATTTCCAGCCAGATGCAGTAATTACCTATAACCGCAAGGGTGGATTTGGTCATCCAGACCACAAAAAGGCACACGAGGCAACCGCGATGGCTCTTCGTCGATTTGCGAGGTCCTCTAGAACCGGAGCCCCACAATTTTGGGTGATTGCTGATCAGAGGGAGCGCTTCGACGTTGAGGTCGGCGGTCCCAAGACAGCCGCAAAGAAGAAGCTTGCTCTTGAGCAGCACGCGAGCCAAGTGTCAATCGGTAAAGAGACCTTTTCTCTTGTCCCAGGACGTGAATTGCGCTACGACACCCCGGAAAGGCTTCGTATGACATCGACAACACCTTGGCTTTGGCTAAAGCCAATTTTCCTTGGACTCTGGGCACTGCCACTGGGAATTCTTCTCGGATTCGCAGGGACTCTGCTTCACTCGGTGACAGCATCTGACGATGCCGCTACACCGATTGGCTTGATAGTTGCCCTGGTAATGACTTTCTCTTTGGCGATTGCTCTTCGATTACTTCGTAACTCCAGGGGAGCGCTTTATTTGATGAGCTTCACGCTGGCCGGAACCGTGTATTGGCTTTCCAGGCCCAGCGCCGCTGGCGATGCTCTTATCGTGGACAATCAAGCGGGAAATATCTGGGTCTACGGATCGCTAATTTTATGCGCAGTAGTTATATTGTTCCCAAAACTTAGACCTGGGGCATGGGGTAAGAAATCTTCTGGCCATCGGTAGGTAATATGTTCCTAGGAGGATCCCCCCGATGACTTATGTAATTGCACTTCCATGCGTTGACCTTAAAGACAAGGCATGCATCGAAGAATGCCCAGTGGATTGCATCTATGAGGGTGACCGCATGCTTTACATCCACCCTGATGAATGTGTTGATTGTGGTGCTTGTGAACCGGTTTGTCCGGTGGAGGCGATTTACTACGAAGATGATGTTCCTGAGCAGTGGGCAGATTACTACCGTGCCAACGTTGACTTTTTTGAAACAATTGGATCTCCAGGAGGAGCCGCCAAGGTGGGTCCGATTCCAGGAGACCATCCACTCGTTGCGGCTTTGCCACCACAAGCTCAACAGGGCTAAGTGTTTACTGGGCTGCCAGATTACCCCTGGAAATCATTAAGGCCATACTCGGAAAAAGCCGCCCAGCACAGAGATGGCGCAATTGATTTATCCGTTGGGTCTCCAATTGATCCAACTCCAGAATCTGTTCAGCAAGCTCTAAAAAAATTCTCTAATGCACCGGGCTACCCATCAACAGCTGGCACTTTAGAGTTTCGCGAATCAGTCACCCAATGGTTTGCAAGACGAAGACAAGTGCCGGGTCTAGACCCCGATCAGGTTATGCCAACAATTGGCTCTAAAGAGCTAATTAGTTGGTTGCCAACTTTCTTAGGTCTTGGCCCAGGCGATGTAGTAGTTCAGCCGAAGGTTTCGTACACCGCTTACGCGGTTGGAGCAGCTTTATCTGGAGCCACACTTGTTTCGGAAGATGATCCAGATAATTGGCCTGAAAACACCAAGCTGATTTGGATTAACTCTCCAGGCAATCCAGATGGAAAAGTACTGGACGTTGCAGGATTTGCCAAGGCGGTTGCAAGAGCCCGTGAGCTAGGTGCGCTACTTGCTTCTGACGAGTGCTATGCCGAACTTGGCTGGAGCGACCCGTGGGACAAGGAAGTTATTCCAAGTGTTCTGGACCCTAGGGTTTGTGGCGATAGTCACGAGGGAATTTTGTGTGTGTACTCGCTGTCAAAACAATCGAATATGGCAGGTTACCGGGCTGCTTTTGCGGTGGGTGCCAAAGATCTCGTACGAGACTTGGTGAATCTTCGAATGCACACCGGGATGATTATGCCCCTACCTACCCAGCAGGCGGTTATTGCAGCGCTTGCGGACAGCACGCATGTGGGTCTCGAGAAAGAGATCTATTCAAAAAGAAGAGCCACCTTGCTAGCGGCGGTAACTTCATACGGTTTTGAGGTAACAGCCAGCGAGGCGGGTTTGTACCTTTGGGCCACTTTGGGTCAAGACTGCTGGAGCACCGTGGATCAAATGGCAGAGCTTGGAATAGTTGTGGTGCCAGGTAGCTTCTATGGTGAGCACGCAACCAAGCACGTTCGATTCTCGCTCACGGCAACCGATAGCGACATTAGTAGGGCTGCTTTGAGACTCCAAAATGGCTTAGGCTAGAGTGTGAGATTTTTTATTCCCAAGGAGCGCTTTGACTGACAACGAAAAAGTAGTTATCAGCTACAAGGACAAGTCCCTTGAGCTTCCAATTGTTGAGGCAACCGCTGGTTCCAGCGCTGTAGACATTAGCAAGCTTCACTCCAGCTTGGGACTGCACACTTACGACCAGGGATTTGTCAACACAGCCTCGACTAAATCAGCAATCACCTTTATTGACGGTGAAGCCGGGATCTTGCGCTACCGAGGTTACGCAATCGAGCAGCTTGCAGAAAAGAAGAGCTTTTTAGAAGTAAGCCACTTATTGATTTATGGCGAGCTGCCAACTAAGCCAGAGCTTGAGTCATTTGATCACAGCATTCGAAGACATACCCTTATCCACGAGGACCTAAAGTCTTTCTTTGACGCATTTCCCCAGAACGCTCACCCAATGTCGGTTCTCGCAGCTGGGGTTTCAGCGCTATCAACTTTTTACCAGGATTCACTAGACCCAAGAGACCCAGAGCAAGTTGAGCTTTCAACCAGAAGATTGCTAGCCAAAGTTCCAGTGCTGGCAGCTTACGCATACAAGACCAGCCTTGGTCAGGCACTTTTGTATCCAGACAACTCTCTTTCGACAGTTGAGAACTTCCTTCGCCTAACTTTTGGAACAATGGCCGAGGATTACGTTCAAAACCCAATCGTGACAAGTGCTCTTGAGACCTTGCTAATTTTGCATGCTGACCATGAGCAGAACTGCTCGACTTCTACAGTTCGCCTGGTGGGCTCGGCGCAGGCAAACTTGTTTGCTTCAGTTTCCTCTGGAATCAACGCACTGTTTGGCCCGCTGCACGGTGGGGCCAACGAGGCTGTGCTGGATATGCTTACCCAGATCAGGGACTCTGGGCAGAGCGTGCAGCAGTTTGTTGATCGAGTCAAGAATAAAGAAGATGGCACCAGGCTCATGGGCTTTGGTCACCGAATATATAAAAACTTTGACCCTAGAGCCACGATTATCAAGGCAACGGCAGACAAGGTTCTTGGGGAGCTCGGTATCCAAGATCCGCTTCTTGATATTGCAAAGGAGCTTGAGGCAACAGCTCTTGCTGATCCGTATTTTGCAGAGCGCAAGCTATACCCGAATGTTGATTTCTACACCGGGGTTATTTACAAGGCCCTTGGCTTCCCTGCCCCGATGTTTACAGCCCTTTTTGCCATGGGCAGACTTCCAGGATGGATCGCACACTGGCGCGAAATGATGGAAGATTCCAGCAATCGAATTGGAAGACCTCAGCAGGTCTATTTGGGACAAACCGAAAGAAGCTTCTAGGCCGGCTTTAGCCAGTAAACAACTGTGTCGCCAAATGGCTTCTGATCCAACAGTTCGTACCCGGTAGTTGCAAAAGCGTCCACCCTAGAAGATCGCTCAACAAGTACCCAGGCTTTTTCTGAAACCAAAAGTCGCAGCGACTCGAGACACTTTTCTATCTCCTGGTTTGTTAGCTCATAGGGTGGGTCAATAAAGATCAAGTCAAAAGAACCAGTAGTTGTATCCAGAAACTTCTGAACTGGTTGGATTTGAACTTTTGCTGAAACTTCCTGGCCTTCATCGCTAAGTGCATCCTGAACAGTTCGAGCGTTTTTGATGCAAACCGCAGCGGCCATCTTGTTACTCTCAACTAGCACGGCAGCTTTCGCGCCGCGGGATAAGGACTCTAGGCCCAGCGCACCTGTGCCCGCGTAAAGATCTAAGACTTTGCTTCCAGCTAGAGCGCCTTTTGATTCGAGTGAGCTAAAGATGCTCTCTCGGATTCGATCCGCTGTTGGTCTAGTGCTCTTTGCAGGAGAGGCAAGCTTTCTAGAGCCAACTAGGCCCCCAATAATTCTTGTCATGATTGTCAAAGCCTAACGGCTTTTGGCAGCTCTCTCGTAGAAGATTGAAGCATGCTGCTTCCAACAACTGAACTCGATCGAGTATTGGGTGACAAAACAGCTAAGAGCTTCTCAAAAAATCTAGGACTTATTAGCGTTGCTGACTTGCTGCAGCACTATCCCAGAAGGTACTCATCTAGGGGAGAGCTAACCCCAATTACAAACCTGCCCGTTGGAGAAAGTGTTTCGATCGTTGCAGAGGTAGTTGACGCGAGGGAGCGAAGAACCAAGGGTCGAGTAAGCCACATTCTGGAGGTGCGAATCACAGATGGAAGCGGATTCTTATCGCTAACTTTTTTCAACCAGGCTTGGAGACAAAAGAGCTTAGTTCCTGGCACTAGGGGACTATTTGCCGGAAAAATTGGCGAGTATCAGGGGAAGCTTCAGTTGGCTCACCCGGACTACGAGCTCTTTTTAGATGAAGTCAGCCAGTTCGATGCCAAGGCCTGGGCCGATCAGCCGATTCCTATTTATCCTGCTTCGGCAACGGTTACCACCTGGATGATTCAAAAAGCCTTGGCAATTGTTCTGGATACTCTTTCGCCCATTCAAGATGAAGTCCCTGAGCAGTTGGCAAAAAAGCACAAGCTGATGAGCCTGAACCAAGCCTTCGAAAAAATCCACCGCCCAGAAACCAAATCGGATTGGGCATCGGCTACCAAAACCCTTTCCTATCACGAGGCATTTTTGCTGCAGGCTAACTTGATTGCTCGCAAGATAGCCAACGAAAAATCTCCTGCAACTATCCGCCGTGGTGGAGCTAATGGATTCCTTTCTGCCTTTGACAGCAATCTTCCATTTGAACTAACTAAGGGACAAAAAAGCGTAGGCGAAGAAATTTCTTTGGACCTTGCAAAGAGCTACCCAATGAACAGATTGCTACAAGGTGAGGTTGGATCTGGAAAAACACTAGTTGCCCTAAGGGCGATGCTTGCAGTTGCCGACACCGAGGGTCAGTCAGCGTTACTTGCCCCGACAGAAGTTTTGGCCTCGCAGCACTTTAGATCAATTTCTAAAAGCCTCGGTGAGGATCTTGCCAAGAAAGTTGGGCTTACTCTTTTGACTGGACAACTTTCAACGGCAGATCGCAAAAAGGCAATGCTGCAAGTGGTCTCCGGAGCATCGAAGATTGTTATTGGAACTCATGCACTATTTTCCGAGAAAGTCGAGTTCTATGACTTAGGGCTTGTGGTAATCGACGAGCAGCACAGATTTGGTGTTGAGCAAAGAGAGAAACTTCGCCTCAAAGGAAAACTTTCACCACACGTCTTAACAATGACGGCAACTCCAATACCTAGAACATTGGCGGTAACTGTCTTTGGTGACATGGCGGTTTCCTCATTGACGGAACTTCCTGCAGGTCGCAAAGAGATTGACTCTCATGTTGTGCGGGCAGGGGACAAGAATCTGGTTTCTAGGGTCTGGGAGAGAGTTGCGGAAGAGGTAGCAAAGGGGCATCAAGTGTTTGTGGTTTGTCCAAAAATTGATGAATCCGACAAAGAACAATCAGGGGCATCAGTTGAGCAAACCACTATTCAGCTACGTAAGAACCCAAACCTCGCCTCCCTTCGAATCGATACCCTGCACGGTCGCATGGACCAAGAGCTTAAATCCGAGGTAATGGCAAAGTTTCTCAACAAAGAAATTGATGTTTTGGTAGCGACCACGGTCATTGAAGTTGGTGTGGATGTTCCGAACGCTACTGTGATGGTGATCCTAGATGCCGATAACTTTGGAGTTTCCCAGTTACATCAGCTTCGCGGTCGAGTGGGCCGGGGAGCAGCCAAAGGCCTGTGTCTTTTGCTTACCGGTGCCGAAGACGGCTCCATCGCACTCCAAAGAATCGAAGCTGTTGCAGCTGAAAGCGATGGCTTCAAGCTCAGCGAGATTGACCTAGAACTTCGGCGCGAGGGAGATGTCCTGGGAGCAAATCAATCAGGGGGTCGCTCCAGCTTGCGCCTACTGCAGGTGATTCGGGATGCTGCTCTGATTCAGAAGGTCCGGGTTGAGGTTGAGGAGCTGTTTCAAATAGATCCTGGTCTAGGGGAACTGCCGAATCTGCGCCTAGCTATTGAGGAAATGAACGCCGTAGAAAACTTGTCTAAAGGCTGAGCTAATAAGTTTGCTAATCTTGGGGCTATGCCAACTCTCGCGGTCTACCCAGGATCTTTTGACCCAATAACTCTTGGGCACGTGGACATCATCGAGCGGTGCTCAAAGATTGTTGATGAACTACATGTTTTGGTTGTTCACAATCCTGAAAAATCCCCCATGTTTTCAAGCTCCAAGAGAATCGAACTGATTCAAGAGTCTTTGAAAGAAGCTGGCGTAGTCAGCCCAAACATCAAAGTGACTGAGCTGTCTTCTGGTCTCCTGGTTGATTACATCCGAAAGGTGGATGCGAAGCTTCTAATTAAGGGATTTCGTAACAACGTTGACCTTGATTACGAACTACCTATGGCTAAGGTCAATAGAGATCTAAGTGGCATTGAGACCATTTTTATTTCAGCCGATCCTCAGTACGGACTGGTGGCATCTAGCCTGGTGCGTCAGGTGGCAGCTCTTGGTGGTCCAGTGCAGAACTACGTTTCCGCGGCGGTGGCTAAGGCTTTATTGGAGCAAAACTAGTGAGCAAGTTTGACGTTCCAGTTCACGAACTTACTCGCAGGCCGGGCCACACCAGCCAGCTGGAGCTAAACATTGATCTTGATGACGCAATGGGGCAAGGAGCCGCCACGGTTCCCGCGGGAGCAAAAATCGAAGTTGATTTGAGGCTGGAGTCGATTCACGAGGGTGTTTTGGCCACCGGGGAAGTCTTCACCAAGGCAACGTCCCTGTGTTCTAGGTGCCTGGAGCCCCTTGAGCTAGCGGTCGAGGTGGATTTCCAAGAGCTTTTCGCCTATTCTTTAGAGCAGGAAGACGATTTCCTGATTCAAGACGAGAAAATCAACCTTGAGCAGGCAATCACGGATGCTGTAGTTTTATCACTTCCGTTCAAACCTGTTTGTAGTGAAGACTGTCTTGGTCTGTGCTCCGAATGTGGATTGAACTTTTCTCAGGATCCAAACCACGTTCACGAAGCGAGTATTGATTCTCGCTGGAGTGGATTAGAAAGCTTTAGGAAAGAGTAGGAAATGCCAGTACCAAAAAGACGCATGTCGCGTTCAAACACAAGAGCTCGTCGCTCACAGTGGAAGGCCGCTCCAATCACTCTGGTCAAGACAGTTGAAAACGGCAAGACCGTATACAGCCTTCCTCACCGCGCGAAGCTAGTTGAGGACTCAAACGGAACTGCACTGTTCATGGAGTACAAGGGCCGCAAGGTAGCTGACGCTTAACCCATGAGCCTTGATGCGCTAGGTAAATCCCTTGGCGTGGAAATCGAACCGCAACTTCTCGAACTCGCCCTAACTCACCGCTCCTATTCATATGAAAACGGCCGAGGTCCAAATAATGAACGCCTGGAGTTTCTAGGCGACGCAATCCTTGGTTTTTTAGTTACCTCACACATTCACGATCACTTCTCCGATATGGATGAAGGAAATCTAACCAAACTCAAAAATGCTGTTGTCTCTGCGCCAGCTCTGGCACAAGCTGCCAGCTCAATCAACCTCGGCGAATACTTACTGCTCGGTAAAGGTGAAATTCAAACCGGCGGTCGCGAGAAATTGAATCTACTAGCCGATACCTTTGAGGCAGTCCTGGGAGCAGCTTATGTTTCCAAAGGTATTGAAGCAGCCAAGACGATTGTCGATCAACACATCCTTCCGCTACTCGAGAGCGCAGAAGAGCTATTGCTTTCGGCAGATCCAAAAACCACACTTTTGGAGAGCATGCAACGGCAGGGCAAAGCTGCTCCGGTTTATCAAACAACTCATGAGGGCCCCGATCACGACCGGACCTTCTTTGCAAACTTGATAATTGACGGCATCGTCGTGGCTACAGCTTCAGGAAGATCTAGAAAGCAAGCTGAAACCAACGCGGCCATCAAGGCGCTTTCTGGCCCTTCTGGAGAATAAGTGCCAGAGCTTCCCGAGGTCGAAACCGTCCGCGCCGGACTTGCCAAATCCATAACTGGTGGAACGATAACCTCGGTCAAGATTCATGACGCCAGATCCCTGAAGCGACACCTAAGTGGCGCTAATGACTTCACCAAGAAACTACTTGGTAGAGATGTCCTTGATGTGGTTAGACGTGGAAAGTTTCTTTGGATGCCGCTATCGGGGGATTCAACTGCATTGGTTGGCCACCTTGGTATGAGTGGTCAGATGCTAATAAGAAGCCCAGAGTTTCCAGAAGACAAGCTCAACCGCGTAACTGTTTCCTTCCAATCCAAGAATAAGAAGCCACTAGAACTTCGTTTTGTAGATCAGCGGATCTTTGGCTCTTTAGCTATTGACCCCTTGGTTGCAACCCCCGATGGCAAACAGGGAGGGTTTAGCGCTGGTAAGAATAAGAACAAGCCGTGGCAGAACCTGATTTCGAGCTCCGCTTCGCACATCGCTAGGGACCCACTTGATGAGCTATTCGATACTGACCAGGTAGTCCAAAGACTTCGAGGTAAGAAAACCGGAATCAAGCGAGCCCTGCTTGATCAGAATCTACTCAGTGGAATCGGCAACATTTACGCGGATGAGTCTTTGTGGCTAGCCAAGCTGCACTTTGATCGTCAGGCTGACTCAATTTCTAAACCCAAGCTAAATGAATTAGTGGGGATCGTAAAAGAGGTCTTGGCTAAGGCCACTAAGCAGGGCGGTACGAGCTTTGACCAGCAGTACAAGAACGTCAACGGTGAGGCTGGGTACTTTTCACAGGAGCTTTATGCCTATGGCCAAACCGATAAACCCTGCGCTAGGTGCCAAACGCCAATAAGGCGCCAAGCCTGGGCTAACCGTGGTTCTCACTTCTGCCCCAGGTGCCAGCGCCTAAGCTAGCGGTCAATTGGGACCCTAAAAATGGGGTATTTTTAGATACTGTTCAGCTTTGAGCAATTGACTAATTTCCAGAGGGGTGTGTTCGCTTGCATCTAAAAAGCCTCACCCTAAAAGGCTTCAAATCCTTCGCTCAACCCACCACATTCCAGTTTGAGCGCGGTGTGACTTGCGTGGTTGGACCCAATGGGTCGGGTAAATCAAACGTTGTAGATGCTCTTGCCTGGGTAATGGGTGAGCAGGGAGCCAAGACTTTGCGCGGTGGAAAGATGGAAGACGTTATCTTCGCTGGAACCGCGACCAAGGGACCATTAGGCCGAGCCGAAGTGCAGCTCACTATCGATAACACCGATGGTGCACTACCTATTGATTACACCGAAGTAACTATCTCAAGAACGCTTTTTAGAAGCGGTGGATCCGAGTACGCAATCAATGGCGACCCCTGCAGATTGCTCGATGTTCAGGAACTTCTGAGCGACTCAGGTCTGGGTCGCGAGATGCACGTCATCGTGGGTCAGGGTCAACTAGATAGCGTCCTTCGAGCAACTCCCGAGGAAAGACGAGGCTTCATAGAAGAAGCCGCTGGAATCTTAAAGCACCGCCGTCGCAAGGAAAAAACCGAGCGCAAAATTGAGGCCATGCAGGCTAACCTTTCAAGGTTGAGTGACCTTGCGGGTGAAGTTCGTCGTCAACTAAAACCGCTGGGCGCGCAAGCTGAAATTGCTAGAGAAGCCCAGAATATCGCCTCTCAGGCCAGAGACGCTAAGTCCAGAATCCTTGCCTTCGACATCTTGGACATTCAAAAATCCCTTGAAACCACTTCGACAAGTGAGTCACAACGTCGCAGCGAGAGAAATATCTTGCAGCAAATGCTTTCCACCAATCAGCAGCGTCTGACTCAGCTTGAATCCCCGGAGCTAAATGAGAAGCTAGACCGCGCTCGCAAGATCTCTTTCGAGTTTGACTCACTGCAGGAGCGCATTAGGTCTATTTCTAACATCGCCAGTGCCAGGGTGGCCCTTTTGGAATCAAGCGATCAAGAGCAAAGCAAATTCGATCTTTCTTCAATCACCGTTGACATCGAAAAGGCCGAAGTTGAAATGCAGCGGCTGAGCCAAGAAGTTCAGCGCTTGCAACAGCAGCTCGGTATCGCAGAGCAAAGAAGAAACGTTGCCCGCGATGCCCTAGATTCTTTCGACTCCAAGATTCAAGAGCAAAATTCGCTCATTTCCAAATACGACCTCGACCTAGCGCAATTTGCTAACGGTGTTAAGGTTGCGGAAAGCAAGCTGGAAGCATTTAGAAATGAGAAGTCTCGCCACCAGGAAATTCTTGGAGCCGCCAGACTAAGACACCAGGAGCAGTCTGCTCAGTATCGCGATTTGGAATCGCTACTTTCCAGCAACAACCCAAGTGAAAACAATCTCGAATCCAAATACGATGCTGCTCAAAAAGCTGTGTCGGAGGCTTCGAACAAGATCGAATCACTCCGTGATCAGCTACACGAAGCAGAGCGTGAAAAGGATGCTCTAGCCGGAAAGCGCTCCGCACTGAATCTAACCCTCGAGCAAAAAGACGGCGCTTCATCTTTGACCCAAGCTCAGCTTCGAGGTATCAGGGGACTGGTTGCTAATCACCTTCGCATCGAACCAGGCTACGAGCAGGCGATTGCTGCAGCTTTAGGTTCATTGGCCGATGCTCTGGTTGCCGAAGACTTAGAGTCTGGTCTTTCCGCTCTTGAACACTTGAAGAGAACTGACGGTGGTCGTGTTGAAATTATCATCGCCGACGTTGATCTTCGCTCAGAAGCTGCATCAGTGAACTTAGTTGCAGGATCCAAGGTTGCCTCTGAAGTTGTTAGCGCTCCTGATGGCATCTTGAAGTTGCTTTCCCAAGTAGTTATCGTGGACGACCTAGCTGCTGCAAAGACCTTCTTCAACGCACAAACAACGGACTCGCAAGTAATCACCAAACAAGGTGACGTTCTAACTAGAGCGATCTTGCGTGGAGGTTCATCAAGCAAGCCTTCAAAACTTGAGTTGGTTGCCGAGCGCGATGCAGCAGAAAAAGAGCTTTCAAGACTCAGCTCACGCATTGAAACCTTGACCGCAGAACTTGCCCAGGCTAAGTCCAACGAGCTTGCTGCCAAGAACTCAGCTAAGGCATCTTTGGCTGAACTAAATGAGCAGGATGCCAAGCTTGCCTCTCAGGCAGAACAGCTTGGTCGGGTTCGCGTTCAAGTCGAGGCGCTGCAGAGCGAGCTTGATCGACTGGGTGTGGTTGCAGAGTCAAACGAGGCTGCAATTCGTGAGGCCGAAGGAGAGCTAGAAGCATCGAAATCTAGACTGCGTGAATTTGAGGGCCTTGGCAGACCAGAGCAGGCACTTTCCGACAGAGACCGTTTGGTTGAGGCGCTTGAGCTCGAAAGATCTAAGGAGCTCGAGATCCGTGTGGAGCTTGGCGCTGGAGAAGAAAGACTTCGCGTTGAAACCGAGAAGTCCGAGAGCCTGAAATTACAGCTGGATTCTTCCCGCTCAGCTATCGAGGGCGCAATTAGCGCGGCAAAGGCAAGAGCGCAGCAGCTAACTGCTGCAAGAGCTGTTCTCAAAGTTTTGCCTAAGTTGATTGAGGCAGTGGGAACTGGTTCCAACGACGCAAAGCGTGAGTACAACGCCTTTGAAAACGAGCGCACCGATCAGTTTCAGGAGCTAACTAAGGTTCGAGGCGAGATTGCCGACATTCAGCAGAAGCTTTCCGATTTGACTCAGTCGGTCCACGACATTGAACTTCAAAATCACGAAAAGCGTCTGAACCTTGCAAATCTAGTAACTAGAGCTCAAGAAGAACTCGGCCTAGATGAGCCGACACTTCTTGCCGAATACAACCCAGATAACTTGATTCCATCGAACGAGGAAGATGGTGAGCCAGAAGTATTTGATCGTGCAAAGCAGTTCCAGCGCCTGAAGGAATCCGAGAAGCTACTAGAAAAACTGGGACGCGTGAACCCGCTGGCTCTAGAGGAGTTCTCCGCTCTCGAGCAGCGCCACAAGTTTCTAACCGATCAACTTCAAGACCTAACAGAGACCCGCAAAGACTTGATCAAGATCATCCACGATCTGGACGAGAAAATGCAGGTTATCTTTAGTGACGCCTTCCAAGACACCAAGAAAGCTTTCGAGACCGTTTTCCCGGTTTTGTTCCCTGGTGGAACTGGATCCATCTTCCTAACCGATCCGGACAACATGCTTACTACCGGACTTGAGGTAAACGTAAAGCCTGCAGGTAAAAAAATTGAAAGACTCTCCCTGCTATCTGGTGGAGAAAGATCTCTAGCGGCGGTAGCCCTTATGGTTTCTATTTTCAAGGCGCGTCCTTCGCCTTTCTACATCATGGACGAGGTTGAGGCGGCCCTTGATGATGCCAACCTAGGCCGCCTACTTTCAATCTTTGAAGACCTTAGAACAAGCTCACAGCTAATCATCATCACTCACCAAAAGCGCACCATGGAAATAGCCGATGCGCTATACGGAGTTTCCATGAAATCTGACGGTATTTCTGCTGTTGTGGGTCAGCGACTGCGAGAGAAGGCCGACGCCTAATGTCAAACATCTTCTTTTGGCGTAAAAAACGTGAAGAAGAAAAAGCGGAAGCAAATCAACCGGACGCAGTCGTAAAGCCCCAAGATCTTGTAGCCACCGCACTTCCAAAGAGAAATTCAAGAGCCGGTATCCGAAGCCTATTTTCAAGAATCAAGTTTGATTTTGAGAGTTTGGAACAACTGGAAGAGATCCTGATTCAGGCTGACTTTGGAGTTGACTCCGCAGAAGCGATTGTTGCAGAGGTGAAGAAGCTAGCAAAGGCCGAGGGAGCCAAAACAGAAGCAGAACTCAAAACAATTCTTGCTGGAGTGATTCGAGACAAGTTAACTTCTGGAAATAGAGAGCTAAACCTAACAAGCGGAAAAGCCCCCTATGTGATCTTGGTTGTTGGAGTAAATGGGGTAGGAAAGACAACCACCATTGGAAAACTTGCCACTTGGCTAACCCAGGGCAACTTGAAAGTGGTTCTTGGAGCAGCTGATACTTTTCGTGCCGCAGCGGTTGATCAACTCGCAACCTGGGCAGATCGTGCAGGAGTGAAACTTGTTGGACCAAGTTCCGAAGGTCAAGACCCAGCGTCTGTGGCATTTGCGGCTGTCGAGTACGCGGTTAAATCTCAAGCAGATGTAGTAATCATCGATACTGCTGGAAGGTTGCAGAACAAGACTGATTTGATGGACGAGCTTTCCAAAATCAGAAGAGTTATTGAAAAGCAAGCTGAGATCGCAGAGGTTCTTTTGGTGCTGGATGCTACAACCGGGCAAAACGGATTAGTTCAGGCAAGGGCATTCGCCGAGGCTATTGCTGTAACCGGCATAGCTCTAACAAAGCTTGATGGCTCAGCAAAGGGTGGAATTGTTGTTGCCATACAAAACGAACTTGCAATTCCAATCAAGTTAGTTGGGGTTGGCGAAGGGGTAGAAGACTTTGCCTTTTTTGACCCCGAAGATTTCGCCAACGGTTTAGTGGCTTAGCCTAGAAATAGGAAGTGAGATAAAAAAGTGTTTGGAAACCTATCAGATCGCTTAGCCGAGACCTTCAAGGCTCTTCGCGGCAAGGGAAGACTAAGCGCCGCCGATATCGACGGAACCCTTAGGGAAATCCGCAAGGCACTATTAGAAGCTGACGTTGCCCTAGAGGTAGTCAAGAACTTTATTAGCGCTGTTCGTGAGCGAGCTTTGGGCGATGAAGTTTCAGCCTCACTGAACCCTGCCCAGCAGGTTGTTCAGATTGTAAATGAAGAGCTAATACAAATACTTGGCGGTGAAGCAAGAAAGCTTCGCTATGGAAAAGTTTCTCCAACCGTGATCATGCTTGCCGGTTTACAGGGTTCTGGAAAGACAACCCTCGCTGGAAAACTTGCCAAGTGGCTAAAAAGCGAAGGGGAGAACCCTTTGCTGGTCGCCGCAGATTTGCAACGCCCAAATGCCGTTGACCAGCTAAAGGTTCTAGGCGAGAAAGTTTCGGTTGAGGTTTACTCTCCCGAAGTCGGTTCAGGAGTCGGGGATCCGGTAAAAGTCGCCAAGGATTCGATTGCTCACGCTAGGTCCAAGGGCAACACGGTTGTAATTGTTGATACCGCAGGACGCCTCGGCGTTGATCAAGAGATGATGAATCAGGCCAAAAAGATTCGTGATGCCATCAAGCCAGACGAAACTCTGTTTGTTATTGACGCAATGCTTGGTCAAGATGCAGTCAACGTAGCCAAGGCGTTTGAAGACGGCGTTGGAATATCGGCTGTTGTTTTGACAAAACTTGACGGTGACGCCCGAGGCGGAGCGGCACTATCCGTAGCCTCGGTGACCGGTAAGCCAATCATCTTCTCCTCAACCGGAGAATCTCTCGACGCCTTCGAGCCTTTTTATCCAGACCGCATGGCTTCTCGAATCCTGGACATGGGAGACATCCTTACCCTGATCGAACAAGCCCAGAAGCAGTTTGATCAGCAATCCGCATTGGAGATGGCCGAGAAGCTCGCTAAGGAAACCTTCACTCTTGAGGACTTCTTGGAACAGATGCAGCAGCTTCGAAAAATGGGCTCTCTAAAATCCATGCTTGCCATGATGCCAGGAGCTGGCCAGATGAGAGCTCAACTAGACAACATCGACGAAAAAGAAATTGATCGGACCGAGGCCATAATTCGTTCCATGACCCCGGTCGAAAGAACCAACCCCAAGGTTCTGAATGGCTCAAGAAGAACAAGAATCGCGAGAGGTTCTGGAATGAGCGTGACCGATGTGAATTCACTAGTGAATCGATTCGAGCAGGCAGCCAAAATGATGAAAACCGTTGCCAAGGGTGGCACGCCTCAGATCCCAGGCATGCCAGCTGGCATTGGAGGCGTGGTGCCACGCAAGAAGGCCAAGGACTCCAAGAAAAAATCCGGTTCTAAATCGGGTAATCCAGCTAAGCGTGCTGAACAAGAGCAAGCCAGGGCAAATGGCCAAGGTTCAGCCCCATCTGGTGCTGGATCAGCCTTTGGAATCGGCAACTAGCTATCTTTGGCCATTTCTGGCAGACTAGAGAAGTTGCCTAGGAACCTGACCCTCTAACCAGGAGCCAAAAAGGCAAAACCATAGAGCTTGACTACCGAGTGTGCCCCCACGCTCACGGTTGATTGTTCGCCCCAATTCAAATAACAGGAGCATTGTGGCTGTAAAAATCCGCCTAAAGCGTCTCGGAAAACTCCGTACGCCTCACTACCGCATCGTCGTTGCCGACTCTAGAAAAAAGCGTGACGGTAGAGTCATCGAAGAAATTGGTCGTTACATCCCGACCGAAAATCCATCTTTTATTGAAGTAGATTCTGAGCGAGCTTTGTATTGGCTTGGCGTTGGTGCACAACCAACCGAGCAGGTAGAGGTAATTCTTAAGCTCACCGGAGACTACCAGAAGTCAAAGGGTGACAAGGATGCTAAGAGCACAGTTCAGGTAAAGGCTGCGAAGCCAGTGTTTGAAAAAGACACCAAGAAAAAAGCTGTTCTAGTTCCTAAAGAAGAACTTGCTGCCAAGAAGGCAAAAGCTGAAGCTCCTGTTGAAGAGGCAGCACCTGCTGTTGAAGCAACCGATGCTCCTGTTGAAGAAGCAGTTGTTGAAGCGGCTGTAGAAGCACCTGCTGCTGAAGAAGTTGTAGAGGCTCCTGCTGCTGAGGCTACTGAAGCTCCTGCCGAGGAAGCTGTTGCGGAAGCTCCAGCCGAAGAAGCAAAGCCAGAGGCTTAATCCAAAATGTTGGCCGCTGCGCTCGAGCACCTAGTTAAGGGCATCGTTGATAATCCTGACGATGCTTCGGTAACTGAACGCTCGAGCTCTAGAGGAGATCTTCTAGAGATTCACGTTCACCCAGATGATCTGGGCAGAGTAATCGGGCGCAACGGTAGAACAGCAAAAGCACTTCGCACTTTGGTCAACGCACTTGCCGACGGCAAGAAAATTCGCGTTGATGTGGTGGACGGTGACTTCTAGTAAGACCAAGCTACGAGTCGGAAGACTCGTTAAAGCGCACGGTCTAAAAGGAGCTCTCAAGCTAGAGCTGTATACCGACAGCCCAGATCAAAGATTTCGCGCTGGCCAGGAACTAGAACTACAAGTTCCAGAGAACTCCGAATGGTTTGGAAAAACCGTCAAGGTAGCCGAGCTTCGCTTCTATAACCAGTCCCCAGTTTTGTTTCTGGAGGGCATTCAAGACCGCAGCCAAGCAGAAACCCTAGTCAAGGCAATCTTGCTTATCGAAACAGATCTTGAACAGCTTCCAGAAGACCCCGAAGCCTGGTACGACCATCAGCTTGTTGGCCTAACGGCTTTAGTCGGGGAAGAAGTTGTTGGGAAGGTGACCCGTGTGGATCACCTCCCAGCCCAGGATCTTTTGGCAATTGAAACTTCTAACGGGGAAGTGCTGGTGCCGTTTGTGAAACAAATTGTCCCTTCAGTTGATATCAAAAAAGCTCAAGTTGTTCTGACTCCGCCGGCCGGTCTTTTTGAAGTAAATCTTCCAGGCGGTGCATCTGATGAGAATTGATGCCATCAGTATTTTTCCAGAGTTTTTCAAGGTGCTGGATATTTCCTTGCTCGGGAAAGCCCAAGAGCAGTCACTCATTGATTTCACGGCACATGATCTAAGAACTTTCACCGAAGATAAGCATCGAACAGTAGATGACACCCCTTTTGGTGGTGGAGCGGGAATGCTCATGAAGCCAGAGCCTTGGGGTTTGGCGTTGGACTCGGTACTGACCCAAGAAAGCGTTGTGGTGTTTCCTTCGCCAGCAGGCGTGCCATTCAAGCAAGCTACCGCTAGAGAACTTTCAGGGGAGCAGCATCTAGTTTTTGCCTGCGGTCGCTACGAGGGTATTGACCAAAGAGTTTTGGAATACGCATCCAGTAAGGCAGAGGTTCGAGAGATCAGCTTGGGTGATTATGTACTTAACGGCGGCGAAGTGGCGGCGGTAGCCATGATCGAGGCAATTGCGAGGCTAATCCCTGGAGTAATTGGTAACTCTTTATCTTTGGACGAGGAGTCACATAGTGAAGGTTTATTGGAATACCCGAGTTACACCAAGCCAGCTAGCTGGCGCGGTATGGATGTTCCTGAGGTGCTTCTAAGTGGTAATCACGCCGAGATTGCTAAGTGGCGCAAGGAGCAAGCTCTGGAAAAAACCCGAAGAATCAGGCCAGATCTGATCGATTAGATTCCAATTGCCTGGGGCCAGAAACTGTGGCAATATGGAGGTTCGCCTCCAGTAATGGACTCTGCCGCAGGGGAGATAGGGCGAAGCAAAAACCCAACATAACCGTTTTTGACCTGCGTGCTAAAAACAGGAAGCGACACAAAATGCACATCTTAGATTCAGTAGACAAAGCCTTACTAAA
>NZ_JBIIAL010000004.1:0-84889 GCF_044239955.1 Rhodoluna sp.
GTGCGCTTGGAGGGACTCGAACCCCCAACCTTCTGATCCGTAGTCAGATGCTCTATCCGTTGAGCTACAAACGCTAGCTTCTCAAATGAGAGGCGTTGTTGTTGTGACGATAATTCTAGTCAATAATGTTTTGTATCTCCAACGCCCAAATGCGTATTACACACTTGGGTGGATGTTGGGCCCGGCATCCTGACTAGATTTTCTCCAAATAGAAACCGATTCTCAGCTAAGATATTGGAATTCGTTGATGTTTTGGGCTTCACGTGAGGATCGCATAGGGGTGATGTGTCGATGAACGAAAGAAATCAACTTGAAAACAAAATCGTTCTGAGTGAATCCTTGGAACGGGAAATCGAACTGTACGCCTTCGAAAACTCTATGGTCTCGGCCAAAATTTCCGCCGAAAAGAATCTTGAAGAAGCAATTTTGAAGTATGAGGAAGTCCAGGCAAAGTACGACGATATTCTCCAGTCCAGAACTTGGCGTTACAGCTATCCGCTCCGAAAGATAAGCCACTGGGTCAAGACCCAATTTAGAGGTTCGGCATTTGGCCGATTTACACTAAAACTATTTAAGAAAATCTTCGGATAAACAGAAACATTTGAAAATGACTCTTTCTAGAGAATTAACTGTCTCTGTTGTCGTCGTTGGCAGGAACAATTTTGACTTAACCTCCAAATCTGTTGAGTCGGTTCTGACGCACACTGATAAAGACGTGGAAGTAATCCTGGTCGATAATGGCAGCGATTCTTATGTACTGGATAACCTAATTGAAAAGTTCAGGGATACAAGGGCCTCCATTCTGTCTGTTGGCGTAAATAGGTTTTTTGGTGAAGGCAGCAACATTGGTGCAGAATCAGCGACTGGTGAGATTCTGGTTTTTCTCAACAACCAAGTCATGGTTACAGAGAACTGGCTAGAGCCGCTGGTTCAAGAATTACAAGCAAACCCAAATGTGGGAGCTGTTGGTCCTAAATTTCTTTATCCGGGCGGATCGATTCGGGAGGCTGGGGCTTTCTTGGATAGGAATGCTCGATCCGTTCACAGAGGCAGGGGGCAAGCCTCGGGTGCTGGACTGTTTAGTGAAAAACGCGAGGTTCAATATGTATCGGAAGACTGTTTCGCAGTACGCAAGAGAGATTTTCTAAAAGTCGGTGGATTTAACTTCGTTTATGAGCCTGGCAATTACGAGGACGCCGGCTTGGGCTTTTCGCTCCGCGCGGCCGGACTAACGATCGTCAATCAACCGGAATCAACGGTGATAGACATAGGAACTCCAACAACCGCTGCTGCCGGCAACACCCCGCTTGTTGAGGGGGTATTTGAAATGAATCGAATCAAATTTCTGAATCGGTGGGGGAATGGAAAAATTCCGCCTCGATTGTCGATCGACACTCAAAAACCTCCTAGGGCGATTACCTCAGGCGGTCCAACTGTTGTGATTTACACACCTTTTGATCTGGTTTTTGGGGGTGGAGAGAAATACATACTAAGTGTCGCTCACGCTTATTCAAGCTCGGGCTTCCGAACAATACTTGCTACAAGACATAGGTATTCAAAAGTTCGCCTTATGGCACTTGGGATTGATTTTGGGCTAGACCTTGGCTCAATCGAGCTTGCCACTCTGGAGGAGGTGAGCTCTCCGGTTGACATATTTATAACCATGGGCAACGAGGTCTATCCTCCTGTTGAGCCAATTGGAAAGAAAAATATTCACCATTGTCAGTTCCCTTTTCCTCCTGAATCTCAGACAGACGACCAGGTTTCACGCCTAAACAAAATTGATTATGTTGTGGTTAATTCTGAATACACAAAAGGTCACTACCTACAAGCGGCTCAATCAGTGGGCTTCAATCATCTAAATGTTGTTGTCGTTGCTCCCCCTATTTCGGATTTAGTTGTATCTGATAGGGCTAAAAAGCCTTATCAAATTCTTTCTGTTGGCCGGTTTTTCGTTCATGGCCATAGTAAAAACCAACACATGCTAATAACCGCATTCCGTGAGCTATTGAAAAAGTACCCCGAGGCAACTTTGGTATTGGCCGGGGGTCTTGCACCTGGCTCTGTCCATCGTGAGTACCTAGATATGTGTCGCGACCTCGCTGAGGACCTTCCTGTTACTTTTCAAATTGATGCCGAGCGTGACAAGATTTCGTCACTTATGGAAAGTTCATCGATTTACTGGCACGGGGCGGGTTTTGAAGTGGACCCAGGGCTTTACCCGGAGCGTTGCGAGCATTTCGGCATTTCACTTGTAGAGGCAATGGGTTCTAGGCTCATCCCAGTCGTGGTTGGTAACGGTGGCCCTGGCGAGATAGTTCAATTTGGGGTAAATGGATTTAAGTATCAATCCTTAGAGGGGTTGGTGCGGCGTACTGGGCTTATCTTTGATCTAGATGATCAAAGTCGAGACATGATGCGCGAGTCCGCCCGAGCAAGATTTGAAGAGTACTTCCGTTTCGATTTTGATTTGGCTTGGACGTCATTAGCTCAGACTATTTCTCCACACAAGTAAAAAACTCCCCTGTAAAAACAAGGGAGTTTTTTGACTAGTGGAGACTAGGGGGGTCGAACCCCTGACCCCCTGCTTGCAAAGCAGGTGCTCTACCAACTGAGCTAAGTCCCCGGATCGTTAGATCTGGTGTTTCTTGGTTGGAACCATCACTTCTGATGAAGAGATGCTCCCTGGTGGGCCTAGGAGGACTTGAACCTCCGACCTCTTCATTATCAGTGAAGCGCTCTAACCACCTGAGCTATAGGCCCGTAGAGCTTCATTGAGTCTATTACATCCAAAAACAATGCTCAAACCGCTTGAAGCCAAACCAGTTGTGAATCTAGTTGTTTGTGAAGCTAACCGCAATACCGCCAGTCATCTTGCCGATTACGTTAAAGATCATGGCGTAAAGAGAAGCCAAGGCCGTTCCTATAATTACGTTGAAAATAGATAGACCGAAAGCAAAAGACATAACTCGAGGCAACGAAAGCTGCTGTTCTACGTCTATGCCACCTTCACCAAAAGCACCGGCTAGCAAAGTGTTCAAAGAAGAAAATAAGCCAAGTTGTCCTACAACTAGCCACATAGCAAAGAAACCAACGATTGTTGCTACTCCTACAGCCACTGTTACGAAGAAGCCGGCTTTAGCTGCTGACCAAACTTCGATGTTCACAAGCCTAAGCTGCACTCTTTTTTGGTCGGCGCTAGGGGTTGGGCGGAGCTTAAATCTGCTTAGAGATCTCAGTTTAGATTTCTTTGATGGTGCTTCACTCATTCTCTATTGAACCTTCCAAGTTTCGCTCTGAGTTCTTTGCTAGTCCTATTACTGAGTCCGCCTCGTCAAATCTGGCAAACACCACTCCCATGGTGTCCCGGCCCTTGGCCGGTACCTCGCTAACGGCGGACCTGACAACTTTACCGCTAGAGAGCACAACTAGCACCTCGTCGGCTTCAGAGCAGATGATGGCACCCACTAAATCACCGCGTTTTTCCTCTAGTTTGGCGACCTTGATACCCAAACCACCGCGGTTTTGTGGGCGATATTGATCGACCGCGGTTCTCTTGGCATAGCCACCTTCGGTGGCTATGAAGACGTAAGAATCATCAATGTCGTTGATAACTGTGGCCGATAGAAGTTCGTCACCCTTACGGAAGTTCATACCAATGTTTCCGGAGGTATCACGGCCCATCGGGCGAAGTGATTCATCCGATGCGGAGAATCTAATCGACATGCCCTTGCGAGAAACCAGCAGCAGGTCATCTGATTCTGAAACCAACATGGCCGAAATAACTTCATCATTGCCTTTTAGCTTGATAGCGATGATTCCACCGGATCTTGGGGTGTCATAAGACTCAAGCTCGGTTTTCTTTACCAACCCAGACTTTGTTGCGAGAACAAGATAAGGCGCTTGGTTGTAATCTCTGATGTCCAAAATTGAAGCGATTTGCTCATCTGGTTGCAGAGCCAACAAGTTGGCTACGTGCTGACCTTTTGCATCACGCCCTGCTTCCTGGACTTCATAAGCCTTGGCTCTGTAGACACGACCTTTATTGGTAAAGAAGAGTAGCCAATGGTGGGTGGTGGTAACAAAGAAGTGAAGTACGACATCGTCTGCTCTAAGCGACGCACCCTTGACGCCCTTACCTCCACGGTGCTGGCTGCGGTAGTTGGTGCTCTTGGTTCTCTTGATGTAACCACCGCGAGTAACGGTGATAACCATTTCCTCTACAGGAATTAGATCCTCTGTTGAGACATCGTCATCGCCACCAGATTGAATCTGGGTACGGCGCTCATCGCCGTGCTTTTCAACAACCTCGACCAATTCAGTTTTGATGATTTCGCGCTGTCTCTTCGGGCTTGCGATGATGGCCTTGTAATCCTTGATTTCAAGTTCAAGAGCAGCAGCTTCATCGATGATTCTCTGGCGCTCAAGAGCAGCAAGTTGACGCAGCTGCATGTTCAAGATTGCACGAGCTTGCAGCTCATCAATCTTGAGAAGCTTCATTAAGCCGTCTTTAGCAACATCTGCGTTCTCACTCTTTCGAATAAGAGCAATTACGGCATCGAGGGCGTCTAGGGCTTTGAGGTAACCACGGAGGATGTGGGCTCTTTCTTCAGCTTTTTTCAGCCTGAAGTTAGTTCTTCTAACAATCACATCAACCTGGTGGTTTACCCAGTGCGAGATGAAACCGTCCAGAGAAAGTGTCCTCGGGACACCGTCAACAAGTGCCAACATGTTGGCACTGAAGTTATCTCTCAGCTGGGTGTACTTATACAGGTTGTTTAGAACAACCCGTGCAACAGCGTCTCTCTTTAGAACAATGACCAGACGCTGGCCGGTGCGACCAGAGGTTTCGTCTCTGATGTCTGCAATTCCGGTCAGTTTGCCTTCCTTGACTAGCTCTGCAATTTTTTGAGCTAGGTTGTCAGGGTTTACTTGATATGGAAGCTCTTTTACAACAAGACAGGTTCTTCCTTGCAATTCTTCAACGTTTACGATTGCTCGCATGGTGATCGAACCACGGCCGGTTCTATAAGCATCCTCGATTCCACGGCGACCGATGATTTCAGCACCGGTTGGAAAGTCTGGGCCCTTGATGCGTTGCATCAATGCGGAGAGTAATTCTTCTTCAGATGCTTCTGGGTTCTCTAGATACCAGATTGCGCCCTCTGCAACCTCGCGAAGGTTGTGAGGAGGAATGTTGGTGGCCATACCAACGGCGATACCAATCGAGCCATTTATTA
Source organism: Rhodoluna sp. (assembly GCF_044239955.1). Classification (GTDB taxonomy): domain Bacteria; phylum Actinomycetota; class Actinomycetes; order Actinomycetales; family Microbacteriaceae; genus Rhodoluna. Next base: position 5,241 of record NZ_JBIIAL010000004.1, read on the forward strand.
GAAGGTTTGGAATTCTGCTTGGAAGAATGGTCGGCTCTTGAGTTCTGCCATCGTAGTTATCTTGAAAATCAACGGTGTCTTCGTCGATGTCACGAACCATCTCCATGGCAAGTGGTGCCATCTTGCATTCGGTATATCTTGGAGCAGCTGCAGGATCGTTTCCTGGAGAACCAAAGTTTCCTTGACCTAAAACAAGTGGGTAGCGAAGGTTCCAAGATTGAACAAGTCTTACCAAGGTGTCGTAAATAGCGGTGTCACCGTGAGGGTGATACTGACCCATAACGTCACCAACGACACGAGAGCACTTTGAGAACTGCTTGTCTGGTCGGTATCCCCCGTCATACATCGCATACAAAACACGACGGTGCACTGGCTTTAGTCCGTCTCTAACATCCGGTAACGCGCGTCCGACAATAACGCTCATTGCGTAGTCGAGGTAGCTTCGCTGCATTTCAACTTGCAGGTCCACTTGCTCAACGTGGTCCATACGAGGCTCTGGTGCGTCTGTCTTATCTGCCATGGTTTTCTCTCTTTCCTAGATATCTAGGAAACGAACATCTTTCGCGTTTTTCTGGATAAATGATCTTCTGGCCTCAACGTCTTCACCCATAAGAGTTGAGAAAACCTCATCTGCAAGGGCCGCGTCATCGAGGGTTACTTGGAGGAGTGTTCTTCTGGCTGGGTCCATGGTGGTTGCCCAAAGCTCGTCGTAGTCCATCTCTCCAAGGCCTTTATAGCGCTGGATTGAGTTCTCTTTCGGAATTCGTCTTCCGGCCTTTTCTCCCTCTTTGAGCCTGAGGTCGCGCTCTTGATCTGTGTATACATACTCATGCTCTGCGTTGGTCCACTTGATTCGATAAAGCGGAGGCTGAGCAAGATACACATAACCGTGCTCAATAAGTGGTCTCATGTATCTAAATAGCAATGTCAGTAACAGGGTTCTGATGTGCTGGCCGTCAACGTCAGCATCAGCCATCAAGATGCACTTGTGGTATCTGATCTTCGAGACATCAAACTCTTCACCGATTCCGGTGCCAAAGGCAGCAATAAGTGCTTGCACTTCGGTGTTGGCAAGAGCTCTATCAAGTCTTGCCTTCTCGACGTTTAGGATCTTTCCACGAAGCGGCAGGATTGCCTGGTGCTCTGGGTCTCGGCCGCTAACTGCAGAACCACCCGCAGAGTCACCCTCGACGATGTAAATTTCTGACAACGCTGGGTCTCTCGAAGAACAATCACGAAGCTTGCCTGGCATACCTCCAGATTCCAAAAGACCTTTTCTTCTGGTTGCTTCGCGAGCTTTTCTAGCAGCCATTCGAGCAGCAGCAGCTTGGATTGCTTTGCGAACGATTTCTTTTGCAGACTGGGGGTTGCGCTCTAGCCAGTCGCCAAGCTGGTCGTTCACAATTTTTTGGGTGAAAGTTTTGGCTTCTGTGTTTCCAAGTTTGGTTTTGGTTTGGCCCTCAAACTGAGGCTCGGAAAGCTTGATTGATATAACCGCGGTTAAACCCTCGCGCACATCGTCACCGGAGAGGTTCTCGTCCTTCTCCTTTAGCAGGTTGTTAGATCTGGCGTATTTATTGAGCAAAGAGGTAATGGCTGTTCTAAAGCCCTCTTCATGGGTACCACCCTCATGCGTGTTGATGGTGTTGGCGTACGTGTGAACCGACTCAGTATAGGCATTGGTCCACTGCATTGCCACTTCAATTGACATGTCCTTCTTTGAGGTTTCTGCCTCAAGGGAGATGATCTCGTCGTGGACGATTTCAATCTTCTTTGATGCGTTTAGAAACTCCACATAGTCAACAAGACCGCGGGTGTATTTGTAACTGTCAGTTTTGTCGTTTCGCTCGTCGGTAAGAGTTATCCCAAGGCCTTTGTTTAGAAATGCCATCTGCTGAAATCTAGCTCGTAGTGTTTCGTATTCGAACTCAACTGTTTCAAAAATTGATCCGTCTGGTTTGAATTCGATTGTGGTTCCGGTGTAGTCAGCTTTCTTTCCCCTAACAAGCGGTGCTTGAGGAACACCGATCTTGTATTCCTGGCTCCATAAGAATCCATCTCTTGCTACCAGAACTTTTAGATCGGTCGATAAAGCGTTCACTACAGATGCTCCAACACCGTGCAATCCACCGGAGACCGCGTAGCCACCGCCGCCGAATTTTCCACCAGCGTGTAAAACGGTTAGCACCACTTCAACGGCAGGCTTTTTCTCAACCGGGTGCATGTCAACCGGAATACCCCTACCGTTGTCGGTTACTTTGATCCAACCCTTTTTGGTGATAAACACATTGATTTCATCACAGTGACCAGCAAGTGCTTCGTCAACAGAGTTGTCCACTATCTCGTAAACAAGATGGTGAAGACCGCGCGGACCAGTTGATCCGATATACATTCCGGGTCTTTTGCGAACTGCTTCTAATCCCTCGAGGACTTGAATGCTTCCGGCGTCATAGCCAGATTTTGACGCAGCTTTAGGTTTGGTTTCTTTTTCAGATTTAGGTTTTATCGCTACTTTTTGAGTGGTTTTGGCGGGAGCTTTGGCTGGTGTTTTCACGGCCGTTGTTGCTTTTTTTGCCGGTTCTTTCTTGACTGCCATTTACGAAATGCTCCTCTAGTAACGAGTTAGTTCCACATAACAGCGCAATGCGACTTAAATTCGGGTTTGCTAACTTATCTATTTTACCTTGTCAAAAGAGCAAATATTCCAGGTTGGGGAAATCTATCCGTAGGTGTCTCTAGGTCCCCGACCGGGAACCGATCTTGACCCTTTTTTCCAACTTGGTGCGTCTGGACCAATGAAGGAAATATTCGATATCTTTAGCTCTGGAAATGCGGCCTCGATTTTCTCCAAAATCTGAATTTGCATTAGACGCAATTCGGTTGCCCAAGCGGTCGATTTACAACGAATTGTTAACTTGCCATTATTCAAGGTTTCAGGTTGTGAATTCTTGGCGTTGATTTCGCCGACAATTTCACTCCAGCGAACAAATAACTCCGCTTCCTCTAGCTGCGATTGCCAGCGAAAATCGTGCATTAGGGAGTCGATGGTGTTTCCCGCCGGGACCGGGTCTCGGCCAGAATCAAAAGGTTTTGAGCGAATTTTCTTCTTTTCGATTATTCGCTTCTGATCCTTGGATACCCTGCCGGTAACGGCGGCCTTCATGGCGTAATAGAAATCAACTGCAAAGCCATTGTCTTCAGACATGTGTCACTCTCCCAGAATCGACTTCAAACTTATTGGCAAGGAGGTTATCAGGAACATCTTCTATTACCGCGGCTGTGATTAGCACCTGTTCATTTTGCTGCACTAAGTCAGAGAGTTTTTCTCTTCGGTCTTTATCTAGCTCTGCAAAGACGTCGTCGAGAATCAGGATTGGATCCCCTAGTTTGGATTCAGATTTAAGTATCTCAAGCGATGCAAGCTTGAGAGAAAGAGCGTATGACCAGCTCTCCCCATGGCTTGCATAGCCTTTCGCTGGAAGAGAGCCGAGGTTGAGCTGAAGATCGTCTCGGTGTGGGCCGACAAGTGTTATGCCACGCTCGAGTTCTTTCGCTCGCATCAGGGAAAGTTTCTGCTGAAACAGGCCAGATACTTCTTCTTTGTTGGTTGTAGATAACGCATCCTGAGTTTCTAGATCATCTTGATCAAGCTTGCTTGATTCCACTACAGACGACCTAACGAACATGCCTGGTTCGTTATTGCTCTTGGCAATGTTTTGGTAGTTAGTCACAAGCGGGGGTGAGAGTTTTTCGGTGATAGCAACTCGTGCAGCGATGATTTCAGTTCCGTTTTTCACCAGTGCCTGGTCCCAGGCGTCCAGGGTGGATAAGCCTTCTCCCTTGGTGCCTGTGGCTCTGGCTGACTTCAATAGAGTGTTTCTTTGTTTTAGAACACGGTCATAATCGGCATAAACACCGTGCATTCGGGGGTTGAACTGGACAATAAGTTGATCTAGAAAGCCCCTTCTATTACTTGGGTCGCGTTTTACTATATCTAGGTCCTCGGGGGCAAAAATCACCGAGTTTAGATACCCCAGTATGTCTTTGGGTTTAGCGACCTCAGACTTATTGAGCCTGCCTCTGTTTGATGAATCAATGTTGATCTCATACTCAAGAATTAAGTCTCTGTTGTCATGAGATAACTCGAGGGATATGATCGCAGTTGATTTACCTTGTTTTATAAGTGGGCTGTGTCCGGCAACTCGATGTGAATCCAGGGCGGCAAAGAAATTCAAGGCTTCAACTAGGTTTGTTTTTCCTTGGCCGTTGGGTCCATAAATTAGATTTACCCCGGATGAAAAATCGATGTCTGCTGACTCGTAGTTTCTAAAGTTGGTGAGCTTTACTCGCTTTGCAAACATCTTTTCGAGAAAACTCTATTTGTCTTTTTAGCGGCCAAGAAGATTTGGCTGTAAAAGATACATGTAGCTATCGCTAGCTGATTTTTCTTTTGCCTGATGGTTGGTAATCAAAACTGGACTTGGTCTATTTGGGTTGTCGCTGTTAGTGAAACCAATTTTAACAAACTCAGTTTTTACACCGGCCAAACCGTCGATCAAGAATTGTGGCTTTAGAGAAACTGTTACATCGGGCCCGGTAACTTGGACATCAATGCTTTCAGAAGCTTGGGCGGTTTCTCCCCCAGCGGCCTCTAAATTCAAGGAAGTTGAAGTAAAGATGTATTTGATTGGACTTTCGCGCTCCAGAACCAAAGAAACTCGCTTGGTTGAATCTAGTAAATCCTGTGTATTGATGATTGCGAAGTTTTCAATTTTTTCTGGGAATAAAGTTTTTACAGCAGGAAAGTTTCCTTTAATGAGTCTTGAGGTAACGGAGCGGTTGTTTGCCTTAAAAGCAATTAAATCTTTTTCATCTGATGGGTTAATTGAAATAGCAACCTCACCTTGATTAGCAAAAGTTTTTGCTATCTCCTGAAGAGTCTTTGCTGGAATTAATGCTGTTTGGTTGGCACCGGAGGTTTTTGATTTCCAAGGGATATCTTGAACCGCAACACGGTAACGGTCTGTTGCTACAAGAGAAATGTTTTCAGCTGAGGTTTCAAGTAGCACTGTTGTGAGAACTGGTGTCACGTCTTCTTTGGAGGCAGCAACAGAAATTTGAGAAATAGCTGATGCAAAATCTTCACCTGAAACTTGACCTGAGGTTTCTGGAATTTCTGGAAGGGTTGGGTACTCATCAATTGGCATGGTTAGAAGCGAGAATTTAGCCGAGCCACAATTGACTTGAACTTTGGATCCATCGGTTGAAAAATCCACAACAGAGTTAGGGAGTTTATTAACGATCTCAGCCAAAAGGCGGCCAGAAACCAAGACCCTTCCGGATTGTTCAACTTTGGCCACAATTTCCACCTGGGCTGAGGTGTCGTAGTCAAAGACTGATAACCGGAGGTTATTGGCATCGGCTTCAATAAGGATTCCACTAAGGATTGGGAGGGTGGTTCTTTGAGGGAGTAATCTCACCGCAAATGACACGGCCTCATTTAGAACGTCTTTATTGACTTGAAACTTCAATTGGTTCCCCTCCTAGTAGGTCTTCAATCTTGACACATTCTGATCTTGGTTTTTGACCAGTATTTCTATATGGGTTATAGGTTCTCTAAGAACTAATTAAAGTAATAACCACATTAACCCCTGTTGAAACTGTGGATAACTAGCTATATCCCTTTATTTACCTAAAAACTACATCTTTGAAACTTGTTTACACAGTTGTGTATAAGCCTGTGTATAACCACCCACCCTGTTGATTTACACTAGCCAGAAGGTTGGTTTTTGGGGAAAATTAGGCACTTTCCACACTTATCCACAGGTTATCCACGGGACTTCTGCTTCACCCTGTTGAGGATCTCAGTGACTTGGTTGTAGAGCGCCCTGCGCTCTTTCATCAAGTCGGTGACCTTCTTGTTGGCATACATAACCGTTGTGTGGTCGCGGTTTCCAAACAGTTGCCCAATCTTTGGAAGAGACAAGTTTGTCTGCTCCCGAATTAGATACATGGCAATCTGACGGGCTTGGGCAACAGCTTGCTGCCTCGAGGACCCAAATAGGTCACTTGGGGTGATTGAGTAATACTTGGAAACCTCGGCGATGATGTCGTTTGGGACAATAATGTTCTGCTCCCCCAATGGGACAACGTCCTTTAGGACAGTTTGAACTAGGTTCATATCGACCCGGGTCCTATTCAAGGCCGCGAAAGCAGTCACTCGAATCAATGTGCCCTCAAGCTCTCGGATATTTGAGGCAACTCGGGCAGCCATATATTCAAGGATCTCGTCTGGGACTTTAATTTTCTCGTTTTCGGCCTTTTTCCTGAGGATGGCGATTCGGGTCTCAAGCTCTGGAGCTTGGATATCGGTTATTAGACCCCACTCAAACCTAGAGAGCATTCTCTCCTCAAACCCAGTTAGCTCTTTTGGTTGCAAATCAGAGGTAATGACCACCTGCTTGTTGTGATCATGAAGGGTGTTGAAGGTGTGGAAAAAAGCCTCTTGGGTCTGGTCTTTACCTTGTAGGAATTGAATATCGTCGATCAAGAGAACATCGATATCCCGATATTCGGCCTGAAAAGCTGAGCTTCGGTTGTTCTGGATGGCATTGATGAAGTCGTTAGTGAATTCTTCAGAGGAAACGTAACGAACCTTGATTTTTGGATAAAGACTCAGGGCGTAGTGGCCAATGGCATGCAAAAGATGGGTCTTGCCAAGGCCTGATCCACCATAAATGAACAGCGGGTTATATGCCTTTGCTGGAGTTTCCGACACAGCAAAAGCTGCGGCATGGGCAAAACGGTTGGAGCCTCCGGTAACGAAGTTATCGAAGTTGTATTTGGGGTTCAGCCTGGTGTCAAAAACTACCCCAACTGACCCAGTTTTTCTTGGGTATTCATCGCTTTGAAGGGACGGGGCTGAGCCAATCGGAAAGACGTTTTCAGGGGTCTCAGAAACATTAGATTTGCCCTCAATATCTGGGTTTACCACAACGGCGAAGTTAGTTGGTCCCCCCATTAGGGCGTCTTCTTGCAAAACATCGAGGATATCGGTTCTAATGCGCTGCTCTAACATCCCGCGGGTCAGGTCGTTTGGAACCTCAAGATACAAGGTGTCCGCTAGGACACCCTTGGGTTCAACCAGAGTTAGAAAACCCATCAACTGGGGGCTCAGGGATCCTTTGGTGGTCAATCTAGAAACAACCGATGCCCACTGTTTGGTGACTTCTTCGAGTTCACTCATTTAGGACCCCCCTTTCTAGATTGAATAGTTTTCCACACTTTTACACACGATGACGAGGCTGTGGAAAACATCGGAACACCCGAGAAGTAGTCAACTGAAAACTGGGATTAAAAGCAAATCGAAATATTTTATTTGCGACCCTTCTCCACAAAAAATTAGTCAGTTTTCGACTTGACCAAACACCCCTCTAGGCTCTAGATTTGAGAGGTTGCGCTGTAGCAAGGAACCAACAGCCCAATAAACTAAAGGCCACTAGCCGACTCACCTGGTTCCTAAACAAATTTTCGGAGTGTATTCAAATGAGCAAGCGCACTTATCAGCCAAACAACCGTCGTCGCTCAAAAAAGCACGGCTTCAGACTTCGCATGGCAACTCGCGCCGGCAGATCTATTTTGGCTGCACGTCGTCGTAAGGGCCGCAAAGAACTTTCGGCCTAGAAACCAAAATGCTGGATCGGTCAAACCGACTAGTTCGTGGTGATGACTTTCGCAAAATCATGCGAGCCGGCAAAAAACAATCCACTAGTCACCTGGTCGGTTACCGACTAATTGAAGAAGCCGAACCCAAAAGATTTGGGTTCGTGGTTTCCAAGGCTAGTGGTGGAGCTGTCAAGAGGAATCTTCTGAAAAGAAGACTTAGGAGCCTAGTGAGGAAGCAATTGGAATCGTTTCCAACTGGCTCTCAGGTTGTGCTCAGGACCCTCCCAGGCAGTGCAGAACTAGATTTTCAGCAACTTTCCGTCGAGTTTGAGAAGGTTTGCGGGCTGAAATGAAGATCTTGTGGACAATTTGGCTGGTTCCTAGGAACCTGGTCGTCTTGTTTCTCAAGGGGTATCGGAAGTTCATATCTCCGCTTTATGGGGACGTTTGCAGATACTACCCGACCTGTTCGGCTTATGGCTTAGGCCAAATCCAACAGCGGGGAGTGATTGTTGGTAGCGTGTTGACAGCGGCAAGGATTGTCAGATGCAACCCTTGGTCCCAAGGGGGAATTGACCAGGTCAAGCCCTCAAACCAAAGGTTTTTTGTTTTAGAAAACGGCTTTGTTTCAACAAGGCCCCAGGGAAGGTAATTAGATGGATCTACTATTTCCAATCAAGTGGGTAATCGAGCTGATTTTGGTCAGTTTTCACTCCCTTTTTGCTTTCTTCGGCATTGCCCCAGAGTCCGGTCTTAGCTGGGTTTTGGCCATTGTTGGCCTTGTTTTGGTGGTCCGTTCGGCCCTAATCCCCCTATTTGTTAAGCAGATTAAATCTCAGCGAAACATGATGCTGGTCCAGCCGGAGCTTCAGAAGCTGCAGAAAAAATACAAGGGCAAAAATGACCGTGAATCCAGAGAGAAGTTTGCCAAAGAGCAGATGGATCTATACAAGAGAACCGGATCCAACCCCCTAAGCTCCTGTCTCCCGATTCTGGTCCAAATCCCTATCTTTACAGGCCTTTTCTTTGTTTTGAACGACGCCCAGGCCCAAAAAACTGGGGTTGGCCTGATGAATGCCACCTTGGCTACCCAGTTTTCAGAAGCCACCTTCTTTGGAGCCAAACTCTCCGAAACCTTCTTGACCGCTACCGGCATTGAGGTCCAGATCCTGGCTGGAATCATGGTGGTTTTGATGTCTGCCTCCCAGTTCATCACCCAGAAGCAGATCATTGCTAAGAACCAGAACCCTGATGTCCAAAACAGCCAATACATGCAGACCCAGAAGATCCTGTTGTATGTGTTCCCTCTAATCTTCGTGATTTCGGGAGTTTCCTTCCCTATTGCGGTTATCTTTTACTGGCTAACCTCAAACTTTTGGACCATGGGCCAGCAGTTCATTGTGATCCGCAACATGCCAACCGAAGGCTCCCCAGCTTATAAAGCCCGTATCGAGCGCCTAGCCAAGAAGGGCAAGCTTCCGAAAGAACTCCAGGAGAAGAAGGACGCCGACGACGCTGCCAAAGAAGCAGCCGAAGCCGCCGAGAAGGCCCAAAGAGAGCAGCCAGTTTCAAAGAAACGGGCCAAAAAAGACCAGAAAAAGAAGAAGTAGGAAACCAAGATGGCAGATTTAGAAGAAAGTAAAGAAAGAACCGTTAAGCAGCTAGAAGAAGAGGGCGACATCGCCGCTGACTACCTAGAAGAATTACTTGACATAACAGATTTGGATGGTGATATTGACATCGACGTTCGTGAAGGCAGAGCCTACCTAGCGGTAACCGCTAGTAAGGATTCCAACCTAGCGCTAGTGTCCCACCCGGACACCGTTGAGGCCCTTCAAGAGCTAACCCGTCTGGCTGTCCAGGTCAAGACTTCTAGCTACTCACGCCTAATCCTCGATGTTGGGGGCTCAAGACAGGCCAAGATCGACCAGCTAACCAAGGTGGTCGAGAAGTTTATTGCCCAAGTCAAGGAGACTGGCGAGCCAAAGCACTTGAAGCCAATGAGCTCTTACGAGAGAAAACTAGCCCACGATCTAATTGGCGAAGCTGGTTTGGGCTCAGAGTCCGAGGGTGAAGGCCGCGACCGTCACATCGTAATCTCCAAGCCTGCATAGTTTCACGTGAAACAATTCGAGGCTGAGCCAGAATCAGCCAAGGCAATCTTTAGCTCCCAAATCGACAAAGCAAGAGCATTTGCGCAGAAGCTCGCCAACGACAGCGACGACCTAGGCCTTCTTGGCCCAAGGGAACTAGACAAGCTTTGGTCCCGTCACATCCTCAATTCGGCTGTGGTGGCTGAAACGGTCAAACCAGGGGACAGTGTGGCGGATGTGGGATCAGGTGCCGGGCTCCCCGGAATACCAATGGCCCTAGCTCAGCCAGAGGCCAATTTTGTCCTTATTGAGCCCATGGAGCGAAGGTCCAACTGGATGCTCGAAGTAATCGAGGAGCTGGGGCTCAAAAACGTCCAGGTCAGAAGAGCTCGCGCTGAGGAAGTTACGGATCAGAAGTTTGAAGTAGTGACCGCCAGAGCGGTCGCAGCTTTGGATAAACTTCTTCGACTCTGTGTTCCTCTTTTGAAGCCAGGGGGGTCGTTGGTCGCCTTGAAGGGATCAAAAGCCAGCGAGGAAATCGAGGCTGCAAAGAGGCTTCAAAAGAAGCTCAGGATTGTCTCATTCGAGATTCAAATTTGTGGCGAAAAGTTTCTTGCTGAGCCCACATCGGTAGTTAAAACTACGCTAGATTCTTCAGTGGAGAAATAAATGTCAGAACAGCCTTCAGAAGCTACAGCAGTCACTAAAGCCACTGTTGTCAAGGGTTTGGGCTACCCTAACGCTCGACTTGAGAGTTCTCCACAACCCACAGGATGGCTTGTGGATAAGTCAGAGATTTCGGAGGTTTCACGTGAAACATCCCGATGATTTAGCACCAAATTTGACCGACTTAGCTGATACACCGCTGGCTCGAGAGCTTGTGGAAAACTCTCAACGTTTAGAGCAAGCTGGGTCTAAGGTTGTGGATAAACCTTTAACTACGAGAATCATAACTATTTCCAACCAAAAAGGCGGTGTTGGTAAAACCACCACCACAGTTAACTTAGCTTCAGCGCTAGCTTCTAAAGGCTTGAAGGTTCTGGTTGTAGACCTAGACCCTCAGGGCAACGCCTCTACGGCTCTTGGAATCGATCACCACGCCGACATCAAGAGCATCTACGAAGTACTCATCGACGACGTGCCTATGGCCCAGGTGGTCCAGCTAAGCACTGAAAGCCCAGGAGTAACCTGCGTACCGGCAACCATCCATCTTGCCGGAGCTGAGATTGAACTGGTGTCACTGGTTGCTCGTGAGCAACGCCTGCGCACAGCAATCGAAACTTACCTTCAATCAACACCCACCCCACCAGATTTTGTATTGATTGACTGCCCACCAAGCCTTGGACTTTTAACAGTCAACGCATTCGTCGCGGCTAAAGAAGTTTTGATTCCGATTCAGTGTGAGTACTACGCACTCGAAGGACTTAGCCAACTCATCAAGAGCATTGAGATGATCAAGAAGCACCTTAACCCTTCTCTTGAACTTTCAACAATCTTGTTGACGATGTATGACTCGAGAACAAAACTTGCTTCGCAAGTTGCTGATGAAGTAAAACTTCATTTTCCAAATCAAGTTTTGTCGACCATCATTCCAAGATCAGTTCGAGTTTCAGAAGCACCAAGCTATGGACGCACTGTCATTTCTTACGATCGAACATCACCAGGTGCAATTGCATATCTGGAAGCTGCAATCGAAATTGCGAACAGAGGAGCAAACCGTGGCTGAGAAAAAAGGCGGTCTCGGAAGAGGCATTGGTTCACTAATTCCAACTTCAGATAAATCCACTGAACGTCCAGTGGACATATTTTTTCCGGCCGGTGGAACTAAAGAATCAAACCTTGTGGCAGTTCCAGGTGCGCGCTTTGGTCACCTAGACGTTCAAGCAATTGTTCCTAACCCAAAGCAACCAAGATCTGTTTTTGAACCAGAAGCTTTTTCGGAACTCGTTCATTCCATTCGCGAGCTAGGTGTTTTGCAGCCGATTGTCGTTAGAGAAAAATCTGAAGGCAAATATGAATTGATCATGGGGGAGCGAAGACTCCGCGCATCCAAAGAAGCTGGACTGACAAAGATCCCCGCTGTTATTCGTGAAACAGCAGACGAGAACATGCTCCGTGATGCTCTATTGGAAAACCTTCACCGCAGTGATCTAAATCCACTAGAAGAAGCAAGCGCCTATTCGCAACTGTTGGAAGATTTTGGAATCACTCAAGAACAGCTTGCAGAGCGCATTGGAAGGTCACGTCCGCAAATCACTAACACTTTGCGGTTACTGAAGCTACCGGCAAGTGTGCAAAGACAGGTTGCATCCGGTGTCTTATCTGCCGGTCACGCTAGAGCAATTCTTGGTGCAGCAGATGCATCCAGAATGGAATACTTCGCAAACAAAACAATCAACGAGGGACTCTCAGTTAGATCCCTAGAAGAAATCGTCGGCATTGATAAGCCAGAAAATAAAAAGCCAAAAATAATTCAAGGGACCCGCCAGGATCTTTTGAAAGAAATTTCAGAAGGCTTGGGCGACCAACTCAACACCACGGTGAAGATCGCTCTTGGTCGTAAGAAGGGTCAGCTGATTATTGACTTCGCAACGGTCGCGGATTTGAACCGAATCTTGGATGAGATTGGTTACAAGAAAAAAAGTAGCTAACTAAAAACCAAACTGGTTTTAGGCTAGGAACTCTGCAAGGTCAGCAACGATAGCCTGCTTAGGCTTAGCCCCAACCATTTGCTTGACCATCTGGCCACCCTGGAAGATTCCCATTAGAGGAATGCCAGTTACTCCGTACTGCATGGCTAGCTGTGGCTCTTCATCAACGTTGACTTTTACGATCTCGATCTTGTCTGAGTACTCAGCCGCGATCTCGTCAAGAATTGGTGAAACCATTCGACATGGGCCACACCACTCGGCCCAAAAGTCCACCATTACGGGCTTCGGGTTTGACAGCACGTCTGCCTGGAAGGAAGCGGTGGTTACATTCTTGGGTGCCATGATTTCTCCTAATTGATCGATCTGTACTAAATCTACTGCGGGCCTATGAGTTATCTGTGAGGAAATGCTCAGCGTCTAAGGCTGCGACACAACCAGACCCTGCTGCAGTGATTGCCTGACGGTAAGTTGGGTCAATCACATCGCCACAGGCAAAAACCCCGGGCAAAGAGGTCTTTGAGCTTCGGCCATCCACCTTGATGAACTTTTCTTCGGTTAGCTCCAGCTGGTTCTCAACTAACCAGACTCTTGGGTCGTTTCCGATAGCAATAAAGAGGCCATCTAGATCCATCTGGGACTCGGCTCCAGTGACGGTGTCCTTTAGTTTCACTCCGGTTAGTTTGCCTTCACCCAAAAGCTCCTCAACACCTGAGTTCCAGATGAACTCAATCTTGGGGTTTGCTTTTGCTCTATCCTGCATAATCTTTGATGCCTTGAGCTCGTTTCTGCGGTGAATAACATAAACCTTGGAAGCAAAGCGGGTTAGGAAGTTAGCTTCTTCCATAGCAGAATCTCCTCCACCAATAACTGCAATGGTTTTGTCCCTAAAGAAGAATCCATCACAGGTTGCACACCAACTCACACCGTGACCAGATAACTCTTTTTCCTTTGGCAAACCAAGTTCGCGGTAGGCAGCGCCGGTTGCCAAGATAACCGTCTTGGCCTCAAAGGTTTCACCGGTGCCAATCTTGACGATCTTTGGGTTTGCTTTAAGATCCACTTCGACCACGTCTTGCATCAAGATCTCGGTTCCAAAACGCTCAGCCTGAGCCTGGAACTTCATCATTAGATCTGGACCCATTAGGCCATCTGGGAAACCAGGGAAGTTTTCAACATCGGTGGTTTTCATTAGCTCACCACCGGCTTCAACGCTGGAAGCGATAAGAAGAGGTTTCAGGCCTGCTCTAGCGGCATATATGCCCGCGGTATATCCAGCGGGGCCAGATCCAATAATGATTACTTCGCGCATCTTCTTCTTTCTTAGTGAGGCATCACTAGCCGCCACTCAACAAGAACTAAGTTTAGCGACGCAGTATTCCGCGAATTCCCCTAAGGGCAGTAACTATCTCTGGAACACCAAGAATCCTTAAAACCAGAACATAGGTTAGAAGCATTGCTGATCCCGTGGCAAAGATAACCGTGACCGCTCCAAATATCGAACCAAGTGCCAAACTACCCTCACCGGTTCCACCTAGGGTCACTATCAATCCATAGCCAACCAGCGCGGCCGCTAAACCAGCAGCTAAAACTCTCAGGGTCAGGCCCTCTCCCTTTGGCGGCGCCCCGATGCGCCCAACCCGCGATCGCAGGAACAAGTAAGCAACTAACGCTTGAATCGAAACAGTTACGCTGGTGAGCCCAGCAAGGGACATCACAAGAAACTCAGATGTCATGGTGAAAAACAAAGTGATTGACCCAGCGATGTGAATAGCTATTTGAATTGTTGTGAAAACAAATGGTGTTCTGGTGTCTTCAAGGGCAAAAAATGCTTTTTGAAACATGAACACTAAACCAAAAGGAACCAAACCAAACATGGTTGTAAATAACACGTTACCTAGGGCAACTGTCGATGGATACTCACCGACAAACACCCTGGCAACTGGGTAACTAAGCAAAATAAGCGCGATTGAAGAAAACACATTCACTAAAACAACCACTCGAAGAGCTGAGCGAAGGTCAATCTTCATAAGATCGATTCTTTTATCGTGAACATGCTCGCTCATTTTGGTGAAGTAAGCCGTAGCTATCGAAACCGTTACCACGGAGTGAGGAAGCATAAAAAGCAACCAAGCAATCAGCATGGCTGCAATTGAAGCAATGGCCAGATCCTCGGATCTATCTGCTACTGCGCGAGAGGCTACGAAGGTCTGAACCAAACCACCAATCTGGGAAACCAAAACCATTCCAATAGTCCAAGTGGCTGCCTTCATAGCCGGACGAAGCCCGACTCCTCGCCATGAAAAGTTCATCTGGAAATTGATTCCGATTCTCTTCCAAGACAAAAACAAAATTAGCGCTTGCGATGCAACCCCTAGGGTTGTGGAGCCACCAAGCAGAGCAATTTGGTCTGGGCCCCAATTCTCAACAGATCTGGCCCCAACTGGGTCTGCTCCAAAAATTACATAGAAGCCAATCAAACCAATTAGCCCTACGACGTTATTTAGAACCGGAGCCCACATGTAGGGACCAAATGCGCTTCGCGCATTCAAGACTTCCCCGAGCATCGCATAGAGACCGTAAAAGAAAAGCTGTGGAATACACCAGTAAGCAAAGGCGGTGGCAAGTGCCAGCTGGGCTGGTGTCCAACCGGTTGTATAAATAGAAATCAAAAAAGGTGCAGCAATAGTGGCAATCACGGTAACTGCTGCAAAGACAACTATTGCCAAAGTCAGCAGCCGGTCGATATACCCAAGCCCACCGTCCTTATGAGATCGTGCCTTTACTATCTGCGGAACCAAAACCGCAGATAAAACACCACCTGCGATAATCGCGTAGACGTTGTTTGGTAGTTGGTTTGCAACACCAAAAGCATCGGCTGCGTCGGTGGTAACACCAATTGTTAATGCCAAAACAATAGTTCTAAAGAAACCAAGGATTCTTGAGGTGATAGTTCCACCGGCCATCAACAAGGATGATTTAGCGACACTCATAATTTATTTTCCCTGGCTAGATTTCGATTTACGCCTAGTGCGAATGAAACCAAGGACTACTAGGACCGCCACAAGACCCAAAAACAAAATTATTGACCAAGTTTCGATGTCAGGATTAACTGTCAGTTTGATCTGCAATTTTGGGCCCATCTCGACTCCGCTAATCGTAGTTAACCAGGCAACCATCACAACATCGCCACTACCGATTGCAGAAACTGGAAATTGGGCGTTGACAGTAGTACCGGGTTGCATAACGAGCCAAACGGTGTTTTCCTCAACAGAAAGTTTTGGACTAGTAGACACCAGGTGCACAATCACCCTGGCTTCACTGTTCAGACTGTTATTCACGACCACCGGAAAACTTGATTGTCTGGCAACCAAAGTGATATCTGATCCGCTCTCAATCGAAACGCCAGGAGAAGGAGTCTCAGTTAGTTCTGCTGGGAAGGCAGGCATTGCCGCCATCCCCATGGAGGCGGCAATGGCAACAATTAAGACAATTGTTATTTTCTTCAACTTCGAGCCTCGATAAGTTCCAGTGCTACTTGGGCAATTCTTTTTTCACTTACGTGAGAGAGCCTTTCTATTAGCTCGCTCAATTTTACCCAGGCTAGTTCACTTGCCTCATGATTTGGGTCGTGCTCCATGGTTAGCTCACCGGCCACTTGATTCATTAAGTACACATGAACAGTTTTGGACACAGCCTTACCTTTTTGATTAAAGGTGTAGCTAACATCCCCCAAATAATCTGTAATTTCCGCCCCCAAGCCAGTTTCTTCAAAAACCTCTCTGAGTGCTGCCTGCTCTTTGGTTTCGTTGGGCTCTAAATGCCCCTTTGGGATACACCACTCAAGTTTTCCACCCCGATTAAACCTCGCCATAAGTGCCACCAGAGTCGAGTCAGTTTTAGAAACCACAAAACCACCAGCCGAGATTTCGATAACAGGAGATGGCTTTTCGCGGGTCATGCTATTAAGCCTAACCTCAACACTAAATGCTCCTATTTTGCTTGATAGAAACCACCTATTCGTTGTGGCAAGGTTGAATCTATGCAAACATCCGAAGCAATGAGCAATCTGGAGCGTGTTACAAAAACACCGCTTCTTGATTCGCTCGGTGCGATGTTTCACAACGCAGGTTACGAATTAGCCCTCGTCGGAGGCCCGGTTAGAGATGCAATTCTTGGTCGAGTCGCGCCAGATATTGATCTCACCACAAACGCGACTCCTGAACAGATTCTTCAAGTCATAAAGGGCCAAGTAGATACTCATTGGGAAATTGGAAAAGAATTTGGAACCATTGGGTGCCGAATTGGTGATGATCAAATTGAAATTACAACTTATCGAACCGATAAGTACGATGCCGACTCAAGAAAACCAGAAGTAAAGTTCGGAACAGATTTGAAGCACGATCTGCAACGCCGTGACTTCACCGTGAACTCAATGGCCCTAACTCTCCCCGCCAGGGAGTTTGTTGATCCGTTTGGAGGCTTGCGTGATCTGAACGACAAGGTTCTCAAAACCCCAGGTAAGCCAGAAGACTCCTTTGTTGACGATCCTTTGCGAATGCTTCGTGGAGCAAGATTCTCATCACAGCTCGGATTTGAAATTGAACCCGCAACTTTCCAGGCCATGCAGTCGATGCGCCAAAGAATTGAAATTGTCTCGGCCGAGAGAATCCAAGTCGAATTACAAAAACTAATGCTTGGAGCAAATCCAAGATTGGGTCTTGAGGTGTTAGTTGATTCAGGGCTTGCAGAAATAGTTCTACCGGAGCTTCCTGCCTTAAAGCTAGAAACCGACGAGCATCATCACCATAAAGATGTCTATCAGCACACCCTGACTGTTGTCGAGCAAGCAATCGATTACGAAAAGGATTACAACTTAGAGCCCGATTTTGTCTTGCGGTTTGCCGCCCTGCTTCACGACATCGGAAAGCCGGCAACTAGAAAGCTGGAGCCAGGTGGGGCAGTTAGCTTCTACCACCACGATGTGGTGGGAGCCAAGCTTGCGACAAAAAGAATGAAGGCACTTCGTTTTGATAACGAGACTACAAAAGCGGTTTCCAAGCTTGTCGAGCTACACCTACGGTTTTTTGGTTACAGCGATCAAGCTTGGACTGATGCAGCCATAAGAAGGTACGTTCGCGATGCTGGAGAGCAGTTGGTTCGGCTGCACATACTTACTCGCTCCGATGTAACTACAAGAAATAAGCGAAAAGCTGACCAGCTCTCTCACGCCTATGACGATCTAGAAAAGAGAATCGCAGTTGTCATGGAGCAAGAAGAGCTCAATGCCATGAGGCCTGATCTAACTGGCGAGGAGATAATGGAAATCCTGAATCTGAAGCCAGGGCCTAAGGTCGGTAAGGCCTATAAGTACCTTTTGGAGCTTCGGATCGAGAATGGCCCACTTGGGCCAGAGGCTGCGAAGAAGGCCTTGCTGGAGTGGCACTCTAAGGGCTAGACTCTTGAAGTTGCCTAGATTTCGACTCTGAAGTAAAGAAACGAAATCAAGAAAACAGATGCCACATACCCTCCTGTCATGGAACGTCCATGGCCGCTCTAGTCCAAAGGAGGTGGGTTAGCTATGCATCAGTATGAAGTAATGGTAATTCTCGACCCAACAGTTGAGGAAAAAACCGTTGAACCATCAATCCAGAAGTTCCTCAAGGTCATCACTGACGCCAAGGGAACAATCGACACTCTTTCCATTTGGGGAAGACGCCGCTTGGCTTACGAAATCAAGAAGCAGACCGAAGGTATCTACGCCGTCATTAACATGACAGCACCTTCTGAAGCTGTAATTGAGCTTGACCGTCAGCTAAACATTTCTGAAGCCGTAATGCGCACCAAGGTTTTGCGCGCAGAAGACGTTCAGTTCACCATCACACCTATTGAGTACTCACCAGAGCGTCCGGCACGTAAGCCATATGCCAAAAAGGGTGACTCAGATTCAAGATCAGATTCTCGTTCAGACTCTCGTTCAGATTCCCGCTCAGACAGCAAGCCTTCATACAAGAAGGAATCAGCTCCTGAGGTAGAAGCGGTGGTTGAGTAATCATGGCTGGAGAAGTAAACATCACAGTAGTTGGCAACCTAGCTGACGACCCAGAACTTCGTTACACCCAAGGCGGCATCGCTGTTTGCAGCGTGCGTGTTGGTTCAACTCCAAGAGTTATGAACCGCACTACCAACGCCTGGGAAGACGGCGAAACCGTTTGGGTTCGTTGCACCGCTTGGCGTGAACTTGCAGAAAACGTAGCTCAGAGCCTAACCAAGGGATCCCGTGTTGTAGTCTCCGGACGCCTAAAGGCACCTTCTGCTTACCAGAGTGCTCAGGGAGAATCTCGTGCATCGCTTGAGGTCGACATCGAAGAAATCGGTCCATCACTACGGTACGCAACAGCGGCTGTTACCCGTCGCGCTCGCGAGGGTGGACCAGCTGGTGGAGCCGCTCAGGTTCAATCAGACCCATGGGCAAACACCCCAGCTGCCCCGGCAGCTACCAAGGCCGATGACGGCTGGGCTAACCCAGGTGCACCTGCATCTGACGACACACCTTTTTAAAGATTAGAAACTAGGAGAAATAAATGGCTGGAAAAACCGACCCACGTCGTAAACCAACTAGAAACTCGAAGCTAGACAAACTAGCTCCAGTTAAGTTCATGAAAGTCGGCATCATCGATTACAAAGATGTTGCAACCTTGAGAAAGTTCATCTCTGACCGCGGAAAGATCCGCGCTCGCAGAATCACTGGCGTCTCTGTTCAAGAGCAGCGCCTAATCGCAACCGCTATCAAGAACGCACGCGAGATGGCACTATTGCCATACGCTGGCGCTGGCCGCTAAGGAGAAACCCCATGTCAAAGATCATTCTTACCAATGAGGTTTCTGGCCTTGGCTCCGCTGGAGATGTTGTTGAAGTAAAAAACGGCTATGCACGTAACTACCTACTGCCTAGAGGATTTGCAGTTATCTGGAGCAAGGGTGGAGAAAAGCAAGTAACTTCTATCCGCGCAGCTCGTGACGCACGTCAACTAGCAACTGTCGAAGAAGCACAGACCCTAAAGGCAAGACTTGAAGAGGGTTCCGTGAAGCTTGCAGTTAAGGCTGGCGTTGGCGGAAGACTGTTTGGCTCTGTGAAGACTGGCGACATTGCCGCTGCAGTATCCGAAGCTGGCCTTGGTCAGATCGACAAGCGTAAGGTCGAAATTCCAAATGCGATTCGCTCTGTTGGTGAGTACTTGGCAACCGTTAGATTACACGGTGACCTAGTAGCGACCATCAAGCTAAAAGTTGTAGCCAAGAAGTAAACTGCTATTGCTTTAGGGCAATAAAGTTCCTGAACTCTAACTTTAGGAGAGTCAAAACAGGTGAGAAAAACGCTTGGAATTGGCTTGATGCTTGGCTGGCAAGATATTAGGCAGTCATACCGAAGAAGTGTTTTTGGTCAGCTTTGGATAACTATCGGAATGGCAGTAACCATCTCTGCTATAGGGATAGTCTTCGGAACGATATTTAACACTCCACTAGAAGTGTTTCTTCCTTACCTAGCTTCTGGACTTATTACTTGGGGTTTGATTGCCGGAATTCTTAATGAAGGCAACCAGGCATTTATAGTCGCCGAAGCGATGATCAAGCAGCTGCCGCTGCCAAAGATTGTTTATGTTGTTCGAGTTGTTTGGCGAAACATTATTGTTTCTGCCCACAACATCGTGATTATGCCAGTTGTGATCCTCATCTTTGGCGGAGGATTTACTTGGGCATTGTTGCTATGGCCGCTTGGAGTTTTGCTGGCTGTGATTGCTTTATCTGGAATGGCAATGATTTTTGGAATTGTGGCAACAAGGTTTAGAGACCTCCCTCAAATTATCAGCGCTGCTTTGACCGTTGCTTTCTACATAACACCAGTTATCTGGATCAAAGAAAGTCTTGGAGACAACGAATTGGTTGAGTCGATTGTGAGCCTAAACCCGCTGTATCACATTTTGCAGGTGATGAGATTGCCACTTATCAGTCAATACCCGTCTCTTGAAAATTGGATATGGGTTGTGGTCATGGGAATAGTTCTATGGACAATTGGACTTTTGTTATTCAAGAAGTACGAAAAAAGAATTGCGTATTGGGTATAGACATGGCACACATAAGACTAAACAACGCCTCCGTCACACTCCCCATATATAACTCATCTGCAAGGTCACTCACAAATACTCTTGTGAGTGCTGCTACCGGAGGAGCTCTAACCGCTCAACGAGGCGGCCACCTCAGTATTGAAGCCTTGAAAGAATTGAATCTTGAAATCAAATCTGGTGACAGGGTTGGAATAATCGGTCACAATGGTGCCGGAAAGAGCACCCTATTGAGACTTTTTACTGGAGTGTTCGAGCCAAGTACCGGAATGGTTGAGAGATCAGGCACCATTTCCTCCTTGGTGGATATCTCTCTTGGCATTAATCCAGAAAACACCGGAAGAGAAAACATTCTCCTTCGTGGAAAGCTCATGGGTCTTTCAAAGAAACAAATCAATCAAAAGATTGACGAAATCATTGAATTCTCCGAACTTGGAGATTACGTAAATTTGCCAGTTCGCATTTACAGCTCCGGAATGCTTCTGAGACTAGCTTTTTCGGTTTCGACCTCAATGTCTGCAGACATCCTCATTATGGACGAATGGCTTTCTGTTGGAGATGGATCTTTTGCAGAGCGAGCGAGCAATAGGCTAAACGATTTGGTGAATCAGTCAGAAATACTTGTAATAGCAAGCCACAACAAAGAGTTGTTAGAGCAAACATGTAACAAGGTGGTTTGGCTGGAACACGGAATAATTAAAAAAGTCGGTCCCACTAAAGAAATTGTTCAAGAGTACTTCGGTTAATAGCTCTTGGTTTTAGCCACTTCAGTTTGTTGCGTAGAACCCAACCGTCTCGGCTAACTTTTCCTCAAAATTCCCGTGCTTGGGCTTCCAGCCAATTTCAGCCTCTGTCGCTGACGCATCGATCGCATATCTCAAGTCGTGACCTGGTCGATCACCAATAAATTCGATCCAGTCCTTGGGTTTGCCCATGATTTCAAGCAGCGCTTGAACAACCTCAAGGTTCGAGCGTTGGTTGTCCGCACCTAGGAGGTAGGTCTGGCCGATAACACCCTTGTCAATCACAGCCCAAACACCATCGTTGTGATCATCCACATGGATCCAGTCCCGAACATTTGCCCCATTGCCATAGAGTTCAGGTTTAGCTCCGGATGAAATTAGGCCAATCATGCGTGGAATCAATTTCTCTCCGTGCTGGTATGGACCAAAGTTGTTGCTGCAGTTAGAGATAGTTGCCCTAAGGCCAAAAGAACGCACCCAGGCCCTAACCAAGTGATCACTCGAAGCTTTCGAAGCGGAGTATGGAGATGAGGGGTTGTAAGGAGTGTCTCTAGTGAACTTGTCTGTTCCCTCAAGGGCCAAGTCCCCAAAGACCTCATCGGTTGAAACGTGGTGCATTCGAACATTGTTTTTTACACAGGCTTGAATGAGTTCGAAAGTTCCAAAAACGTTTGTCTCAATAAACGGGCGCGGAGATCTCAATGAATTATCGTTATGACTTTCGGCGGCAAAGTGAACAACCAAATCTGCCTTTGACACCACGGACTCCACGACCTCGGAGTTGCAGATATCTCCCTGAACAAACTCGTATTTGCCCTCAAGGCCTTCTAGATTTGAAAGACGGCCAGCATAGGTAAGAGAATCAAGAACTGTGATTTTTATATCTGGGTGAGTTGCGAGCGTCCTGCGGACAAAGTTTGAGCCAATGAATCCAGCTCCACCGGTGACAACAACCTTCAAAATGCCTCCCATAACTCTGTAATAGGCTATCAGCAGAGCGATTCATGTTTCGGGGAAAATCATGAGCGCTCAAACCTTTAGAGCGGTGAAGGGAAAAATGAAGGGCATAATTCTTGCCGGCGGTTCCGGTACCAGGCTCTACCCTCTTACCATCGCAAACTCCAAACAGCTCATGCCTGTTTACGACAAGCCGATGATTTACTATCCGTTGAGCACACTGATGCTTGCGGGAATTGTTGAGATTCTGGTGATCACCACACCTCACGAAGCCGAGCAATTCAAGAGACTTCTAAAAGACGGTTCGCAGTGGGGAATAAAAATAAGCTATGCAGAACAACCAGAACCTAAAGGTCTCGCCGATGCATTTGTTATAGGTGAAAAGTTTATTGATGGCGACAATGTCGCTCTAGTACTAGGAGACAACATTTTTTACGGCAGCGGCCTAGGTTCAACGCTTAGCCGCATGAAGAGCCGTCCGGGCGCAACAGTATTTGCCCACCGAGTAAAAAACCCACAGGACTATGGAGTCATCGAGTTTGATGAATCGGGCAAAGTACTTTCAATTGAAGAAAAACCAGCCAAACCAAAAAGTAAATATGTAATTCCAGGCCTATATTTCTACGATCACAAAGTTTCTGAGATTGCAAAGAACCTCAAACCCTCGGCCCGCGGAGAGATTGAAATATCAGACCTCAACAAGGCTTACCTGGACAAGGGTGAACTACAGGTTGAAAAACTTGATCGTGGAACCGCCTGGCTAGATACCGGCAGCATTGATTCTCTCCATGAAGCCGCAGAATTTGTAAAAGTAATTGAACACAGACAGGGAACCAAGATTTCTGTACCGGAAGAAATTGCTTGGCGACTTGGTTACATCAACGACGCTCAACTAAAAGCAGAGGCGAATCGTTTTCTCAAGTCGGGTTATGGCAAGTACCTGATGGACCTACTTCAGTAGTCCTAAGACATCGTCTTTAGCTGCAAGCCAACGATCTTTCCAATCACCAATCGGTGTAACCAAATTACTCGAGTTGTCCAAAACACTGTATTTCGGTCGCTTCGCTGCCGTTACAAAATCGCCACTAGAAACTGGCTCGATTGGGTACTCACCAACTACTTCAGTTGCAAAATCAAACCAGCTGGCTTTACCCGAAGATACGCAGTGGACAATGGCTGGCGCGTTGTCTAGTTGGGCGTAACTCAGAATTTGCTCGGCAAGGTCTTTGGTCCAGGTTGGTTGTCCAAACTGATCATTTACAACTCGTAGCGGGTCACCCTGCGAAGCTTTCTCCCGCAAAACTTTTGGAAAGCATCTTCCGTTTGCACCATAGAGCCAGGCAGTTCTAAAAATTGTGTAATTCGACCCAGATTGTTCAATCAGGTTTTCACCAAGTAATTTGGAGCGACCGTAGGCGCCTTGTGGATTTGGAATTGCATGAGGTGTGTATGGAACATCCGAGTTACCATCAAATACGTAATCGGTAGACAGGTGAAGAAACATGGCACCAACCATTTTCGAAGCGCTCGATAATTTACCGGCGTAATCGCCATTCACGAGGTTTGCAAGTTCGCTTTCTGACTCGGCCTTATCCACTGCTGTGTAAGCAACGGCATTTACTACAGCATCAAAACCTTCTAGCTGCCGAGCAATCATTTCGATTGAATTATCTAGATTTAGCGTCTCGCGATTAAAGCCCAAAACCTGATGGCCCCGATCAGCCAGAACAAGCATCATCTCTGAACCGAACATTCCACGATTTCCAATCACAGCAAATCGCATGGAAATCCTTTCGTTCGGTAGTCTTAGGATAATCAAACTAGCAGAGGGATAAATGAGCTTCACGCCGCTTAGCATCCAAGGCTCCTGGGTTTTCACCCCTAAAAAATTTGACGATGACCGTGGCTCGTTCCATGAGGTATTCAAATTGTCCTCAATATCGGAAACTCTGGGATTTGATTTTCAGGTAAAGCAAGTCAACCAATCTGTTTCTAAAGCGGGCGTTGTTCGTGGCATTCACTGGGCGGACGTTCCTCCGGGGCAAGCCAAGTATGTGTTCTGCCCGAGAGGTTCGATTTGGGATGTTGTGGTCGACATAAGAGTTGGCTCCCCAACTTTTGGTAAATGGGATGCTGATGTCATCTCAGAAAAAAACGGGAAAGCAGTGCTTATCCAAGAAGGCTTAGGGCATGTATTTCTTGCACTCGAGGACAACACAGTTGTGAATTACCTCTGCAACGAACCGTACAACCCAACTGGCGAGCACGAAATAAACCCTTTTGACGAAGCGCTTGGTATTCCATTCGCGGATAAGTGGAGCGCGTCAGAGTTTTTGACCAGCCCAAAGGACGCAGACGCTTACTCTCTAGCCGAGGCAAGTGTAAAAGGGCTTCTTCCAAAGTATTAAACCCAAGCCCAGGTCTGAAAATACTGGAAATTTAAAGCGATAGGGAGGTGTGACTTGTTAGTTTCCTCAGTACTTGGTTATGTAATTCGCAAGTTAGACACCAGAAACTGGGGTCTTTCAAATCTGGTTAGTTTCGATAACGACCACGACACCCGCCCCACCGCCATTGAACCAAAAGTTTCAATCATTGTTCCAACTAGAGACAAGCCGAAGCTGCTTCGAGCTTGCATAGATTCGATTCGAGAGAACACGAATTATTCGAACTACGAACTTCTGATTGTTGACAACTCTTCTATCGAGCCTGAAACAATAGATCTCCTAGCCCAATATGAATCTGAAGGG
The DNA here is from genome assembly GCF_044239955.1 of Rhodoluna sp. Taxonomy (GTDB): domain Bacteria; phylum Actinomycetota; class Actinomycetes; order Actinomycetales; family Microbacteriaceae; genus Rhodoluna. The sequence continues at coordinate 30,219 of NZ_JBIIAL010000004.1, forward strand.
GTTTCAATCCTGAAATACCCTGAAGTATTCAACTACTCGGCAATCTGCAACTTTGCTGCCAAAAAAGCCACGGGTGATTACCTGTGCTTTCTCAACAACGACACTGAAGTTATTTCCAGTAACTGGCTAAGTTCCATGGTCGAGCATGCATCAGTAACTAGTGCTGGATTAGTGGGTGCGGTCCTTAGCTACCCAAATGGATCCATTCAACACATGGGGATAGCTCTGGGTTACACCGGAATTGCTGGTCACCCGAATCGCGGCAAATCTAAGGACGAGTGCGTTCCAGAAAACTGCTTCCGAGTTAGTGCAGTAACTTTTGCCTGCGCAGTTATATCCAAGAGTAAATTTTGGGAAATAGGTGCACTCGATGAGAACTTCCCATCAGGATTTAACGATGTAGATATTTCTATTCGAAGCTCAAACCATAACTACAACAACATCGTCTGCGTGAAGGCTGAGCTAATTCACCGCGAGGCTCAAACAAGACCGAAGTCGCTAAGCCCGGCAGGATTCTCAAGAGCAGTAACTGACGTTATTGGAATCCTGCGAAAGCATAGAACCAGACTTAGAGATCCTTTTTTCGCGGCAGGTACCTACCCACGAACTCACGAAGAGCCTTAGAGGGAAGCCGGGCCAGGACTGACAAAAGGCCAGACCGAAGAATGACCAAGAGGAATATCCTAAGAATTTTCTTACTGAACTTAACTATCGGAAAAGTTATAAAAAGGTATTTTCTTTTCCCGCGGGCTGTGATTTCGTTACTTGAACGCACAATCGACCTGAACTCCTTGAGCCTAGCCAAACGCTCTTCGTAGTTTTCGCCTCCCTTAAACGCGGACTCAATTACATCTCCAGCGAATTGGTAGGCGAACCTCTTATACATAAGTTGCCCGAAAACATAAGTTCCTACAACTGAACCTTCAGGGAAGGTCTTCAGCAACTTCTTGAAGTAAATGAATCTGCTTCGAGCCATAGACTCCGTGAAAGAAGTACTTGAAGTGTTTATTGTCCAAACGGTTACTGCTTCGGAGGTAAACCTGTTTGAATATCCAGCCAGGAAGAATCTTAGAAACAGATCATCGTCTTCGAAGCCGCGCAATTCTGGATCGAAACCACCAACTGCTAAGAAAGCGGTTCTACTTATTAGGGTGGCCGAAGGAACGATGAACATGTTTTTGCCAACCAAAGTATTGAGGCTTGTGTGCGGGTGTTTAATCTTCACGTTTATAGAGGAGTGCGAAAGGATTTGGCCGGCTTCATTCGATCGCCATAGGTCACCATAAGAAAAGCCAAATTTTGGATCTTCAAAATCGGCATTTTCAAGAAGTATTTGATTGTGTTTTGGAAGATAGTAATCGTCCTGATCAAGAAAGCAGACATAGTCAGACTGCGCAGAAGAAACCCCGTTGTTTCTTGCTGATGACTGACCCCCGTTTTTTTGGGTAACGATCTTAAACCCGTATTTCTGTTTCAACGAAGCTAGAAACTTTGCCTCTTCTTGCGTTGAGCCATCGTCGACCACGATTACCTCACTTGCCGCTACTGTCTGGCCCAAAACACCATCTAGGGCTCGCTCAATCCACCTAGATCCGTTGTGAAATGCGATAACAACCGCAATGGTTTGATTCGTCAACAAATTCTCCTCTGTGTCCTGCCCTTAGTAACTGATTACCATTATTCAACAACAACCGTCTCTAGTGTCTTGGTTCGTTGGGCCAAAGAAGGCACATGTCCTGTAATCGGCACCACATCGGCGACACTAGGCCCTTGAATTCTGATAAATTCGAAAGGGACCGGAGGCTTGAATCCATTGATAAATCATCCGAATAATCTTGATTGGCTGCGACGGGGCAGAAAAACACTCGGGAAGTTCAGTGGCGGTTCTAAATTTAGGACCACTGTTTTCCTGGGGTTATATGAGGGCAAGAAATACATCGAGGCAAGACTCAAAGATCTAGAGACTCAATCCAATCAGGCTTTCTACCTCCTTATTGTCGACAACTGCTCTTCCGACTTTGAGATGAATTACACCGAGGCTCTCTTACTTGCTTCCCCAATCTTCAAAGACAGATTTCAAATTGTTCAGAACCCTGTAAACCTAGGAGGACAAGGCTCATTTCAACTTAATTTAGACCTAGTTCAGACACCTTGGATCACGACAGTTCACCAAGATGATAAGTACCTCCCGAACCACGTAGCCACTCATTTGCAGGAAATAAACGAATGTTCAGATGAGATAATCTCAATGTCCACGGACACCGGATCTTTGAGAGCTGATGGAAAAAAGCAACCAGTCCCGCCAAGGGCAAACTGGTTCATCGAAAACAAGACTCAGTACGATCAATTCCTAGCCATAGTTGCAGAACAGGTCATTCCATTTCCTGCACTTTCTACCCGAACCTCATTTGCGCAGCGGGACGATGTCCCTTGGCACACCGCGGCTTTTTCAGATTCCGAGCAAACCTTGAGATCACTGATGCTGGGCAAACACGAATTCATTCGAAAGCAAACTGTCTTGTATCGAGAAAACCCAAACAGTGAGTCGCACACCCAAGGAGAAACAGTCAGGATTTATTCCGCCACCTTAGGTCTTCTAAGGGTTTTCGGTTCTCATGAATTTGTGAATTTCCTCCGAGGATTAGCAAAAGTCGATCGTGGGACATTTGCATCTAAATTAGAGAGCGCAATCAACCGCAGAATTTCGAACCCAGATTACGCGCAGCTACTTTGGTCCATGTGCTTAGAACAAATGACTCACGCATGGGCATACGAAGAACCCGGAACCACAGCTGCGACAAGCGAGATGTTTAGGAAACTAGGTCAGTCTTATACTCCTGGAATTCTTAATGGAATTCTAAGAAAGCTGGACCCGACTGTCAGAACCGAACAGGACAATTCAGCCAATTACATCAATGCAGAATCGGACTCTTTAGAGACCCCTAAAGAACAGAGAAGAACAATTCTCTCGATTTTGTATCAATTAGTTGGCCGTCTACCGTATTTCTTGAGACGCAGAATCTTTCAGGTTCATAATTACATTCAAGTCAAACTCCCTAACAATCGTAAAAATAACTGAACAGAGCCGGGTGCTATTTGACGAAGAAAATTTCTCTGCTTGGGCCAAACAGTGGAACGACCACTAAGCCAGGGGAGCAAAGTTTCGCAGAAACCCTAAGGTCTCTTGAGCGCCTTGCCCCCGAAGGCTCAAAGCCCGATGCCATTGTTTTTATTGACTTTGATAATGACCCAGCTGAGAAAATTGATTCCCACCCAGGCGCTTCCCCTAATGGCCTAATTCGTCAGGAACCCCGAGTAGTTAGACCACAAAACTACAGACCAGACTTTCTAAGTCAAATGAGTTTTGTAATAGATGTTGGGCGACCGCCTGGCACATCCTCTTCAAGAGTCAATTGGCCTCAGAATTGGAATCTTAAAATTCTGCATCTTTCACAATCGGATAGTCCAGTCAGAATCGACAAGACAGTAATGATAAATCGAAACCTCATGAGCTTTGTAGACGGGGAAATGTATTCACTACGAAGGCTCTTAGCTCAGAGATCTTCCGAAATTGACGTGTGGGGTATGGGTTGGCAGATGCCTTTTATCAAAAAGGCTATCCGAGTTATAGAGGAACTCATCATTCCAATCAGACACGGTTTTCCAGTTAAGCTCAGTTCAGTCCGAGGCTGGTTCAAAAGTCCACTGTCCTATAAGGGACCATCGGAAGATAAGCTCGCAACCTTAGCAAATTACAAATACTCACTCGTGGTTGAGAACAGTCTGGATTACATGTCAGAGAAACTTTTTGATTGTTTTTTTGCCGGAACTTTACCGATATATGTCGGACCAAACCCGAGAGCGTTTGGTATTCCTGAGTTTGCTGTAATTCACTCCAAACCAAACATCGAGTCAGTATTGGAGTCGATCGACTTAGCGCGCGGAGTGAATCTAGACGAATGGAGATCGTCCGTATTAGCGTGGCTATCTTCAGAAGGAGTAGAACAAATGTGGTCTGGGCCATACGTACTGAAGCAGATTCTGGAAAAAGTTGACACAGAGTTAGCTGCCATCAAAAATGCGTGACTTTTATCTCTAAAAGAGTCAAGTGATATTCCACTCGTAAACATTTAGTTTGTTGGCTGTTACCAGTCCTCATTTGCATGCTCGTGTCCAAGTCAGGGCCCCAGACCCAAATATCAAACCTTCTATCTTCAAAATGAAGGGTGTCATCACAGTAGACAAAGAGTCAATCACTCAATTGGGGCCAAAGCTTTCAATAGAATAATCATTGAAAGCCAAGAGCCCAGGGAATGTGCGGTCATAAAATTTGATGGTTTCTGAATACTTTTCGAAAGGCTCGTCTTGCCTTGACGTGGAAGCGTGTTTTATGTGCGCCGGCGCCGGGGGCATGCACCCCCAAGATTATATTTCAACTAACAACAAGAATTTCGTGACACTTAACCATCATGGACAAGCCAGGGCCGCGGCGGCACAAGCGATTAAGGATTAATGACCATGAACAAAACTCTTCCTACGGAAATAATCAAGAACAAAACTCCTTTGGTTTCTGTTGTGGTGGCTGTATTTCGAAACGCAGATTCCCTCGTTCAGCTGTATGAAGAAATCACTAAAGTCGCATTAAGGCGGTTTCCTCAACTAGAGCTTGAAATCGTTTTTGTAGACGACGGATCAGATGACAACTCATGGGATGTAATTTCGCATATAAAAAGTAAAGACCCCAGTCACATTTCTTCACATAGGCTTACTCGAAACTTTGGACAGGTGAGTGCTATGGTCTCGGGGTTTGGTCTAGCACAAGGGGATGCAGTTGTAAGCATTTCTGCAGACTTACAAGATCCCACAGAATTAATTGGCGACATGGTTGACAAGTGGCTATCTGGCGACGACGTTGTTATTGCCAACAGGCTTGAAAGGTCTGATGGTCGCTTTGCTGCTCTTACGAGTCGTATAGCTTACGCCTACGCCCGAAGGGTTGTTAAGGGAATTCCAAAAGGGGGATTTGATTACTTCCTGATGAGTAGGAGGGTGCTAACCCAGATTCTAAATTTCCAAGGAAGATTTCGATTTATTCAGGGTGACCTTCTGTGGCTAGGGTTTCCAACAAGCTTCATCCCGTATTCGCGAGCTAAAAGAACATTCGGTAAGTCCGGGTACTCATTTAGGCGAAGATTGAGCTACTTTGTTGATTTAGTTCTTGATTCTTCTTACGGACCTATAAAATTCATGTCGAGAATCGGAGTTTTATCGGCATTGTTTGGATTGATTTATGCAATTGTCATAGTCTTTGCATGGTTTGATCAGGCAACCCCTTTTGACGGCTGGGCTCCAATAATGGTTGTTTTACTAATAACTTCTGGCTTGATCCTTATAACTTTGGGCACTATAGGTGCATACATCTGGAGAATATATGATCAACTGCGAGTTCGCCCAATGAGCGTATTATTAGAATCCTCATTTCCCGAGAAAGAAAAGAAGTAAAGCCCTCGGCAGGAAGAACAAGGGCATTAGATTAACTAAGACAAAATAAAACGAGCAACGGAGAGGCGTCCATGTCGATTCCAGATGGGCTATTGAAATACCCCGTTATGAAAACCGATTTGAACTTGGATGCCAAACTAGTCAAATATCTTGAAGAAATTCAAAATAGCGGGACCTACAGTAATTTTGGCCCGCAAGTTACTGCGCTTGAGCATGAGTATTCAAGATTGCTGGGTGTAGGTGCCGCCAACATTGTGTCTTGCTGCAACGCCACCGTGGGGCTAATTGGAGCCATGGAGACTCTCAATTCTGAATCTTGGTTGATTCCGTCATGGACATTCGCTGCTACAGGACACGCTGCAAGGAGCGCATCATCAAGTGTCATTTTTGGCGATGTGGATCTAGTTACGTGGATGCTTGAACCTGAAGGGTCCAAATCAGCAAATGGCGCAGTAGTCACTTCACCGTTCGGGTCCAAGATTGAAATTGGTAGCGAATGGAACGTATTCAGTTCCCTGGTAATTGATGCTGCAGCATCTATAGCGGCACCTCCCGTGATTTCCAGTGAAGTAAAGGTCCCTTGGGCTGCAGTTTATTCACTACACGCAACAAAAATTCTTGGAATTGGGGAAGGGGCAATTTTAGTTTTCAGCACTCCTGAGCTTGCTCAAAACTTTAGAGCTTGGACAAACTTTGGCTTCTCCGGCGGAGGTCGAGATTCTTTGATTCGCGCTACAAATGGCAAGCTCTCAGAAGTACATGGAGCTATTGGAAGGCACAGGTTAGCAATCTGGAACAACGAAAAGGAGATGTGGAAAAAATCTAGAAAACTAGTTCACTCTGCAGCTGATGACTTGGGCCTCAATCCTAGTTTCTCAAACGAAGATTGGATCAGCCCTTACTGGATTGTCAACTTTAAATCTGCAGATGAAAAAAAGGAAGCAGTGAAGCTGCTGCATGCTAACGGTTTCGATACTCGCAACTGGTGGCAATCCGGGTGTCACGTGATGCCCGCTTTTACCGAAATACCGATCCTAAATTCCCTGGATAAAACAATCGAAATTGCAAGCAAGAGTCTAGGTTTACCATTTAACAAAAACATCGAAGCTGAAGTGGTAAGTAGAATTCATGCAATCCTGAGTGATGTTATTGACTGAGCCATATTCACTCAGCTGACCATTTAATCTCTCCCACCCCAGAGAAAAACCCTAACATTGAGCCACGAGTTAAGGGTTTCGGAGTTATTGTTATCCACAACAAAGAATCAAGCAAACACTGGATGAGCGTAAAGATGGCTCGGAATCTATTCACAGCTATCTCCACAGGGAACAGGTAGTTATTAGAGTGTTTCCCCAGGTTTATCCACAGCTTTATACACACCTTGGCTTTATCCATAGTTGTCAGTGGTGGATGCTAGACAAGTCAGTATGCACTCAACCCAAAAACTAATTTTCTAGTCAGGAGCAATAAATGTCATTGGCGCCAGTACTTCCGGTTGAACCCGGGCGCTCAACTGACCGAGTCTTACCGCACGATCTTCTTGCAGAGCAAAGCACCTTGGGTGCCATGCTTCTTTCCCAGGAAGCAGTAGCGGAAGTTTTTGAACATATCCGCGGAAATGATTTCTACGCACCAAAACACCAAATTGTTTTTGATGCGCTACTTACTCTTTACGGAATGGGTGAACCTACTGACGTCATTACCGTTACTGATCAATTAGTAAAAACCGGAACCCTGGTGCGCGCAGGTGGTGCTGACTACCTTCACACACTTACTAGCACCGTTCCAACTGCAGCGAACGCAGCCTTCTACGCAAAAATTGTTGAGGAAAAAGCAACGCTACGAAGACTGGTTGAAGTAGGAACAAGAATCGCACAGCTTGGATATGCCAACGAGGGTGAAGTCGAGTCACTTGTAAACCAAGCGCAAGAAGATGTTTATGCCGTTACTCGCACTGGCTCTAGCGAAGATTACGTTGCACTCAATGACTCCATAGAAGCAGCCATTGCCGAAATTGAAGCAGCATCTGCAAAAGATGGAGATCTAGTTGGTGTCCCAACTGGTTTTACAGAACTTGATGCTTTGACAAATGGTTTACACCCAGGTCAACTAATTATTGTTGCCGCTCGACCTGCGATGGGTAAGTCAACATTCGCTCTTGACCTGGCTCGCAACGCGGCTATCAAGTCAGATAAGCCAACGCTTTTCTTCTCGCTCGAAATGGGTCGAGCCGAAATCGCTATGAGAATGCTTTCAGCTGAATCGATGATTCCATTGCAGTCGATGCGTAAAGGAAACATCGCAGACAGCGACTGGACCAAGTTGGCACAGGTCCGCGGAAACATCAACGACGCGCCCCTTTACATTGACGATTCACCAAACATGACTCTTGCCGAAATTCGTGCGAAGTGTCGAAGACTTGCAGGGCGAGTTGGGTTGAAGATGGTGATCATCGACTACTTGCAGCTACTTACCTCTGGAAAGAAAGTTGAATCCAGACAGCAAGAAGTTAGTGAGTTCTCTCGTGCACTGAAGCTGCTTTCGAAAGAACTAGGTATTCCAGTAGTTGCTCTATCGCAGCTGAACCGTCAAGCGGAGCAGACAAAGGATAAGAAGCCAGAACTTTCTCACCTGCGTGAATCCGGATCGCTGGAACAAGACGCTGACGTTGTTGTTTTGCTCCACCGTGAAGCAGCAGGTGACACCGATCACCCAAGAGCGGGAGAAGCAGACCTTATTCTGGCCAAGCAGCGCTCGGGTCCTACCGGAACAGTCGTTGTTGCCTTCCAGGGTAACTACTCACGCTTTGTAAACATGAAGAACTAGCAAGAATCTCATCTTGCAGAAAGTTCTTGGCGTAAGGGCAGTAATTTTTGTTGCTGTTGGACTTTTTATTACTTTTACTCAGTCGCACTCCGCGGCAACGGGATTGTTTGCATTAGCTGTTTTTGGCATTGGGTTAGCGGTGGCCAACATAGCGGCAACCATCTGGGACAAAAGAAACTACTTATCGGTCGAGTCACTTCCTTTGACTCTTATCTCCTTGGCCGTTGGTTTGTTTGCAGTGCTTATCCCCCAAAGCGATTCAACGGCTCAAGCGTTAGTGTTTGTCTACTTGGTGTCCGGTTGGGCAGTTGTTTCTGGCGCAATCGAGCTTTATCTTGCGAATCGAAGTGGCTTTAGAACTCGTGCGGGCAAAGACGGCTTAATCACTGCAGTTCTTGGCCTAGCCATTGGATTGCTTTTTCTGATTGCACCACTAGATATCGTTAGCGCTGTTGGTTTCTTTGGAGCGTATCTAGTTATCTGCGGTGTGCATTTAGGTATCGCTGCTCTAACCCCGCAAAAATAGCTTTAGGCTGGTTCTATGCCCAAGAAATTAACCGCTACAACCTTTTTGACCCTGTCTGCAGTAGCGGCAGCGTTCGTTGGAGTGTTGGTCTTTTTTGGAGTGAGAAAAGTTGACATGGCGCTAATTGCGGCTGGAGTGGCTTTTATTGTTTCTTTGGTTGGAATAGCAACTCTGGCACTTATGGTCCCGGAGCAAAACAACGATCCAAATTCTCCGCTGATGAAGTAGAAGTTCTGATTAGATCTTGAAGCAGATTGCTTGAACCCTCACGTGCAATGAGAAATTCACAGATAACGAAACACGATTGGTTGGTGAATGGATTCGACTCGGCGGGGTCGTTAAGAATCAGAATTGGCCTTAACCCAGAGAGCCAAGATCACTCAACTGACTAGGAATCTTTTCTTCTGAAAGGGACGCCGTAGCCAACCGTGTTTTCTGGGATGTCTCTAGTCACAAGGCTATTGGCTCCGACTGTTGACATCGACCCGATTGATACTTTCTCCAATACAGATGCCCCCATCCCAATCATTGTTAAATCTCCTACACGAACGTTTCCTGCAAGTGTGGCACCTGGGCCAAGAGAAGAGAAATCACCAATAACTGAATCATGCTCCACTATCGAACCAGTATTCACAATCGAACAGATTCCTAATTCTGCGCTAGGACCAACGTAAGCGTTGGGCATTATCAAGGTCCCGGGTCTAACGACAGACATCTTTGAAACCACAGCTGACGAGTGAATCAGGGTTGCCAACAGGCCATAATCCGATGCCTTAAGTGTGCGACCAACCAACTCTTTTCGTTGCGCGTTGTGTCCTATTGCAAAATGAATCTCGATCCCTCGCTGGAGAAAATCATCAGGGATTGAACTTAAGACATCAAATCCACAAAAAGTGTTCTGAGACGGATTGTCTTCAATCACAGCCACGACCTCGCATCCCTCGTCTCTACATACCTCAAGAGCGCTTTTTGCGTGGCCGCCGGCACCATAAATTGCTATTCGCCTCAAAGCGCTCCTATCGATAATAAAAAAGTTCTATTTGATCGACTCAGCTAATTTCTTAGCAAGTCCCGTGTAATCCTTCGGGGATAAGGAAAGCAATCTATCTTTTGATGCCTGAGGTATGTCTAACTTCAAAACAAAATCAGCCAGGTCTTCACGAGTAAGCCTTTTACCGCGACTCAGGTCTTTGAGAAGTTCGTAGGGGTTACTGATCTCTGACTTACCGCTTGCAACATCCGTGCGAATAACAGTTTGGATTGCCTCTGCCAAGACTTCCCAGTTATCTGCCAAGTCGGCAGCGATTGCCGCATCAGCGACCTTGATCTCCCCCAGCCCTTTGTGAATGTTATCTATTGCAACTAGTGAGTGACCAAAGCCAACCCCAATGTTTCTTTGGGCAGAGGAGTCGGACAAATCTCTTTGCATCCTTGAGGTGACCAAAGTCTGGGCCAGGTTGTCCAGTACGGCATTGGATAGCTCCAAGTTGGCCTCTGCGTTTTCGAACCTGATTGGGTTTATTTTGTGAGGCATGGTCGAAGAACCGGTCGCTCCCTTAACTGGAATCTGGGTGAAGTAGCCAATAGAGATGTAACTCCAGATGTCGGTGGCTAAGTTGTGCAAGATTCTGTTGAAGTGAGAAACGCATTGGTAGAGCTCTGCTTGCCAGTCGTGAGATTCAATCTGTGTGGTTAGCGGGTTGAATTCAAGACCGAGGGATTCGACAAACTTTTTGGAAAACTCCTGCCAGTCAAAATTAGGAACAGCAACCATGTGAGCAGAATATGTTCCGGTTGCTCCCGAGAACTTACCGAGGTAACTGGTCTTCTCAATGCGGGCAATTTGTCTTTGGAGTCTGTGCACAAAAACAGCCATTTCTTTACCCATGGTGGTTGGCGTTGCTGGTTGGCCATGTGTTCTAGAAAGCATTGCAACGCCAGCCGATGACTTGGCTAGTTGAGACAGCTCTTGAACCAAAGCTTTGGCTTTTGGTAGCCAGACAGTATGCACGGCTTCCTTTATGGTCAAAGCGTAAGAAAGATTATTGATGTCTTCGCTGGTAGCTGCGAAGTGAGTTAGCTCGTACAGGTCTTCGCGGCCTAGTTTTGTGAGCTTGTCTCTGACAAAGTATTCAACAGCTTTGACATCATGTCTGGTTGTCGCTTCGATCGCGGCTAGAGCTGCAACATCTTCGTCGCTGAAGTCCTCGAAAGCTTTTCTTAGAGCCTTGGCTTGCTCTTCGGTTACATACCGGTCACGACCAAAGATCTCGGAGTTTGCAAGAAGCAATAGCCATTCGATTTCAACTTGTATCCTGGCTCGGTTTAGACCAGCCTCGGAAAGCAAGAGCGAAAGCTCGGCCACAGCCGATGCGTAACGACCGTCTAGCGGGCTAATTGGCTGCGAAGAAAGGCTCACCAAACTATTCTGTCGCATCGAAGGCAGTTATAGCCTGTCAGCTTTCAACAATTCGCAAATATTGTTCCAAAAAACTAACGAAACAGCGCAAAGTATTTGCGTGGACCAGATTCAGTTTCAGATTCAGCAAAGCCTTTATCGAATAAGGCTTGCTAAACCTGAGCCAGGATTTTGGTGCGGATCAGCTGCCATAGTGCTGACAGGTCAGCTTGCAGCTTTAGAGTCTGAACTAATTGCCTTAGGGCAATCCCTGAGCTGGTGACTATTGATAGCTACGGGGGAAACCCAGACATCGTGGCAACGAGGGAAGAAATACATCGCGTTGCCTTCGAGATAAAACTTGCAGCCGAACAGCTGGCAGATTTTGGTCCAATTGAATCGCTCCTATCTGACCCACTTCATCAGTTGCAGTATCGAATGGCAACAGTGAATATCCTTGACAAACTAGAGCGATTGCACGAAAGCTGTCTGCTGGCATCTGAACAGTATTTTTCGACAGAAGCTCAGATCCACAGGCGATTTGAAATTAACTTTGTTCCAACCCTTGCGGAAGTCACCACTAACATCGCCACAACTCTTGGCTGGAAATTAGACCACGCGGTTTCTGCAACCAAAACGAGAACCGTCGCCACAAATCCCCCAGACTCAATTACGCAGCTAATAGATCGTTTATCGCAGGTGTCATCAAAATCGCAACCTACCGTTGGCATCGACTTCTTCCAAACAGCAGATCAAAGAACCGCCATTGTTTACATTCCCGGCACACAAACCCTAGGCCTTGGAGATGGATCGAATCCGTTTGATCTGCAGTCCAACATTTTGGCAATGCAGGGTAGCGGCTTGGCAGCTAGCGAGCGGGCAGTGTTGGAGGCCATGACCCAAGCCGGCATTAGTTCAAATGACGAAGTGATATTTGTTGGTCATTCACAAGGTGGGATGGTGGCGGGCAACCTTGCTATGCACCCTGTCGGTTATGTCGCTGCAGGTTTGGTAACTATTGGTGCCCCGATAGCGCAACTAAAACTCACCAAGCTTCCGGTGATGGCGATCGAACACGTGAATGACCCAATCCCAAATGCTTCCGGAAGAGTGAATCCACTAACCAAAAATTGGGTGACTATTCAACGCACTTCCCTGGCGTCGGAATCAGATGCCCCGATACATTCCCATTCTTTGAGAAGTTACAAGAACACAACTGAAGAAGTGGATAGCTCAACCTCTAAAGGAATCGTTAACATCAAAGAGCAGTTACTGTCTCAGGTGCGCGGATTACCTGTTGGAAAAGCTATGGACTTTGTTATTGCTAGAGAATCTTAAGAATCTTGAAAACCCAGCGACCAATCAAGGAAGCTATCGAAATGATTGCCGCTCCCAAGATTGCCCAACCCATTGACTCAACCGTTAGACCCTCAGAGGTGAAGCCATCGATGGTGAAGATGTCGGATCCAATTTGAGATGAAAGCCACGCAACAAACAAAAGCAGTGCTCCATTGATTACAAATGAGATCAGACCAAAAGTAAGAATGTATAGCGGGAACGCAAGCACCTTAATAATTGGTGCAATTATCGCGTTCACTAAACCAAAGATTGCTCCAACAAGTAAGAAGGAACCAATTGTCTGCCAGAGCCCTTCACCACCGTAAGGAGTGAGAGTTATGGCTGGAATAAGGATCGTTGCAACCCATAGAGCTAGGGCGTTTATTGAGGTGGAGACAAAGAAACGAATCATTTTTCTATTGTCCCAGCATTAGAGCTAAATTAGAGCCTGTGACTACCTCGGCGGGCCGCGTGCCGCAAGTTCAGATGCTGTCTCCGGATGGCGTTTTTGAGGTGCCCAGCGAATACGCACACTATGGCAAATACATTGAAAAGCTCACCCTTGATGATTTCCTGAAGTTCTATCGCGACATGGCAAGAATCCGCCGCTTTGATAATGAGTGCACCGCATTACAGCGCCAAGGCCAAATGGGGCTTTGGGTTCCAGCCGTCGGCCAAGAAGCTGCCCAAATCGGATCAGGCTACGCGGTAGGCAAGAACGATCACATGTTCCCAAGCTATCGAGAGCATGGGGTGGCAATAACCCACGGCATCGATTTGATGTCGATTATCAAAATGATGCGCGGTGTGAATCACGGTGGTTGGAATCCTGAAGAAACCAGATTTCATCTTTATGCAATTGTTTTAGGAACCCAGGTGCTGCACGCTGCAGGTTATGCCATGGGTGTCAACTTTGATGGCAATGTCGGAACCGGTGACCCGGAAGTTGACCAAGCAGTAATTACTTATTTTGGAGATGGCGCAACCGCCGAGGGTGACGTGAGCGAAGCGCTATTGTTTGCAGCGGTAAACAAATCGCCACTTGTTTTCTTCTGCCAGAACAATCAGTGGGCTATTAGCTCTCCGGTGTCGGCCCAGACAGTAGTTCCTTTATATCTTCGAGGTGAGGGATTCGGTGTTCCTGGAATCCAAGTAGATGGCAATGACGTTTTGGCTTGTTACGCGGTAACTGCAAAACACATGGACGATGCCAGAAACGGTCTTGGCCCATCACTTATCGAGGCGCTGACCTACCGAGTCGGAGCACACACCACCAGCGATGATCCTTCTAAGTACCGCCCTCAGGAAGAAACGGACTATTGGATCGCAAGAGACCCAATTACCCGCTTTGAGAAGTTTTTGCGTCGCCAAGGCGTTGGCGACGACTTCTTCCAAGAGGTAGCTCAAGCAGGCGATGAGCTGGCAACTCAAATTCGCGAGGCTACCTTTGCGATGCCTAACCCTCCTTTAGAGAACATCTTCAAGCACGTCTATACCGACCCGCACCCGCTAGTTCAAGAGCAGCAAGCCTGGCTTGAAAACTACGAAGGCTCTTTCGAAGAGGGTGACAAATGACCAACACAGCGGAGATGACAATCGCCAAGGCAATCAACGCAGGCATTCAAAAGCAAATGCAGAACAACTCTAAAGTTCTGGTCTTTGGAGAAGACGTTGCAGAACTCGGCGGAGTTTTTAGAGTCACTGAAGGGTTACTCGCAGAGTTTGGCAACAAGAGAGTTTTCAACTCTCCAATTGCCGAGTCAGGAATTGTTGGAACTGCAATTGGTCTTGCTATGCGCGGCTATCGGTCAATTGCAGAAATTCAGTTTGATGGTTTCGTGTATCCGGCGTTTGATCAGATTGTTTCTCAGCTCGCGAAGCTCACCAATAGATCCGAAGGTCATCTGAGCATGCCGGTTGTTATTCGAATTCCTTACGGTGGAGGAATTGGTGCAGTTGAGCATCACAGCGAATCACCGGAGGCTTACTTTGCTCACACCCCAGGACTTCGGGTCATCAACCCATCAAACCCAAATGACGCTTACTGGATGATTCAGCAGGCAATCGAATCAAATGATCCTGTGATCTTCTTTGAACCAAAAAGACGTTATTGGCTTAAAGGAACTGTGAATCTAGATGCACCACCTGCTTCAATGCATCAGGCAAAAGTTTTGCGCGAGGGAACCCAAGTCACACTAGTTAGTTACGGACCTATGGTTGTGACTGCCCTGCAGGCGGCAGATTTAGCTAGCGCAGAAGGAATCAGTCTTGAGGTGATTGACCTTCGATCAGTTTCTCCAATTGATTTTCCAACCATCTTGAACTCAGTAAAGAAAACCGGTCGCCTGGTGATTGCGTCGGAAGCTTCGACTTCATACTCAGTGGCAGCTGAAGTTGCTGCCAAGGTGGCTGAATTGGCCTTTTATAACCTAGAGGCACCGGTTCTTAGGGTTGGTAGTTTCGATGTTCCCTATCCACCTGCCAAACTTGAAGAACTGTTTCTGCCCGACGCTGATCGGATTCTAGAAGCAGTAGATCGCTCGCTCGCCTACTAAGAAAGGGTAAGAAGATGTCACTTGCAGTATTCAACTTGCCCGATGTTGGCGAAGGACTAACCGAAGCCGAGATTGTTTCTTGGAAAGTATCTGCTGGCGACCAAGTAACCGTAAACCAAGTGATTTGTGAAATCGAAACTGCCAAATCAATAGTTGAGCTACCTTGCCCGTTCGCAGGAACAATCGACAAGCTTTTTGCCAAAGAAGGCGACACTGTTTTGGTTGGAAGCCCAATCATTTCGGTCCAAGCCGAAGGAAACATCCTGATGGCGGGACCCGCAACAAGTTCGATTCCGATTGTTACCGAGTCTGACACCATGCATGAGGCAGTCGCTGATGTTGCCTCATCAGTAGCCTCCGATGAAACAAAACCAAATCTGGTTGGTTATGGCTCTGCCGGCCACGCGGGAACTAGACGCAAGCGCTCTGGCTCTTTGGGCGCTGCTGCAGTTTCAGCAGCTGTCCCCAGTGCAAGCTCTGCAATTCCATCGGCGCTGAGCGGTGATGTAATTGCAAAGCCACCAATTCGAAAACTTGCTAAGGATTTAAACGTGGATCTTTCTAAAGTTGCTGCCACTGGGCCAGCTGGTGAAATCACGCGCGAAGATGTTGTCAACGCAGCAACTCAAGCGTCGGTGTTCAGAAATCTAACTACCCCTGCGATTCCATCAGAACGCGAAGAGCGAATCCCTGTGAAGGGTGTAAGAAAAGCAATAGCAACAGCAATGGTGCAGTCTGCCTTCACAGCACCGCATGTTTCGATCTTTGTTGATGTCGATGCAACAAGGACCATGGAGTACGTAAAGAGATTGAAAGCCTCAACTGACTTTGCTGGTGTGAAAGTTACCCCGTTGCTTCTTATGGCAAAGGCAATGATGTGGGCGGTTAGACGAAACCCAACCGTGAACTCCACCTGGACAGACAAAGAAATCATTGTTCACAACTTCGTGAACTTTGGAGTTGCAGCTGCAACTCCAAGAGGCTTGATTGTTCCAAACATCAAAGATGCTGATCGCATGTCGATGCTAGAACTAGCTCGCCAATTAGAACTTTTGGCAGCAACAGCTCGAGAAGGAAAGACCACACCAGAAGACATGAAGGATGGAACCATCACCATCACCAACATTGGTGTCTTCGGTGTTGACACCGGAACACCTATCTTGAACCCAGGCCAAGTTGCAATCGTTGCCCTCGGATCGATTCGCCCAAAGCCTTGGGTTGTGAACAACGAGATTGTTATTCGCCAGGTAACAACCATTGGTGCCACTTTTGACCACCGCGTTGTTGATGGAGATGTTGCGTCCAGATTTGTTCAAGATGTGGCTTCAGTCATTGAGGAACCAGCCTTATTGCTTGACTAATCGCTATTGACAATCATTATCAATAGGTGCTATGGTTTGGGTATGAAAACTAAATCCTTTGCCCTAGCAACCGCCACAGTCCTTCTCCTAGCGGGCTGTGCAGCCACTGATTCGACCACAGAAGCCACCGATGAGCCCTTTGCGGGGCTCACCATTGTTTCTTCCACCAACGTCTGGGGCGATGTCGCCTCATCAATAGGAGGGGACCTGGTTCAGGTTGTTTCGATCATCGATAGCTTCTCCCAGGACCCACACTCCTACGAGGCATCCGCCAGAGATCAACTGGCTG
This sequence comes from Rhodoluna sp., assembly GCF_044239955.1. Classification (GTDB taxonomy): domain Bacteria; phylum Actinomycetota; class Actinomycetes; order Actinomycetales; family Microbacteriaceae; genus Rhodoluna. Next base: position 47,014 of record NZ_JBIIAL010000004.1, read on the forward strand.
TGAACGATGCCGATGTGATTGTTGCCAACGGTGGCGGCTACGACTCGTTTATTGACACCCTTGCAACGGCTGCTGGAAACAGCAATATTGTTTACGCCTACCTACCTGAAGAAGGCGAAGAAGAAGACCACGCCACAGAAGAGGACCACGCTGCAGAAGAAGAGGACCACGCTACAGAAGAAGACGACCATGATCACGCTCACGGTAACGAACACGTTTGGTACGACTTCCACATGGTGGAGGATTTTGCAACTCGACTAGCTGATCAGCTAAAGACTTTGGATCCCGACAACGCTGCGCAATACACAGCGAACCTTGAAGATTTCCTAGTTGGAATTGAATCCCTTGAGGAAAGGGCAGCTGCTGTTGCTGGCTCTGTTTCCGGCGCGAGGGTAATTTCATCGGAGCCAGTGGCCGATTACTTGCTTGCTGAACTGGGCCTTACCAACGTCACACCGGAGTCTTTTTCCCAAGCAATTGAGGAAGAGCTAGATGTTTCTCCTGCAGATCTGCTGGAAATTCAGAACCTAATTTCAACAAATTCGGTTGACCTGTTTGTTGTGAATATCCAGACCGGATCGGTTCAGATTGATGCACTGGTAGAACTAGCTGAATCCAATGGTGTTGCAGTTATTCAGGTGAGCGAGCTTTTGCCTGAAGGCCTAAGCTATCTCGCATGGATGGAACAGAACATCTCAGCGATCGAGGCGGGTCTAAAGTAATTTCTTCAACGGAGTCCGTACTACAGGTCAAAAACGCCAGCCTTGGTTTTGCAGCAAAGAACGTTTGGAGCAATCTAAACCTGAGGGTGAAACCGGGTGAGTTCATTGCCGTAATTGGTGCCAATGCTTCAGGAAAGACAGTGCTTCTTAAAGCAATCTTGGGTCAGCTTGCTTTAACTTCTGGATCCATAGAACTATTTGGTGAACCCGTTCGTCACGGCTCCAGAGAAGTTGGTTACATCCCCCAGCACCGACAAGCAGACAGCGGAGTGCCGCTAAGAGCAAAAGACCTGTTGCGCATGGGATTGGATGGCCACCAATTTGGTTTGCCGCTTCCATCTTCGAAAACCAACAAGCGCGTCGCAGAAGTTTTAGAAATGGTCGGAGCAAGCGATATTGCAAACACTCCAATCGGTCAACTCTCCGGTGGACAACTACAGCGCATTCGAGTCGCTCAAGCCGTGGTTGATCGCCCGAAGTTGATCTTGGCGGATGAGCCACTTAGTGCACTTGATCTAAAACAGCAGGCGGTTGTTGCAGAACTCATAAACAATCAGCGCCAGCTAAGTGGTGCAGCTGTTTTGTTTGTTACTCACGATGTGAATCCAGTTCTTGATTACATTGACAGAGTGCTCTATTTAGCAAATGGAAATTTCCAAATCGGAACTCCGGATGAAGTTTTAAGATCCGATGTTTTATCAAAGCTTTACGGACGAGATGTTGACGTGGTTAGAAACCAGGGTCGCATTGCAGTTTTGGGTTCTTCGAACCACGATCATCACGAGAATGAGAAGTGGATCTAATGGACAGATTGTTTGACTTCTCGGATTACGACCAGCTGATTCCGCTAGTTCAGAACTCCCTGATTGCCGGTGCCCTACTTGGACTCATGGGTGGACTCATCGGTGTTTTCGTAATGACGCGCGATATGTCTTTTGCGGTGCACGGAATCAGCGAGCTTTCTTTTGCTGGAGCAGCGCTTGCGCTGCTATTTGGACTCAACATTGCTTTGGGTGCAACTCTTGGTTCGATTGTTGCAGCGGTGATTATTGCGATCATGGGATCTAGGGCGAAGGATCGAAATTCGATCATTGCCGTGCTAATGCCTTTTGGTCTTGGAATTGGAATCTTGGCACTTGCTCTCTACGAAGGAAGAGCGGCCAACAAGTTTGGATTGCTAACTGGACAGATCATTGCCGTTGACGATCCGCAGGTTTTTTGGTTAATTGCAACATCCCTTGTTGTTGTTGCCGCACTGTTGTTTATCTGGCGACCGCTTACATTTGCCAGCCTAGATTTGGAAGTTGCCGAAGCTAGAGCGGTTCCAACCAAAGCACTGGGAATTGTTTTCATGCTGTTGCTAGCTTTGGCGGTAGCGGCCTCTGTTCAAGTAGTTGGAGCACTGCTAGTTATGACCTTGCTGGTAACACCAGCTGCCGCTGCGCTAAGGCTGACTTCTTCACCGTTGTTGGTTCCTATTTTGAGCGTGAGCTTCGCAGTTGTATCGGTTGTGGGTGGAATACTTTTGGCCCTAGGTGGTGGGTTACCAATTAGCCCGTATGTGACAACCTTGTCTTTTGCGATTTACTTAGTTGCAAGACTTATCGAAAAATCCAGAACCTGGAAAGCGGTGAAACAAGATGGCTGAAACCCTAAAGCGCAACACCTGGCAAAAATCAGCCGTCAAGCAGGCCCTAGCTGAGGAATCAGGCTTTCGCTCAGCCCAGCAGCTTCATCAGGTGCTAAAAACCAGTGGTCCAGCCATTGGGCTGGCCACGGTCTACCGGGCCCTTAGTGACCTCGTGGCGGTCGGCGAAGCCGACTCGCTGCAGTCCAGCGATGGGGAAATGCTCTACCGAGCCTGCGGTGAGGGGCACCATCACCACCTGATTTGTCGAAATTGTGGCAAAACCGTGGAAATTGAAGCCAAGAAGCTCGAGGCCTGGGCGGACCAGGTGGCCAAGGAGCATGGCTTTAGCAATTCGAACCACGTGATCGACATCTTTGGCAACTGCCCCAGCTGCCAGAAAAAAGTTGCAAAGTAGGCCAGAACTAGCCTAGACTTGGCAAAGTTGCGAGGGTTTACCCGCAAATCTTATAAAGGCTTTCAAGCAAACTTCTTTTGGTTTTCCGCTTGTTTTGCCCACGAGGAGGAACGAATGGCAGCTTACTGCCAGGTGACTGAGACCAAGCCACAGTTTGGTCACGCGGTTTCGCACGCTCAGAACAAGACCAAGCGTCGCTTTAACCCGAACATTCAGAAGAAGACTTACTTCGTTCCTTCCCTAAAAAGAAACGTAACTTTGCAACTATCCGCTCGCGGAATCAAGGTCATCGATGCCCGCGGCATTGAGTCTGTGGTCAGCGAAATCCTTGCCCGCGGCGAGAAGATCTAAGGACAGCTAAATGGCCAAAGAAAAGGACATCCGTCCAATCATCAAGATGCGTTCCACTGCTGGCACCGGATACACCTATGTCACCAAGAAGAACCGTCGAAATGACCCAGACCGCATCACTTTGAAGAAGTATGACCCTGTTGTGCGCAAGCACGTCGAATTTCGCGAGGAGCGCTAAAAATGGCTAAGAAAAGCAAGATTGCCCGTAACGAACAGCGCAAGATCGTTGTTGAGCGCTACGCTGAGCAGCGTCTAGCCCTAAAAAAGGCCCTGGTAGACCCTAATTCCACCGATGCCCAGCGCGAGGAAGCTCGCTTAGGCCTTCAGAAGCTTCCAAGGAACGCTTCCCCGGTAAGACTTCGTAACCGCGACTCAATTGACGGAAGATCCAGGGGAGTTTTGGCCAAATTCGGCGTTTCCCGCATCAGATTCCGCGATATGGCGCACCGAGGCGAGTTGCCAGGCATTACCAAGTCCAGCTGGTAGTTTTTAGCCATAGCAACACGCCGTCTCGAAATAAAGGGTCCAGGCCATTAGGCCGCCGTTAGATTGATTCGGACATCAAGTCACGTAGAGATCGTCCAGGAGGACCACATGAACAAGAGCGAACTAGTAGCTGCAATCGCAGATAGCACTGGCGAGTCACAGGCTGCCGTAAACCGCATTGTTGACGCAATGTTTGACACTATTGCCAAGGAAATCAGGAAGGGCACCAAAGTGACCATTCCAGGTTGGCTATCAGTAGAGAAGGGCTTCCGTGCAGCACGTGCGGGCCGTAACCCACAGACTGGTGCAACAATCCAGATTGCAGCCTCAAACACCGTAAAGGTATCTGCAGGTTCCAAGCTAAAGGCTTCAGTCAAGTAACTTACATTCTTGAAGAAAAAGGCATCGGCTTCGGTCGGTGCCTTTTTCATTACTTTCAATCAAAAGGCTAAGAAATGAATAACTCACTAAAGGGCACCCTTTTGGTTATTGGCCAATTCATCTTGCTTGGGTTACTGATTTTCTACCCAGCAAACTCAATCAACTACGGTGTCTTTGGACTCACAGTGACTATTGCTATCGCAGTATTGCTAGCAATGGGACTTGTAATTCTTGGGCTTTCTTTCTTGGCTCTCGGTAAATCCCTAACCGCTCACCCAATCCCTGCTAAAAAGGGCGAACTAGTAACTGACGGTTTGTATAGATTTGCCAGGCACCCCATTTATACAGGCGTGCTAGCCATTGGATTAGCCATGGCCCTAAGCCGTGGCCTATTTCCACACATCTTATTTTTCATAGCCCTTGTTGTTTTGCTGAATTACAAGGCAAGTTTTGAAGAGCAACTGCTTCGAGCAAGATACGTTGACTACGCAAGCTACGCGGATAAAACCGGCAGGTTTTTACCTAAGCTTAAAAGGTGACCTTACTTCAAAACCGCACAGTAGCAGCCAGCTTGGTTGCTATCTCCGGCCTGTTGGTTGCGATCATGTTTGGTCTTGTAATTGGTGGCGGCGCCGATCCACTGCAGTTCTCTGATCCAGGCCCTGTAGTTCGCTACGGAACTCCTATAACTAAAGGGCTCATGAATCTTGCCATGGCCATGGCAATCGGGTCTTTAGTGTTGGCGGCCTTTGCGGCAGACGATAAATCCGCGGTTTTACGCAAGCTACTGAATTTGTCGGCAGTGTCGGCTGCAGCCTGGGTCCTAATTGGCTCCGCCCACTTCCTACTGAGCTTTATCTCCGTATCTGGAGCAAGCTTTTCATTAGAGCCAAGCTTTAGTCAAGGCTTGTTTGTTTACGCAACTGAGATAGAACTAGGTATCTCATTTGGGCTGAATCTATTTGCCGCGCTAGCGATAGCAACATTGGCGCTGATGGTTAGCTCACTTACAGGCACTGCCCTCACCGCAGGGCTGGGGCTTGCAAGCTTGATCCCGCTGGCTCTTATTGGTCACGCTTCGGGGACGGAAAATCACTCTTTAGCGGTGAACTCGCTAGGTATGCACCTGGTAGGAATTGTGATTTGGGTCGGGGGCCTTATTGCGCTGTTTGCGATCAAGCCAGAGCTAAAAGGAAACTCGAAACCAATGGCTTTGCGCTATTCCTCGTTGGCGCTAGCGAGCTTTGCACTGGTTGCCATATCGGGCGTTGGATCTAGTTATGTTCGCCTGCCTAGTTTTGAAAGCCTCGCAAGCCCCTATGGGCTTTTGTTGATCCTAAAAGTGGGTTTGCTTATTGCCCTTGGAGTATTTGGCGCTATCTATCGCAGGGGGATACTCGCAAAGATTGACCAGAAGGGCTCATTTTTCAAACTAGCGCTCCTCGAGATATCAATCATGGGCTTGGCTCTTGGAACTGGAACTGCACTCGCTAGAACCGCACCTCCGGTTTCGCAGGGCGAGTTTGTCGTTCCAACGCCTGCAGAGTTTCTAACCGGCGAACCACTTCCTCCAGAGCTCACCCTTGAGACGTTTTTGACTGTAACCAAGGTCGATATTCTTTGGCTAGTAATTGCCCTTGCTGCGATGGGTGCATATCTACTTGGCGTGAGGGTTCTAAAGCAACGCGGGGATAGCTGGCCGATAGCTAGAACGGCTTCTTGGCTTCTTGGCATGCTGCTACTTATCTACACAACCAGCGGTGCCTTGAACGCCTATCAGGAGTATCTATTTAGCGTTCACATGATCGCTCACATGAGCCTGACGATGGCGATACCGGTGTTACTGGTGCCAGGGGCACCAGTGACGCTTTTGATGCGAGCAGTTCAGAAAAGACCGGATCAGTCCAGGGGAGTTAGAGAGTGGGTGCTCTGGGCTGTTCACACCAAGCCTGCGATGTTTATCGCTCATCCGGCTTTCGCGGCCGTGAACTTCGCAGCTTCATTGGTGATTTTCTACTTCACCCCTATTTTTGACTGGGCCACCCGAGAACACATCGGCCACCAATGGATGGTTGTTCACTTCTTGATTACTGGCTACCTGTTTGTTCAGTCACTTATTGGAATTGATCCAGGACCAGCTCGAGTTGGCTATCCGTTCCGGATTATCACTCTTATTCTCGTTATGGCCTTCCACGCGTTCTTCGGACTTGCTTTGATGACAGGTTCAGGATTACTGCTTCCCGATTGGTTCGGAGCTATGGGTCGCACCTGGGGACTTTCACCTTTGGAGGATCAGCAAAACGGTGGAGCAATTGCTTGGGCAATTGGCGAGCTTCCAACCATCGCGCTCGCGATAATTGTGTCTTGGCAATGGTTCAAATCAGACCGAAGAGATTCGGTCAGATTAGACCGCGCTTCTGATCGAAGCGGCAACAAAGACTTAGATAACTACAACGAGATGCTAGATCGCATCAACCAAAGGCCTTAGATGCAATCTGTGACACTCTCTGTTGAACAGCAGAACCTTTTCGATTACATCGAACAGTCTGAAAACAACATCTTTATCACCGGCCGTGCTGGAACCGGTAAATCAACATTGCTTAGCTACCTGGTTGAAAACACCAAAAAGAATGTTGCTGTTTGTGCGCCGACAGGAGTTGCCGCGCTAAATGTTGGTGGAGTAACCATTCATTCGCTCTTTGGCTTTCCCTTTGGAATTTTGGCCGATCAAGATCTCGCACGGCACATGAACAAGAGAACTAGAGAAGTTCTTGCTGCATTAGATGTTTTGATCATTGACGAAGTTTCGATGGTCAATGCCGATCTGATGGACGCAATCTCCAGAGCTATGGGAATAGCGCGAGGCAGAAGAAAGCTTCCCTTTGGTGGAGCGCAGGTAGTTATGTTCGGAGATCCCTATCAACTTTCTCCAGTTCCGGGAAATAACGAAGAACGCAACTATATGAGTGAGAACTACCAATCAATTTGGTTCTTCGATGCAAAAGTATGGCACGAAGATTCTTTGGAAAGATTTGAGCTAGGCGAAATCTTCCGTCAATCTGACGAAGATTTCAAAGCCATCTTGAATGCGATTCGAGTTGGAGAAGTTGACCAGCAGATGCTGGATACTTTGAATGCTGCCGGAAACAGATTTCCGTCGCACGAAGAAATCATTCGTCTAGCGACCATCAACGCAAGCGTTGATAAGACCAACAAAGAGCGCATGGACAAGCTCACCACCAAACCAAAAACCTTCGAAGCTATTTTCAATGCAAGTGATGAAAGCGCCTTTGGAAGAACCCTTCCAGCAGAACCATCACTTGAACTGAAGGTCGGCGCTCAGGTCATGTTTATAAAAAACGACGACGGCAAAAGAACTTCTGACGGATTAGTTCGCCGCTGGGTTAATGGAACCATTGGAAAAGTAGTTGACTTGCCATCAAGTGGTGGAGTGGTTGTGGAAGTTGATGGCGAAAGACTAGATGTTGGAAAAGCTACCTGGGAAAAAGTTCGTTACGAAATAGACGAAGAGTTTGATGAAGAAACAGGCCGAGTAAAAGAAGTACTGGTCACTATTCCCCTCGCCGAGTATCAACAGATACCTCTTCGTCTTGCGTGGTCAGTAACTATTCACAAATCCCAAGGCCAGACCTATGACGAAGCAGTTATTGACTTAGGTCGTGGGGCTTTTAGTCCAGGGCAAACCTACGTTGCACTATCTCGAATTCGCTCTTTGGAAGGACTGTATTTGACTCGCGCCATTAGGCAACAAGATGTCATGGTTGATAAAGACGTGATCAGGTTTATGAGTGGTGTGAAGAACGCACCGGTTGAGAAGCTCTTTTAGCCCCTCAGCCACCAGTTGATCGGCTGATGAAGCCTGTCTGCCCAATCGCTTTCTTCGTGGGCGGTTCCTGGAAACACCCCATACATCAAATCTTTATCGCGAACATATCCCTTGGCTTCAAAACCTTTAATGGCTTTGTTGTGAAACGGTTGGTAGAACAAATCCAAACCTTCTGTGCCACTATCGGTGTAAATCTTGTGCTTGCCAGCAACTGGCACAAGCCTAGATAGCTCCTGTGCCATGTATTCGTGGCCAATGATCCAATGCGTTGAAAAACAAAGCGCAGCGCCAAATAGGTTTGGGTACTTGCTCATTAAGTAAAGGGAGGCAAGTCCACCCATTGAAGCACCTGCTATTGCAGTGCGCTCTAGCTGGTGCTCAATGCCATACTTTTCCAAGACCATCGGCAGAATCTTTTCGGCGAGCAAGACGTTGTATTCACCGTTCAAAGAAGTTTTGTGAATTGGTTTGTATTCGAGCGGCAAGTTATCAAAGATGTCTGGGTGTGCCAGCACTATCTCCTTTGGCGCAAGTTCTAGCATTCTGGTGTCAGGGCCTAGGCCGTGGACCGCAACAATCAAGGGTTGTGGATCGGCCTTGATCCTCTTGTCTTGGATGGCATCCAAGATTCTCCAAGGAGTGTTGCTCGAAGCAGTCCTAGGATCAAAGACATTCTTGCCATCATGCATCATCAGAATTGGCGTATAGGAGACAACCTTTTCTGGAACCCAAACATCAACTCTGTGATCATCAACCACAAACGTCTCGAGCTTGCCAAAGGCCATGGCAATCTTTTGTTTGCGAAGTTCTCTAAAGGCCATGAACAGCGGAAAAGTGAAAGCCATCGCCGTTATCCCAGAAGCCAAGAAATATAGCCACACCCGCTTCATGCCAAGCTTCTTGGCTTCATAAAGGATGAACACAACTAAAGCCAAAATCACAATCAGAAGATCCAGCGAGAGTACCCAGTCCACAGCCGAACCAAACCAGGCCTTGATGTAATCCTGACCCTCGATGGAGGCAATCGCGTTAAACCACCAAGCGGTGATGAGCCCAATGCCAGCTAAGACAAAGTAGATTCTGGCGCGCACTTCGTGACCGAACATAAAATTTCCTTCCTCGGTAGTTATTACCCTAGCAACGCTTATCGAAGCGGTAATCTAGAGCAATGTTGATGTCAGATCGCGATATACGCGCAAGTATCGAAGCCGGCCAGATTGGGCTAGAGCCCCTCGAGATGGGCTTACTGCAGCCAAGCTCAATCGATGTTCGCCTAGACCGCTTCTTTAGATTGTTTGACAATCACAAGTACGCATTCATCGATCCTGCTGAGCAGCAAGACGAGCTGACCCGTCTAATCGAAGTTGACCCATCGGAACCTTTCATCTTGCACCCAGGAGAATTTGTTCTTGGTTCGACTTATGAGTTTGTAACCTTGCCAGACGATGTTGCTGCAAGACTCGAAGGTAAAAGTTCGCTTGGAAGACTTGGACTTTTAACTCACTCAACAGCAGGATTTGTTGACCCAGGATTCAAAGGTCACGTCACTCTTGAGCTATCAAATGTTGCAACGTTGCCTATCAAGTTATGGCCGGGAATGAAGATTGGTCAGCTTTGCTTTTTCAAGCTGACATCGCCTTCAGAGCATCCTTACGGAAGCGAAAAGTACGCATCGAGATATCAAGGACAGCGCGGACCAACAGCTTCTAGAAGTTACAAGAACTTCTATAGAACAGATGTTGGTTCTGCTCCGCTCGAGAACTAGCTCTACGCGGCTGGTGCAAATACCGGCTTCACAGTTAGAAGCAGTAGGAAGCCAATCATCAAAATCAACATCAGACCGATGATTCCCCAAATTGGCGACAACAAACCAATAAACAGAGTCCATGCTGCAGGAGCTAAGAAGCTAACCGATCTACCTGTTGTGGCGTAGAGCCCAAAAGCCTCACCTTGCCTGTCGTCAGCTGATAGTCGAGACATCATCGTTCTAGAAGCTGCTTGAGCTGGACCTACGAACGTGCATAGGAATAGACCGAAGCCAAAGAAAGCAACGGTTCCAAGGTCTGCAAACACAAAGACCCCCAGACCCCCAAGTATCACTCCCGCTAGTGAAATGAACACAACTGCGCGAGAACCAATTCGGTCTTCAATGAAGGCACCAACAAATGTTCCAATTCCTGCAACCACGTTGGCAGCGATACCAAAGATGATAATTTGTTCTGTCTCGAGACCAAAAGCTATTCCACCGAGCACCGCCCCGTAGATAAAAACTCCATTTAGACCATCACGATAAACCGCAGAGGCAATCAGAAACTTCAATAGGTTTGGGTTCTCGCGGCTCATTTTTACTAGTGAGCGGAACAAGTAGGCATAACCAGCGAAAAAAGATTCTTTCTGCGCGACCAGTACTGGCTTAGACTCAGGAACATTTATCATCAGTGGAATTGAGAAAAGCAAAACCCAGAACATACTGATTACCATGACAACACGCACTGGCAGTGCCCCAGAGTCTGGTATGCCAAGCATCTCTGCTCCACCAAAACGAATTATCCACAACGCCATAATCAGCAAAACAATTCCACCGATGTAACCAAGACCCCACGCAAGCTGGCTCACCTTGCCGCGGTCCCTAGGGCTTGCAACCTCGGAGAGCATGGAGTTGTAATTAACTGTCGCAAACTCAAAAAAGATTCCGCCGGCAGCTAGCAGCACTAGACCAAAGAAGAAGAAATCATTTGAGGGAGCAACAAAGAACATCAGTCCGATGGTCCCGGCAAACAGCCAGGTGTTGATCATCAGCCATTTCTTCTTTTGTCCAGAGGTGTCGGCGCGACGGCCAATAATTGGAGCAATCAACGCGATGATCACACCCGCGATAATGCCTGAGACACCCAGCCAGACGCCGGTGTACTGGCCAGCGTCCTCTTCACTGAGACCCGCCGGAGCGAATGCAGAGTCAGTAATGTATCGACCGAAGATAAAGGAGGTCACCACTGTCGGGAAGGCCTGAGAGGCCCAGTCCCAGAGGGCCCAGGAGAACGTACCCTTTTTACCGAGTTTGTTCGAAGAGGTCTTAGCTGATCCAGATGTGTTTGTCATGGCAACAAGCTACCGCAAGCCTGGTCAGTTGCCCCCAAATAGGTGGAGAATTTGGCGTGAACAGATTGCCTGGCTAGAACTTGAGTAGACGCGACTCAAGTTTTTCGGGAAAATACTTGACAAATGATTTGGGATTTGTGAAACTTGAGTCAATGAGGCTCAAGTTTGGGTCCTCAACCCCGATACACCAGTAAATACAAGGAGAAAACAAGCATGGCACGTGCAGTGGGTATTGACCTAGGAACCACCAATAGCGCAGTTTCAGTTCTAGAAGGTGGAGAACCAACGGTTATCGTCAACGCTGAGGGCTTTAGAACCACACCTTCCATAGTGGCTTTCGCCAAAGACGGAGAGGTTCTGGTGGGCGAGACCGCCAAGCGCCAGGCCGTCACCAACGTAGACCGCACCATTGCCTCTGTAAAGAGGCACATGGGCACCGACTGGAAGTTCAAGGTCGATGACAAGAATTACACCGCTCAGGAGATCTCAGCCAGGATTCTGTCCAAGCTCAAAAGAGACGCCGAGACCTACCTGGGTGAATCCGTAACCGACGCCGTGATCACGGTTCCGGCTTACTTCAACGACGCCGAGCGTCAGGCAACTAAGGAAGCCGGTGAGATTGCAGGACTAAACGTTCTTCGCATCATCAACGAGCCAACCGCAGCTGCTTTGGCCTACGGACTCGACAAGGGTCAGCAAGATGAATTGATCTTGGTGTTTGACCTCGGTGGTGGAACATTCGACGTATCTCTTCTAGAGGTAGGAAAAGACGATGACTTCTCTACCATTCAGGTTCGCTCAACCTCAGGTGATAACCGCCTAGGTGGAGATGATTGGGACCAGAGAATTGTTGATCACCTAGTCAAGAAATTCAAGGACACTACCGGTGTTGACGTTGCTAAAGACAAGATCGCTTTGCAGCGTCTAAAGGAAGCAGCGGAACAGGCTAAGAAGGAACTTTCTCAGTCCACCACCGCAAACATTCAGCTTCCGTATTTGTCTCTAACTGAAAACGGACCTGCAAACTTGGACGAGACAATTACTCGTGCCCAGTTCGAGCAGCTAACCGCTGATCTACTAGAGCGCACCAAAAAGCCATTCAACGACGTAATCAAGGAAGCGGGTGTAAAGGTTGCCGACATCGCACACGTTGTGATGGTTGGTGGATCAACTCGTATGCCAGCGGTTACCGAATTGGTAAAGCAGCTAACCGGAGGAAAAGAACCAAACAAGGCAGTAAACCCAGATGAGGTTGTTGCTGTTGGTGCTTCACTCCAGGCCGGTGTTCTAAAGGGTGAGCGTAAAGATGTTCTGCTTATCGACGTGACTCCACTAGCTCTTGGAATTGAAACCAAGGGTGGAATCATGACCAAGCTAATCGAGCGCAACACTGCGATTCCAACTAAGCGAAGCGAAACCTTCACTACAGCTGATGACAACCAGCCTTCGGTTTCGATTCAGGTTTACCAGGGTGAGCGCGAGTTCACCAGGGACAACAAGTCTCTTGGAAACTTTGAGCTAACCGGTATCGCACCAGCACCTCGTGGAATCCCACAGGTTGAAGTTACTTTCGACATCGACGCTAACGGTATCGTTCACGTGTCCGCCAAGGACAAGGGAACCGGTAAAGAGCAGTCGATGACAATCACAGGTGGATCTTCACTTGCGAAAGAAGATATCGAGCGCATGGTCAAAGAAGCTGAAGAGCACGCTGCTGAAGACAAGAAGCGTCGTGAAGAGCAGGACCTAAAAAACACTGCAGAGCAGATGGCTTACCAAACAGAGAAGATCATCAAGGACAACGATGACAAACTTCCTGAAGAAGTGAAGACCGAAGTTCAAGCAGACATCGATGCCCTAAAGACTGCACTTGCAGGCGAAGACATCGACGCCATCAAGAGCGCTAACGAGAAGCTAGCCACCTCAGCCCAGAAACTAGGCGAGGCAATCTACGCAAACACTTCAGAGGAAGCTCCGGCTGAATCAGAAGCTTCCAGCGAAGATGTGGTTGACGCTGAAGTAGTCGACGACGAGCCAGCCGCAGAGAAGAAGTAATGGCCGAGGAAAACCTCGAGCCAACCGAGAACGAAACTGTTGATCAGGTCGGGTCCGATTCCCCTTCGGACCCGATCGATCAGGAGCTAGCTGACTTAGTTGAGCAAACAGGACCAATCAGCAAAGAAGCAGAGCTTCTTGCTGATTTGCAGCGTCTGCAGGCAGAGTTCGTAAACTACAAAACCAGAGTCGAGCGCGACAGAGATCAAGCAAGAAACTCAGCAATTATTGAAGTAATTCGTTCTTTGCTTCCAGCATTGGACGATTTGGAGCGCGCAGAAGCGCACGGCGATCTTGAAGGAACACCGTTTATGGCGGTAGTTACCAAGCTAAGAAATGCTGGCGACAAGTTTGGACTCAAGAAGTTTGCGGTCAAGGGTGAAAAGTTCGACCCTGAGATCCACAACGCCCTAGCTCAAGTTCCAAGCAAAGACGTGAAAGAACCCACCATCAATGAGGTAGTTGAGGCGGGATTCATGATTGATGACCGACTTATTCGCCCAGCGATGGTCTCTGTGCTGGTTCCGGAGCAGGATTAACCTATGGCTAGCCAAGACTGGTTTGAGAAGGATTTCTATCAGACGCTTGGCCTACCCAAGGACGCATCCGAAGGGGATATAAAAAAGACCTACCGAAAACTAGCCAGGCAGTATCACCCGGACTCCAACCCAGGTGATGCCAAAGCCGAAGCTAAGTTCAAAGAGATCAGTGAAGCTTTTTCTGTTTTGTCTGATGCCGAGCAACGCAAAGAATACGACGCAATCAAAGCCATGGGTTCGGGTGCCAGATTTACTTCAGGTAGTCAAGGCGCCGGTGGCGGAGGTTTCGAGGACGTTTTCTCGAACATCTTTGGTGGCCGAGGCGGCGGCTTCGGTGGAGGCTTCGGAGGTTTTGATTTTGGCCCAACTGCAGGAATCGATCTAACTGCCAGAACTTCGATTGACTTTATCGATTCCATCAAAGGCGCAACAATCAAGCTAAGCCTGCAAGGTATGGATGCTCTCAACGTAAAAATTCCAGCCGGTGTTGTTGATGGTCAGAAAATCAAACTTCGCGGTAAGGGAAGGCCTTCACCAAACGGTGGACCATCGGGAGATCTAATTGTTACCGTTCGGGTAAAACCACACCCAGTTTTTATTCGCGATGGAATTAACCTACGCGTCATTGTTCCGGTCACTTTCGCTGAAGCAGCGCTTGGCGCAACTATCTCTGTTCCAACATTGGGAGCAGAACCGGTGAAGCTAAAAATTCACCCTGGAATTCCAAACGGCCGTGTGCTGCGAATTAAAGGTCGTGGAGTTGAAACGGGAAATAACCGTGGAGACCTTCTCGCAACAGTTGAAGTAGCGGTTCCGTCCCATTTGTCTGAAAAGGCTAAGAAGGCGCTTTTGGAATTTGAAGAACAAATGCCAAAAGAAGATCCACGAGCAGAACTTAATTCCAAAGCTGGCTTGCTCTAAAAAGGGAGGTGGAAAATGACTGAGTTAGATGAGAACACTCCGCTTTTTGTTATTTCCGTTGCCGCAGAGCTTGCTCTAATGCACCCTCAAACACTCAGGCAGTATGACCGTCTTGGTCTAGTGTCACCTTCCAGAACAGCCGGTCAATCTCGCCGATACACCATGCGCAACGTTGCGCAATTGCGAGAGATCGCGAGACTTTCAACCGAGGGTGTTTCACTCGAGGGAATAAAAAGAATTTTGGAACTCGAAAATCAAAACATCGAGCTCAAAAAACGAGTCCGAGATTTAGAGCAAGCGCTAGCAAATGAAATGTTGAACCGTCCCGGCGCAAGAATCTTCTCCGCTGGTGATCAGGGTATTGAGAGCCTGCTGGCAGGAAAGAGACCCGCTAGGTCCACTCAGGTTGTTTTATGGAGAGCAAGATAGCCAATTCAGATATGAATTAGGAAATCTCTACAACCACCGGAACGTGATCGCTCGGGCCTTCACCTTTTCGCTCATCACGTTCAATCTTTGCAGCAGTTACTTTTTCAGCAAAAGTATCTGAACCCAAAATGAAATCGATACGCATTCCTTCATTTCTTGGAAAGCGAAGTTGCTGGTAGTCCCAATAGGTATAACCGTCTGGAATTAGTTTTCTAACAACATCTTGCATACCAATTTGCTCAAAAGCTTCGAAGGCTTGTCTTTCTGCTTGAGAAACATGAGTTGAGCCAGCAAAGAAATTCATGTCCCAAACGTCGGTATCCAAAGGTGCAATGTTGAAATCTCCCATGAGCGCCAAAGGCGTTGAAGGATCGTTTTCTAAACTCTCCGCTGTAATTGCAGCTAGACGATCAAGCCACTCAAGTTTGTATGTGTAGTGAGGGTCATCCAAAGTTCTGCCGTTTGGAACATACAAACTCCAAAGTCTCACGCCATCAAAAGTTGCTGCTATCGCCCTGGCTTCTTCTTTGGTTTCAGGACCAAAACCAGGCATTCCGGTGAAGCCAATTTCTATATCCTCTGCTGGAATCTTGGAGGCAAAGGCAACACCGTTCCATTGGTTTAGACCATGCATTGTGATCTCGTAGCCAGCTTCTTCAAAAGGGGCATAGGGGAACTGGTCACGCTTGCACTTAATCTCTTGCATAGCCAAAACATCTGTTCCAGAGGCCTCTAGGTACGCTAAAACCCTTCCAACACGGGTTCTTATGGAATTCACGTTCCAGGTGGCTATTTTCACTCCTTAAACTTATAGCTATGTCTTCAACCGCCAACGACAAAGCAAAACTTGTTGAACTAATAAAGGATCTTGCCGTCGTTCATGGCAAGGTAACTCTTTCGAGCGGAATTCAAGCCGATTACTACGTAGATCTTCGACGAGCAACTCTGCATCACGAAGCTGCTCCTCTGATTGGCAAGCTCATGATTCAGATGCTCGAAGATGCTGGAATAGACAACTTTGAAGCTGTTGGTGGACTAACCATGGGTGCAGACCCAGTAGCAACCGCAATTCTTCATCAAGCAAATGCTCAGGGAAAAACAGTGGATGCTTTCGTTGTTCGCAAGGAAGCCAAGGCCCACGGAATGGGTCGTCAGGTCGAGGGGCCAGATGTTGCGGGCAAGTCGCTTATTGTTATTGAAGACACATCTACTACCGGGGGATCACCACTAACCGCGGCCGCTGCTTTGGAAAAAGCTGGCGGCAAGATTCTGGCGGTTGCAACTGTGGTGGATAGGGACACCGGTGCCAGACAGGCAATTGAGGCAAAAGGCTATCGCTACCTGTCACTGATCTCATTAGAGGAATTAGGTTTATAACTTGAGTAGCAGCCGAGGCATTGCCTCGTACATTTTCGTCGAGCTCTCCAACATCACCAGTGTTATCGCAGGATCAATGGTTTTCATAGCCCTTCCGTGGCTTGCTCTTGAGATCACGGGCTCCGCAGCAATGGCCGGTGCTGTTGTTGCACTGACCGCTATTCCGGGATTATTTCTGAGTCCAATTCTTGGAACAATCGTTGATCGAATTGGTAGAAAGGTAAGCGCGATTATTTCAGAGGGACTATCAGCTTTCGCGATTTTGCTGATACCTGTTGTTCACAGTTTTATGGAAATTGGATTCGTACTATTAGTACTTCTTGCAATGGCAAGAGCAATTGTGAACCCAGCGGCTTCAACTGCGAGAAAGTCAATCATTCCTGACATCGCAGGACCGGCACGTATTTCTTTGGAGCGAGCTAACTCAATCCACGAGGCAGTATTTGCAACTGGTTTTGCAATTGGCCCAGCAGTCGGTGCCGCGTTCATCGCCGTAATCGGTCCATACGACGTGTTTATTATTGTCGCGGTGTTTTCCGCCCTTGCTTCAATTTCAGCGATGCTCATAAATACCGTTGAGCATCGTGGCGATGGAGTTTCTGAAACAGGAAGTCTGTTACGAGACACCGCTCTTGGCATCAAGACGATATCGCAAACCCCAGCTGTGCTCTTGGGTATGAGCTTTGTTCTTACTCTTGCGATGATTTATCTTCCAACCGAGATGGTTATTCTCCCGGCTCACTTCAACTCACTGAACTATGCAACTGGACTTGGAATCTTGATTTCCACCATGGCGGGTGCATCGGTTATCGGGGCGTTGCTTTTTGAGACTCTTCAGAAATCTTTGAGCTATTCAACAATCTTGAAATTAGGTTTCATCGGACTCGGGCTATCAGTGCTGGTTTTATCATTCATCCCGCCGATGCCTATCATGCTTGTTGCAGGTGCTGTTCTTGGATTTAGCTGGGGACCACTGATGCCAATGCTAAACACAGTTATTCAGCGAGTCATCCCGGAGAACATGCGCGGCCGAGTATTTGGAATTGAAATGACCATCTGGGGGGCAGGACCGATGTTGACTGCAGTTGGCGTAGGTCTTGCCGTTGACTCGGTTGGTGTGCGGCCGGTGTATTTGTTCTTGGCAATTTTGGTTCTACTACTGTCGGTATTTGTATCCTTCAATAAAGCGAACATTCAATTGGATCAAGCTCAAAAGATTAGGTCAGTTTAGGTGCAGCACGAAGATTCTGATTTTGTAGCAGAGCAAACTACCTGGGGAGTGGGTCCCTGGGTGGGTGAATTGCCGACTGGCCAAGAGGCCTCCAAATACGATCCAGAGCTACTAGCTAATGGCGACACTAGAAACGTCGTAGACAAGTATCGCTACTGGTCGATGGAGTCGATTGTTGCTGACTTAGATTCCAAACGGCACAGCTTCCATGTTGCAATCGAGAACTGGCAACATGATCTAAATATTGGATCTATCGTT
This sequence comes from Rhodoluna sp., assembly GCF_044239955.1. Classification (GTDB taxonomy): domain Bacteria; phylum Actinomycetota; class Actinomycetes; order Actinomycetales; family Microbacteriaceae; genus Rhodoluna. Next base: position 64,755 of record NZ_JBIIAL010000004.1, read on the forward strand.
CGAACCGCAAATGCATTTTTAGCTGCCGAGGTCCATATCATTGGCAACAGGCGCTGGAACCGACGTGGTGCCATGGTGACCGATCGCTACCAACACATCAAGCACCATCCAACGGTTGAAGACTTTGTGGCTTGGGCAGCAACAGCAAACGAGGGCAAAGAGCTCCCGATTATTGCAATTGATAACGTGCCTGGCTGTAAGCAGCTAGAGAGCTACCAAATGCCAAAAAATTGTGTTCTGCTATTTGGTCAGGAAGGGCCTGGTTTATCAGAAGCAGCAATCGAAGCTTCTAAAGATGTAGTGGAGATCACCCAGTACGGTTCCACAAGGTCGATAAACGCTAGTGCTGCAGCAGCCATAACCATGCACGCTTGGATCACCCAGCACAAGTTCGGCTCCTAACAAGTCCCCAGAGGCCCAGAACTAGCTAGCTGGTAGGATTTTCTCGTGCCCGCAATAGTTCTAGTTGGCGCCCAATGGGGCGACGAAGGTAAGGGCAAAGCCACAGACTTACTCGGAGATCGAGTCGACTACGTAGTTAGATACCAAGGCGGAAACAACGCCGGACACACAGTCGTTATCGGGGACAAGAAGTTCGCTTTGCACCTACTGCCTAGCGGCATTCTCACACCCGGAGTAATTCCAGTAATTGGTAACGGTGTCGTGATTGACCTAAGCGTCTTGATCAAGGAACTAGATGGCTTGATTGAAAAGGGCGTTGATGTTTCAAAACTAAAGATTTCTGCCAACGCACACATCATCACCCCTTACCACGTGACAATCGATAAAGTCTCCGAGCGCTTTCTAGGAAAGCGCGCCATTGGAACCACCGGCCGTGGAATCGGACCAACCTACGGTGACAAGGTAGGACGTCTAGGCATTAGAGTTCAAGATCTTTTCGACGAGAGCATTCTTCGCCAGAAAGTTGAAGCGGCACTAGCGCAGAAAAACCAGTTGCTTTCCAAGGTTTATAACCGCGCCGGCATCAAAGCTGAAGAAATAGTTCGTGAACTACTTAGCTACACCGAGCGTCTTGCTCCAATGGTTTCTGATACTGCTCTAGAGCTTCACCTAGCTCTAGAGGCTGGAAAAACTGTTTTGCTTGAAGGTGGCCAGGGAACACTGCTGGACGTTGATCACGGTACTTACCCATTCGTAACTTCGAGCTCACCTATTGCCGGTGGTGCAACCATTGGCACAGGAATTGGTCCAACAAAGATCAGCTCAGTGATTGGAATCCTCAAGGCCTACACAACCCGCGTTGGATCAGGACCTTTCCCAACAGAACTGTTTGATCAGTGGGGCGAGTTCTTGCGCGAGAAGGGTTTCGAGTTTGGAACTACAACCGGAAGAGAACGTCGTTGCGGTTGGTTTGATGCACCGGTTGCCAAGTTTGCAACTCGAATCAACGGCCTAACCGATATCTTCTTGACCAAGCTTGACGTCTTGACTGGAATAAAAGAAATTCCAGTTTGCGTAGCTTATGAAGTTGATGGAGTTAGAACCGAAGAGATTCCAGTTTCGCAATCTGATTTCCATCATGCTAAGCCCATTTATGAAAACTATCCAGGCTGGGATGATGACATCACCGGTGCGAAAACTTTCGAAGATCTTCCAAAGAATGCCCAAGACTACGTTCTAGCCCTTGAAAAACTTTCTGGAACTAGAATCTCCGCAATCGGAGTCGGTCCTGATCGTAACGCGACAATTGTTCGCCATGATTTACTTCGCGCTTAATCTTTAGGGTTTAAGAGCAAGTGGATAAACCGCGTCTAGCCAAATACTGTTTTGACCATCGGCTGCTGAGAAATAAATAGCAGCGTCTGCTTTTGCATAGCCGCCATTTTGAAGTAGGAACTTGTATGCAACCGCTGATTTGTCTTCTGGAACGTAACCAAGCCTTAGCCCGGAAACAAAAACCGCCACAGCAGTCTTGCTATTTCTGTTTCCAGGATCAACAATCAAGGTTGCAACATCATCCCAATCTCTGCCGTCAATAAGACCAACGTTTTTTTGCAGTGCCGAGAAGTTGGGTGCGTAGAAACTTTCTCCAACTACCTCGAAGCTGAAGCTCTCGTCACCGAGTAATTCTCTGGCTGACATTGCGGTCATGGAGCGATTAGCGTCCAAGATGTTTGGAAGAGGTTTATCGCCAACCACTTTAAGAGTGTCAGCTTCTAGAGCGGATTTTCTGGCTTTTGAGAGCACTACCCCCAGAGCAATTAGTCCACCAAACACCAAAAGCAGCCAAGGAGCTGCTTGAAAGAACTGCGCTGCTAGGGCAAAAATCACTACCCAAGCAATGACCCCCATACATGTGCGCATGTTTTCCAATCTAGGCCACGGGTAAGACAATTTCTTGGTTAACTTGTAATGTGACCAGCTCTGAATACGCAACCGAACCCGGCGAGAACGATGAAGCCATCGATCGTTGGGGTTCAGCGACATTAGGCCAAGACCCACTGCTTGCGAGCTTTACGTTAGAACCATATTCTGCCGTTCGACCACATGTTCCGTTTTATAGGTTCTTTCACTACCCTGACATTTTGGACTTTCGAGCAAATGGGTTTGAGGTTGACCACTTTGTAGAAATCTTTGATTCCCTTGACGGTGCCAGGTATTCTCAAGCACTGCAGGTTCACAGACTACTTCGACAGCGTGGTGGCAATCTAATTTGGAATGCCAGGCGAGCTCGGGAAATAGAGTTTTCAGTGAGAGCTTCGCTACACAGCTTTGGTATTTCAGATGTTCCTAATTTGCTGAGAAAAATGCTTGGCAGGGCATTTCCGGATGAATCAATTAGTAACCTCTCTATAGACCTAATAAATGTTTATTTCTGGGGATGCCTAGCACTAGTTGCAAGAAGGTATTCCTGGAAAGATCCCGCCCTTGAAAGATACGCCGACTACCTGGAGCTGCCCTTGCTAATCTCAGGTCTACTGCCAGAAAAGGAACAGAATGCTGCTTAGAAACCTGGCCATTATTTCAGCCGGTACGTTACTGCTGACAGGCTGCTCCAGCCTTAGCCTTCCTGATCAGGCAGACGCTCCAGCTTGCGAAGCACTGAGCACAGTTCTGACTACAAAACTGGAAACGCTTCCAAGCGGCGGTTTTGACGCAACTGCGCTATCAAGTGCAATAGTCAACGACGTACTTTCCATAGCACCGGAAGGCTTACAGGCAAATATCCAGAGTGTAACTGACGCATTGGCTACCGACCCGATTAGCGCAACTGAGGTGGCAGCAGCTGCTTCTGAGATAGCAATCCGGTGCGCTCTGGTGGGTGTGGACCTTGAGTTTCCAAACCCACAAGATCTACTTGGTGGCTAGCCTTACTCCCCAGTGACCACTGAATTTCTCACCTGGATTTATTAGTACCAAATCTTCCTGGTTGTTAAATGCGTTTGCTGCCCCCGATGCTGGCTCAAGAGCTAAAGCAGAGATTAGACCGGAATCAGAATCAAATTGATCTGTGAGATAAACCACAAGGTGTTTTAGATTATCGCTTTGATGTAGATCGGCACTCCATTCAGCAGTCACAAGCTTGCTAACAATCTCACCTGATTTCGCCACAAGATCGGTAAAGAAATCATCAAGTTCTACACCAGCAAGAACTTTACTGTTGGAAAAATCAAAATCAGAACCCCGAGTCGTAACTTTCACGTCGGGTATCTTGCTCTTTGTCTGGGTGTAATAACTTTGAGCAGGCAAAGTTAGTAAAGCTTGGCTTGAGTCACCAATCGCAAAATAGGGGTGGAAGCCAATCACAAATGGAGCAACCTCTGCACCCACGTTTATGGCAGTGAAACGGCAGACTAATTCAAGCTCAGTTAATTCGTAGGAAATTTCTAGTTTTACCTTGAACGGGTAGCCAGCCGATTCGTCAATCAGGTGCTCAAGGGTAATTGAATTTGTTCTTTGGTCTTTCACACTGAACTCGGCTTCAAAGACAAGTCCGTGATGCGCATTTCCTAAGCCAATCTCATTTATTGGGTTTCTAAGAGTTCTACCCGAGGGGTCAACCCACTCACCGTTTGCTAGACGGTTCTGCCAGGGGGCTAGCACCGCTCCGGCAAATACCTTGGTTGCATTTTTTGCTCTACGAATCAGCTTCTTGGAATCAAGAGATAGCTCCAAAATTGAAGCACCGGTAGTTGAAAGTGTTGCTGAGGATCCAGCACCGTTTGTAAGAACTATGTCGGGCATTTAGCCTCTGCGAAATAAAAAGAATGTGTACATCGCGGAGAAAACAAAACCAATGGCCGCATACAAGATTGTGAACCAGGTTAGCTCCGCAGGAATCAATAGCGTGATGACTCCAAGACCAAATGCTGATAACTGCATCACGGTGCTGGCAAATCGAACTCCGCTATCATTGGCATACATGCTCACAACAACCATGTTTCCGGTTAGGGCAACTAAGGTAATTGCAATCATTCGCATCGACCACTGCTGATCTAAGGAAGCTTCTAGGCCCAATAGCTCCAGAAACACAACTGGTAGGGCAAGTAGGAAAATTGCGCTGGCTCCAAAAACCATGGCTCCAAATCGAAGGACCATGCGAAGAGCTGTTTGGTCTTTTGTTTCGTTCATTAGTTCAGCTTAGCCAAACAAGTCAGGCAGGGCACTTTCCCAAGGAGCACGAAGATCGTTGAGCTTCCAGGTGGCCAAGTCTTGGATAGCAAGCTCGTCTGTGTCATCGGTGACTCCGATTCGAAGAACTGGTACTCCCCTTGCTTCGCAAAGACCAACGAATTTCACGTCATCTTCACGGCCAACGCTAACAAGAACACGTCCTGTTGATTCAGAGAACAAAGCGGAGGTGCGATCAACACCATCTCGCTCACAAATCTCAGTGATCCAAACCCTAGCCCCCATGTTAAATCGAAGAACGGATTCGGTAAGCGCTTGTGCTAAACCACCCTCTGATAAGTCCATCGCAGAGGCAATCAACCCTTGCAAACTCGCGCCGTGCAACAGTTCAGCCAGTTTCTTCTCATAAGCAAGATTTACTTTTGGAGGACGGCCCCCAAGGTGGGAGTGAATAACATCTGCCCAAACAGAACCATCTAGCTCATCTTTGGTGACACCAAGTAGATAAAGATTGTTGCCATCGTCTTGCCAGCCAGATGGAATTCTTCTGGCAACATCATCAATTACGCCAAGCACACCAACAACCGGTGTTGGGTAAATGGCAGTATCACCGGTTTGGTTATAGAAACTAACGTTTCCACCTGTTACTGGAATGCCAAGCTCTAGGCAGCCATCAGCCAAGCCTGTGGTTGCCTGCTTGAACTGCCACATCACACCGGAGTTTTCTGGAGAACCAAAGTTCAAGCAGTTGGTAACGGCAATGGGGACAGCGCCACTAGTTGCAACGTTTCGGTAGGCCTCAGCTAATGCGAGCTTGGCACCCTCGTATGGATCTAGCTGACAGTAGCGACCATTGGCATCAGTAGAGATTGCAACTCCTAAGCCGGTAGTTTCTGAGACTCGAATCATGCCGGCACCGTCTGGATAAGCAAGCGCGGTATTGCCTCCCACGTACCTGTCGTACTGGCCGGTAACCCAAGACTTATCTGCCTGGTTGGGGCTAGAAATAATTTGAACAAACTGGCTCGCTAGATCAGATGAGTTTGCATTGGCCCTGGCAAGTTTTCTAGATGCACCAGTGTCCTCATTGAGCGGCTTTTGGAAAGTTGGTTTTTTGACTGGTCTTTCATACACCGGACCGTCATGAGCCACAGTGCGGGGAGGCACGTTAACGATTTCTTCCTTACCCCAATTGATGTGTAGCCGGTCTTTCTTGATTACTTTGCCAAGAACTGAGTACTCAACCTCATGACGATCAACAATCTTCTTGAAGCTCTTGAGGTGCTTTTTAGGCACAATTGCCATCATGCGCTCTTGAGACTCACTCATCAGAATCTCTTCTGGGGTTAGTGACTCATCGCGAAGCAGTACGTTTTTTAGCTGAACTTTCATACCGCGGCCACCGTTTGATGCAAGTTCACTGGTTGCACAAGATAATCCAGCCCCTCCAAGGTCCTGAATACCTGCAACAACTCCTGCTGCAAATAGCTCAAGGCAACACTCAATCAAAACCTTTTCTGCGAATGGATCGCCAACTTGCACTGCAGGCCTTCGGCTTGGACCAGTGGAGTCGAAGGTCTCACTAGCTAAAACAGAAACACCACCGATGCCATCGGCTCCAGTTCTAGCTCCAAACAAAATAACCAGATCGCCTGGGTTTTCAGCTTTGGCAAGTTTCAAATCTTCGTGTTTCAAGGCTCCGATGCTTAGAGCATTTACTAGCGGGTTACCCTGGTAAACCTTGTCAAAAACTGTTTCACCACCAATGTTTGGTAGCCCCAGACAGTTTCCGTAAAAAGAAATTCCATCAACAACGCCGTGCACAACGCGTGCAGTGTCTGCACTCTCAGGTGCACCAAAGCGCAACTGATCCATCACCGCTATCGGTCTTGCCCCCATGGTCAATATATCGCGCACGATTCCACCAACACCGGTTGCTGCTCCCTGAAACGGTTCGATATAACTTGGGTGGTTATGGCTTTCCACCTTGAAAGTGACTGCTAGACCCTCACCGATGTCGACTACACCTGCGTTTTCACCCATGCCAACTAATAGATGTTTTTTCATTTCGGGGGTAACTTTTTCACCGAACTGGCGAAGATAAATCTTGGATGATTTGTAGCTGCAGTGCTCACTCCACATAACCGAATACATGGCTAATTCGGCGCTGGTTGGTCGTCGCCCTAAAATCTCGCGGATGCTCTCGTATTCATCTTTTTTTAGGCCAAGCTCTAACCAGGGCTGTTCTTTGTCTGGATCGGCTTGGGCTTGTTTGGTGGTGTCGATGATCATGCGCTAACAACCGAGTTCAAAACTGACTGGAAAATCTTGAGTCCATCGATACCGGATCGCATGGCAACAGGAGAGTCAGGACCAAAGCCAGGCTCAACCGCGTGCTCTGGATGAGGCATTAGGCCCACTACGTTGCCTCGTTCATTTCTAAGTCCCGCAATGTCATTCATTGAACCGTTTGGATTCACATCTAGGTATCTAAAAGTGATTAACCCTTCACCCTCGAGCATCTTTATTGTTTCTTTGGTGGCGATGTAACCACCCTCGCCGTTTTTTAGCGGAATGGTTATTTCATCGCCTTTTTGGAATTGATTTGTCCAAGCGCTGTCAACATTTTCAACCCGAAGCTTTTGATCTCTGCATACAAAGTGTTGCTTTTCGTTTCGAATTAATCCGCCTGGTAGCAAATGGGATTCAACCAAGATTTGAAACCCGTTACAGATTCCCAACACAGGTAGACCCTGAGAGGCCCTTTTTACTATGGTTTCCATAACCGGTGCTTGAGCTGCAATAGCACCGCAGCGAAGGTAGTCACCGTAGCTAAAGCCTCCAGGCAAAACCACAGCGTCAACTTTTTTGATTGATGAATCTGCATGCCATAGGGAAACTGGCTCACCGCCAGCGAGTCTGATTGCTCTTGCGGCGTCGCGGTCGTCTAAAGATCCTGGAAAAGTGACGACGCCGATTTTCATTGTTTAGTCTTGCTCCACAGTCACCGAGATAACGTCTTCGATTACCCCGTTGGTTAGAAAACTCTCCGCGATTTTCTGAGCCTCAGCAAGCTGAGCTGCTGTTGGGTTTGACGGGTAGTGAAGCTCAATACGCTTACCGATACGAACAGCTTTGATTCCCTTGTGACCAGAGCGCTCCAGGGCTTTAGCTACGGCCTTTCCCTGTGGATCCAGTAGGTCTTGCTTGGGCATCACCTGAACGACAATTTTTGGCAACTAGTGGCCCCCTATGGTGGCTAAAACAATCTGGGAATGCTTTGAGTTTACTGGTTTGCGTGCACGAGCTTTTGACGCAACTCCGCATAACGCGAACTTACCTTCTCAACTAGCTCTGGACTCAAAACAGTCGGAGGATTCGTGCCTTCGGGGTCCCAGCTTTCGAGTAGCCAGTTTCGAACAATCTGCTTATCAAAGCTCTCAACAGTTTTGCCTTGCTCGTAGGCAGCCTTATTCCAATACCTACTGGAGTCAGGAGTTAGAACCTCATCAGCAAGAACAATTTCCTCGCCCTTAGGGTCCCTACCAAACTCGAACTTGGTATCTGCAAGCACCAACCCAGCCTTCAGCGCAATTGCGCTTGCTTGCTTGAAAATCTCAATTGAAGTTGAACGCAATTTCTGCGCTACATCTTCACCCACCAGTTCAACAACCTTCTCAAAGTCAATGTTTTGATCGTGCTCGCCAACTTCTGCCTTAAAAGCCGGCGTAAAGATTGGCTCTGGTAACTTGTCGCCATCTTTCAAACCCTCAGGAAGCTTGATGCCGCAAATTTCCCCAGTGGCTAAATATTCCTTGTATCCAGAGCCAGCTACGTAACCACGCACCACGCATTCCACTGGATACATTTCTAGCTTCTTAGCTACCGTTGCCCGGCCCTCAACTTCACTTGGAGCAGAAACATTTTTGACTAGGTGATTTGGAACATTCAGTTTTTCAAACCAAAAGTTTGTTATTGCCGTTAGGTTTTCGCCTTTGCCAGGGATTGCCGGAGACAGGATGTTGTCAAAAGCGCTGATGCGATCGGAAGCAACAATTAAAACTAAATCTGCTTGTGAAGAATCTTCTGATTCATACAGATCTCTTATCTTGCCGCTGTATACATGTTTCCAGCCAGAAACCTGCTCCGGCAAGCTAATCAGCCACCTTGGCTGCGATGTCAGTTCGGTAATGTGAACCGTCGAGAGTAATCTTCGATATGGCTTTGTAAGCTCGCTTCCGCGCTTTCTTAAAGTTCTTTCCAGTGGCAACAACCGATAAAACTCTTCCAACTTCAGACCCAAAACAAATCTCAACACCGGATACTCGCTGTGCTTTCTTGATGCCTTTGATTTCACGCACAGGAGCCTGGCTAGCTGGGTAGCCCTCGCTAGCCAGCACAACTGTGACTGCAACATCTTGAGTGAACTGCGCATCGGAGGCATTTTCTAGATGCCCTGTTGATGCTTTGTAGAGCAGTGACTCCAAAGGTGTAATTAGCCTTTGCAGGACAACTTGAGTCTCGGGATCACCGAATCTCGCATTGAATTCAATAACCCTGATGCCACGGTCGGTAACTATTAATCCGCAGTATAAAAGTCCAACAAATGGCGCACCTAGATTGGTTAGCTCGTTGATTGTCGGCAGGGCAACAGTGTCTTCGACTTCCTGGATGAAGTTTTCAGGAAGCCAAGGCAGGGGACTGTATGCACCCATGCCACCGGTATTTGGACCCTGATCATTATCGAAAGCCCTTTTGAAATCTTGCGCGGGAGTTAGCGGCATCACGGACTTTCCATCCGATAAGAAAAACAAACTTACTTCTTGCCCGGCAAGAAACTCTTCGACCAAGATTCCCATGTGGATGTACTCGGCTGCATGCTTTAGGGCAGCTTTTGAATCATCGGTAACAATTACGCCCTTGCCAGCAGCTAAACCGTCGGCCTTGATTACATATGGAGCACCGAAGTCTTCCATGGCTTGTTCAACTTCGTCTATGGTCTTGCACTGCCTTGCCATACCGGTTGGTACCCCTGCAGCAGACATGACTTGTTTTGCAAAAGATTTGCTACCTTCAAGCTGGGCAGCGACTTTGCTTGGACCAAATACTGCAACTCCTTGAGCGCGCAGTGAGTCAGAAACTCCTGCAACAAGAGGTGCCTCTGGCCCAATGATTGCAAGCTCAATTCCTTGCTCGAGAGCTAGCTTGTCAACCGCTAGGCGATCGGTTATGTCGATATCTGGTGCGCACTCAACTTCTTCAGCTATGCCTTTGTTACCTGGCGCGACCAGAACATCTTTTGGGCTGGTTCCAGTTCTGATTAGAGATTTTACAATCGCGTGCTCTCTGGCACCCTGACCCAAAATCAGTATCTTCATGTTCATTAGCTTAGTTAGCTTGAACAAAGCGACTTTTGAGAGTTTGTAGGCTGGAGCTGTGCTCAGAAGAAAGATATCCACCTCAGACGGAGAAGCTGCTATCCAAAGCTTTCAAGCTGGATCGGCTACCAGTCAAGAACTAGCTACCGCGGTTAGATTCTTACTCGAAGAGCTCGGAACCAAATACCCAGGCGCCGCAGTTGAGGTCCGGGTCCCACCCCTTGGTGCTATCCAGTGCGTGGCTGGCCCAAGTCACACCCGTGGCACACCGTCTAATGTTGTTGAGCTTGGCCCAGAGCCTTGGCTTGCCCTAGCCCTTGGCGCCCAAAGCTTTGAGGAACTTCTGGAGCAAGGAAAATTGACCGCCTCTGGCAATAGGTCAGACCTTACGGATTTGTTCCCTATATTTAAAGCGTGAGCCAAACCCCCATCGTTTCAAATGCAGAGGTAAACATCAGGCGCGCTCCAAAGTATTTACATTTTGCGCTAACCGGCTTTGTTCTGGGAATCATCGTGGCACTTTTTATGGGCCTTAGTTCACCTGCAATCGCTGGACTACTAATTGTCTTCGGCGGAATTGCTGGTGGAGGAACTGGAATAATTCTTGCCCTTGTTTTTGATGCAATCTATCGATCACGAGGCAAAAAACTAACCGCAACGAAAGTGAACGAGTGATTCGCGGCGACGGCAGACTAAATCACGATCTGCTTCCAGGTGAAAAAGGTCCACAGGATCAGTGTGGAGTATTTGGCGTCTGGGCCCCAGGCGAAGAAGTTTCTAAGCTTACGTACTTTGGTCTTTATGCTTTGCAGCATCGCGGACAAGAGTCTGCAGGTATTGCCACATCAAATGGTAAAAAACTTCTTGTTTACAAAGACATGGGTCTTGTTTCACAAGTTTTTTCCGAATCCGCACTTGAGTCACTAGTTGGTCACGTAGCTATCGGTCACACCAGATACTCCACAACCGGATCTTCTTCTTGGCGAAACGCACAACCCACTCTCGGTAAAACAGCCTCTGGCACAGTCGCACTCGGTCACAACGGAAATCTCACCAACACCGCAGAGCTTCTAGAAATTTTGCGTGCAAACTACCCGGACCAATCAGACAATGAGATAACCGGAGGTAACACTACAGACACCGCGGTGCTAACTGCTCTGCTTGCTGGAAATCCAGACAACTCTTTGGAAAACACCGCACTTGAATTACTACCAAAAGTAAAAGGCGCATTTTCTCTGGTGTTCATGGACGAACAAACCCTTTATGCAGCCAGAGACCCGCAGGGTGTAAGACCACTGGTTCTTGGAAGATTAGAGCGCGGTTGGGTTGTTGCCTCAGAAACTGCAGCCTTGGATATCGTTGGCGCTTCCTTCGTTCGAGAGATTGAACCAGGTGAGCTGATTGCAATTGATGAGAACGGTTTGCGCTCCAAGCATTTCGCAGCAACCAAAAGAGCCGGCTGTGTTTTTGAGTATGTGTACCTGGCCAGACCAGACACTTCCATCAACGGACGTAACGTATACGACGCCCGAGTGGAGATGGGTCGAACTCTAGCTAGAGAATATCCAGTGGAAGCAGATCTGGTTATCCCTACTCCAGAATCTGGAACCCCAGCAGCAATTGGCTTTAGCCAAGAATCTGGAATTCCTTTTGGTCACGGGTTGGTAAAAAACGCTTACGTGGGAAGAACCTTTATCGAGCCGAGCCAAACAATTAGACAGCTTGGAATTCGATTAAAGCTAAATCCGCTAAAAGAAGTAATCAAAGGCAAAAGAATTGTCGTTGTCGACGATTCAATTGTTCGAGGAAACACCCAGCGGGCACTGGTTCAGATGCTGCGCGAAGCTGGTGCCAAGGAGATCCACGTTCGTATTTCTTCGCCACCGATTACCTGGCCTTGTTTCTACGGAGTGGACTTTGCTACCCGCGCCGAGCTAATTGCAACGGGTCTTGCGCCAGATGAGGTCCGGATGTCCATTGGCGCTGACAGTCTCGGTTACCTATCCAAAGATGGAATGGTTCAAGCTTCGGAGCAAAAAGAAAGCGAGCTTTGTACCGCTTGCTTTACCGGAACTTACCCAATCGAGCTCCCAACAGCAGATCGCTTGGGAAAGAACCTTCTCGAAAAAGGTGTTGCCACCATCCACCAAGAAGGATCACTAAAAAAGGTCTCGAATGACTAACCCCTACGCTGGCAGCGGCGTCGATACCGAGGCTGGCGATCTAGCAGTTTCATTGATGAAAAAAGCTGTTAGTGCAACACACAACAAGCATGTCTTTGGCTCTTTGGGCGGCTTTGCCGGGGCAATGGATGTTTCGTTCTTGAAGAACTTTCAGCAACCAATCCTTGCCACCTCTACCGACGGAGTTGGAACCAAGGTTGCAATAGCTCAGGCAATCGACAAACACGACACCATCGGGCAAGACCTAGTTGGCATGGTCGTTGACGACATCGTTGTGATGGGTGCAAAGTCGCTTTTTATGACTGACTACATCGCATGCGGGAAGCTTTTTCCAAACCGCATTGCCGAAATAGTCACAGGAATTGCCAAGGCCTGCAGTGCAGTTGATGTTGCGCTATTGGGCGGAGAAACCGCCGAACACCCAGGTCTACTGGGCGAAAACGAGTATGACGTTGCTGGAGCGGCGGTTGGAGTAGTTGAAGCAGCCAAGGTTCTTGGACCGGAGAAGGTAAAAGTTGGCGATGTAGTTTTGGGTCTTGCTTCTTCAGGATTGCACTCCAACGGCTATTCTCTAGTTCGCAAGATTGTCGAAGACAGCAAATTGGATTACACCCAATCCGTATCGGAGTTTGGATCCAAATCCCTTGGAGAAGTTTTACTTGAGCCAACAATGCTTTACACGGGAATTTTGAACCAACTACTTGATTCAGATTTGGGTAATTCAGTTCACGCCCTAAGTCACATCACCGGCGGTGGAATTGCAGCAAATCTTTCCAGAGTTTTACCCGTTGGAGTCTCACTTGAAATCTCCAGAGCAAGTTGGGCACCACAGGATGTGTTCAAGGTCCTCGCTGAGTGGGGAGCGTATCAACTCGAATCTCTTGAAGGAACCTGGAATCTAGGTTTGGGTTTTGCGGCAGTTGTGGACGCATCTTCCGTAAGTGCAATATCGACAAAGCTAAATCAAATGGGGATCAAGACTTGGCAATTGGGTGTTGTAGAAAAGTCAACTGACGTTTCGGGATTTGTAACTTCGGCCAAGGGAGTCGAGGGTGGAGCAGTTCGCCTAATTGGAAACTACGCCTAAAAACTAAACTCTGCCGGTTGGGACCGCTTGGTCCTTGAGGATTTCCCACTCCTGGTCTGTGTAAATTCTTGAGCGAGTTAGAAATCTCATTCCCTCTGGAACCTCAAGAGAGAATCCGCCACCGCGACCAGGAATCGCGTCGATAGTCAAATGGGTGTGTTTCCAGTATTCAAACTGTTCTTGCGACATCCAAAACTTGATTGTTCCAGGAACACCTTCAACTTCAATGTCGGCTAACAAAACATCGCTTCCGCCAACACGGAATTCGCCTGCGGGGTAACACATAGGTGAAGAACCATCACAGCAGCCACCGGACTGGTGGAACATCAAACCAGTGCCGTGAATTTTGGAAAGCTTAGCCATTAGCTCACGAGCTGTGTCTGTGAAATCAACTCTGGTTATTTCCATGATTATTCCTTTGTGTAAAAAATCCTGCCCGCGAAAGTAATCTTCCGCGGGCAGGACACTTTTTAGAAGAAACCTAGCTTGCTCTCACTGTAGCTAACAAGTAGGTTCTTGGTCTGCTGGTAGTGATCCAGCATCATCTTGTGGTTTTCTCTTCCGATACCGGATGACTTGTAACCACCGAACGCAGCGTGAGCTGGGTAAGCGTGGTAGCAGTTAGTCCAGACTCGTCCGGCCTTGATCTCGCGACCAGAACGGTATGCAGTGTTCATGCTTCTTGTCCAAACACCGGCACCTAGTCCATAGAGAGTGTCGTTCGAGATCTTCATTGCTTCATCCCAGCCATCGAACTTAGTAACGGCTAGAACCGGACCAAAGATCTCCTCCTGGAAAATACGCATTGAGTTCTTACCTTCGAAGATGGTTGGCTCAACGTAGAAACCATCAGATAGGTCTCCACCAAGGTCAACTCGGTTTCCTCCCATTAGCAACTTGGCACCTTCTTGCTTACCAATTTCGATGTAGCTCATGATCTTCTCGAGCTGATCGTTAGATGCCTGAGCACCCATCATGGTGTTGGTGTCTAGCGGGTTGCCCTGAATGATTGCCTTGGTGCGAACCATGGCATCTTTCAGGAACTTGTCGTAGATCGGTGCATCGATAAGTGCACGGGAAGGACAGGTACATACTTCACCCTGGTTTAGGGCAAACATGTTGAATCCCTCGATGCACTTGTCGTAGAACGCGTCGTTTTCATCTGCGATGTCGCGGAAGAAGACGTTCGGGCTCTTTCCACCAAGCTCCAGTGTTACTGGGATGATGTTTTCCGATGCGTACTGCATAATCAAACGGCCGGTTGTGGTCTCACCGGTGAAGGCAACCTTGGCAACTCGCTTTGATGAAGCAAGAGGCTTTCCAGCTTCAACACCGAATCCATTGACGATGTTGACAACACCAGCAGGGATTACATCCTTGATCAGATCCATCAAGAAATGAATCGAAACAGGAGTCTGCTCAGCAGGCTTTAGAACAACACAGTTTCCCGCAGCTAGTGCTGGAGCAAGCTTCCAGGTAGCCATCAGGATTGGGAAGTTCCAAGGGATGATCTGAGCAACTACTCCCAGTGGCTCATGGAAATGATACGCAACGGTATCAACATCTAGCTCACCGATTGATCCTTCTTGCGCACGGATTGCTCCAGCGAAGTAGCGGAAGTGATCGATTGCGAGAGGAATGTCAGCTGCCATGGTTTCGCGAACGGCTTTACCGTTCTCCCAGGTTTCAGCAACTGCAATCTTTTCTAGGTTTGCCTCCATGATGTCGGCAATTTTTAGCAGCATGTTGGAGCGCTCTGTAACAGATGACTTGTTCCAAGTAACTGCAGCTTTGTGTGCTGCATCCAGAGCTTTTTCAACATCTTCTGCGTTTCCGCGCGCAACTTCACAGAATGTTTTTCCATTTACTGGGGATGCATTCTCGAAGTATTGGCCCGATGATGGTTTTACGTATTGGCCACCAATCCAGTGGTCATAGCGGGGTTTGTATTCCGCGACTGAACCGGGTTGTCCCGGAGGAGCATAAATAGTCATTTAGTTTCCTTCCGTCATAGAGCCTCGTTGCTCTGCGACTAATTGGACACTACGCCTCTCAAAGGGGTGCGTCAAATGAACTGTAGGTTCCCTACAAACAAAGGCAAACAGGCCGAATCTAGGCCTCTGGATAGAAGTTAACTGCGCCTCGAACCCAGACCGTAACCTTCATCCCGATCTCTGGAGCGAATGGTCCTGAGGACCTGGCGCGAATTAGCTGCTTTGGAGTCTGAACATCGACAACGGCGTCATGACCAAAAAACTGTCTTCCAACAACCGTTGAGTCACCGTTTAGATCTGGCTGCAAATAGAAATTCTCTGGTCGAATCGCAACTTTTCCTCGGCTACCCTCAGCAGCTGAATTCAGCGGAGTTAATTTTCCTAGTGAGGTAACTACTTTTCCTGATTCGATAACTCCAGCAACAATCACCGAGTCACCAAGGAAAGTCGCTACCCCTAGGTCAACTGGAGAAGAGTAAATCTCTCTCGGGTTTCCAATTTGTGCAAAGTTTCCATCACGCAGCAGCGCAACGCGATCTGCAATAGACAAAGCCTCTTCTTGATCGTGGGTCACCAAAATTGAGGTGGAACCAGTTTTGTCCAAGACTTCACGAACATCGTCGCGAATGCGACCTCTTAGTTCTGCATCAAGAGCCGAGAAAGGCTCATCCAACAAAATCAGTTCAGGCTCAGGAGCTAGTGCTCTAGCGAGTGCAACACGATGCTTTTGACCACCAGATAGCGATGAGCTATCTGAATTTTCAAAAGCGCTCATCTGAACTAAATCAAGCAAGGCTTTGACTCTGGATGACTTTGCTTCTTTGGATAAACCCTTAAGGCCAAAAGCAATGTTTTCAAAAACATTGAGGTGTGGGAAAAGTGCCGCATCCTGTGGAACGTAACCGACCTTGCGTGCTTGGGCTGCAACGAAGATTCCTTCAGCAGCAACCTTGTTGCCTGCAATTGAAATTTCACCGGTATCCGGTGTATCAAAGCCTGCGATCAATCGAAGCAAGGTGGTCTTACCGGATCCAGATGAGCCAAGAACAGATACGAACTCTTTCGGAGAAATCTCGATAGAAAGGTTGCGAAGGACGGGCTGAGCCCCGAATGCTTTAGTGAGGTTAGAAATCTTTAGAGTCGAGCTCACTGGTAACGCTCCATCTCCATAGGTTCTAGATCTTTTCTGATGGCTCGATTAAGAAGCCAAGCTGGAAAGCCAGCCAGCACTACCAAAAGTAATGCATAAGGTGCCGCTGCGGAAAAGGCAGCTACCGAAGTCTCGGTCCAGAGCCTGGTGGCTAGGGTTTCCATCCCCGTTGGTCGCAACAGCAAAGTTGCCGGAAGCTCTTTCAAAACCGTGAGAATCACAAGAGTGGTTGCCGCAAAAATTCCAGGACCTGCAATTGGCAACACAACTTTACGAAGTGTCTGCATGGTGGATAGACCAAGCGAAGAAGAAACCTCGTCCAGTGCCCTAGGAGACTGACGAATTGGAGTTGAAACTGCGGCCAACGCGTTTGGCAAGAACAAAGCTAGGTAAGCAACAAGAACCAACAAAGTCGTTTGGTAAACCCACGGCACAACTTGGTTAGAAAAGAACACCAGCGCTAGCGCAACAACAATTCCAGGGGTAGCGTGCGTGAGCCAAACTGATCGTTCCAAAACAACACTGAACTTTCTGCGATGCCTGATAGTCAATACGGCGATTGCAAGAGCTGCAAAAGAAGTCAGCAATCCTCCAGAAACTGCCAACCCAACTGAGTTCGCAAGTGCGCCCAATACCGCTGCCCAATCAACCGAACCAAAGCCTTCGATGCTCCAACTAAGCAAGCTTCCAAGTGGCACTAGCAAACTAACAGTTGCAAGTCCTAGTAAGACTAGAACCATCGGAGCTCTCCAAGCTCCAAGTTCAACTAAACCTAGCCTGCCGGCAATTTTTCCAGTGGTAAATTTTTGCCCTCTTGCCTTGGATTCGAAGTAAAGAACCAAGACCGTAACTAAAACTAAGACAAGTGCTAACGCAGCAGCTTGGTTTCTATCAAAACTGGCACGGTAGGCGTTATAGATTGCTCTAGTAAAAGTGTCGTAACGAACAATGCTTACTGCACCAAAATCACTCAACACATACAAAGCCGAAAGCAAACCACCAGATACCGCAGCGGTTCTAATGTTTGGCCAGGTAACTTTTCTAAAAACTTGGAACTTTGTTGCTCCTAGCGATTGGGCTACCTCTTCGGTTCCGGCATCGAATCGAACCAGCGCTGCAGATACTGCTAAATAGACCAGTGGGGCAGTGCCAACAGTTAGTAGCAACCAAGCGGCAAAGAAACCGCTGAACCCCGGGATTACTGCAATCCACGCGTAAGCAGCAACATAAGAAGGTATTGCAAGCGGCAAGGCTGCTAGAACAGAAAAGATCTTTCGACCTGGCAGGTTCGAACGCACTGCAACCCAAGCCTGCATTGAACCAATCAGCACTGCCGAAACCGATACCGCAACAGCTAGCGAGAGCGAATTGATAATTAGCTCAAGCGTTCTAGTCTGAAAAATCAACTCAATCAGTTCACTCAATTCAATGGTGGCCACGCGAACCATTAGGTAAATCAAGGGGACTAGAGAAATCAGCACGGCCGAGATAGCCACCAGCAAGATAATTAGTGGCGGTCTCGACCTAAGTGCTTCTATCAGAGCAGTCCGGCCTTTCGAATTAGCTCGAGTGTTTCAGACAAAGAGTCAAGATCGGATAGATCAATGTTTGGCGCCTTGATTTCGCCGAAGGGCTTCACGCCAGGAACATCTGGAACACCGGTTAGTGAGTACTCTCTAGTTCTTTCAACAAAGTAGTTCTGGGCGGTGTCGCCAAGAAGCCACTTCACGAACACGTTGGCACTGGCATTGTCAGAAAGAACCGCAACACCAGCCACGTTGATTAAGTTGCCAGCGTCTTGATCTTCAAACCAAACAAGCTCGGAATTCATATTTCCGACGCCTTTTTCGTTCTCCAACTCAAACCAGTAGTAGTGGTTGATAAGTCCTGCGTCCACAACCCCGTCTTCAACTGCCTGCAAGATCAAACCATTTTTTTCAAATAAAACAGCATTTTCTTTCATGGCAGCTAAGAACTCTTCCGCTGCCTGGTCACCCTCGGTGACACGAATAGCGGTTATAAAAGCTTGGAAAGATGCATTGGTTGGTGCAATTGCAATGCGACCTTTCCAACTTGGATCCATAAGATCTTTATAAGAGGTCGGAAGCTCGGTTACTTTTGCAGGATCTACGACCAACACTCTTGCTCGACCAGACACCCCTACCCACTGCGAATCTCTTGATTTATAAGATGCATCAACTAGGTCGGTGATGTCCGCAGGGAGAGATCTAGTTAGGCCTTCCTTTGCGAGGGCACCAAGTGCACCAGCATCTTGAGAGAAAAACACGTCTGCTTGAACATTCGAGCCCTCTTCAAGAATCTGGGCTGCCAATTCAGCTGAGTCGCCGTATCGAACGTTTACCTCTATACCTGTTTCTTGGGTGAAGGTATCAAGCAGTTCGGAAATGAGAGTTTCACTTCTACCTGAATAAATAGTTATTGACTCTTCAGAATTGGTTGTTGACGCTGCGCAGCCACTTAGGGCGATTATTGGGGCCAGCGCGAGCGCGACTAGACCGTATCTATTTTTCTTCCTATTCAATTGGCACTTCTTTCAGTTTCGGATCGAATATCATTTCGACCGTCTGTTTTGCCTGGAAGCAGCTGCCTCAGGACTTCTTGGGACTTAAGAGTTTTTGGCTGACTCTTCTTCGCCCTCTTCATCTTCGTAGAGGTCGGCCCACTTGTCTTCGTAATCAGGCTCAGCAGAGCCTGATGGTGCGGTGAGTTCTTTTTCTAGCGCGCTGTAATCGGTAGAAGGGCTGAAATACTTCAGCTCACGAGCTACTTTGGTGTGTTTTGCTTTTTGACGGCCACGCCCCATGGCGAGACCCCCTTTTTTGTCTTGGCCACGCCGATAAAGGCGCAGAATCGATGAAATCTGCTACAAGTTTAGCATCCGGGTACCCTGTTTGGTCTAGAGCAATATTGAGGCTGTGAGGAAGCTCACAGCTGGAACCAACAGATTCAAAACAATGTTCAGTGAAGCTTGACCCAGTTGCTTCTTGGCAACCAGGTCGTGGGTTTGGGCCGCAAAAGTGGAAAAGGTTGATATTCCGCCCGCCAAACCAACAACTATCCATGCGCTATCAATTGATCCACTAAGTGCTAAGCCTGCAATAAATGACCCAATTGCGTTTGCCGTGAGAATTCCCCAAGGCAGCTTGCCGTGCCAATAACTCAGCCAAAATCTAACAACTGCCCCAAAGCCTCCAGCGATGGCTACTAAAACAAAACTGGTCGCTAGCGTCATCTCTTGCCAGCCCCCGCCATGACCAACCCCAATCGGTAGGCGGCAACACCTAGTACTAGTTGCATCAAGACAACTAGCCAATAGATAGGTCCAACAGGAGAAAGTCCAAGATCAGATCCTGCGGTAATAACCGCGAGACCACTCATTGTTGTGAAGCCACCAAAGAAACCAACACCCCAAAGCCCCTGACTGCTCGAGGAAGCAAAGAATTTATGAACGCTGACAAAGCCCAATAGGGCAGCACCCAAGAGATTCACGAAGCTAGTGAGAACGATTTGCCCCTGAGGCATACCGCCAACCAGGATCTCGATTAGGTATCTAAGTGAGGTTCCCAGTGCCCCGCCAAGAAAAACAAGCGGCAGCAATTTTCTCGAAACCATGGGCATGGGGTAGATGCTACCCGCACATGGTGGCTCCGACCGGCATCGATCCGGTGACCTAACGATTTTCAGTCGTTCGCTCTACCAACTGAGCTACAGAGCCTTGGGTGGTCAAGC
>NZ_JBIIAL010000014.1:0-21593 GCF_044239955.1 Rhodoluna sp.
TCGCGCGCGCCGTCCGCGTAACTGAGCTCACCAGGGTCTTCAGGAGTCTTGTTTAACTGGGAGGGGGTAGTTCGCACATTTCTCACACCAGTAGCTGATTAGAACCCTTTTGGGGTCAAGTAGATAGTATGTAGGGAACTTACATCAAACATTGGGGACTAATGCATAAATCCAGGCAACAACTCATTTCTATTGCTTTACTTGCGGGTTTCGCGCTAACTGGATGTGCAGGGGGTACCTCAGGCGAGGAAGCAACTAGCCAAGGACCGATTGTGAATACAGATTGGCCTAATCTCGTAAATTCCTGCGTTGGCCAAAGTCCTGATGATTCGTACTATGACTTTGGTATTCAAAAAGAAGGGTCAGAACTAGTAGTCGTCGCTAATGGCTTGGCAGCGAATCCTTTTCTGAAGTGTCTTGGTAACACCATGGCCAAGGGTGCGCCTTCAGATGATTTGGGGTCGTTCATGCTTGCTTCAGCCCTTAGCGATTTAGAGTGGGACGAAGAAGGAGAGCTGGGAATCCATCGTATAGAGTATGGCGATTTACCCGTCTCGGCAAATCGAACTAGTGAGAATACTTATGTTTTAAGGTTCACTATAACTCCATAAGCAAGGTAAGGGTCCCTCCTCATTCGAACGGAATTGTGGGTACTTACTGTTTACGTGAGTCATGGTTAGCAAACTTTTCGCACCAGTAAACTGATTAGACCGTACTCGATGATTGGCTCTAAATTGAATCCATTAGTTTCTTCTTCTTTTCATCAAACTCGTCCTGAGAAATTGCACCTGAGTCAAGAAGCTTCTTGAGTTGGCCAATCTTTTCCAATGAATTATCAGGTGATTGAGCGTTTCCTGGAGAGCCCGCCATCTTATCCAAAAGTAGCTCCTGGAAATTGTACGCGTTATCACGGCTTCCAGTCATAGCCCCAATGAGTTTCGTAATTGGTGAGCTAGCTCCCGCGAGCATGCCAGCGTTCGCATTATTCCTGTGAATATCCAATGTGTAGATGAGACCCTGCTTCTTAACTGAAACCTTTCCTATGTGGCTGAATGGAACCAACTCCGCTCCCTTTACTCCACCTTTAAAGATGCTCTTGGTTTGAAGTACCAATATTCCCGTGTCCAGAAGAAGGAACATCCCCCAACCGAGAGCGCAGAGCACTTTGGAATTTGCGGGTACATATTGTTCAATTGCCTGAAATTGCTCTTCGGAAACTCGGTCTGCAGAGCCGTCTCTTTCTATTGCACTTCGTAAATCTTCTCTCATGGTGCGCTCCCCTTTTTTGCTAGCGTGTAAACCCAACCCTACAGGACGCTGCAGCTCGAGCCCCAGGCCTTGAGGTGTTGCTAAGGACTGGTAGGTGTTGGGGATGGTTCTGTTGTTGCAGTTGGCGAAGTTTCAGGTGTTGGGGTTGGGGATGGTTCTGTTGTTGGTGTTGAGGAAGGGGTGGGTGAAGATGGAACGTATGGCCCCCATTCAATCTTTGGCGGCGCATTAAACCCAGGAGGAGTGATAATCGCCTCTGGGTAATCCCTAAGCTTTTCGTAAATGTCCGAACCAAATTCACCCAGATACCTAGTTGGGTCATTATTTTCTGAACCTGGCCAGCAGTCCTTCTTGGCAACGACTTCAGGAATTGGTATCTTGTGAAGTCCTGGTACTGCATTTGTACCCGTCATTTCAATCCAAACTTCATTGAAGTTAAAGCACTTGTATTCTCCGAATGGGTGGTGATAGCTCCCGTTACAACCTCCAGCACCAAAACTATACATTCCCCCCTTGAATCCGCCGATTGGTGCACTGGCTCCGCCATCGACTGCGTTGCTTCCAGACCATCCAAAGTTCCTTGCGCTGGTTTCTGAAAGATATCCATAGTTAGGCATGTTGTGTTCTATACGGAGGACTCCATCTCTTGACGGGCAAGGTCCACTGAGGCTGGATACGACGTGCAAATCGGTTGTGCTCCAGCGATATCTAATGTGATGAGGAGCTCCGAACGATTGCCAAGATGAACCCTCTACCCAACTTCCTTCAGTGGGTACATGTTTTGTTCCATCCCATCCCATTTCTGAGGGAGGTCTATCGGAATTTCCATAGGTCCATGGGTATGGGTCGGCCCATTCGTCACCATTGCCCTGCTCTCCCGACGAAGAAGTTAATGTCTCATCGCCTTCAGGTTCTTGGCTTGAAAAAGGATTTGGAATAACACCAGTAGCTGCAAGTGTTCCACCAACACCTAGGCCGAATACGCTCACTACTGTCAATGAAGTTAGGACTATGAATGCAGGGCTCTTCTGAATGAACCAGCCCCAAAACCCCTTGGCTCTAGTTAGGAATGTACTGCCGAATGCCAATTTCCCCATGTCTCCAACTTACTCGACTTGGGGCTCTAGCGACTCCCTAAACTTAGTGATGTAAGCAGGAACACAGGAATCTATAAGGGGGAAACATGCCAACCGACGACAAATTAGCGAAGTTACTTGAAAAGAACATCGAGGCTTCAAATAGGACTACTCATGCGGTAAGAGCGTTAGTTAGATTCTTGTTTATTCAGCTTGCCTTTTTAACCGCTGCCTTTGTGCTCTGGCAAATCGGACTAGCTTTTCCTGATGAAAACAATTGCACGGCTTTCGGTTGCGAACCCAATGGCTTTGTGTCAATTCTAGTCTTAGCGCTGATTATTGCTGGAGTGGTGCTTTCTAGTAAAGCTGGTTGGGATGAATTGGAGCTCTCCAACGTCTTCTCTAGACATGCAGTTCCTTATGACACTTATGACTCTCAAGATGATGGAGGCACAGGTTATTCATATTGGGACTGTGGGAAATGCAAATCTTCTTTCGAGCTCAAGGAAGTTGCTAACGGCGCGTGTCCTACCTGCAAAATCCCGATGAGGAGAGTTTGGGAGCAGTAACCTTCACCCAGTTCAAGTACTCTTGGTGTAATTAATCATTCGGTCAATTTGGATTTGTAATTCGTCACGATCATACCGTCCTGCCCGTATCTCCCCCACTAGGTAGTTTGCGCACACCTCTCACACCAGTAACTGATTAGAACCCTTTTGGAGGAAAGTAGATAGAATTTAGGCAACTTACATCGACCATTGGGGACTAATGCTTAAATCCAGCCAACAACTAATTTCTATTGCTTTACTTGCGGGTTTCGCGCTAACTGGCTGCTCGAACACGTCGACTCCAGTCACTGCATCAAAACCGACAGCAGCGGAAGCCTGTGAGCTCTTCGAAGTGAGAGTCCAAAAGGCAACCGATTTTATTAACCTTGCAGTTGACAACTATGAGGATTCTGAGACAGTAATAAGAGCTGGCTCTGAGCTTGTCGACGCAGGTGAGAGCTTGCTGGACATAACTTCCGAAGATGCATCCGTTGAGTCGGCTATTGCTGAAGCTGGAAGAGTCACATTGTCTTTAGGGAATTTACTTGCTGGGGGAACCAGCATTTTGTCAGACGAAGTTAATGAAGCGGCAGGAGACATACAATTCGCAGCAATAAACGCCAAGTCAGCGTGTGCTGCTTACTAGCAAGGTCATTGCTAGTTTTTGTTTAGCGATCGTGGGGTTTGCTGGCACTGCTCTAAAATTAGAAACTGATTAGACCCTACAAGATTTGAGGCTCTACTAGCCATGAGTTGCAGATTGGAATAGGTACTTCGGGCAAAAGCCAAATCTCAGGTTGTAGCTCTTGGGAGTTGTGCTACCTTTTTCTCAACTGATTTACAGCTATTCATGAGGGAGGAACATATTGGTAACTCAAAACGATTCAGAACTCATTCGAGCAATAAATAGAAACACCAGGGCGACACGATCAATCGCTATTGTCCTTGTCGGCTGGATTCCAGGATTGTTAATTGGATCTGTCTTGGCAGCTATAGGTTTTGTAAGCGCACCTTTCAACCCAAGTGTGGGTGGGATAACAATCGTGTTTGGGGTCCTAGTTATCGCTGTGTCCGCTCTAATCGCAATCGTCATGGCATGGGTGGAACTTGGACAGTCTTCCCTTGATTCAGGACCGAAAAGCTCACCACACATTCCTATGAAATCAGATGGAGCCACTTCCGCGAAGAACTGGTTTCAGGAGTGAGCGTCCAGGCAGTCAAGCGCTCCAAGTTCTGGTCGGCTGAAACTTCGATTTTCACAAGACTTGCCATGGTGCTCCAAATGGCGTTTATAGTAACTAGTCTGGCAGTTGCTATAGCGGACATGATCCAGCCAACCTATCTCTTTTCTTCGAATTGGAGTTATCCTCTCTTCAGTTATCTTCGAATTGGTGTTGTTCTCCTAGTCGTGGTGTCTGTGATTCTCCAGTTAGTAGGCAGAAAAAACATTGGGTTTCTAGTTGTTCTTTTCTCAACGTTTGTGGAATTGACGAGCGTAGGGATGTACAACATTTTTACGCTTCCTTGGGATTTTATTCTCTCCGGTCAAGCCAATAACCTAATTTGGCTTGTAGTTCCTGCGATGGCAAGCCTCCCTTTTTCCAGCCTACTTCTGATTATTGGTCGGCCAGAATGGAAGTTGCTACAAGGAAAGGCTAAGCCTAAATCAAGCTAGGGCACTGTAACAGCTATTCGTTAACGTCTACACCGAGCTCTAGGCAGAGATCGTACTGCTCAGCAGCGGCATCCATGGGTACATCTACCCCGCCCTCCCCAACTGATCGACCAATTGAGTTTGCAAGAAGAGCAAAGACAACCTCATTGATAGGGCCCCACTTGGGGTGGCCCTCTAACGCACCTGAAGTGAGGTTTACTGTCATCCATTGCACGCTTTGCGTGTCCCAATCTAGGTAAGCATCACCTAGTGCTGAGTCAAAAGCAGTCTTGTAAAGAAGGCAACTTTTTGCCGCAATTGAGCGGTAATCTTCTTCGTCCCAAAGAGTGGCATCGGACTCGGTGGGTCTTGCCGCAAGTTGCTCAGCCGATAAGTTGGATGACCCCATTGCGCAACCAGTTAACCCCAACATCGCTAGAAGTAGGCCGGAAATTGACTTCTTAATCACTGTATCCCCCTTGAAGTATCAAATAGCTCTTGTGCTCATGATAGCTGAAGTCTGGAAAGCTTGATGGATTAGATGAGGCTCTGGTTTCCAGAGAAAGATACCTTCTGACAACAGAGATGACCATCTGCTAGATTTTAGCCCAACACTGTCGGGCAAGAATTTGGGGGAAGCCATGAATAGAGGAAAAATAGCAACGGCCTTGTGTGCGCTGCTGCTTGTTACAACTGGGTGCGCCGGCACGGGTCAAAATAGCGTAGTTGCAGATAGTTGCGCGGAGCTACTCCCACTGTACGAAAACTGGGATGGTCAGAATCCCGACCCGAGCGTAGTAATAGCAAAGGCTTACGGGCTGATGTCGGATTTGGTAGATGCAGGGTTCACCTATGAAGATGAGATTGGAATAGCTGTTGCAGACATATGGTCTTACCACAGTGACGCTCTTGCTCTCGGCTTTGTCAGGGGTTACCGAGATGACTACTTTGACCAACTTAAGCAAGCGTGTAATTAACACCCGTCCTTGGACAAGGGCTATCTGTGAATTTTAACTAGCTAGAATCAAACCAAACACGGAATCAATTTTTTATTAGAGGGGTCTCATGGCAAAAGAGTCTGTAGAAGAGCTACTAAAGCAAGCAATAGCTGCGAGTGATAGAACGACTGCAGCTAGTGACAGAACTACACGTGCCATTAGGGCCTTTGTTCTATTTCTTTTTATTCAACTGACCTTCACGTCAATTGCCGCCATTTTGTTTTGGATTGGGGTGTCGATATTTGAGACCGCGAGCATCTGGGATTTTCAACAACGGGCATGGGCCTACTTGCTGGTCGCTGTAGCTACAATCATTCTTTCTGTGGGGGTTTTGGTGTCGTCAATTATGGGATGGCGCGAATTGGCGTTATCAAACGTAGGGCTGAACGACCCGAGCGAGGAGAAGCCTATGATTTATGAGTATCAAACTTCAGAAACACAGAAAAAGTATCCTGAAAGCCCTGCAAACTCGAAAGCAGCCCCCCTCACTGGTAGCACTGAGGCATCTGAGGGACGCATTTGCCATGAATGCGTGAAGTACACAACCAAGGTTGAGTGTGAACACTGTGGAGAACGAGAGTCTTAGCGTTTACGCTTTTCCCTCACTCGCATGGAGATCTCAATAGGAGTTCCTTCAAAGCCAAAGCTCTCGCGAAGTCTTCGCATGATGAGCCTTCTATACTGCGGATCCAAGAAGCCTGTTGTGAAGAGGATGAACTTTGGTGGCCTGGTCGAGGCCTGGGTCGCGAACAAGATTCTAGGCTGCTTGCCTCCCCTTACTGGGTGAGGGAACTCCATAGCTAGCTCTTGTATAAAGGTGTTGAGCTTGCCGGTTGGAATTCGAAGGTCCCAGCTGTGCAGAGCGACCTCCAAAGAAGGAACAAGTTTTTCTAGGTGACGGCCAGTAAGGGCTGAAATGTTTACTCTCGGAGCCCAAGAAACGTGTGACAGGTTCTGCTCGATCTCTCGCTCTAGATACTTTCTTCTCTCGTCATCCATCTGGTCCCACTTGTTGAAAGCAAGAACCAGTGCTCGGCCTGACTCCAGCGCAAGATCAACAATTCGAATGTCGCCATCGCTTAGCGGTTCGGTGACATCAAACAAGACAACAGCTACTTCGGCTCGCTCAAGGGCAGCGGCTGTGCGAAGGGATGCGTAAAAGTCTGCTCCTTGAGCCAACTTGATTCTTCTTCGAATACCTGCGGTATCAACAAAGCGCCAGGTCTTTCCACCCAACTCAACTTGTTCATCGATGGGGTCACGGGTAGTTCCAGCAATTTCGCTTACAACCGCACGCACTTTCCCAACAGCTTTGTTTAGCAAAGATGACTTACCGACGTTTGGTCGACCGATTAGGGCAACTCGTCTAGGTCCTCCAAATTCCTGTTCGGCAACAGCAGAGATTTCAGGAAGCTTTGCCATCGCTGCATCAAGTAGGTCCGCTACTCCCCGACCGTGCACTGCCGAAACCGGCATCGGCTCGCCTAGCCCTAGTGACCAAAGCGCGGCAGCTTCTGGCTCTTGCCTCGCGTCATCTATTTTGTTGGCGACAAGGATTATCGGCTTGCCCGATGCCCTGAGCATCTTGACTACTCGCTCATCGGTAGCTGTTGGTCCGACCATCGCATCCACCACGAACAACACAGCGTCCGATAGCTCAACAGCAACCTCGGCTTGGGCGGCGACAGCAGCGTCAATTCCTTTAGGGTTTGGTTCCCAGCCACCGGTGTCAACAAGTGTGAATTTTCTACCGTTCCATTCGGCTTTGTAGGAAACTCGGTCTCGGGTTACTCCTGGAATATCTTCAACTACCGCTTCACGGCGTCCAAGGATTCGGTTCACCAAAGCTGACTTACCAACGTTAGGTCGGCCTACGATTGCCAGCACTGGAAGAGCTGGCAGGTAGCCTTCGAATCCTTCTTCGGCTAATTCAAGTTCTAAGAGGGCTAAGTCTTCTTCGTCTAGCTCGTAGTCGCTGAGCGACCCGCGCAGCACGTCGGCGCGTGCTTGCTCGTCGAGCTGATCTTCTTCCATGACTTCATTCCTTAGCCGGTTAGCGGTTGATTAGATCAACCAAGGCAGTTACCGATTGCTCGAAATCGAGTTCGGTGGTATCTAGAAGGGTTACCCCAGGTGCTGGGTTCAAAAAGTCAACGACTTTTGAGTCCTTCTTGTCTCGATCGCTAAGTTGGGCCTGTAAAGATCCATTTTCTGGCAGATCGAGTGATCTTCGACTAAGTCTAACTTCTTCACTGGCTGTAAGTAGAATCCTCACTTTGGCATCAGGCATCACAACTGTGGTGATGTCCCTTCCCTCAACGATGATGCCCTCGTTTGGACAGCTAGCTGCTAGTGATCTAGTGATTTCTCGCATAAATGAGCGAACTTTTGGCTGAGCAGCCACTTTGCTAACGTTCAGCTCAACTTCTTGGGACCTAATTGCCTCGGTCAGGTCTTTATCCCCCACTTTGACCCAGTAGTTGTCTGGGTCTGTAGAAATTGAGTAGTCAAACAAAACTTCGAGATCCTGCTCACCAACGGTTGCGAGGTCAATCTCCGACTCTAATGCGGTCCTGGTTAGAGCGCGGTAACCGGCACCAGTATCAAGGTATCCAAAGCCAAGCTGCCTCGCAGCTTGTTTGGAAACGCTCGACTTTCCAGATCCAGCTGGGCCGTCAACTGCAACAATGAGCTTGCTCATCCAACAATCTTCCAGCCGCGCTCAGTTAGAGCTGAAACCAGCTCAGCTTCTGCACTTGGCAGAACATAAATTTCTGGAAGTCCAACTTGGGCACCGGTAGCGTGCTCCAAAGTAAGGTCTTCGAGGTTGATACCTATTTGACCGATCTCAGTCAGAAGCCTTGCAAGCTCCCCCGGCTTATCGTCAATCATTACCGTGACCTTGGAATACTTTGTTGCGCTCGAGCCGTGCTTACCTGGAATCTTGGAAACCCCTTGGTTTCCAGATTCCAGGAGCTTTCCGATGCTGGTTAGCGCACCGGGTTTAGATGTGTCAGTTAGCGCCTCAAGAATCTGATCTAGATCATCCCGCACACTTCTAAGAACGCTCGAAACCTGAGTGCTGTTGGCAGAAAGAATCTGCATCCAAAGATTTGGATCGGATGCTGCAATGCGTGTGGTGTCCCTTAGTCCCTGACCGGCAAGTGAAACATCGGCACTGTCTGCCCCAGCAAGTCGTGCAGCAAGTAGTGAGGAGACAATTTGTGGTGCGTGGGAGACAAGGGCCACTGCCTTGTCGTGCTCAAGTGGATCCATCGACACTATGGTTGCACCAAGATCGTGCGCTAGAGATTCAACCACCAAAACGGCTGCGTTTGATGATGCATTGTTTGGGGTAATCACCCAAGGCCTTCCAATGAATAGATCACCCCTGCCAGCTAGGACTCCTGTTTGTTCGCGTCCTGCCATTGGGTGAGAGCCGACATAGTTTGCAAGCTCAATTCCTTGCTGTTGCAAAGCAGTCAGCACTGTTCCTTTGACACTTGCCACGTCGGTCACAGTCGCTGCTTCATGAGCTAAGAGCTCCCCCGCAATAACTTGAGCTGTCACATCAGGTGGCGTGCAGACAATTACTAACTCTGGCTCGGCGCCCGGTAGGAACTTACTTCCCGCTCCAAAATCAATAGCTAGGTTCAATACCGCGGGAGAGGAATCTTCCAGAAAGACCTCAAGGCCTTTACTTTTCAGGGCCAGGCCAATAGATGTTCCAATAAGGCCGGTACCAACAATCTTGATTGGCCCGGTTAGTCTCGAATCTTTCACTGGGCCAGATCCAAGCGCAGGGCTGTTGCTCCGCGAAGATAAACGTGCTGGATTTCACTTCTAGGGGTATCTAGCTCAGCGTTTACGAGAACTCTTATAACTCTCGGCATAGCCCCTGCTACATCCATTTCAACAAAGCACATTAGGGGAACATCGCCAAGGCCCAGCTCCCTAGCCGCTAGCGCTGGAAACTCCGATTTCACATCTGGCGTTGCAGTAAAGAGAATCGAAATCAATTGAGATTCGTTGACGTTGTTATCGTGCAAGATCTTGGTTAGAAGCTCAGCCGTGGACTTGATTAGATGAGAGCGCTCGTCTGTATCAAGCTGGATGGCACCGCGGATTCCTCGAATCGACATGACTATGTCCTTTTCTTGTCAGCGGCTTTCAAAATAGCTCCGAGCTCTATTTTAGACAGTTGCCTCACGGCACCAAGCTTTAGATGGCCTAAATGTAGGGGGCCAAACTGTCGTCTAACTAGGGCAACCACTGGAAACCCTAGAGATTCAAACATTCTTCGAACAATACGGTTCTTGCCGCTGTGAAGCTCAACTTCGACAAGGCTGTGGTTTCCAGAAGCAGACAGGAACCTAGCCTTATCGGCCTTGATAGGGCCATCTTCTAATTCGATTCCAGCAAGCAGCTGATTTAGAACTGGCTGAGTGATTTGGCCGTGCACCTTGGCTTGGTAGGTCTTGGAAACCTCAAAGGACGGGTGCATGAGCTTATGGGCTAGGTCACCATCATTGGTCATCAACAACAATCCGGTGGTATCAACATCCAGTCTTCCGACATTGAAGATGCGATCGTAATCAAGTGCATACTGAGAAAGATCAGGCCTGCCGTGTTCATCTTGCATGGTGCTAACTACCCCAGCCGGCTTGTTAAGCATCAGATAAACCTTTGATACATCGAGTTGAATCGGGGTGCCCTTGACTACCACCTTGTCAATTTCCGGATTGATACGGGTGCCGAGTTCCTTGACAACTTTGCCGTTGACCTTGACGGACCCGGAGGAAATCAGGTCTTCACAAACTCTTCTGGATGCCACCCCAGCACTAGCCATTACCTTCTGAAGTCTGATGCCCTCGGTTGATTCTCTATCGCTCATTGAAATCGCTATGGACATCAGGCAGGTACGGGCTAATAGGAGGTAGCTGATCCAAAGAATTAATACCCAGCTGCTCCAGTAGTAACGAAGTAGTTCCGTAGTGAATTGCGCCCGTTTCAGAATCTGTATACAGCTCGGTAACTAGACCTCTGGAGGTGAGTGTTCTAACAACTGAGTCCACGTTCACTCCTCGAATGGAGGCTATCTGGCCTCTGGCAATTGGTTGCTTATACGCAATAACCGAAAGGGTCTCTAGGGCAGCCTGCGAAAGCTTAGTTGGGTTCTCGTTAGCGATAAACATCTTCACAGCCCAGTCGTAGTTCTGGCGAACGTAGATTCTCCAGCCACCCGCTACCTCGCGAAGTTCAAACCCTCTGGCGCTAATGCCGTCTTTACCGTCGTAGTCATCGCGCAGCTTTGCGACAGCGTCGCGAACCTGGTTCACTGGGATCTCTAAGGCAGTTGCTAAGGCCACCAGCGAGATCGGAGCATCGGTAATCATCAAGATGGCCTCGATGGCTCCTTCGATGCTGTCTTCTTGCAAGGTGTTCTCGGTTCCTTGATTCTCATCACGCGTCATAGTCTGCTCCCAGGGTTGCTAGTTGTTCATCATCAAAGTTATCCGCTTGCCAAGTAATTAGTAGATCCGCCAAAGGTCCATCCTGCTGCATAGCAATAGCAGAAAGTCTGTAAAGCTCAAGCACCGCAAGGAACCTGGCCACGATCTTGGCCCGATCTGGCTCGTCGCGAATTAGGTCAAAAAAAGTCAAGCTTCCGGCTTTTCGAAGTCGCAAGATAACTTCGGTAGCTTGCTCTCGGATACTTACTGCTGGTGCGTGAAGGTGAGTGAGTCCAATGCCAGGGATTTCCCTTGGGGTAAATACTTCTTGAGATAGAGCATGGAACTCTTCAAGAGTCATGGTCCAAACAAGCTCCGGAGTGCTTTCGCGGAACCTGGTTTCAATTGGGACTTCTCTGGCAACACGGGTTGCTTCCACATCAATCCTGGTTGCGAACCAGCCAGATACTTCCTTGAACGCCTTGTACTGAAGCAACCTTGCAAACAGTAGATCTCTTGCTTCCAGCAGGGCCACGTCTTCTGCGTCAACAAGCTCTCCCTTTGGAAGCAAGGAGACGATCTTTAGATCGAGCAAGGTTGCGGCAATAACCAGAAACTCGCTGGCCTGTTCCATCTCTTCGTGTTCGTCAAGCTGCTTTACGTACTGGATAAATTCATCAGTTACGCGGCTGAGTGAAATCTCAGTGATGTCTAGCTCGTGCTTGGAAATAAGAGACAACAAGAGGTCAAATGGGCCCTCGAAGTTACTGAGCTTAAGCGCAAAGCCTTTGTCCTGTTCGGGTTCTAGGACCTCGAGGTTATGGGGCGTTGCCACGAGACACTAACTCTCTTGCCACAGTTCTGTAATACTCGGCGGCATCTGATGTTGGGGCAAATTCGGTAATAGGAACAGCTGCGATTGTGGCATCTGGGAACTTCACGGTGCGGTGCACGATGGTGTCGAAAACCTGATCGCCAAAGGCTTCATACAATCTTTCAACTACTTCCCTAGCATGCAGAGTCCTCGGGTCATACATCGTGGCCAAGATGCCATCAAGCTTGATGGCTGGATTCAAGCGGTCGCGCACTTTTTCGATGGTTTCGATCAAAAGAGCTACGCCACGCAAAGCAAAGAACTCACAGTTCAATGGAATCAGAACACCGTGGGCTGCAGTTAGGGCATTCACGGTCAAAAGGCCTAGCGATGGCTGGCAGTCAATGATTACAACGTCATAGTTATCCGTTATGGGTCTAAGCACTCTAGCCAGAATCTGCTCTCTAGCAACCTCGTTGACTAGCTGAACCTCGGCAGCGGAAAGGTCAATGTTCGCTGGAATTACGTCAAGGTTTTTCACGCCGGTAGGCAAAATCACATCTTGAACCTTTAGGTCTTTTTCAACCATCAGATCGTAAATGGTCTTGATATCATGAGCGACAACGCCAAGGCCTGCGGAAAGTGCACCTTGTGGGTCGAAATCAACTAGCAATACCTTGCGACCATAGCCTGCAAGTGCCGAGGCTAAGTTGATGGCTGTGGTGGTCTTACCCACGCCACCTTTTTGATTACACATCGCAATGATTCTTGCGGGACCGTGACTTTGCAGGGGTGCGGGGGTGTCAAAAACCGGCCTCTTAGCTGGTCGCTGTGCCATGAATCCTCCCGAGCTAATAGCCTACCCGCCCGATGCGACCGCTACTTCCTGGCCCTTGGGTGGCTGGTAGCGTAAACCTCGCGCAGGGCATCTACTGTCACAAGAGTATAAATCTGGGTGGTGGCAACCGAAGAGTGACCGAGGAGTTCTTGCACAACTCGGACATCAGCCCCGCCTTCTAGAAGGTGGGTGGCAAATGAGTGTCTTAGGGTGTGCGGTGAAACCTCAGATTGAATCTTGGCTGCATCGGCACAATCGCTAATAATCTGCCAGGCAGATTGCCTGGATAATCTGCTGCCGCGCTGATTCAAAAATAGAGCGGGTGTGCCCTTGCCTTTTTTTACCAGCACTGGCCGAGCCCTAACCAAATACACCTCGAGGGCGTTCTGGGCGTAACTTCCAACCGGAACAATTCGCTCCTTTGAGCCCTTTCCAAAAAGCCGAATCATGGTTGGGTCCACTAGGTCATCCAAGTTCAGTGCGGTTAACTCGCTAATTCTCGCCCCTGTTGCGTAAAGCAGCTCCAGAATTGCACGGTCGCGAATTCGCGCAAGATCAGGTTCTCCGGCTTCTATTCTCTTTGGGTCTGGCCCCGAAGCTTCGATTAGCTTCTCAATTTCAGAAATACTGATTGCCTTAGGTAGCCGCTTTGGAAGCTTAGGCGGCTTGACCATAGAGCTTGGGTCACCCATCGTGATTGATTCAAACAGCCAGAAACGGTGCAATCCCCTGACCCCGGCAAGCATTCTTGCCACCG
Organism: Rhodoluna sp.; assembly: GCF_044239955.1. Classification (GTDB taxonomy): domain Bacteria; phylum Actinomycetota; class Actinomycetes; order Actinomycetales; family Microbacteriaceae; genus Rhodoluna. Next base: position 13,408 of record NZ_JBIIAL010000014.1, read on the forward strand.
AGTTAGCTGACAGTGCTCCGGATTCCGAGATTGAACTCACGTAACCGGTGATATGAGACTCAAGAATCTGACTAGGTTCAGAGATCTTTTGTTTCTCCAAATAGCCAAGATAAGAGCTCAGATCGCGCCTGTAGGCGGAAATCGTGTTCTTAGATAGTCCACGTTCGATGCTCAGGTGTCGAAGGTAATCATCAACTAGCTGCGCGAGGGTTTTCATTAGCTTCTTAGTGAATCGTCTTTACTTAGCTGATAGGCCATAATGCCAACAACCGCACTTGGGCTCATGATTTGACCCGTAAGCACGAGCTTCACAGCCTCCTTGAATGGCACCCAAGATTTAGGCATGTCTGCCTCTTCGCCAGTTGCCTCGAAAACCAAATTGGTTTCAGAAAGACCCTTGGCGACAAATATTGTTATCGCCTCGTTGTTGCCACCGGGTGTGGTGTGAAAACTAATCAACTCAGACCAGCTAGCTGCGTCTAAACCTGCCTCTTCGGCAAGCTCGCGCTTGGCGCAATCCAAGAGCGACTCCCCCGGCACATCAAGTAATCCAGCAGGCAATTCCATTAAAAACTTCCCGACTGGTCTTCGATACTGCTTCATTAGAAGCAGTTCCTCTTTCTCATTGAAAGCCAAAACAGCTACCGCACCAGTGTGATCTACGTACTCGCGGGTTAGTTCAACGCCATTGAATTCAAAGGTTTCGGAAACTAGGTCCCAGACCATGCCTTTGTGTAAAAGTGTCTTTTTGATAGACGCAATATCGACGCTCTGGTCGTTAGGCATCCTTGACCTCAAAGAGTCGGTTGGACTCTTGACGCTCCAGACTTGCCCTAACTAAACCAACAAATAGCGGGTGCGCTTTGTTTGGTCTCGATTTGAATTCTGGATGGGCTTGAGTCGAAACATAGTAAGGGTGATCTGTCTTTGAAAGCTCAACAAATTCAACCAAGGAGCCATCAGGAGAAGTCCCGGAGATAACCATTCCGCCATCTGTTAGCTGATCCCTGTAAGAGTTGTTTACCTCGTAGCGGTGACGGTGGCGTTCAGTGACTTCATTGCTGCCATAAACCTCAGCAACAATTGAACCCTTTGAAAGTTTCGCCTCAAATGAACCAAGGCGCATGGTGCCACCCATTTCACCGGCAGCAAGAATATCAATCTGCTCGGCCATGGTTGCAATCACCGGGTGCTTGGCTTTCGGATCAAATTCTGTTGAAGATGCGTCTTCTAGGCCCAGGACATTTCTTGCAAACTCAATAACCATGCACTGCAATCCCAAGCACAAACCAAGAGTTGGAATCTTGTTCTCTCTTGCAAACTTGAGTGCTCCAAGCTTGCCTTCGATGCCTCGAACGCCAAATCCTCCAGGAACACAGATCCCATCAACATCGGAAAGCTGATTGGCAGCACCTTCTTCTGATTCACAAAGGTCGGATGCCACCCAGCGAATGTTGACCTTGGCTTGATGTGCAAAACCTCCAGCTCGCAAGGCTTCGGTTACCGAAAGGTAGGCATCTGGTAGCTCAATGTATTTACCTACCAGGGCAATGGTGACCTCGTGTTTTGGCTCGTTTACGGCGCTCAAAACTGAGCTCCACCTGCTCCAGTCAATCTCGCCGGCTTTGAGGCTTAGCGAATTGATGATGTAAGCGTCTAGTCCCTCGTTATCCAAAACAGTAGGAATTGCATAAATGCTTGGGGCATCGGCGGCGTTTACAACAGCCCTAATATCCACGTCACACATCAATGCAATCTTTTTCTTGATTGACTCTGGAAGTGTCCGGTCCGAGCGGCAAACAATGGCATCTGGCTGGATACCAATAGATCTAAGCATTGCTACCGAGTGCTGTGTTGGCTTGGTTTTGAGCTCACCCGATGGTCCGAGGTATGGAACCAGCGATACGTGAACAAAGAACACATTGTCACGACCCACGTCGTGCCTAATTTGTCTGGCGGCTTCCAAAAACGGCTGAGATTCGATGTCACCGACGGTGCCACCAATTTCCGTGATGATTACATCGGGAATTGGCTCCTCGTTAGCTTGCAGTCTCATGCGACGTTTGATTTCGTCGGTGATGTGAGGAATAACCTGAACGGTATCCCCGAGGTACTCTCCCCTGCGCTCCTTGGCAATAACAGTTGAATAAATCTGACCGGTTGTTACGTTGGCCGCTTTTGACAAGTTGATGTCTAGAAATCTCTCGTAGTGACCGATATCTAGGTCGGTTTCGGTGCCATCTTCGGTGACGTAAACCTCACCGTGTTGAAACGGGTTCATGGTTCCTGGGTCAACGTTTAGGTATGGATCTAGTTTTTGCATCACGACGCGAAGACCGCGTGCTCTAAGGAGATTTCCGAGACTGGCTGCTGTGAGGCCTTTTCCTAATGAGGAGGCAACTCCGCCGGAGACGAATATGTGTCTTGTGCGACCCGGATCCACAGTTTCTACCATGGAATTTTAGTTTACTCAGTTTTTGGGCTTAGCCGCAACCAAGCCAAAACGACACGGAAAGAATTTCTAGATTGACGCTTTTGCCAATTCCAAAAGTTCCTTGGCATGAGTTTTTCCACTTTCAGATTCACTCAAACCAGAAAGCATTCGGGCTAGCTCTTCCACCACGGCTTCGCCTTCTAGGCGCACCACATCGGTAGCGGTGTATTGATCACTGACGCTTTTTAGAACTCTTAGATGCCTATTGGCAAAAGCTGCGACCTGTGGCAGGTGGGTGACAACTATAACTTGGGCGTTTTGGGCCAAAGTAGCAAGCCTCTTTCCGACCTCGGTAGCTGCGGCTCCGCCAACGCCAGCATCAACTTCGTCGAATATAAAGGTAGGAGCCAGCTCACTCTTGGCAAGAACTACCTCGATGGCCAACATAATCCTGGACAACTCTCCCCCGGAGGCACCTTTACCAAGGGGTCTTGGCTCAGCTCCCGGGTAGGCGCTAAGCAGGATTATCACCTGATCGGCACCGTGTGATCCAAGCTCCGACGAGGGAGTAACTGTCACCTCGAGTGAGGCGCCGGTCATGGCAAGAGCGGCCAGTTCAGCGGTTACCGATTTTGCTAGCTCTGCCGCAGCCTTGGTTCGACGCTCTGTGATGGTTTTTGCTAGAGACATGGCTTGTTTACTCAAGGCTTGCTCCAAGGAAGTTAGCTCCTGGATTTCCTTGTCGGAAGAATCTAGCTCAAGTAATCTCGCTCCAGAATTTTCCAAGAAAGAAATCACCTCTTCAAGACTTGGGCCATACTTTCGCATCGCGGAAGTTAGATCTGCTCTTCTTTGCTGAATTCTTTCGAGCTCGGCGCTGCCGTCAGAATCCAGCGAAGCTAGGTAACCAGAAATGCTGGCACTGGTTTCATTTAGTGAGTAGCCAATCTCCTTTAGCTGTTCGGCAAGGGATGCAAGCTCCGGGTCATGCTCACTTACTGCTTCTAGGGAGCGTCTGGCTTTGCCGATCAAAGTTATGGCATCGGATGAATCATCGAAACCTTCACTACTTAGCTGGTTGTGCGATTCGGTAGCTGCAATGCGAAGCTCCTCTAGGTGAGTTAGCTTCGAAGCCTTGTCAGATAGCTCAACGTCTTCTCCTGGTTTTGGGTCCAAGACGGTTAGCTCTTCAACAGCCGATCTAATCTGGTCGGCCTCGCGAGATCTAGCATCCAGCTGGGTAGTTAGCTCAATCAAGCGTGAAGAAGCTTGCTTCCAGTTTGCGAACACTGCTGCGTACTCGTTCAAAACCTTTGCAAGATCATCTCCAGCGAATTGATCCAGCGCTTCGCGCTGAGCGGCCGCTGAGCGCAATCTGATCTGATCGGACTGACCGTGAACCACCACAAGTTGGTCGCCAATTTCAGACAGGATTCCAACTGGCACTGACTTGCCAGACAGCGACGCGCGTGATCTGCCCTCTGCAGAAACAGAACGATTGACCAATAGCTCTTGGTCATCCAATTCGATTCCCAGCTCGCGAATTCGCTTCATTGCAGAATCGCCAAGTAACCATCTGCCTTCAACGAAGGCTTGCTCTTGTCCTTTGCGGATAGCAGAAGAATCACTTCGTTCGCCAAGTAATAGCCCAAGTGCGTTTAGCACCATGGTTTTTCCGGCTCCAGTTTCACCGGTTAGAACAGTTAGCCCCGGCCCAAACTCTAGCTTGGCTTCGCTGATGACCCCGAGGTCTCGAATAAGAATCTCTTCAATCACGAGCTAACCCTTTTTTGAATCCGGTCCGCGCCAACCTTCAACCGGTAAAGAGAACTTCTTGACCAAACGGTTTGTGAAAGGTCCTTGGTTTAGTCTTGCAAGTTTCACCGATTTGTCGGACTTTCTAACTTCCACGCGGGCACCTGCCGGAAGATCGGTCGTTCTTCGGCCATCGCACCACAGCACACCGTGACCAGGAGATCGCTGTAACACTTCAACAGCCAACAACGAACCCGGACTGATAACAAGTGGTCTTGCAAATAGCGCGTGGGCACTTATTGGTACAAGTAGCAGCGCATCAACCGATGGCCAAACTACTGGGCCTCCGGCAGAAAACGCATAAGCAGTTGAACCGGTTGGCGTTGACATAACGATGCCATCGCAACCGAAACTCGATAGCGGTCTGCTGTCTACTTCAACAACAACTTCGAGCATCTTTTCGCGAGCGCTTTTTTCCACCGCCGCTTCGTTTAGGGCCCAGGAACGGTATACCTCTTTACCCTCTAGCAATACCGAAACATCAAGGGTTAGGCGCTCTTTGACCAGGTAGTCGCGGTTAGCAACTCGCTCGATGGTTGAGCCAATCTGATTTTTTTCGCTCTCGGCCAAGAATCCAACGTGGCCCAAATTGATACCTAATAGCGGCGTCTGAGATTCCCGAACAATTTCGGCAGCTTTCAATATAGTGCCGTCCCCGCCAAGCACTACTGCTAGCTCAAGCTCGGTTTCTTGACAGTCGGATCCAAGTTCAAGAACTTGTTCCAGGGTCTTTGCTGCCTCGCCGGTAGCAAACTTTTTGGTTTCGGTAAGTTGCTCTTTGGTCATCACTGGCGTGATTCCCGCAGCCAGCAGTGCTGTTGCTGATTCTAAGGTTGCAACAATTGCTTCATCCCTGGCGGTATGGGAAACCAGCAAAACTAGACGTTTTGCGCTCATTTTCCCTCCCTAGCCAGTTTTTCAATTCTCTCAGTCCATTTTGACTGATTTGGGCGCTCGGAACTAGCAACCCAGATTAGATACTCGATGTTCCCGTGGGTGCCAGGTAGCTCTGAACGCTCTAATCCAAGCACCCCAAGTCCTAGCTCGTTACAACAATCCACAACCTGCTTGATGGCTTGGGCCCTAAGTCTGTGATCCGACACTATTCCAGAAGCAGATAGTGACTGCTTTCCGACCTCAAACTGGGGCTTTATAAGTAGTACAAAATCAGCCTCTGGAGCCACCTTTACTAGAGCCGGTAACACCAAGGTGACCGATATAAAGGAGAGATCCGCAACCACGAGCTGGAACTCTAGATCTGCAATTCCCGTGAGCTCACGAAGCTCTCCCATTGTGACCTCGCGGGCGTTAATCCCCTCAAAAGAGAGCACCCTTGGGTTAGTTTGTAATTCAGGGGCTAATTGGTCGTGACCTACGTCAATAGCTACAACTCGACTGGCTCCGTGTCTTAGCAAGACATCGGTAAAGCCTCCGGTAGAGGCACCTACATCCAGCGCACACTTGCCAACTACATCTATTTCGGCAAATTTATCTAGCGCTCCTTTGAGCTTTAGACCTGCTCTCGAGACATACTCGTCTGCGGCAATGACAACTATCTGAGCTTCAATGTCAACTAATTGACTGGGTTTAGTTAGTTCTCGTTCGCCAATGAAGACTCTGTGGGCTTTTACCAGGTCAGCTGCGTGACCTCTGGATCTTGCAAGGCCAATGTTTACAAGGTGAGAATCGATTCGAAGATTACTCAGTTTCTTGTGGCCTGTTGTCAGAAATCATGGCTTCGAGCTTTAATCTGATGGCTTCAAAAGCTGCAGGTTGTTCGGCAAGGGGTAATTCACGGGCGCTGGATATCTCAACAGCGAATTGGTCCAATAGCTCTGACATGAATACCTTTCCTTTGTTCCTAGCTTATTCGTATAAGGCTTGCTCGACATCGAGGGTGTGAATCGGTTGACCACTACCCCAGATAGTCAAGCACGCACACTTTAGAGCCTCCAGAGACCTCGGGTCTCCAAAACTCACCACAACCTTTTGCCCTAGCAGCTCAACTTCGGCGCTACCTAGTTTGTAACCGCGCTTGGTTTTTGTGGGTTGCTGGTAGCTAATTAGTAGCTCCTTGAGGGTTCCAAGAATATAGGAAGGCCTAGAATCAGCCTTTGCGGCCAAGACTTCTTTGCGGGTAGTAACACCGGTCATCACAAGAGCCGAGCCGATACCTGCTCGATTGGCTCCCATCACATCGGTATCCAATCGATCGCCCACGTAGACCGCACTCGAAGAGCCAAAGTGCGACATTGCCGTTTCAAAAATTGCTTTTTCCGGTTTACCTGCAACAACCGGTAGTTGTCCAACTGCGGTGTGAACTGCAGACACCAGCGTGCCGTTTCCTGGCGCAAGACCTTCTTCTCTAGGAATAGTCCAGTCTTGGTTTGTGGCTACCCACTTAGCGCCATTTTGTATTGCATAGCTAGCCTCAGCTAACTGTTTCCAGCCAACCGATGGATCAAAGCCTTGAATAACAGCAGCTGGTGAATCCTTACTTGATTCGACTACCTGGAATCCAGCAAGTGAAACATTCGAGCGCAATCCCTCGCCGCCAACCACCAAAACTTTTGATCCGGCAGGAACAATCTGTTTTAGAAGGCCTGCTCCAGCTTGCGCTGAAGTGATGACGTCCTCAGCTTTTAGCTCTAAACCAAAAGATCTAAGCTGCTCGGCAATTGCTTCGCTTGTTCTAGATGCATTGTTGGTTACGTAGCCAACTTGGATTCCTTTGGCCTGAAGTGCGGTTATCGATTCAACGGAATCAAGGATTGCGCGGCCACCTTCATAGATGACACCGTCTAAGTCCAAAAGTAGAGTTTCGAATTTGTCTAGTACCTTAGCGGCCACGAGGAGCTCCTCGTCGTTCGCCGCCTGGGTTATCAAATCCCCGGCGGGGTTTACCAGAGTCGCGGCTACTAGAACCAGATCGGCCGTAAGGTTTTCTTGGTTCATCATCGGATGAAGTCCGAGCTGACCTGTCGGCCAACTTCGGAATTTCAATTTCTTCAATAATTTCTAGAACATCTTCTGGCTTGCCAGCAAGTGCAACTTCCGCACGCTCAGCTAGTTCAAACCATTTCTTGGAATCTTGTTTGCGACCCAATAGCTCAAGAGTGTCGGCATATGCGCGAAATAGTGGAGGCGAGTATGAGAAAACCTTGGCTGGGTTTAGCTCTGGAATTTCAAGCTCTGCCAGAGCTAGCTCGTTCTCGCCAAGATCCAATCTTGCACCGCTAGTAACGATTGCCAGGTTCACTCGAACAGCTGGGGTTAGCTTCTTGCGGTCGACCTCGCGGGCCATCTTGAGAGCCCGATCTGGCCTATTCATGCCGCGCTCTGAGTCAACTATTAGCGGAATCTGATCATTTGATGCTGAAATTCTTCGGTGGGCCAATAACTCTCGTAGGGCCAGGGTGTAATCGCCAACGGTATAAGCAGTTACTCCAACAGTTTCTCGAACTATGGCTATTCTTCCCGCTCGCCTAGCTGCTGCTAGTGCGTGCTTGTGCGCAAGCTCTGGATCTTGCTCAATCAATAGATTCACCATCGCAAGATGTCTTGCCACCATTTCGGCGTTTTCTGGGGTGAGAGTTTTCAGTTGCACACGGACCCCTAGATCAACATCATCAGGAGTTATGGCATCTGGAATTACAGGAGATTTCTCACGATTTGGATCGCGGGTTCGCTCAACTAGTTGCTGCCAGTCAGGTCTTTCTGACTCTGGCTCTTGACGCGCTGCGCGGCCCGATGGTCTAGAGCGTTCAGGACGCGAAGGCCTTGGCCTTTTGTCTCTGTCATCGTTCATGAGCAACTTGTCCTTAAATGAAGATGGTCACCAACATACATTGGTGACCATCTCCTAATCTAAGTCCGGCGGTGTCCTACTCTCCCACAAGGTCACCCTTGCAGTACCATCGGCGCAGGAGGTCTTAGC
>NZ_JBIIAL010000021.1:0-6265 GCF_044239955.1 Rhodoluna sp.
AAGGTTCTTAATGAGCTCAGCTTGACCTGGGAAAGAACCAGATCAGACGACACAACCCGAGCTTGCGCACAAATGGTTCTAGCAGGCGGTAGCGTCTAGGTTCTATGCCTAGACCAACCCCAACCCGGCGACCGCTAAGCCTTCCTCACCCAACGAGACTGGCTGAAAATCACCCTGCCCGTGATGAGATGCTTCGCAGGCACGAACTGGCTATGGCGCTAGATCAGCCAGGCTACAACGATCCAATAACCGGAAACTTTGTCTTTACCGCGAAAGAACTTTCAAACTTTGAGCGCTGCTGCGCTATGGAGTGCAGGCACTGCCCCCTTAAGCGGTAGCTGCAATAACAGCTGCTAGTTCCGCTCTGGTTGGTGGCTCAGCCCCGATTTTTTCGCAAGTAATGCTCGCAGCAATGGCTGCGACCCTAGTGATTTCAACCAGTTGCTCTGTTGTCACTGCAGCCAGTTTTTGATCCGGATCTGTGCCTAGGGCATCAATGGCCAATAGACCACTCAGCATATGTGCGCAGAAGGTATCTCCCGAGCCCACGGTGTCTTGAACCTCAACTACACGGGAGGGAACATCAATTCGGAACTTATCTTTTCGGTAAATACTCACCCCGTCAGCACCCCTTGTTACAAATACAATCTGTTCGCTAGATCCAATCCAGTTCCAAGCAATCTCATCAACGCTCGATCCTGGCTCTAAGCCATAGATCCAGTTGATGTCATCATCGGAGGCTTTTACGATGTGTGAAATTGAGTTGATTCTTTCAACTCTTTTTCGCTCTATCGCCAAATCAAAACCAAGAGCCGGTCGAACATTGACATCGTGTGAAAGTGTCAAAGTATTGGCTCTGAAGAATTCACCTAACCAAGCTTCAATTACCTTGTTGCCTGGGCCTAAGGCCATAGTTAGGCAACCAAACTGCAAGGCCTTGGCTCCGAGTTCAGAAAGCATATCTACAGTCGGTAGTTCCTCTTTAGTGAAATTCCAATCGGCTGTGCCCTCAACATAAAACGAATACTTCGCGCCACCCGATTCTCCAATCGACGCTATTGCCAGCGAGGCTGGCTCTGGCGCAGCAATTGCGTAGTCGAGACCTACGCCACTTTCTTGTAGTCGAGTTCTGATCTTTTGACCGAAAGCATCTGAGGAAATTCTTGCAAGAAGTTGCTGTGGCAGTCCAGCCCTTGCTAGTGCGATGGCAACATTCGCGTTTGCGCCACCAATGACAGCCTGGTAGCTGCCAGATTCTGTTTTGCTCTCAATTAGATCAATAAGAGCCTCGCCGATGACCACAATCATGGCTCAAGTTTATGTCGCAGGCGTAGGCTAGAGATATGCAAACAAAACTGTCCAAGCAAGCAATCATTACCCCTCTTATTGGCCTAGTAGTTGGCTGGACAGTGTTCATGTTCGCTATCTACTCAGATCTATTCGTTCAGCCAATTTACGACTACCAGGGAATGTATGTCAGTGACGCCCAGGTGGTTAAAGTCTCTACTTATCTATATCTAGTAGGCATTGTAGTTTTTGGACTACTTTCCCTTCGCGGCCAGCAGTTGGCACTGCATGCACGAGAGCTTGCCGGGCTAGAAGCCTCGCTTCCTCGAGCCGCCCATCGATTTACAAACCTAACAGTGGTCATATCTTTAGTAGGTGGATCAATATATGCCATAGGCAATTTCCTAAACGCGTTTAGCGGATTTGGCTCAGCTGAAGGCGTAAACCTACTGGTTCGACTTTTTGATGTCTATGTCCCAATTGTTTTGTCAACAGCATTAGTCATCTATATCTTGCTTCGAGCCTTTGTTTATAGAAAACAAAACGTTAAACAGGCCAAGAAGCAGGGCATGTCCGATTCAGAGAAAGCTCTTGGTCTTGGATATGCGATTCCAATTTTGTTTACCGCAGTTGCAATCATCTTTGGGTTAGTTGTTTACGACATCACCAGGACCGACTTGCAGGTCTGGGTCTGGGTAGTTATTCAGGTCATCATCGCACTAGGTATCTTGCTTGGAACAAGGTTCTCTTCTAAGGCAAAAGCTGCCAATGCGGCTCCACCAAGAGTAAGACAAACTTTGGCAGCAGGGGCAGCCAACTTGAACTTTGTATTGTCAATTGTTTTTGGTGCAACAGTTTCGATTATGTCCTTCACATTCGGAGCCAACGCCATCGAGTCCTTAAGGGTTTATCCAGAATATAAAGAGCCAGAAATTATTGACGGTGAGTATTACTACGATCCAACCTGGACTGTCTCATCTTTCGAGTGGAAGTGGTTCTTCGAGTCGATGCTCCCAGCCCTAGTTCTACTCATGATTGCTGCTGTAGGAATCTATTTGTTTATTACAGAGCGCAATCAGTCCGGTGTAACAATGTCTTCCAATAAGGCCCTAAGTAAGTCAGGGGCTAAAACCAAAGTATCTCCCAAGAAGACTGCAAAAAAGACCAGTACTAGTTCAAAAACCACCAGCAAGGTAGCTGCTCCAAGAAAGCGCAAATGATTCTTAGAGCAAGTGCGCTGTTATTTGATAACGACGGTGTTCTAGTTGACTCCCACGCTGCCGTCAATAAGGCTTGGGCAACTTTGGCAACGGAGTTTGGAATTGAAGGCTTCTCTATTGCCAATCACTACGGGACCCGTGCGCAGGATCTAATTTTGCAATTAGTTGGTGAGGAAAGATTTGTTGCTGCCAATAATCGAATTAACGAGCTAGAACAGCAAACCGCCGATCAAACTCATGCACTGCCTGGAGCAGTAGAGCTATTGCATTCTTTGCCAGCTGGGATATGGACCATTTGCACCTCAGCTAATTCAAACCTTGGTAGTGCTCGCATTAAGGCAGCTGGGCTACCACTACCCGAGCAGTTTGTTAGTGGTGACGATGTTGAGCATGGCAAACCAGCGCCAGACCCATATCTACTTGGAGCTAAGAAGCTGGGCTTTAGCGCCAGCGATTGCATTGTCTTTGAAGACGCCGATGCTGGGGTCAAAGCAGCCTTGGCAGCGGGAGCTGCCTTTGTTGTTGGGGTGTCAGCTCAGGCCCTAGCTACCGATGCCGACATTGTTGTTGAAGATTTGGCGGGAATCAGCTTTGATGGGAAACAGTTAGTAATACCAGAGACAAAAATCCTTAGGAGATAGCAAATGTCAGAAGTTACGTTTTACGGAGCACAGTGGTGTGGCGATTGCCGCAGATCAGAGTCCCTTTTGAACACCCTGGGTGTTGATTTTGACAAAAAGGACGTAGAGAACAGCCCCGAATTCACCGAGGAAGCCAAGGCAATCTCTGGAAGAACCAACATTCCCGTGATCGTATTTGCTGATGGCAAGCACCTAGTTGAGCCATCTGATGCAGAACTAAGCGCAGAACTAAAGGCTCGCGGCATTATCTCCTAGGAAATATTTTCCTAGCTTTATTGCTTCTTGCCAACTAGGCTTAGATTGTTGGGAACTTCCCAGCAGTAGTCGTTTGCAGTGCACTACAGGTGCATCAGTCTTTACCTCTTATAGCTCTGGTAACAAGCCAGGAATGCTTAGGGTCTAGCGCAGTTCGACTAGACCGCAAAGACACACGCAGCAACGAAATATCGCTTTTTTGCTTTTTCTTGCCTGCGCGTGCCTATAAAAGAGGAAGCAATTTAAACTATGCCTAATTTCGGCAAATCAGCTCCGCGTCCAAAAACCGGAGCAGCTAAAGGCGCACCACGCAGATCCGGAACCTCAGGTTTCGCAAGCTCTGCTGGCGCACCCAAGAAACCACATCGCAAGGGCGCTACCGATGCTCGCGAGATGAGTGGCCGTAAGCCAGACCGCGGTTCCAACTGGGAACCAAGAGGTCCAAAAACAGACTCGGCACGCAAGCCTCGTCACACTGCAGAAGACCGTGCTGGTCGCGGACCAAGATCTTTTGACGATCGCGCACCAAGATCAAATGACGGAACCCAAAGACGTGAGTGGTCAGATAAGCCACGCTACGGCCAGGGTCAGTCAGACCGTCCAGCCAAAAAGAGCTGGTCAGATAAGCCTTCCTACCGAGACAGAAACTCTTCTCCAAGATCATCTGACTCGAGAGACTCAAGACCTTCTGAATCCAGAGGGTATGAAGCTAGAGGACCACGCAAGCCTGCGGGATCATCTGATCGTAGCTTTGGATCAAGATCAGGTTCTGGATACCGTTCAGATTCATCTGAGCGTCCAGCCCGCAACGATCGCGGCTTCCGCTCAGATCGCCCAGCAAGGGATTTCAGTAGCGATTCGTTCCGCGGTTCCAGAGACTCTTCAAGGGACTCGTCTAGAGAATCCGGAAGAACTTACGAGCCACGTTCAAACTCGAGAGAGTACGACCGCGACCGTAACCCTTACCGCGAAGATAGAGTCTCAAGAGACAAGTCTCGCGATTCAAGTTTTGTTGGCGCTCGCGACAAGAACCCAAACCGCAAAGCATTCTTTGAGGACAAGGTTCTAGAAAAGCTAGTTGTTGCCGACGCATCAGAGATCGTTATCCAGGGAAGTTTCGAAGAGATGGGTCTGCACCCAAAGCTAGTAACAGCACTTCGTGGCCTTGGAGCAGAAACTCCGTTCCCAATCCAGCAGTCAACCATTCCTGCAGCACTTGAAGGAAGAGATGTGCTTGGACGCGGCAAGACCGGTTCTGGAAAGACAATTGCTTTCGCTGTTCCGATTATTTCCAAGCTCGTTGCAGCGGGATCTCAGCCAAGAAAACCAAATAAGCCTCGCGCTTTGATATTGGCCCCTACTCGCGAACTAGCTGATCAGATCGATAGAACGGTTTCAGCTCTAGCTCGCTCGGTTGGTTTCTACACAGCTTGTGTTTACGGTGGTGTCCCACAGCGCCGTCAAGAGATTTCTCTTAGCCGCGGTGTTGACATCGTTGTTGCAACCCCTGGCCGTTTGGAAGACCTCATGGCGCAGCGCATTATTGACCTAAGCGATGTTGAGACCATGGTCATCGATGAAGCAGACCACATGTGTGATCTTGGATTCATCGAAGGCGTAAAGCGTGTTCTTCGTGCAACCGGAGAAAGCCAGAAGCTACTGTTCTCGGCGACACTGGACCGCGAAGTCGATGCACTTGTTCGCGAGTTCATGCCAACCCCTTACGTATACGAAGTTCCTAATGAAACTCAGGAGAACTCAACCATCGAGCACCGCGTGCTAGTTGTTGACCCAGATGATCGCAGCCAGGTACTACTTCGTTTGGTTCAAGGAGAAGGTAAGTCACTTATCTTCACCCGTACCAAGATGACAGCAGAGCGCCTAAGCGAGTCTCTTACCAACAACGGCGTTCCAGCAGCAAGGCTGCATGGAGACCTAAACCAGAACCAAAGATCTCGTAACCTAGAGCGATTCGTTAAAGGCGCCGTAAGGGTTCTTGTTGCAACCGACGTTGCAGCTAGAGGTATCCACGTTGATGATGTTGCACTTGTTATCCAGGTCGATCCACCAGAAGAATACAAGACCTATCTACACCGCTCCGGCCGTACCGGCCGCGCCGGAAAGGAAGGTGTTGTTATCACTTTGATTCCACGTTCAAAGCGTCGCAAGGTCGAGGACCTGCTGCACCGTGCCGAGCGCGATGCCAAAATCACCGATGTTCGTCCAGGCTCCGAATTACTGGAAGAACTAGCTGGTCCGATTGCGCCACCTCCAGCTGCACCGGATATTCTCGACTTCGGAGACTCCCGTGGCGGAGACTCAAGAGGCGGCAGAGGAAGAGGCAACTCCAGAGGACCCAAGAAGCAGGGAAACTACCAAGGATCTGGCAAGGGAAGATGGGCTGATAAGCCATCAGGCGAAAAGCGCCCAAGAGCTAAGAAGTATTCGAACTAGCAATAGTTCGAGGAGTAAAAGCGATAGAGACAGCGCTTTAATCCCCACCCCTTTTGGGGTGGGGATTACTTTTTAGCTTTGGGGGTTGGAAAAGGGCTTCACCCTGTTTTCAGATTAAGCCTAAAAACCGTGCTTTACATCCCATCCCTCCAAGCCTTAGACTGTAGGAAGCCAAAGATCGTCGGTTTGAGGCAGGACAAATCCCAAGAATTCTTGGAATTTGACTTGTTTTGACTAAGAAACACAAAGTGTTTGCCCACGTAGGTGAAGAACTGAAGTTTGTAGAGTTTTGCTCTATTTCCTTATGCTCCTCGCTTACGTGAGGAGCATTTTTTGTTTCTTAGGGCTGCCGACAAATACAGATAATCAAGGAGTGCCATGGCGAACAAGGAAGCTACCGTCGCCGAG
>NZ_JBIIAL010000015.1:0-19604 GCF_044239955.1 Rhodoluna sp.
GCGTGGCTGCGGGGTTTCATGATGTTTGCCATGCGGTTAAGTGTACCTATCTATACAGCGCCTAACGAGGGGCAGTTTTGTCCAGACAGGCGCTCAATTGGCCCAATAATAGAAGGGATGACTTCTTCAACTTACCCAAGCTCCTTAGAGCTTTATAGCCATGCCGCCAGAGAATCTTCTAACGCGGTAATAGCCTCCTATTCGACTTCTTTTGGGGTTGCCACAAAGCTATTGGCACCCGAGATTCGCCAGCACGTTAGAAACATCTACGCTCTGGTTCGAGTTGCCGACGAAATAGTCGACGGCGCAGCCAATGACGCTAGAGCTGAGGGCGGCAACGTCGAACCAGGCTTCGCTCTTGACCAGCTAGAAGAAGAGATTTACAAAGCCCTTCGGGCAAGATTTTCAACCAACTTGGTAGTTCACGCTTTTGCCCAAACCGCAGTCGAGACCGGGTTTGCCAGGGCAATTATTGAACCTTTCTTTGCCTCCATGCGAATGGATCTATGGCCTAGAAAGCACAACCAAGAGTCTTTCCAGAAGTATGTTTATGGATCCGCTGAGGTTGTTGGGCTTATGTGTCTGCACGCCTTCATCAAAGAGTCCGACTACTCCTCTTCCGATTACAAGCAGATCGTAAAAAGTGCGAGGGCTCTAGGAGCCGCATTCCAGAAGGTCAATTTCTTGCGTGACCTAGCAGCAGATTTCAAAAAGCTAGGCAGAAGTTACTTTCCAGATGTGAATGTTCAAAGCTTCAATGAAGCTCAAAAAGTAGAGCTACTTGATGACATCCGTGCTGATCTTGCCGAAGCCTCTGTTGGACTAAAAATGCTTCCAAAAACTTCTAGGCCAGCGGTTGCTGCAGCGCAGATGCTCTTCACAGAGCTTGCTAACCGAATTGAAAAAACACCAGCTGCTCAAATGCTGGAGACAAGAATCAGTGTTCCAAATTCCGTCAAACTCTTGATTGTTTTGAAGGCAATTATTGGAGTCGTTCCTAAGTGAGTCAAAAAACCGCAGTAGTTATTGGTGGTGGAATTGCGGGATTAGCCTCTGCAGCCCTACTTGCCAAAGCGGGCATGAAAGTAACTTTGTTTGAAGCCCGCGAAATGGTAGGCGGAAGAGCCTACGTTTGGGAAAAAGATGGCTTCAAGTTCGACATGGGCCCTTCTTGGTATCTAATGCCAGATGCTTTTGATCAGTTTTTCAAGCTCATGGGAACTAGCTCTGCTAAAGAGCTAAATCTAGTTCGTCTGGACCCTGCTTATCAGACCCGAAACGAAGGCAAAAACGACAAGCTGATGATTGTTGAAGACCTTGCCAAGAACAAGGAATTGTTTGAGTCCATTGAGCCAGGCTCTGGCAAGAAGCTACAGGAATACCTTGATTCTTCCAAGGACACCTACGATCTTTCAATTAAGCACTTTTTGTATACAAACTTCCAAAACATCTCTAACTTCACCAACAAAGAAGTTCTCTCCCGTGCAGTGACTTTTGCCAAGCACCTGGTGACCTCCTTGTATGACTTCAGCGGTAAGTACGTAAAGGACGAGCGCCTGAAAAAGATCCTGAACTTCCCGGCTGTGTTTCTAGGGGCCTCCCCTTACGACACCCCGAGCATGTATCACCTGATGACCCACGTTGATCTAAACGTCGGCGTTTACTACCCAATGGGTGGTCTTTACTCGGTTATCGAGGCTATCGAGCGCGTTGCCAAGCAGCACGGAGTGGATATCAAAACAGGTTCCCCCGTTAGCAAAATCGAAGTCAATAGCCAAGGTGTTGCAACCGGAGTGGTAGTTGGCGGAGCAACTATTGCAGCCGACGTAGTTGTTGGAACAGCTGATTTGCACCACGTTGAGACCAAGTTAATTGAGCCTAAGTACCAAACTTTCCCAGAGAAGTTCTGGAGCAACAAGGTTCCTGGCCCATCTGCGATGTTGTTGTATCTAGGCGTCAAGGAAAAAATTCCTCAGCTTGATCACCACACCTTGTTGTATACCGAAAACTGGAGCAAGAACTTTGCCGAGGTTTTTCACAAGGCTGATGGAAAAAGAAAAGTCCCATCCCCCGCATCTTTGTATATCTGTGCCCCAAGTAAAACTGATGACTCAGTAGCTCCTGCGGGATACGAAAACCTGTTTGTTTTGGTTCCAATCGCAGCGGATCCAAGTATTGGTGGTTCTGGCGATGAGAAGTTCGAAAAAGCTGCCGATGAGATCATCGACCAGATTTCTAAGTGGTGCGAGATTCCAGATCTAGCTGAGCGCATTGTGTTGAAGCGCACCTATGGACCAAAGGACTTTGTCAGCGAACTAAACGCCTGGTCAGGAACTGCACTTGGTATGGCTCACACTCTTCAGCAAAGTGCATTCTTTAGACCCAAAAACCGCAGCAAGAAGATCAAGAACCTGTTCTACGCGGGACACAACACCATTCCAGGAATTGGTTTGCCGATGTGTTTAATTGGTGCCGAACTTGTTTACAAGTACCTGGTCGATGACAAATCCAACGGTCCAATTGAGGGTGAGCTAACTGCCGTATCTGAGGGTGGTTGGAAAGGTCTGAAATGATGCTTCCTCCAGGAAGTTATCTCGCAATTCTGATCGTTTCTTTGGTTGGCCTTTACCTACTGGATCGCACCCACAAACTAGCCTTTACGGTGGATGCCAAGCGATCACTTTTATCCATGGTCCCTGCCTACATAGTTTTCTTGGCTTGGGACATTGCCGGTATCGCTTCGGGGATCTTCTTCCGCGGAGAGAACACCCTATTGACTGGAATCCAAGTATTCCCAGAGTTTCCAATCGAAGAGCTGTTCTTCCTGGCCCTTCTTTGCTACAGCACCCTAATTGTTTTCACCTGGGTGCAAAAGACGCTGACCGCTAGAGAGTCAGGTGGCAGATGAGCTACGCGCTACTGAATCTGGTATTTGTTATACCCGTGCTGGTTACTTTGTTTGCATATCGCTGGTTGGTCCACTGGGGCACCATTTGCTACACCCTCGTAGCTCTGTTGTTGATGACCGCGGTTTTCGATAACTTCATCGTAGGATCGGGCGTCGTTGCTTATGACCCTGCTTTGCTATCAGGTGTCTTTATTGGCTTTGCCCCGATTGAAGACTTCGCATACACCCTAGTTGCCGCACTCCTGATTCCACTGACTTGGTGGTGGCTTGGTAGTAGAGTCAAAAAGTGAAAGCGTTAACCTCTCTCTTCTGGAGCTCAAGACCGGTTTCTTGGGTGAACACAGCTTTTCCATTTTTTGCAGCGTACCTGTTCGTTTCCGAGCAGATTGATCTCACTCTTGTGATTGGAAGCCTCTTTTTTCTGGTTCCATACAACTTCTTGATGTATGGAATCAACGATGTATTTGATTACGAAAGCGACCTTCGAAACCCTCGCAAGGGCGGTATTGAAGGTGCCCTGTTGGATCCTAAGTATCACAAGATAACAATCTGGTCATCGATTGGGTTCGCAGCAATTTTTGTTGTGTATTTGCTTTGGGTGGGTTCCGATGCTGCTGACTTTTGGTTGCTAGTGACGATGATTGCAGTGCTCGCTTACTCGGTTCCCAAACTTCGGTTTAAGGAGCGCCCCTTCTTGGATTCGTTTACCTCAGCCGTGCATTTTGTTGGCCCAATGGTCTATGGCCTAGTGCTAGCGGGGTCTTCGATCACCGACCCCAGGGTAATTGCTGTTATCGCAGCCTTCATGGGTTGGGGCATGGCAAGCCACGCCTTTGGTGCAGTGCAAGATGTTAGGGCCGATAGAGAAGCTGGCATCAAATCTGTTGCTACCCAGATTGGTGCCAGGAGCACGGTTCGCCTTGCCTTCGTACTTTACTTGTTCTCCGCCGCAGCCATTATGACTATTGGCTGGCACGGTGTGGTGGCCTCAATTGCTGTATTGCCATACCTGATAATCATCTCTCCGTATCTGAATATCACCGATGCGGATTGTGAAAGAGCTAACGGTGGTTGGAAGAGATTTATCTGGTTGAACTTTTTTGCCGGTGCACTAATTAGCCTGGTTGTAATTAACTACTTCCAAGCAAACTAAGCGGCACGCTTGGTCCACGAAATGACATTTCGTGGATTAAATCCTCTGCCACAGTAAAGACAAGAAAGCTTTGCCTTAGGGCTTTTGAATCTGTAATGACGGTGACCGTTCCGGCACTCTCCGATCCACTTCGCTGTTTGCTCGGCGATTTCTTTACCGGTAAATTTCTCGGCTCGGTAGCCAATTTGCTTTGCAGTCTTTTTCCAATTTGGTCCATGTCCTGCAGACTTGCCGGCAAGGGCGTGGGCAATTTCGTGCAGAATTACCTGCTCTGATTGATCGATGCTGTGATACTCGACGATGTACTTTGAAAGCGATATCTTGTGATCACTGTAATTACAAAGACCTGCACGTTGCTTGGCTGAGTCAAAGACGAACTCCCAGCTGCTATCTAGCCCAAGCTCTTGCATCTTGTCTTTTGCCAGCTGTTCCACAAAACCAAAACGCGTAATCTTCATTCGTTGAAATCTGGTTTTTCCCTTAGAAAAGGATCTGCCGACCAAAAAGCCCAAATCTTGGAAAGATTTTGCTAGCGGTTGGTTTGCTGCATCAAGGGCAATACGAACTTCTAGGTAGTGGTGGTAGGCAAAGACATCTCTTAGAAACTCTTGATCGATTAGATCAGGAGTTGGAACCTCAAGGATTTGTGATCTGTCAGCCATGTCGCAATAACCCTAACTCCGATGCTCTTTCTGGCTGGTAGCTAGTGTCCCTTGGGGTGCCAGACGGTCTTGACTTCCATAAAGGCCAGAATCTGCTGCAGCGAGCCCTTAGATCCGGTTCTAGAAAATGTTCCCGGTCGCACTACTCGCTTTAGAGTCTCAGCTCCACGGATCTCTAGATCCACTGGGTCAGATGTTCCTTCCAAATCCAGCGCGTTTACGTCCTGGTGAGACGCAAGCCATGGCGCCATCTCAGATTCTTTTCCAGTAAGCACGTTTACTACACCGCCTGGTAAATCACTGGTTGCCAAAACTTCGGTCAAGGTAATTGCCGACAAGGGAAGTGATTCGCTAGCAACAACAACAACCGCGTTTCCGGTGACAATCACCGGAGCAATTGTGTTCACAAGGCCCACGAGAGAACTTGTTTGTGGGGCGAGCGCTGCAACAACACCGGTTGGCTGGTTAGTTGAAATGTTGAAGTAAGGCCCTGCAACCGGGTTCATCGATCCGGCAACTGAATCAACCTTGTCTGACCAGCCTGCGTGCCAAACCCAGGAGTCGATAGCGGCATCTACTTCTTTGTTGGCTTGAATTTGGGTTGCTCCAGTGAGAGTTCTAATTTCTTCAACGAACTGGTCGCGTCTTCCTTCTAGCATCTCTGCAATACGGTAGAGAATCTGTCCGCGGTTGTAGGCGGTAGCTGATTCCCAACCAGGTTGGGCAGCTCTAGCTGCAACAACTGCGTCTCGGGCATCTTTTCTAGATGCCAGGCAGACGTTGGCAACGAACTCGCCCTTCGAAGAAGTTAGCTCGTAGGTGCGACCTGATTCGCTTCTTGGAAACTTTCCGCCGATAAAGAGCTTGTATGTTTTCTTAACATCTAGTCTCATTAGTTGTCTCCCTTCAGGTAAGCAAGCAATCCGTGCCTGCCGCCTTCGCGGCCGTAGCCCGATTCTTTGAAGCCACCAAAAGGGCTGGATGGATCAAACTGATTAAAGGTATTGGCCCAGATAACTCCAGCGTTCAATTGGTCTGCAACCTTCAGAATCCTGGAGCCCTTCTCGGTCCAGATTCCTGCCGATAAGCCAAACGGGGTGTTGTTGGCTTTGGCCACCGCCTCGGCTGGGGTTCTAAAAGACAGTACCGATAGCACGGGACCAAAGATTTCCTCGCGGGCAACAGTGTTGGTTGGCGCTACCCCTGTGATCACAGTCGGTGCGTACCAGAAGCCCTTCTTAGGAATATCGCAGTTAGGTGCCCACGCTTCGCCGCCTTCTTTCACGCCAAGCTTCACAAGCTTCGTGATTTTATCTAGCTGCATCTTGGAGTTGATCGCACCGATATCGGTGTTCTTATCCAGAGGGTCTCCAAGCTTTAGAGTTTCCATGCGACGCTTTAGTTTCTTTAGAAGCTCGTCTTGAATGCCCTCTTGAACTAGCAGCCTGCTGCCTGCGCAGCAGACGTGGCCTTGGTTAAAGAAGATTCCGTTGATGATGCCTTCAACTGCTTGATCTAGCGGTGCATCATCAAAGACGATGTTGGCGGCTTTGCCGCCAAGCTCTAGAGTTACCTTTTTGTTTGTTCCAGCGACCTGCTTGGCAATTAGTCTTCCCACTCCTGTTGAACCAGTGAAGGCAACCTTGTTGACGTCTTTGTGGGCAATCAAGTCAGCACCTGTTTGACCAAAGCCTGTGATGATGTTCACAACACCATCAGGCAAGCCTGCTTGCTGGCAAATCTCGGCAAACATCAATGCGGTCAGCGGCGTGGTCTCGGCTGGCTTTAGCACCACGGTGTTTCCAGCAGCAAGTGCTGGAGCAATTTTCCAAGCCAGCATCATCAGTGGGAAATTCCAAGGAATAACTTGAGCCGCAACACCGTGAGCTTTTGGATTTGCACCTAAGCCTGCGTAATCGAGTTTGTCGGCCCAACCGGCATAGTAAAAGAACCAGGCTGCAACAAGTGGAATGTCGGCGTCTCTGGTTTCTTTGATGGGCTTGCCGTTATTCAGAGTCTCGGCGATAGCTAGCTCGCGAGCGCGTTCTTGGATGATTCTTGCGATTCGGTATAAATACTTGCCTCGCTCAGCACCAGATAACTTAGACCATACCTTTTCATATGCATTTCTTGCGGCCTTGACCGCTAGGTCAACATCCTTGGCTGTTGCTGTTGAGATCTCGGCAAGGACCTCTTCGGTTGCAGGAGATATGGTCTTATAGGTGTTTGCTGGCTTAGTGAACTTACCTCCTATGAAGTGGCCATAGCTGGATTGGAAGGTAACTAGAGCTCTTGATTCAGGAGCCGGTGCGTATTCGAACATTCTTACCTCTTAGTCCACGGTCACATAGTCGGGACCGGAGTAGTTTCCGGTCTTTAGTTTTTGTCTTTGCATCAGTACATCATTTAGCAAGCTGGAAGCCCCAAAGCGGAACAAATCTGGCGTTAGCCACTCTTCCCCTGCTACCTCTTTTACTACCACAAGGTACTTAATGGCATCCTTGGCGGTTCTGATTCCCCCTGCTGGCTTCACACCTATTTTGATGCCAGTTAGCTCATACCAGTCACGAACCGCCTGAAGCATCAACAAAGTAATAGGTATGGTCGCGTTTACCGTGACCTTGCCAGTTGAGGTCTTGATGAAATCTCCCCCGGCCAGCATTGCTAGGTAGCTAGCTCGACGGATATTGTCATAGGTTTGTAGCTCACCGGTTTCAAGAATCACCTTCAGGTGGGCGAAGCTGCCATCTTTTCTTTGGCAAGCGTTTTTGACTGCTTGGATTTGTTTGTATACCTCAAGGTAGTTGCCAGACAAAAACGCTCCACGGTCAATAACCATGTCTATTTCATCTGCCCCGGCTTTGACCGCATCTTTGGTGTCTTGCAGCTTTACGCTTATGGATGCTCTTCCCGAAGGAAAAGCGGTAGCAACAGCTGCGACATAGATACCTGATTTGCCAAGGGCTTCCTTGGCAAATGGAACCATGTCGCCGTAAACGCAAATTGCGGCAGGCCTTGGGCATTCTAAATCGGTTGGGTCTGGAGTTAGAGCCTTCAGACACAGTGAGCGAACTCGGTCTGGTGTATCCATACCCTCAAGGGTTGTTAGATCCATCATCTTGATGGCGGCATCTAGTGCCCAGGCTTTTGATGTTGTCTTGATGGATCTGGTTCCAAGAGAAGCGGCTCTTGCTTCAAGGCCTACCTTGTCAACGCCTGGCAAGGAGTGCAGCCAACGCCGAAGGCTAAGGTTCGTGATTTTGCCACCAACCATAGCTTCAGGCTCAAATGTTTTGGGCAACTAGCTACTCCTTGAAAGATACTTGCCAGTCTAAAGCACGCCCCAATTAGGCGCTGAGTGGTCTAGTTTGCTGGGCTGTAGAAACCGAGGCGTGTTTCCTCGGTGCTCTTTCCGTTGGCGTCTCGACCAGTCAGGATAATCTCGTAACCACTTGAGGGCGCTAGATCTCTGTAAGTGAATGAGCGTGCCGCACCGTCAACTCCAGTTTGTGAGTATGAAGTTAGCTGGCGAACAGTGAAGGACCAAACCGTGATCGGTGAGTCGGCAGGGTAATCCCAGGCTGCCGTTACCTCAGAGGTGCTAATTGCTGTGATTCGAAGATTGGTTGGGGCTGCGTGCTTCGTGGCTGGAGGTGGCGGAGTTCCTGGGGTGGTTATGTACCTTATTGCTCGTTCCGAGCGTGACCCGTCAATCATTATTGCTTCGACTGTTACCCCATACAGTGTGGCGGGTGAAATCGATCCGTCTTGGAAAATTACCTTGGTTGGAGTTAGATGCGTATATCCCCCACATTGCCAGGACATGCCTCCGCTGACATGGCAGACGTAGTACCAGCTAGCGCCCGGAACTTCATCAAAGGAAGCAGTCACTGTGGTTTGGGTAGCTGACAGCTGCACGTTGGCTGGTGCTGAAGCTTTTATGGGCTCCACTGGCCTGCTTCCA
Organism: Rhodoluna sp.; assembly: GCF_044239955.1. GTDB lineage: Bacteria > Actinomycetota > Actinomycetes > Actinomycetales > Microbacteriaceae > Rhodoluna. The sequence continues at coordinate 8,688 of NZ_JBIIAL010000015.1, forward strand.
GTGGTATGAACATCCAAGCAGGCACGATTAGATTCAATGTTGTTGACTCGGTAATAAACACAGGTCACGTAATCAAAATCAGGTGATAGGTCTCTGAATGTAACTGTGCCTGCCGAGCCAACTCCAGTTGATGTGTATGAGTCGCCATAGCGGATGTATACCTGATACAGCGAAACATTTGGAATAGTTGTGAAGCTAAGAGAAACAAAGTTGTCTCCAAGTGCGGTGATTCTAAAGTTCTGAGGCGCCGAAGCGTTTCCTGTAACCTGTTGCTCCGGCTCAGAGGGGTCTGGGTAAACAACTTCAGGTGAGCCACCGGCGTTTGGGTCAAGAATTAGATTCGCTAGTCGCGACTCAGGGGTCGAAGGTTCTGCAGCTGCAAGAAACGGAGTCTGTTCTTCAGTTTCTGGAGCTAGTTCTTCCGAATCTGACTGGCTCGATTCTGAAATCTGGGAAGAAGTTGGCTCGGGCGATGAGACAGATCCCTGAGTTGATCCGGTCGTAAAGCTCCAGGAAGCAACCGAACCGCTAGTAATAATCAAGCCGAGACAAACCGCAAAGGCTAATTGGGAAACTTTGAACTTTGACAATGCCAGTCCTTCCAAGGTGTTGAGATAAACCTATTGCGGAATGGCTCAATTAGCTAGAGACCAAGTCCCCGCGCCGTTCAACAAACTAAGCTGGATCCATGAAATGCCCAAATTGCAACGCCAAACTGGCCGAAACTGACCTGAATTGCCCAAGCTGTGACCAGCTAACGGCCAGAACTCGCGAGGATCTTCAGAAGATAGACCCGAGGGTCAATAAGACCATTGCCTGGAGCCTAATTGCCATGGGGCTTCTGGGCCTAGTTTTTGTGATTTCCAACAGCTGGACCGACTGGTACTCAGGTCTTGACTATGTGGCTCCGGTTTTCCTGCTAGTTATCGGGGGTCTAGCTTTGTTTGGTATCAACCGGAAGTAAACTGATAGAAATACGAGCTTTATAAAGGGGTATGAATTGGATCACGAACTAGTGCTAGCACTCAACGAAATCACCGTTTTGATGGCAATTAGCTCGGTTGGAATTGTGGTGCTAATGGGCATGATGGTTCATCTTTCGGTAACTTCAATTTTCGCTGGGGACTCAAAAAAGACCGCTGCCCCAAGAGTCTAATTTGCCCACTAAGCAACAAACCCTAAAAACCAAATTCAAGTCTTGGCAGCTAATTGCTGCTGTACTTTCAAGCATTACTCTAATTTCGGGTGGCGTTGGTGTCTTCGCTTACCAGCAATATACTCAAGGACAAATCTCCGCAGCTGCCGCTGCCGAAACCGCTATCGAACTTGGTGAGCAACGCATTGATGAGATTTCAGATCGTATCGATGACCTGGAACTAGCAATCAAGAACTCTGAACAAACCGTGATCAATACCGATGGTCAAACCATGGATGAAAAAGAGCGTGAAGACCTCTTAGCTGAAATCGAAGTAAGCAAAAAAATCTGGTTCACACAAACAACTAAGTTGTTAGAGCTAGAAGCTGCGGTTAAGGCTCTCAAATCGCAAATGGCCTCCGGCACTCCCGCTCGAGAAACTCTTGTTTTGTTGATTGGAAACATTAGCGAGGTGGCTAATTCGGATTGGATGCCGATTGTTACACAAATTGTTGCTCTTGGGGAGAAAATAACCTCAGTTCAAACTGCTCAAGCGTCCTGGCTACAAGAAATGGAAAGACTGGCAGAAGAAGAAGCTGCTGCCCAGGCAGCAGAAGCTGACGAAAGACTTGCACGAGAGAAAACAATCAACCCCACAGGTACTCTTACCGATGCCGGAGGCTCAACTGCACCTTCCGCTCCAGCACCTCCACCTGGAACGGCAGATATACTGGTTGCCCCAGTCGCACCAGGCGAAACCAACCGTTCATTCATTACTTCTTATATAGCAGCCCTGGCTCCAAATTCATTCATTAGTTGGGTTGACGGGTTATGTAACGGTTACTACGTTTGCGGACGCGCATGGGTAGGTGGAGTAAACACCACTCCAGTGCGAATTGAACTGGACCCAGCTCTCGAGGAAATTTACCGCAACACCGTAGGGCTTTCTGTTTTGGTCCACGAAGCAGCCCACGCGAGGCAGTGGTTGAAGTATGGTTCAAACATCATTCCCGCCAACGAGGCTTACACCGGTTTGGTTGGTCCCCCAGCGGTAGAAAAAATGGCTGATTGCGCAACGATCGTGAAGCTTGGCTACTCAACCAATGTTTACACCAGCACCTGCACACCGAGTGAACTAGAAGCTGCTGCCACAATCTGGTGAAACACAAACGTCAACTGAACTAAATTAAGTCTGGCGATCAATTACTTCGCACTTTGATTAACTGGTTTCGCCAAGCCACTCGTCAGTAAAATAGCGGCTATGTCTAAAACAAACAATTCCAGATCTTACGGTCAGGGAGCTCAGGGAGAACCTGAAGCTCCGAAAGCAAACAAGGTTAGCTTCTTGAAGCGATTGAGATATAACTTTGACAACTCCTTATCAAAGCCAGGTGCATTTGTTGGCTATGTATTCATAGCCATCATCATTCTGGCTTTTGTTATGACCGCGGTGCAGGGGGCAATCGCAGCTGTTGCTGCGCTAAATGAACCTCTTGATCCTGCAACTTACTTCTTTGTGTTCTGGGAATCGTTTACCAAAATCCTAGGTATTGGCTCAACGGCAGCCTGGGGCGCACAGATAATCAACACCATATACTGGGCCATCGGAATTGCGATCTCTGGTGCGGTTATCGGTTTCATATCAGCTCAGATCATTCGAGCGGTTGCCAGGTTACAAGAGGGTAAAAGCGCAGTTATCGAGTCCGGTCACACCCTGATTCTTGGCTGGTCAAACCGAGTTTTCCCTATTCTTTCCGAGCTAGCTATTGCTAACGAGAACGTCCGGAAGCCAAGGGTTGTTATCTTCGCTTCCGCCACCCGAGCCCTAATGGAAGCTGAAATAAGATCACGAGTCCCGAACTTGGGCAAGCTGAAGGTAATCACTAGAACAGGTGACTCAACCAACCCTGAGGATCTAAAGCGTGCCAATGTTTCTAGTGCGAAGTCGATTATCATTCTGGACGCGGATGAAACAGGCGATGCAACTATCGTTTCTACAGTTTTGGCAGTGAAGTCCGTGAACGCTAATCCTAAAACTCGCATTATCGCCGAGCTAGATGATGAAAACACCGCCGAGGCAATTACCTCAGCAACCAACGGCCAGGTAATTGCTGTTCGGTCCCAGAACGTAATTGCTAGGGTAACCGCCCAAGCTTCCAGGCAGCCAGGGCTAGCCGCGGTTACCTTAGATCTACTGGATTTTGCGGGAGACGAGATCTACATCTCCGCAATCCCCGAGCTAGTGGGTAAGACCTACGCCGATGCCCTACTGGCCTTCAATCAAGCGTCCGTCATTGGTCTCGTGGACGCAAATGGTGTTTCTCAGATAAACCCCTCCTCGACCACAAAGATTTCAGCCGGCACAAAGGTGATTGCTATCGCTCAAGACGATGACAAGATTATTTACTCTGGGCTTCGTTCGGATCTAAAGGTCAAGAAAACAACTTCCTCTGCTCGCGCAGCGAAGAAACCCGAACATCTATTGTTTATTGGATGGTCCTCGATGGGGCGCGCTGTTGTTCGTGAGCTAGCTCAGTTCTTACCCAAGGGATCTACTGTTCATATTGTTGCCGAATCTCGTCACGTAGCCCTAGAAGAGTTGAAGGGCTTGAAATTTGGAACGAACATCAAAGTAACCCACGCCTCGGTCTCAGGAGACATCGATGAGCTAATTGAGGCCGCTTCAGCCAAGAAATACAACGAAGTTGTAATTCTTGGTTACCGCGAGGCAATCAGTGAAGCGGAAGCCGACTCACAAACCATGCTGACTATGCTTCAGATGAACCAGCTGTTTGAAGCCAAGGGCAATGGCGTTGAGCCAACCAGGCTGGTTGCCGAGATTCTAGATAGCCGTAAAGCAGAGCTCGCCAGAGTCGCGGCTGTTGACGACATGGTCGTGAGCGACAACCTCGCTGCGCTTCTCATTGCTCAAGTTTCTGAGAACCCAGCGCTTGCGCCGGTGTTTGATGATCTGTTTGACGCGGATGGAGCATCAATCAGCGTGAACCAAATCGAGATCTACACCAAGGTAGGCAAGCCAATTGAGTTTGCGGAACTAGTTGCAATTGGTCGCGCTCACGGAGAATCAGTGATTGGATATCGCACTCTGGAAGGGTCAAAGAACTTGGCTTCATCTGGTGTGAAACTTAATCCTATTAAGTCTATGATCTTTACTCCCGCGAAAGGTGATGGACTGATTGTGGTTGGGGACCTTCGCTAGCTTGAACTGCAACATTTGGTTCTCATCGAAAACCTACGGATATCCGAAGGTTATGGTTTGGAATACCTTACAATTTAAAAATGTCTAGAAGGCCCCGCGAGAGTGTTAACAACACAATTGACCTAAGTCCCGAGGTCCAGGCCATCGCGGAGATCATGGGAACAAATATCTCAACCAGAGATTTGATAATTCTTGCCTCTATAGATCAAATTTCTGAAACCGGACCTGTTGATTTCAACTCGGGAACAGTGTGTGATCTGCTAAATCTCAAGCACCCGATGATCAACTACTACTTCGGCTCCCGCGATGGATTAATTGTTGAGGCCACAATTTGGGCCTACCGCGGCTGGTCGAATAGAGTCATGGCTGCCGCGCGAAATGCACCAATAAATGCTGAAAAAAGACTTCGGGCCTATCTTGAGGAGAACCTCAAGTGGGCCAAAGGCATGGGGGCAATGACAGTGCTGTCTCAGTACCCAGTTTTATCCAAGACCGTTAAAAGCCTGATCGATGATGGCTATTCGGTCGAACTGCAGAAAGACTTCGAGTATCACTTGGTGTTCTTGGCAACGCTTATTGTTGACATGAGAAGTGGCAAAACCTCGGATCTGGACTTTGATCAGACTAACTACCCCAAAGATAAATACGCATTGACTCACCCAAGGGAGCTGCTGGAGGCCACTAGCGTTGCTTGGGCAGCTCACGGAATTATGATGTGGCGAAGTGGTTCTCACACGCCAACGAATAACATGCGTAAAGACTTCACGGCTAAATTTAGTGAAGAAATAGCCATGAGAATCCATGTTGACAACATCGTTGCCATAGCCAGAGGTGGCAAGTAACCACAGTTACGCCGCCCTGCCCGCTAGCTAGCTTCTAATCCGTTTGGTGATAACCTGAGCGAACCAGTAATCACCGAGCGATATAAATTAGGAGATTAGACGTGGACATCAGCCAAATTCACCCAACACTTAGAAAAGCGACTAGTTCTTTTCCCAAACTTCCTGTGACCAGTGGCTTTGGAAGAATTCTCACTAGATCTTTGCTCCCAATTCTCCTTCCTAAGCCAAAGGCTCCAGCTGGCATAACAATTGAGCAGGTCAAAACCTCTAACGGTTTGAAACTGAGAATTTACACTCCAACAGGGCAAAGAACCCGTGCCGCCATGCTTTACATTCACGGTGGTGGAATGATGATTGGTTCACCGGCGATGGATGATGCTCTTCTAGCAGGCACTGCCGCCGAACTCGATATCGTCATCGTCTCTCCCGATTACAAGCTAGCCCCAGAACATCCATACCCTGCTCCGGTTGATGATTGTCACAGCGCCTGGAGTTGGATCCATCAGAATCTCTCGCAGAGAGGAATAGATGGTAATCGCATTGCTATTGGTGGTGAAAGCGCCGGGGGTGGCTTAGCTGCTGGTTTGGTACTTCGAATCCACGATGAGGGTGGCCCACAACCTGTTGCCCAGTGGCTTTTTTGCCCAATGCTCGATGATCGAACAGCCCTAGGTAGATCTCTTGATGAGATAGATCACTTTGTGTGGAACAACAAAATGAACCTGGTTGGATGGAAGTCCTACCTCGGAAAAACCTTTGGCACAGACCAAGTCTCTGCCTATGCGGCTCCTGCCAGAAGAGAAAGCCTCGAAGGACTCCCCAAAGCTTGGATAGGTGTTGGAGACGTTGAGCTGTTTTATGAAGAAGATAAGACCTACGCAAACAAACTCAATGCGGCAGGGGTTGCTTGCCAGATAGATATAGTTACTGGCGCTCCTCACGCGTTCGAAGGTTTGGCTCCAGATTCAGAACTGGCAAAGGATTACTTGTCTAGAGCCAAGACCTGGCTCAAAGCGGCACTGAGGGCCTGAATCCAAAATCTTGTCTATCTGGTTTCAGCAAAAATGTATGCAGCTAGCAGGGCATTGAATTCTGAAGCCTCAATCGAGAGCACCTGAGACACTGCTTCATCCCAGCTCTCAGAACTACTTAGCACCTGAAGGTTGTGAACATCCAGGAAGCTGAAGTTCAGGTATAGATACTCGTATCCCAGCATCCCAAGGTTATAGGCGATGTTTGAATCCCCCTGGCAGATTTGATCGTTAGACAAAAGACGAAGGATTTCGTCCTCCGAAACCGAAGTTATGCCTGTGGGGCTGGTATCAAGCTCGGCGAGAACATCAGCTCTAGACCTAGAGCTTGATTCCAAATAGGTTTCAAAGAAAGTCGCTTGACCCTCGGCCATCCAGCACCTGCCTCCATAGCCAAATACGGCTTGGTAGAAGTGCGCTGCTTCGTGCCTAGAGACGTAATCGATTCCGCGATTGGTGAAGGCTGTCCCGACAACGTTATCTTGGTAGTTTTTTCCGTTCACGGTGTTACCCGCACCACAAAACACGTCCGCACTGAGTCTGCAATGGCCGAGTTCATTAATTTCCTTATTCCACATCTCAACCGGAAAGCTTGAGTCCTGCGCGGATCGGAACTCTACCCACCACTCGTAATCTTGCTCGCTTGCAAACACCCAGTCCTGATCTAGTGATTCAAGACCTAAGAATTGGTACATCTTTAGCTTTTCCGAGAACTGGGCAACTACCCTGTCAACTTTGCTTTGCACTGCGGTTGGGCCCGTGGTGTATTCAATCTTGAAGGGCTCTAACTGACTTGCTGCTTCGTCTATGGCTCGAAAGTGATTTCTTAGTCCATCACGTGATTTTTCCTCGGGTAAAGAACTGATTAATTCCAAGATTTGCTCGTCGGTGAGTTCCGCAAGGACTTCTTGATCTGCCTCAGGGGAAGCAGAACTCGTATTGGGTGAATCCGGCGAAACAGAGCAGCCCGTTAAAAGCAAGGCCAAACCTAGAAGTATTATCACCGTCTTAGACACTGCTCATCCCCTTTTTTGCTTCTAATTTCAATACATCTAGAGTAAATGAAAGGCCAGCTCTCGCGAGAGTTGGCTGTATTTTCCGAGAGCCGAGCTCTCACATGCACCTCACTGAATTGGTGAATAACGGTCAGTCGTTCTGCCGATTGAGATAGAAGTCGATTCTTCCCGCTAGGACTTCTGTGGTTTCTTGCGGTTGGCCTCTTTGCCCTCAGATTCCTTTTCCGCTATTCGAGTCATGAAAATCGCAAAAACCAAAGCTACAACAATACCGCCATTGACTAGCAACTCAATAATTCCGCGATCGAAGTCCTCTGGGGTTTTGCCTATTTTGAGTGTCAAGGATGATCCAACTGACAAGATGTGTCGAACGGAAGCGATTACCCCAATTACCAGGAATCTACTCAGTTGGTAGAAGCCGCTATTGAATCTTGCGATTACAGTTCGGGCAATTTCTAGGATGATCACCACGAACAAGATGTCGTTGATCGCTTGAAGCATTCCGTCTGGGTAAAAAGGCGTTGTGGTGAATAACCTTATAACCGTGAATATCACAGCCCCTAGTGCAACAACAAAAAGCAGGGCTGTTAGAAGCACATGAAAAACATCTTCAACGCCATCCATGAGCTTTCTAGGAAGCATCGATGGCTCAGCTTTTTCTGAATCGTTATAGACGGACAATGCCACGCGTTTTTTGACCATATTCAAGCTTGGCCTCTTTAAAGCAAAAAAGTAAGCCCTACACGCGGTATAAGCCGGTCCAAAAATGACCTCGAACCGTAAGTCCTAAAGCTGGAGAGCCCAGTATTCAGGGCAACTCAACCCTCGGGGGCAAATGGCTTCTAGAATCACCACTTGCTTGTCTTGGGACTGACCTTCTACCTAAGGACGCCCACCTCGGTAGTCACGGATCCGCCACCGTTTTCTACGTTGACAGAGCCGTAATCAAGGGCATCAGAATCTAGATTGAAGCTCAAAGTAGTGTTGTTCACAACGGTGAAGTTAGTTACTTGAACACCGTTCCAGGAAAGCGCATAGGTTCCGAGGAAGTTATTGCCCAAAATCGTCATGGTCCTGGTAGTTCCAGCAGTTTTTACACTCCCTGAGACAATTTCTGGAGCCGGGATTTTCAGTACGACAACGTGATCTGTTTCCTCGTCAATTGTCATCAACAAAGACCTGCTTTGGTAACGAGACTGACTTTCTGGAACAACATCAGCATTGGCTTCGCATGGGGCCGCCATCTTGAGCACTGTCAGCATGGCAAATCCAAACTCATCTGTGGTAGCAAGCGAATAAGCATGACTTGCTGTGGTCGGGAAATCACCAAAAATGTTTGCAGTTGCCGCGGTGCACCCGTGCATTCCTACCGAGTGATTAACCCTAACTTCCACATTTGAAATAGCCTCGCCATTTGGATCGACAATCCTGACAGCTTGCTTGAATGTCGGTATTGTGATGTCGACTTTAGTGTTGGCAGTCACGGTTCTAGATCCGCCCATAAAGCTCATGCAGAAAGACATATCTTGGCCGTACGGAACATCGTGAGGGCAACTCAGATAGAACGACCCGCGCATTCCGTGAGGAACTTGCATGGAGTAGAGCCCGGTAATTGGGTCAACTTTTGCCGTCCCCTGATCGCCACCACGTCCGTCTGAGAAAGAGATGTTATAAGGAGCAACCCGACTACCATCACTCAAAGAAACTTTTCCTGAAACAGTCACTGTTGGGCGAGACAAAGTCACAGTGATGGACTGGCCACCGCCAACACTCGCTCTTTCTGTTTTCCAGGACAGAGGGGAACCCGACGGAGGAGTTACTGTTACAACACCCGATAGCGGGGAGTTCAACCTTAGGGTTCTCAGGGTCGCAAATCCATTGCTGTCCGTAGGGGCGTTTGCGGTTGTGGTGGCTATCGATAGCGGACCGCCAGCTACAAGTGCATAGCGACCCCGAAGAGCATAACCGTCATTGTCCGTCAAGTTCACATGTGCCCTGGCCACCGGATTTCCGTTTGAATCCACCACTCGAACTCGAACAGTATCTAGATTGAGAACAAAATCCTGCACTCTATTTCCTCGCACCACGGACTGTATTGAACCATGGTCCGGCGTAATTCCGATTGAAACTCCTGTGCCACCTGCGGTGAATGAGCCGCTCCGGTAGGTCAGTGAGTAGTTTCCAGTAGTGCCATCAGTTACAGCTCTTGAGTACTGCCCGGACCCGTTTGTAGTGGTCCAAACACTTCCAAAACCAATGTCGACAGGACCAAGACCCACCCCGCGCTGATCTCGAACGGTGCCTGAGATCAGACCGGACTGGTTAGTCACGGCTAATCTGATTTCGCCAGCCCCAGTCAAAACAACAAAACTCTGTTGAAGTAATCGTGAAGAGCTAGGCGGTGTCACAAGATATCCAGCCGATGCATTTGGAGACATCCGAACTGTTCTAAGGGTTACATAACCGTTGGCATCGGTTGTACCACTGTCTTTCCAACCCGCCCGAAATGACCCGAGTCCTTCTATAACGCCCATTGGAGCAAGGTCAGTTCCGTAAGATCCCTGTCCTGCCTGCACTCTTGCCCCAGCAATCGGTGTGCCAGTTGCAGTCACAACTCGAACCCTCTGAGTGATCACAGGTACAGATAAATTCGCAATGGTGTCCTGGTTAATTGCTACCTTGTCTTGGCCATGAAGACCAAATGAAAAAGTTCCGGTAGAGGCGCCCTTCACGGTGATGGTCTCTGCGCTCCCGCTAGTAGGGGTAAGTCGATAAGCCCCATTGGCGCTTATTCTTCCCGCCCAAGAGCTTCCGTAGTAAATGGTTGAGTCGCTAGCCAAAGCAAATGCCGGTGATGTTGTAACGGTTCCGGTTAGGAAGGCGCGTCCGGGAACTGGCTTGGTCAACTTGAAAGTCATGGATCGGGGTTGAGGACTAGTTACCGAGTAGGCGTTTAGGTTGCTATTTGCCGAAGTTGGTGGAACGAATCTCATTGAGTAGGTGCCTGCCGGCACATTGAACCGATATGCACCTGTTGCCGAAGTGACAACTTTTGCAATCTCTACACCGCCGCGAGAGATCGTTACTGACGTGTTCGCCACTGGCCGGTTGGCGTCATTTACGACCGTTCCAAAAAGGCCGGTTGACGAAGCATTAGCTGGAACTGTGCCCAGCGCTAAGACTGCCACAATAAGAATTGAAAGAAGACGCCCCAAAGTTTTCATAGCTAAATACTATGACGGGCACCCTAAATATTCGAGAAAAAGCCACATCCATGGGGCCAAGATTCATAAAATTCGAGAGAAATTGCTAAATATCTCTTGGTGGATAGGCCAAAAATGTAGAAAACCCAACTCTAGTGAGAAGTAGCTGGATTTTCAGTGCGCCCCCGGGACTTGAACCCGGAACCCACTGATTAAGAGTCATGTCTGCCGAAAATCAGTATTTCTTATACTTATTGTTTTTTAGCCATACTCTAGTTTGGCTTGTTTCCGGAGATTTAGAAACCCCCTGAATTTTGTATGGCCAGTGCACCTTGGCTACTATGATGGCATAAACGTTAGGACCCCAATGAAAACCAAGCCTAAGATTCTGGTTGTTGTGCATGACATAGATGATCACCTCAACGAGATGGCTAACCCGATTGCCGAGGCTGGAATTCTCATGGATACCT
>NZ_JBIIAL010000016.1:0-18494 GCF_044239955.1 Rhodoluna sp.
GCTAAAAATCGACACCCACAGCAATCCTTCAGGTAATACCTCAAGGTTTCGTGTTAGCTTGAAAAATATGTCTACGAGACGCAAATCTTTTATTGCCGTAATCGCGAGCCTAGGTCTAGTTCTTGGAACTGCACTGGGTGGTCCCTCGTTTGCAAACCCTAACTACCCTTCAGCTGCTGAGGTTGCCGCAGCCAAAGCGAACGTCACCAGCAAGCAAAACATGATCGTTCGAATTGAGAACTTAATTGCGGATTTAGAAGATGAACTAGAGCCACTCAACCGCGAAGCAAGTATCAAATCAGAGATCTACATTGTCGCCAGAGATGAAGTAGCGGTAGTTACTAGAAAAGTAGAAGTACTGCGCGTGCAAGCCGAAGCGGCGCTCGCGGAAGCTGACGAAGCCGCTGAACAGCTAGGGCAAATTGCTTCTCAGATGTTACGCGGCGGCACTGGCGGCACATCACTGAATCTATTTCTTAATTCTGACGTTGCTGACGACCTCTTATATCAACTCGGCGCCCAGGAAAAACTAGCCCAACAAACCGAGATTATCTATCAGAAGTCTCTGGAGCGACAGCGCTTGGCTAAATCAGTAACTGACGAACTAGCAGCTGCCGAGGCAGAGCTTGCAGCTATTGCTGCAATTGCAGAAGCTGCTTTTGTGGAAGCTCAAGCAGCCGCCGATGCGGTAACTGCAAAGCTGGAAGAAAACAAGCGTCAGAATGAAATTTTCTATTCACAGCTAGCGAGCCTTCGAAACACTGCGTCTGATCTAGAAAGACAAAGAGCTGAGGGTCTAGCTTGGGAGCGCAGGCAAGCACAAGGTAGCGGATTACCACTAGTTCCAGAGCTGTATTCGGTGGGACCACCTGACCCAACCAAGGTTAGTCAGGCCATCGCGTTCGCTAGGGCTCAACTGGGTAAACCATATCGCCTTGGTGCAACTGGACCAAACGTCTGGGACTGTTCCAGCTTAACTATGAAAGCTTATGCAGCAGCGGGACTAAACATTGGTCCGCACTCTGCGTCCCGCCAATTCATGACCGCATATGATCGTCGTCAACTAGTTCCACTCAGTCAGCTTCAGGCCGGGGACTTAATTTTTTGGTCAACAAGTCGCGACTACTGGAATCGATCAGTTTTGAATAAATATCACATCGGAATTTATTTGGGTAATGACCTATTTATTGAAGCCCCAAACCCGTCGGCACCGGTGCGAATTAGAAACCTAAGCGGTAGAACTGGTGAATTAGTTCCTTACGCAGCAAGACCAACTGCCTAAAAAGACTTAGTGCTTGTAGTTTGCCTGCGCTTGAGCAATTATTTTCTCAGCCTCAGCTTTTCCAGCCCACTTACCTAACTTGACCCACTTGCCGGGTTCGAGATCTTTGTAGTGAGCAAAAAAGTGTTCAATCTCATTTTTGGTTTGCTCCGGAACATCTTTGATGTCTTGAATGTGATCCCATCGCTTGTCTCCTGCAGGAACACACAAAACCTTTTCATCGATTCCGCCATCGTCTTCCATTGGCAAGACTCCAACTGGACGAACGTTGACAATTACTCCTGGGTAAACAGGGAACTCAAGAAGCACTAGAACATCTAGCGGGTCGCCATCGCCACCCAAGGTCTTGTCGAAGTAACCGTAATCCGCTGGATAAACAAAGGGAGTATAGAGCACGCGGTCCAGGTGCACGCGACCAGTTTCATGGTCCACTTCGTACTTGTTCCTAGAACCCCGAGGGATCTCGATAACGACTTCAAACATTGCTCTCCTCAATAGGCTTACCTAGTAAAGATTATCTAATCAAAGGATTGATTGTGTCTCAACGCAAGCGGCTGAGCCCAGCGCAGGGAGCAATCCGCCACGCAATTCGTGAGGTCCTGGCCGCAAATACCAAACCGGGTCAAAAACTGCTTGTCGCCGTATCGGGCGGGGCAGACTCATTAGCCCTCGCCTCGGCAACGCTATTTGAATCCAAGAAACTGCAACTACAAGTTGCAACCGTCACTATTGATCACGGATTACAAAAAGTGTCTGCAAAAGTTACCGAGCAAACATTAGACAAGCTTCACCAGATTGGCATTACTGAGGCCTGGAGTAAAAAAGTAAAAGTTGGAACCAAAGGCGGACCAGAAGCCGCTGCTAGAGATGCTCGCTACCAGGCACTCGAAAGCATTCGCATTGAAAGCAAGTCAGATTTTATTGTTCTAGGTCACACCGCTAACGATCAAGCAGAGACAGTTTTGCTTGGGCTAACCAGGGGTTCTGGCTCCAGATCACTTTCTGGCATGAGCGTTAGAAGTGAGAAACTGCTTCGGCCGCTACTTTCTGTTGAGAGAAAAATTACTGAGCAGTTTTGCGAAGATGAAAAGATTTCTCCCTGGCATGACCCGCAAAATAAGGACCTCAAGTTTGTTCGAGTTCGAATTCGAAAGCTGGTTCTTCCTTTTCTCGAGAAGCAATTAGGCAACGGGATTTTCAGTAACTTGATTCGAACCAGCAGCCAGCTTCAGGAAGACGATCAATACCTGAGCTACTTAGCAGCCAAGGCTTTCAAGAAAATTGCTAAGACAGGCTCACGTTCGTTGAGCCTGTCTCAACCAGAGCTACTTAAGTTGCCTGAGGCAATTCGAAATCGAGTGATTAAATCCGCGATTGATTATTTTGGGGTCGATTCATCTAGGGTTCACGTTTTGGCTGTTGCTGATTTGGTTTTGAACTGGCATGGTCAAAAGCCTCTGGCTCTACCAGGCGTTAGAGTAGAGCGCAAAGGTAATACCATCACACTCAAAGCCACCCAGGAGAAGTAATTGGATCTCGAAGCTGTATCTTCTGAAATCACGAAAGTGCTTGTTACAGAAGAACAAATCAAAACTCGCATCACAGAACTTGCCAAGGAAATTGATTCCCACTACGCCGGAAAAGATCTCTTACTGGTTGGTGTCCTAAAGGGCGCAGTGATGTTTATGGCGGATATGTCCAGAGCCCTGCAGAGTCGGGTGCAGATGGACTGGATGGCAGTTTCTTCTTATGGATCTGGAACCACATCTTCGGGCGTAGTTCGAATTCTCAAAGATTTAGACACTGACGTTCTGGGTAAGAACGTTCTAATTGTTGAAGACATTGTTGACTCCGGCCTGACTCTTTCTTGGTTGGTATCCAACCTGGAAGCTCGCGGGGCAGCTTCCGTGGAAGTAGTAACCCTGCTTCGAAAGCCGGAGGCGGCCAAAGTAGAAGTAGATGTGCGCTGGGTTGGGTTCGAAATCCCTAACGAGTTCGTGGTCGGCTATGGGTTGGACTGGAACGAGCGGTACCGAACCCTACCGGGGGTAGCGGTTTTGTCACCCTCTGTCTATTCCTAGGAATCTGTCAGTCTGCCTGGGATAACCTAGGAGTCTATGAATCTCAAAAAAATCTTCTCAGGCCCTTTTGTCTGGATATTTCTAGCCATCATCATTTTGGTGGTTGGAACCAGTCTTATAAACAGTCAAACCTTTCAGCAGGTTGACACCAAGTATGGGCTGGAGCTTATTGAATCCGGCAAAGCCAAGTCCGTAAAAATACTTGACGGCGATCAGAGAGTTGATGTTGAACTAATCAACCCCGATAAAGATTTTGGTTCTCAGGTTCAATTTTTCTACGTGGCACCTAGAGGCGATCAAGTTGTTGAAGTAATCACCAATGCAAATATTGCGGAAGGTTACAACGACGAAGTTCCTAACACCCCTTGGTATTTAGCACTACTTGGTTCGCTGCTGCCATTTATTCTGATCGGTTTGATTTTCTGGTTCCTGCTTTCCTCTATGCAAGGCGGAGGCGGAAAAGTAATGCAGTTTGGAAAATCGAAAGCCAAGATGGTGACCAAAGAATCCTCCACTGTCACCTTCAAAGATGTTGCCGGAATTGACGAGGCTCTCGAAGAACTAGAAGAGATACGAGACTTTTTGAAAAAGCCCGAGCGCTTCAAAGCTCTCGGAGCAAAAATTCCACGAGGTGTCCTGCTCTATGGCCCTCCAGGAACCGGTAAGACACTAGTTGCTAAGGCTGTCGCTGGTGAAGCTGGCGTACCCTTCTTCTCAATTTCTGGTTCTGATTTTGTGGAAATGTTCGTAGGTGTTGGAGCTTCCAGAGTGCGTGACCTATTTGAGCAAGCCAAGCAGGCATCACCGGCAATTATCTTTGTTGACGAAATCGATGCCGTTGGTCGTCAGCGTGGTGCTGGAATCGGCGGCGGAAACGACGAGCGCGAGCAGACCTTGAACCAATTGCTAGTTGAGATGGACGGATTTGATTCGGACACCAATGTGATCTTGATCGCTGCTACCAACCGACCAGATGTTCTAGACCCAGCCCTATTGCGTCCCGGAAGATTTGATCGGCAGATTGGTGTTGGAGCACCAGATCTTGCAGGTCGTGAACAAATTCTTCGAGTACACGCTAAGAACAAGCCAATCGCGGACGACGTTGACCTTGCACTTATTGCTCGCAGAACACCTGGCTTTACCGGTGCTGATCTAGCAAACGTTCTAAACGAAGCAGCGCTACTTTCTGCAAGAGAGAACCTAAAAACAGTTACCGCAGAAATCATCGACGAAGCAATTGATCGAGTAATCGGTGGACCACAAAAGAAATCTCGCTTGATGAAAGACGAAGAAAGACTAAACACCGCGTACCACGAAGCAGGGCATGCATTAGTTGCCGCATCCATGAACAACTCGGACCCAGTTACCAAAGTTACTATTTTGCCTAGAGGCCGCGCTCTTGGATACACCATGGTTTTACCCATGGAGGATCGTTACTCGGTAACTAGAAACCAGTTACTTGATCAGATTGCTTACGCTCTTGGTGGCCGCGCTGCCGAAGAAATAGTTTTCCACGATCCAACCACTGGCGCATCAAATGACTTCGAGAAGGCAACGAAAATTGCTAGACAGATGGTTACCCTCTTTGGCTTCTCGTCTTCAGTTGGAACCGTTTCCTATGGAGGTGGGGGCGAAGTATTCATCGGTCGCGACATGGCTCAGGCCAGAGAGTACTCAGACGAAGTAGCACACCAAATCGATCTTGAGATTCGCAAGATTCTAGATACCGCTCACGATGAGGCCTACAAAGCCTTGAATGTGAATCGCAAGGCTTTGGACGTAATGGCTAAGGAGTTGATGGAAAAAGAAACTCTGAATCAAGATGACATCGCGAGAATCTTCAAAGGCATCAAGAAGTCCCCCAAGCGCAAGCCTTGGTTATCCAAGGCCTCTAGGCCTGGATCCAAGAAGGGCCCAATTGCTATTCCCTCCAAAGGTTCCACTTCAGCGAAAGTGGCAGCAAAGAAAAAAGCCGATGCCGAAAGTGCCAAGGAATCAACAAAAGTTTCTTCTAAGAAGAAAACAAAACCCGCTGCCAAAAAGACCACTCTGGCAGTTAAGAAAAAGTAATTGGTTGATACAGATCGCATTAAAAAAGCGGTGACCGAGCTACTCACCGCTATTGGCGAAGACCCTAACCGCTCGGAGCTAAAAGCAACTCCAGAAAAGTTTGCCGATGCCTATCAAGAGTTTTTCAAAGGCGTTGGTGTGGACCCACTGAAAGTTCTTGAAGATACGTTTCCAGCCGAGCAAAACGATGTGGTGATTCTTAAAGACATCGAACTGGTTTCGATTTGTGAGCATCACCTGCTGCCCTTTACTGGTGTGGCACACGTTGCCTACCTACCCAAAGACAAAGTTGTTGGTCTTGGACGAATTCCAAAACTTGTTGAAGTACTTGCCGCTAGGCCACAGCTCCAAGAGAACCTAACTGCTCAAATAGCTGAGGCGATCCAAAAAGGGCTGGATGCCCAAGGTGTGCTGGTAGTCATTGAAGCCAGACACCACTGCGTTGCATCTAGGGGAGCAAGACAACCGGAGGCAAACACCGTGACCGTGAAGGCTCTTGGCAAATACAGTGAAGCCATTGATCGCCAAGAGATAATGGCCCTGATTTCCAAGTGAAGACGTTTTCAAAACCACTAATCATGGGGGTAGTCAACATCACCCCAGATTCCTTCTCTGACGGCGGAGACTTTTTAAGTGCTGATGACGCTTTAGCTCATGCTCTTGAACTTATTTCCCAAGGCGCCAACATTGTTGACCTGGGTGGAGAATCAACTAAGCCCGGGGCCCTCAGGGTAAAAATCGAAGAAGAACAAGCCAGGGTAATACCTGTCATAAATGCTCTTACCTCAAACGCGGACTTTGTTGCCAGTGGTGCAAAGATCAGCATCGACACCATGAACAGCGAAACAGCGTTGTTGGCTGTGCAAGCTGGGGCATCAATCGTGAATGATGTGTCTGGCGGATTAGCGGACGAAGAAATGTTTCGCGTGTTGCAACCTCTTAGTTGCAAGTTAATAATCAGTCACTGGCGCGGCTTTAGCGAAACCATGGATTCCCTGAACAACTACGAATCCGTTGCAGCTGATGTTGCCAAAGAACTGCAGGCCAGAGTGAGCAAGGCTATTGATGCCGGTATTTCGAGAGACCGATTGGTTATTGATCCAGGTCTTGGCTTTGCAAAAGACATAACCCAAAACTGGCATCTGGTAGCGCGTCTTGATGAGCTAGAGAAACTTGATTTGCCGATTCTCGTTGGAGCATCAAGAAAGCGGTTTATCGTAGGAGCTTTAGAGCCAGATAGCCAAGGTGAAGTTAGCAACCAGAGGCGAGATTTGGCTACCGCTGTATTGACAGCGCTTCTTCTTCAAAGAAAGCTTTGGGCAGTCAGAGTCCACAATGTCTCGACCACTCTGGACGCCATTCAGGTGGTAGAAGCCTTGGCAGTTGCAAATGAAGATACCGGTGGGCAGAGTTAGACCATGACCCAAAAAATTGAGATTCGTGGCCTAAGAATTTTCGGCTACCACGGCGTCATGGAGCATGAAAGAAAAAACGGACAGTATTTCGTTGTCGATGCCAAAATCTGGATTGATAGCGAAAGAGCTTCTGCAACGGATGACATTTCCAACACCGTTAGCTACGCAGAACTAGCGAAACTTATTTCTAAAAATGTTGGACAAAACCCAGTGAATCTTTTAGAAACACTTTCGCAGCGACTAGCGGATGAGGTTTTGTTTGCGGCTAGCCCATGGGTGAGAAAGGTAAAAATCACCGTTTCTAAACCTGACGCTCCGATGGATCTTTTCTTCGACACAGTTGCGGTGACAGCTAGCGCCAAGAAACCGAACTAATGTTTAGCTGGAGGATTGCGGTTCTAGCGCTGGGCTCTAATCTTGGAGATCGTGGAGAAACCATTCATTCTGCAATCGAACAGCTCAGCTCTCATCGCAAGATTAGAGTCTTGGAGCAATCTCCTCTTGTTGAGTCAATCGCAGTGACTGAATCAGGCCTCGATGAATCAAAACCCAATTACCTAAACGGTGTTGTCAAAATTGCCACCAAGTTGAACCCCGAAAAGCTTCTCAGAGCCACTTCAGAAATCGAACGGTCACACGGTCGAGTCCGAGAACGCCGCTGGGAATCAAGATCATTAGATATAGACATCATTGCCTTCGAAAACAAAAAACAAGCAACAAGGACTCTAACCCTCCCACACCCAAGGGCTCACGAGCGCGCGTTCGTTTTAGTTCCTTGGTCGCTTATGGACTCTGAGGCAGAACTTATTGGATTCGGTAAGGTTTCTGAGCTAGCAGAGCCAATCAAAAATCAAGTCTGGTTGCAAAAATGAAACCGACAAAGGCAAGCCTGGTACTGGTTGTGGTCTTTGGGGCCACAGTGCTTTCTTTTCTTGCCGTTCGGTTTCTAGTTGCAAACGGCATGGCTGTTCCAGCTTCGCCGACGAATCTTCTTGTCACCCTTGCGGCCATTGCCGTGATTCTTTTGGGGCTATCAGTTCCAATTTGGCGATACAAGGCATCACTTACTCAATACAGCAAAGGACCAAGACCAAAACGAGTCGATCCTTTTTATGCGGTTCGAGTAGTGCTTCTTGCTAAAGCGAGTGCCATAACTGGTTCAGGTTTTGTGGGCTGGCATCTTGGGGCGATGATTGCCCAACTAAGTTTGCCTGTAAGTTTTACTGCAGCACTACTTCAAAACAGTTTCGGCTTAGTTGCCAGCCTGGTACTCACCGTGGCAGCGATTGTGTCAGAACAAATTTGTCGATTACCCGATGAGCCCAAAGACAATCAGACAGATCAGATGGTGAGCAATTGAAACAGGGAAGACTAAACATCGGCCTTGTGGGCGGCGATGCGATCGGAATTGCAATTGCCACAGCGTTGCAAGAAGCAGGACACTTGGTTGTTGCAGTGCCTAAAGATCAGGCTGACTCGAAAGACAAGCTAGAACACTTGTTTCCAACTGCCAAGCCACTATCGGATGAAGAGATCCTTGCAGCATCAGATCTAGTGCTACTTGCGGTACCGGCAAGCGAAATCGAGTCCACGGCAGCAACCCTTGCCGAATCAAATTCTTGGCGAGCCGGACAGCTGGTTGTTCACTTTGCGCCAAAACATGGCCATGAGATTCTTTTCTCCGCTACCTCGCGAGGGGCAATTGGGCTAGCTATTCACCCTGCAATGCACTTCACCGGAACAAGTCTTGATCTTCGCCGCATGAAGGAAAGCTATTTTGCAGTTAGCGCTCCACAGGTTGCGCTTCCGATAGCTCAAGCACTTGTTATTGAAATGGGTGCCGAGCCGATAGTCATTGAAGCATCCCAGCGCGACAGCTACGCAGAAGCCATCGAGGTCGCTAGTAATTTCTCCGCCATGATTGTCAACCAAGCTGTTGGATTACTAGAACAGGCGGGTGTTGAAAACCCAGCATTAGTTATTGCCCCAGTAATTGAAAGCGCTGTAGATCAGGCTCTTTCCAAAGGGCATCGAAGCATTGATCCAAGCGAACTACTGGATGATCAGTAAATGAAGATCATTCGCACCGTTTCTGAGTTACGGGGTGAAATAGCTCAGGCCAGGCAAAGCGGCAAGAAAATTTCTTTTGTCCCAACCATGGGCGCAATTCATGATGGCCACTTGTCACTCATAGAAATAGCCAAAAATCAATCAGGCCTTGTTGTTGCTTCTATTTTTGTAAATCCCCTGCAGTTCGATTCCACAGCCGACTTTGATCTTTACCCAAGAAACGAAGCCACTGACGCTGCCGCTTTGGAATCCGCAGGGACAGATGTCTTGTTCTTGCCAGCTGTTGACGAAATTTACCCAAACAAAGATATGAAGAACACCCGTTCAGCTGGTCCCATTGGAGAGCTCTATGAGGGTCAGGCAAGAAAAGCTCACTTCGATGGCATGCTCACGGTGGTTGCAAGATTTTTCGAAATTGTTAACCCTGATGTTGCGGTCTTTGGAGCTAAAGATGCCCAGCAATTGTTTTTGATCCGAAGGATGCTGAAACAGGAAAAGGATTCGAACTGGGGCAGCAAGTTGCAGATTGTTGAAGGGCCCACTATTAGAGAGTCCACGGGCTTGGCGTTATCAAGCAGGAATCAAAGACTTAGTTCAAGGGAGGTGCGGGTTGCGCTCACACTATCGGAGGCACTTGACCAAGCACACAAGTCAGCCACGTCTGGCGATGGAATTTCGAGCGCTCACCGTGAGGCAATGAAAGTCTTTAGTTCAAATCCAGAGGCTAAACTTGATTATCTGGCATTTGTTGATCCAGAATCCTTTGAAGCTTTGGAGGATGGTTTCACTGGCCAGGCACTAATGATTGTTGCTGCAGAAGTGGGCAATGTTCGACTGATTGACAATAGGTCAATCACTTTCTAGGAGCAAGATGAGCGAGAATCTCGAGAACGAGGCAGAAGACCTCCCCGAGCAGATTGCCATTCGTCTCTCCAAGCGCGAAAAACTTCAAGAAACGGGAAGCGCTTACCCGGTCTCACTTCCAATCACTCACACCATCGGAGAAGTTAGAAACAAATTCCCAAACTTAGAAATTGATGTTGCAACGGGTGAAAAGGTTGCAGTTTCAGGTCGCGTAGTTTTTGCTCGCAACACCGGAAAGCTTTGCTTTGCTACCTTGCAAGCTGGAGATGGCGAAAGAATCCAGGCGATGGTCAGCCTCGACAGAGTAGGCGAAGAATCTCTCGAGCAGTACAAGGAATTAGTTGATCTAGGAGATCACCTGTTTGTCGAGGGTGAAGTAATTACTTCTAAGCGCGGCGAACTCAGCATCTTGGTTAAAAGCTGGAAGATGGCCGCAAAAACAATCAGGCCTCTTCCTAATATGCACAACGAACTTTCTGAAGAGTTCCGTGTTCGTCATAGGTATATCGACCTAATTGTTCGAGACCGAGCTAGGGAAGTTGTAAAGATTCGGTCTCAGGTGATGCAGTCGATGCGTAAGACCTTTGACCAAGACAAGTACCTAGAGGTAGAAACACCAATGCTTCAGGTTATGCACGGCGGGGCATCGGCTAGACCATTCAAAACACATATGAACGCGTTTGATGTTGAGCTTTACCTTCGAATCGCTCCGGAGCTTTATTTGAAGCGTGCTGTGGTTGGCGGGTTGGAAAGAGTTTATGAAATCAACCGTAACTTCAGAAACGAAGGTGCTGACTCCACTCATTCACCGGAGTTTGCAATGCTTGAGGCCTACCAGGCCTACGGTGATTACAACACGATGGCTGATCTAACCCAGAAGCTAATTCAAAATGCGGCGCAGGATGTTTTTGGTACCCAGGTCATCGAATTAGAAGATGGTGAGAAAAACGATCTATCCGGTTCCTGGGATCGCATCTCGATGTTTGATTCGCTTTCTGCTGCAGCTGGAGAAGAGATCACGCCTCTTACTCCAATGAGTGAACTCAAGAAGATTTCCGACAAGGTCGGAATTGAAATCGATCATCCACTTCAGGGTAAATATGTCGAAGAGTTATGGGAGCACTTTGTAAAGCCAGGACTTGTTAGCCCAACCTTCGTCATGGATTTTCCAGTTGACACCTCACCGCTAACTCGCGATCACCGCGACAAGGCAGGAGTAGTGGAGAAGTGGGATCTATACATCCGCGGTTACGAGCAAGCAACCGGTTACTCAGAGCTTGTGGACCCAGTAATCCAGCGCGAAAGATTCGTAGCGCAGATGGCACTTGCCAAATCTGGAGACCCAGAAGCTATGAAGCTCGATGAGGAATTCTTGACGGCTTTGGAGTTTGGAATGCCACCATCTGGTGGAATGGGAATGGGCATAGATCGCTTGCTCATGACCCTAACTGGACTTGGAATTCGCGAGACCATCTTGTTCCCGCTGGTGAAGTAATCATGGAAAACGTAGAAACCCCTGAGCTAACTGGTTTGGAATGGGTGGCAGATTTTGCTATGTCAACAGTTCCTCCAATCCTGATGGGGATAATCTTCTATGTGGTCATGCGGGCCATCTTTAGGGCCGATTCCACCGAGCGCAAGGTTTATGCGCAAATCGAAGCCGAAGAGCGGGCCAAGCGCAAAAGGCTGCCTAACGCCTAGGGCGAACAAGCCCCCAAAGGGCTCTCCTGGCTGGTTAACATCTTTATCTAGACGTTATTAGCGGCGTCATAAGGAGCCAAGAAATGTTTGAGAAATTTACCGATAAGGCAAGACGCGTTGTCGTTCTAGCACAAGAAGAAGCCAAGCTTCTAAATCACAACTACATCGGTACCGAACACATTCTTTTGGGTCTTATTCACGAGGGAGAGGGAGTCGCCGCTAAGGCTCTCGAGTCTCTTGGAATCAACCTTGATTCAGTTCGCGATCAAGTTCAGGAAATTATTGGCCAGGGTCAGCAAGCTCCATCCGGCCACATTCCATTTACTCCACGTGCCAAAAAAGTTCTTGAGCTTTCACTTCGCGAAGCGCTGCAGCTAGGCCACTCTTACATCGGCACCGAACATTTGCTTTTGGGTCTTATTCGCGAAGGTGAAGGTGTTGCCGCTCAGGTTCTTACTCGCCTAGGTGCTGACACCAACCGTGTGCGCCAGCAGGTTATTCAATTGCTTTCTGGATTCCAAGGTAAAGAAACCGTTCAGGTTGGTGGCGAGCAAGTTGCTCCGCAAAAAGGTTCACAGATTCTTGACCAGTACGGCAAGAACCTTACTCAGTCCGCAGCTGAAGGAAAGCTTGACCCAGTTATTGGCCGTGAGCGCGAAATCGAACGCGTTATGCAGATTCTTTCTCGCAGATCAAAAAATAACCCAGTTCTAATTGGCGAACCAGGGGTCGGAAAAACTGCAGTGGTCGAAGGTTTGGCACAAGCTATTGTTCAGGGCAACGTTCCAGAAACCCTTAAGGGTAAACAGCTCTACACACTAGATCTTGGTTCCTTGATCGCAGGTAGCCGTTACCGCGGTGACTTTGAAGAAAGACTAAAGAAGGTAACCAAGGAAATTCGCACCCGCGGAGACATCATTACTTTCATTGACGAGATCCACACACTAGTTGGTGCTGGTGCAGCTGAAGGTGCAATCGATGCCGCATCAATTTTGAAACCGATGCTTGCACGAGGTGAGTTGCAGACCATTGGTGCTACAACTTTGGATGAGTACCGTAAACACTTTGAAAAAGATGCGGCTCTTGCTCGTAGGTTCCAATCCGTTCAGGTAAACGAACCGAGCTTGCCACACACCATCAACATCTTGAAAGGTCTTCGTGACCGCTACGAGGCCCACCACAAGGTTTCAATCACTGATGGCGCAATCGTTGCAGCCGCTTCACTTTCAGACAGATACGTAACCGACCGGTTCCTGCCAGACAAGGCAATTGACCTTTTGGATGAAGCTGGAGCCAGACTAAGGCTTTCTATTCTTTCCTCGCCTCCGGAGCTTCGTGAAATCGAAGAGCGCATTGTTGGCGTAAGAGTTGAAAAAGAAAAAGCAATTGAGAACCAAGACTTTGAACTGGCCGCCTCTAAGCGCGATGAGGAAAAGAAACTCATCGGAGAAAGGGCTCAGCTAGAAAAGCAGTTCCGCAAAGGAAACGTCGCAGCTGCCGGGGTTGTGGACGAAGGGCTGATTGCTGAAGTTTTGGCTCAGGCAACTGGTATTCCAGTATTCAAGCTAACCGAAGAAGAAAGCGCCAAGCTGATCTTCATGGAAGACGAGCTACACAAGCGCGTCATCGGTCAGCAAGAAGCTATTGCCGCTCTTTCCAAAACGATTCGTCGTCAGCGCGCTGGATTGAAAGATCCAAAGCGACCATCTGGTTCGTTCATCTTTGCAGGACCAACCGGTGTTGGAAAAACAGAGCTTGCTAAAGCATTGGCAGAGTTCTTGTTCGACGACGAGAACGCACTTATCTCTTTGGACATGTCTGAGTATGGAGAGAAGCACACCGTATCTCGTCTGTTCGGTGCCCCTCCAGGATTCGTAGGATTCGAAGAGGGTGGCCAGCTAACCGAGAAGGTAAGACGCAAGCCATTCTCAGTTGTCCTATTCGATGAGATCGAAAAAGCCCACCCGGACATCTTCAACTCACTACTTCAGATCCTTGAAGAAGGGCGTCTAACCGACGGTCAGGGTCGCGTAATTGACTTCAAGAACACCGTGATCATCATGACCACCAACTTGGGTGCCAGGGACATCTCTCGCGGAGCTATGGGCTTTAGCTTGGAAGGCTCCAGCGAGAACGACTACCAGTTGATGAAGGCCAAGGTCAACGAAGAGCTAAAGCGCAGCTTTAGACCTGAGTTCCTAAACCGTGTAGACGAAACAATTGTGTTCCCACAGCTGTCACAGGTTGAACTACTACAGATTGTTGAGTTGTTCATCAAGCGCTTAGCTACTCGCCTAGAAGAACGAGACCTAACTCTTGAGCTAACCACGAAGGCTAAAGAGCGCCTAATGGAAATTGGTTACGAACCAGCACTTGGTGCAAGACCGCTTCGTCGAGCAGTCCAGAGAGAAATCGAAGACCGCATCAGCGAGCAGATCTTGCAGGGAGAGTTGAAAAACTCTAGCCACATCGTTGTCGACTTCGCCGACGGCGAGTTTACTTTTACTAGCAAGCTGAGAGAGTCTGTAGCTCAAGCGGTTTAGCCTCTGGTTACAGATTTCTATAACAAGAAAAAAGGCGGCTAGCTATGGATAGTTGGATAGATATCCTCACCGACCCACACCATCTATTGGCAGATTTTCTGATGAATGTGGGTTTTGAGATTGTGTTTGCTTGGATTACCTACCTGGTTCTCCTAAGGGTTTTCATTAGAAAAGGAAAAGGAAAACACAGGCCCAAGTAACCAAACCTAAGAGAATTTGGCAAATTTGCTTCGCAACACAGCCACGCCTAGTCAAAGCTTGAAACCTGCCCCAGTAAATTAGAGGAATGTCTCAAACACCCAGACCTTTATCTCCTGCTGTTTACCGCAGACGCCGCATAGCCTCCGCCCTAGTACTAGCTCTCTTAGTAGGTCTAATTTGGGCTGGAGTGAATGCAGCCGGCTCCTGGTTTGCAGCATCACAGGCACCAGAAGAGGTCACTCTTCCTGAAGGAGTTAACGAGAGCAGCGTGGTTGTTGAATCAGGTCAACCTTGCCCTCCAGGAACTGTCTCTGTCATGGCACAAGTTGGCGATAGCGCACGGGTTCTGATGAACAGATTTAGTGCTGATCAATCGCCCCACCTCTGGTTCACATTGACCAACACAAATTCTGTGGACTGCACATTCAACACCGGAGCAAAAGTTCAGTACTTCACAATCAAATCCGGGGACGAACCAATTTGGACTTCAAGGCAGTGCCCACGAGAAGATCTCATAGACGCCGAAATGCTACTAACCGCTGGCCAAACAATTAGCAGCGAGCCGTCAGCCTGGGAGAAAGTATTTTCGAGCGAGAATGGTTGTGGAGTAGATCAGGCCCCAGTTGTGACCGATGGAGCTAGCTACCACCTAGAAGCCGAAGTAAATGGCGAGCTTTCTAGTAACGACCAGCAGTTCGTTTTAGACTAATTCTTTAAACCAGCAGCAAGTGCTTTGGTTAGCTGCGTAAAAGTAGAGTCGATTACTTTCGTGAAGCCCAAGCGTTTTGCCTCATTTTGCCTAATCGCTGCTTGATTCACTTTTCTAATTTCTCCAGCAAGACTGATCTCACCAAATGCCACGACATCGTGTGAAATAGGTTGGTCTTTAATGGCTGAGGCAATCGCAAGCGCGATGGCAAGATCTGCGGCTGGTTCTGAAATCTTTACGCCCCCCACAGTTGAAACATAGACATCTAATTCAGAAAGCTTTAGACCAGCTCTTCGTTCTAGAACAGCAAGGAGCATCGCAACTCTAGATGCATCCACACCGTTGGTAACTCGCCTTGGCTGGGCAGTTGAGCTTTTCACAACCAACGCCTGGACCTCAGAGATAAGAGCCCTCTTGCCTTCCAAAGTTACGGTGACGCAGGTTCCAGAAACTTGAGTTTCGTTCCTAGAAAGAAATAATCCACTCGGGTCTGTTACCTCAACAATTCCGTCTCCGGTCATTTCAAAGCAACCCACTTCGTCGGTTGGACCAAAACGATTCTTGAAAGATCTAATAAATCTAAGACTTGTTTGCCTGTCTCCCTCAAAGTTACAAACCACATCAACTAGATGCTCTAAGGCACGAGGTCCTGCAACCGATCCGTCTTTGGTTACATGGCCAACGAGAATGATAGGAAGATTAGATTCTTTTGCTACTCGAATTAGGTTGGCAGCGACTTCGCGAACCTGAGAGGGCATACCTGCAGCGCCATCTATTTCACCTGCAAGGATTGTTTGCACTGAATCAACAATTAGAAGATCTGGTTTCAAGTGCTGCACTTGACCAAGCAGAGTAGACAAATCATTTTCTGAGGCCAGATAGAGATTCTCGGACAAAGCACCGGTTCTATCAGCGCGAAGCTTGATCTGGCCCGTTGATTCTTCGCCGCTTACGTATAGAACACGAAGGCCTGATTTGGCGCTGTTAGCGGCAACTTCAAGCAGGAGCGTTGATTTACCAACACCGGGTTCACCAGATAGTAAAACAACGGCCCCTGGAACTATTCCGCCGCCTAGAACTCGATCAAATTCACCCACTCCTGTTGGCCTGGAGTGCACTTTGTCTGTTGAGATTTCAGTGATTGGCTTGGCTGCAAAGTCTTCACCGATTAGAGCTGGCTTTATGGAACGCACGATACCTGTGCCTCGACCGGACCCAACAGCGGTCAGTTGAACGGTGTCCCAAGCTTGGCATTCGCCGCAGCGCCCAACCCACTTAGCTGTGGACCAGCCACACTCCACACAAGAAAACTCTGCCTTGGTCTTTGCCATGATCCTCCAATAGCTTCCAAACTTACCCTGACCCACCGATAAGCATGTGGGCCTAGGCTTAAACCATGGAAAACACGCAAATAGCAATTCTTGGAACCGGCTCGATGGGTAAAGCCATTCTCAGTGGTCTCCTTGCTTCTGGATCTAGCGCGGCAAATGTTCGAGTGACCACAAAGTCTCAAGCCAGCGCCGACGCTATAACTTCTGGACATGGAATCCAAGCCGTAGCCATGGAATCAGAATCAACTGCTAATTCCTCAACCGCTAAAGATGCTGACATAGTTATCTTGTCTGTGAAACCAAACATGATTCTGGAAACGCTAAAAGAGATTGCAGCATCTCTCAAGCCAACCTGCTTAGTTGTCTCTGTTGCCGCAGGTATCACAACCAAAGCCATGGAAGAGCAGCTATCTGGCAATACAGCGGTTGTCAGGGCTATGCCAAACACCCCATCGGTTGTGGGGTTAGGTGTGACTGGCATTAGCAAGGGATCTAATGTCTCAGATCAACAACTAGATCTAGCCGTAAAGCTGTTTTCTAGTGTGGGGAAAGTATTAGTTGTTGATGAGAGCAAAATTGATGCTCTCAGCACAATTTCTGGTTCTGGCCCAGCTTATGTTTTTTACTTCGCTGAGAAACTCATTACTGCAGCCAAGTCACTTGGATTTAGCGACAGCGAGGCCAGCCTGATGGTGAAAGAAACTTTCCTTGGCTCTGCCACCTTGCTAGCCACCTCAGCTAGCTCGCCAGAAGAGCTTAGGCAACAAGTGACGTCTCCAAATGGAACCACGATGCAGGCAACGGGAAGATTTGATGCGGCAGATTTAGAAAAAGTGTTTATCGAAGCAACTGAAGCAGCGTTAGCCAGAGCCAAAGAGTTGGGTAAAGTTAATCCATGAGCGATATTTTCAAAGCACTAGCAAACCCTAAAGCCCGTTTGGTTATAGAGACACTGGCCAAGACTCCGTCTTCGACGGTGGTGAAGCTTGCTGAAACCAGCAAGGTTTCTTCTGATCAAGTAACTACACATCTTGCAACCTTGGTTGAGTCTGGACTTGTTCGGTCAACCGGTTCCGGTACCAGCAAGAAGTACTCGATTAACGCTAAGGGGTTCACCCCATACGTAGCCTGGTTTGCAAAGGTAGCTGAATCGCAAGCCATGGCAAGACTTGAGAAGCAGGTAACTGAACTTGGTGGCAAAGTCGGTAGCGCAGTTTCGACCGGGACTAATTGGGTTGCAGATCAGGTAACTTCCAAAGTTGACATCAATCCCAAGAAATTAGGGAACCAACTAGGCAAGATGCTTGCTGATGTCAAAGTTGAAGCTCAAAAAGAAGTTAAAGGTGTCAAGAAGGACGCTAAGAAAATTGCCAAAAGCATAAAAGCCCGCATTAAGGCCGGGAATTAATTTCTCCCAAAAGCGTTTCAACTTTTAGCTTGATGGAATCTCTAATCTCTCGAACCTTTTCAATCGGTTGATCTTTAGGATCATCTAACGGCCAATCAAGGTAAGTCTTGCCGGGGAAATATGGACAAGCATCGCCACAACCCATTGTGATTACGTAATCGCTAGCAATAACCTTTTCGTCAGAAAGCTTTTCTGGAACAGAGAAGGACAAATCAATTCCCTCTTCCAGCATGACTGCCATTGCCATGGGATTAATTTGAGTTCCAGGATCGGTGCCAGCAGACAATACCTGAACACTTTCTCCGCCAAGATGTTTTAGGTAACCAGCTGCCATTTGTGAGCGGCCCGCGTTATGAACACACACAAACAAAACCGTTGCTTTAGTCTCCAAGTTTTCTGTCCACTTTCTTGACGCGAATAAGTACTTCATTGTGTTTAAGAAATCCTGGCTTCCAGGGTGGATCGAACCGGGACCAGTAAAGGTTGCCGACCGGCACTAGACCTGCCTTGGCGACTTCCTCCAGCAGCTTCGTACCTTCGTTGTTGAACTTTTCCTTGTTCCATGAACCGCCAAATTTTCTAGCCGCTGCAAGATGAGCGGGCACTCGAACGACGCTTACCTTTGAGTCTGCGGGTGAGGGAGTATTGGACTCATCCATCTCTTCCGGCATAACAAAACGCACCTTATGCCAGCTGGTAGTTACCGATTCCTGAATCACAGGAGCGGTCATTGCAATCGCTTGTCGCGCCCTGTTGTTTCCACTTATGAAGTTCACCAGGGGTCTAAATCCAATGCTTCCTGCGTTGATGAAGTCGCCG
>NZ_JBIIAL010000001.1:0-299004 GCF_044239955.1 Rhodoluna sp.
ATCAGCCTTTCTGGCACCCCGAGGAGCGTGGGCTGCCAAAATTCCCCTAGATAGCAACCTAGATAAAACTAGATGCTCACCAGCGGCACCAGTGAGCGAAGTCTCTGTCTTGTGTGGCAAGTAAACCTCCTAATTCTGTATTACTTGAATCTATCGTGACGGACCGACTGCAACTAAGGAAGTCGCCAAGGCTTAGTCACCAGTCATATCCCAGCGGGGGCTGACATATATCAGGACGCCCTCATAGGAACTGATTAAGGCAATCACACTAGAAGCAACGAAAGGCCCTGTACGAGGCATATATGGCCTCTGGAGATATCTAGAGTCGCCCCCCACGCCTAAACTTGGATACTGAACGATAGTTATGGGGGAGGTGACCAGTGGCTAACGAAAACCTGGGTAATGCTAAAAGAGCGAAGAACGACGAGTTCTATACCCAATATCACGACATCGAAAAAGAGATAAACGCCTACCTGGAATACGACCCAGATGTGTTCAAAGGCAAAACAGTCTTGCTCCCTTGCGATGACCCAGAATGGTCTAATTTCACCAAGTTTTTTGCTCAAAAGTTTCAAGACTTAGGTCTCAAAAAGCTTATTAGCACAAGCTACGCTCCAAACAGCAAGCCTCCCGAGGTACCGTATCAGCCGACCCTGTTTGAGATGGAAAACGAGAAGTTCGACGCTGCCAAGACACAGGCCAACGGGAAGATTTTCACGCTAACCAAGGACAAGACAGGCGACGGGGTTATAAACGTCGAGGATTTGGAGTGGACCTATCTTCAGGGTGACGGCGACTTTAGGAGTGACGAAATAATGAGGCTTCGGAACGAAGCAGATGTCATTATCACAAACCCACCTTTTTCCCTTTTCAGGGAGTTTCTAACTTGGGTAGTGGAGGCTGACAAAGACTTTGTAATTATCGGCAACATGAATGCAATAACTTACAAGGAAGTTTTTCCATTAATCAAAGACAACAAGATGTGGTTAGGCAATGGTTTTAGCAATGGAAACGCATTCTTTTCCTCTCCAACTTCGAGAGACTATGCCTCAGGTGTATTTGACGAGAGCACGGGGCTTCTAAAGTTCCGAAATGTCGTTTGGTTTTCAACTTTTGACCATGGACGGCGACACGAACCGTTAGCTCTAATGACAGAGGCATAGAACATCAAGTTCAGTAGACACCAAGGCATAAGAGATTCTGGATACCTAAAGTACGAAAACTATGAAGCAATTGAGGTTCCTAGAACCGAAGCAATACCTAGCGATTACTCAGGGGTTATGGGGGTACCGATTAGCTTTCTCAGCAAATACAACCCAGACCAGTTTGAAATTATTGGGAATGGACAAACGATGGCCAATGAGCTCGGAATCAGACCAATAGGTCAAAAGTTTGTAGATGACTATTATGCACAGGGGAATAAAGGTCAAATCAATTCCAAATGGAACAATCTGGTTTACCGAGTCGGGGAGAAAGTTGTTGTTCCGTATCAGCGAATACTAATCCGCCACAAGAAAGCAAACAAATGAAAACATCCCTAAAGAACTACTCGGTCCAGGCAATCTCTGAAGGGTTTGTGTATAACGAGCTCGAAGGCAAGGGCCTCTATGGGTTAGCAGGAAAGCTCACTATCCAACCTGAGTACCAGAGAAACTACATCTATGCGGATGGTAAGAGGGATGTGGCAGTCATCACCTCACTCCTCAAAGGTTACCCCTTGGGCCTCATTTACTTCAACAAGCCAACAGCCGACACATTAGAGGTTCTGGATGGACAGCAGAGAATTACAAGCTTTGGCCGCTTCATCACTGGCAAGTTCGCCATCAAGGACGAAAACGGTATGGAGCAATACTTCACAGGTCTAGCAAAAGACAAGCAAGAGAAGATTCTGAACTCCGAGATTCTTGTTTATGAATGCGAAGGAACCGAGACCGAAATCAAAGAGTGGTTCAAGACCATCAACACCGTTGGTGTTCCTCTAAACGAGCAAGAGCTGCTAAACGCTGTTTACTCTGGTCCATTCACGACCGCTGGTAAAGCCGAGTTCAGCAATAGCCAGAATGCCAACATTGCTAAGTGGGGCTCTTACGTTTCAGGTAGCGCTATTCGCCAAGACTTCTGGGAACGAGCCCTGGAATGGGTTAGCAAGGGCCAAGACAACATCGGCGGATACATGTCCGCTCATAGAAACGACACCAACATCAATGAGGTAAAGACTTGCTTCAATACGGTGATTGATTGGGTTTCAACAATCTTCAAAGATGTCGAGTCTGAAATGAAGGGCATCGAGTGGGGAAGGCTTTACGAGCAGTATCACACCACTCCTTATAGCCCCGATGAGCTTTCCAAGAAAGTCCAGGCCCTCTACGGAGACGGCTACGTGAAGAATCGCAAAGGTATTTGGGAGTTTGTCCTGGGGGATTCCAAAGACTTCAAGCTCCTGGATATTCGCATCTTCGACGAGCCAACCAAGAAGTCCACCTACGCTAAGCAGACTAAAGCCGCCGAAGCCAAAGGTGAATCTAACTGCCCTCTATGCGCCGAAGGTCATGAAGCCAACAAGGCTAAGCTTTGGAAGTTTGAAGAGATGGATGCTGACCATGTATCTCCCTGGAGCAAGGGTGGGGCAACGAGCCCAGAGAACTGCCAGATGCTATGCAAGACACACAACCGCTCGAAGGGAAACAAATAAATGGCGGCCCCACCAAAGCTTGGTTCGCTGAAGACCGTAGACATTAAAGATGTGTGGAAGAACGAGGCCCGAGACTTTACGCCTTGGCTACTTAATAACGCTGGGGAGTTGTCCGCTGCTCTCGGCCTGGACCTTGAGTTGATTCAAGCCGAATATCCAGTTGGAAAGTTCTCTCTTGATTTGATAGGTGCCATCTCAGGAACTCAAGACAGAGTAATTATTGAAAACCAACTAGGAACCAGTGACCACACTCATTTCGGTCAACTTCTAACGTATGCTGGTGGCACGGACGCCAAGTATGTTGTTTGGATTGCCAGCACCTTTCGAGACGAATACATATCAGCGATTCAGTGGCTGAACGCTGGAACTACCGAAGACATTAATTTCTATGCCGTGGAGGTTAGTGCTGTCCAGATTGGCGACTCAGTCCCTGCCCCACTCTTCAAGGTAGTTGCACAGCCCAATGAGTTCACAAAAGAGACTAGGGCAAGCGCATCTGCTGCAATTTCTGGTGAGCGTGGGCAACTTCAGATTGAATTCTTCACGCGTTTCTTGACGCGAGTTTCCGAAATCAGGCCCACCTGGACCTCTTCACGGAGGGGTCGCGCGCAGAATTGGCTTCCCATGTCAGCAAGGCTTCAGGAAGCTTCATTCGTTATTGCATTTACTGGAAAGGAGATGAAGTCCGAGCTCTCTCTCGTGTCTAGCGATGTTGACCTTAATTCTCAAAGATTTAGCTACCTTCAAGAACACGCTGATGAAATTGAGAAGTCATTCGGTGGTCAGTTAATCTGGCACTTCCCAGAGGGTAACAAACACTGCAGTGTTCGTGTTTCCGCTCCAGGTGATTTCATGAATCAGAACTCCTGGGACCAAGCAATCGATTGGTTCATTGACACGCAGACGAGGCTCAGGTCTGCTCTAGAGGTTCACTTACAGGCATTGAAGCGAACAACTTAGTTTCTTTGAGTACCAACCAAGAAGAGTGGACTAGGTACCCCAGTCACTTTTATTGCTGTGCCACATTTTTGTGCCATAACCAGCTCATGATTCCATAACTTCCGAGGTCAGATTTGGTAATCATCCATATCTAACCCCCGTTTCTCCTTGTGAGTACAGGCAGTAGAATTTTGCTTACAGCGGGCTATAGCGCAGCTTGGTAGCGCACTTGACTGGGGGTCAAGGGGTCGTGGGTTCAAATCCCGCTAGCCCGACCGCCAAATGTTAGTTCTTAGCCAATTGAGCTAATCCAATACAATCAAGCTATGCCGACAGCCAGGAAATCCAGCTTCCTCAAGGGTGAGGTTCTGAACATTCCGAACCTGCTTAGCTTTCTGCGGATAGCTCTTGTGCCGGTGTTTTTGTGGTTGCTACTTGATGAGATGTACTTGTGGGCCATTTTTGTGCTGATGGTTGCAGGTATTACCGATTTCTTAGATGGATACCTAGCTCGCAAGCTCAATCAAATGACCAAGCTGGGTAAAGTTCTAGACCCGGTGGCTGACCGACTATACATATTTGCTACCTTGCTTGCCCTTTCGGTAACAGGAAACATCCCTTGGTGGCTAGCTGCTCTGGTAATAGGCAGAGATGTTTTGATGCTGATTTCACTGCCAGCTTTGGCGTCTTTGGGATATGCAACCTTGCCAGTTCACTACCTCGGTAAAGCCAGCACCTTTGCGCTTTTGTACTCATTTCCGCTCTTGTTGATGGGCAAGATCTTCGTTGAGACCCAGTTCATACTGCTTCCCTTGGCCTGGGCTTTTGCTCTATGGGGGGTAGCACTCTATTGGTGGTCGGGGTTTGTTTACCTCTGGCACCTGATTTTGCTCTGGCGAGAGGACCGTGGTATTTCCACTAATCTAATTAAGAACAAAAGGGGAGCTTGAGATGGACAGCGAAAGACGCGATGAAGTCGAGAAAACCCTACGCTTCAATTCCGAATGGCTCAATGAGGATAATCCTGATCTAAACCCTGAGCACGCAGCTGCTGTGGGGGCCCTTCCTAGAGGCAATGCGCTATTGGTTGTCCGCCAGGGCCCAAATTCTGGATCAAGATTCTTGCTCGATGCCGACGTCACTACCGTGGGCCGGCACCCCGATTCGGCAATCTTTTTGGACGACGTGACGGTCTCGAGACGTCATGCTGAGTTCCGCCGTCACGGCAATTCTTTCCAAGTTCAGGATTTGGCATCGCTAAACGGCATCTACTACGATGGGGTGCGAATAGAAAGTGCCCTTCTAGAAGAGGGTGCTGAAATTCAAATTGGAAAATTTAGATTTACTTTTTACCAATCGAAGGCAGTAGGAACTAGCTAATGGCTCAAGCCCAATCCAATGTGAGAGCAATCTCTTCCTCTGGAAGATTGCTTACCATCGGCCAGGTGCTTGCAATTTTAAATCGCGAATTTCCAGACCTATCTCCTTCCAAGTTGAGATTTTTGGAAGAGCAGGGTCTTATCGAACCCCAGCGCACACCTGCCGGCTACAGAAAATTTTCCGAACAAGATGTTCAGCGCACCAGAGTAATTCTTGAACTTCAGAGAGATCAGTATCTTCCGCTACGAGTAATTCGCGATTACCTAGAGCAGCTTGACTCAGGCAAGACCCCAAACCTTCCTCAGGTTCAGGCATCGGTTGCGAAGCTTCAGCCAAAAAACCCAATCAAGCTCACCAAGGTTGCGCTCATGAGCGAAACTGGAATCAGCGCAGGCTTGTTGCAAGAGGCTCAGACGCTTATGTTGATCAACAAAGAACCCTTTGAAAGTGCTGACATGGAGATTGCTCGTGCGATTGTCCACCTGCAGCGCTTTGGTATTTCACCCCGTCACTTAAGAGGATTAAAGGCCTCTGCCGATCGCGAGATTGGAATTATTGAGGGTGTCGTAGCTCCCGTACTTTCCAAGAACGAGGCGGCTAGCAAGTCCAGGGCGACCCACTATGCCCAGGAAATAGAGAACCAGTTCGCGACCATTAGATCTGAGCTAATCAAGTCCGTCATCTCTAAGATCGACAAGTAAAAACCCCTTAATTTGGCGCTCGACACGCCGCCCTTACCGATTAACTGGCCTTGCTGACACTAAAGCGGGAGAATTGAAACATTCAACCAGCACAGAAAGGTTAGGCGATGTCTGAAAACGACGGTTTCAATAACGATATGTTGTTTACCGACGGCATGATCTCGCAGGACCCAAAAGTGGGTTACCGCGGAACCGCCGCAGCTTCCGCTAGCGGCATTAGCTACCGCCAGTTGGATTACTGGGACAGAACTGCATTAGTTCAGCCTTCTGTTCGCTCTGCAACCGGCTCCGGTTCACAAAGACTTTATGCTTTCCGTGACATTTTGGTTCTAAAGCTTGTTAAGAGATTGCTTGACACCGGTGTATCGCTGCAGCAAATTCGAATTGCAGTCGAGCAATTGCGCGCACAAGGCATGAATGACCTAGCTCGTATCACATTGATGAGCGATGGAGCCAGAGTTTATCTATGCACCTCACAAGATGAGGTTATTGACTTACTTGGCCGTGGTCAGGGTGTGTTTGGAATTGCGGTTGGAATAGTGCTTCGCGAGGTTGAGGCATCGCTTGTGAACATACAGACCTTGCACCTCGATGACATGGATGAATTAGCGGCCAGAAGAGCCAGCAGGAAAGCTGTTTAGGGCTCGTCTACTAAATCAAGTACGGTCTGAATAGCTCCGCGACGAATCTTGGCACCCTTGAGAACCCTGGTATTGCGCTTTGAGGAACGCTTGCTCGAATCTAGGTTTTGTGACTGGAATAACTTATCTAGCACCAACTCGAAAGACTTGCCGGTCTTGACTGCTACATCACCCGGCCAGCTATGAATTGGCCTGGCAGCACCTTGGGCTTGTTGGATAGCGGAGTGCTCCTCGATGGAAACAGAAAGTAAGTCTGAACCAAAAAGCTGCTCGAGTTCTGCTAGCCGGAACTGGTGTTCTTTGGATGCTGGAACGTAGCGATTGATAAGCACACCGAGCGTTTGCAAGCGACCCGCGGTTTGCTTGCTGATCTCCGTGATGGCACGGATGGCACGATCTGCTGCTAAAACAGAAAAAATTGAAGGCTCCGCCACAATCAAAACCCGATCGCTTGCCGTCCAGGCGAGCTGGGTTAGTCCATTCAAAGACGGCGGGGTGTCTACGATGACTAGATCGTATTCAGATTCCACTCGGCTAAGTGCTTCTTCCAGTCTCCACAGATCTCGTTTTGTCGGTGTTGGGCTGTCGAACTCGACCACCTTAGGACTTCCTGGAAGAAGATCCACCACACCAACAGAAGGTGACTCCCAGTCGCTTGCCACGATAGCTTTGATAACGGTGGCGTGCTTAGGAAGCTTTAGTACCTCGGCACAAGATAATTTCATTTCCCTGGTAGCCCCGAGGGCTGTGGTGGCATCAGACTGAGGGTCTAGATCAACCACCAGGGCTCGCAATCCTCTTGAGAGTGCTGCGGAGGCAAGACCTAGGGCAACGGTTGTTTTTCCGACACCGCCCTTTAGGGAACTCACGCTAAGTACATGCACCCAAATAGGCTACCTTTTTATTGAGTTAATGTATTTAAGCAAAACGGGCTTTTTCTGGCCCACAGAGGAAGACCATGTTTACCAAGATTCTGGTAGCAAATCGAGGCGAAATCGCTGTTCGCGCCTTTCGAGCTGCCTATGAACTTGGCGCCAAGACGGTGGCGGTTTTTCCATATGAAGACCGCAATTCAACCCATCGCCAAAAAGCGGACGAGGCATATCAAATTGGCGAAAAGGGACATCCGGTAGGTGCTTACCTAAACGTTGCTGAAATTATTCGGGTTGCCAAAGAGTGTGGCGCAGATGCTATTTACCCGGGCTATGGATTTTTATCTGAGAATCCAGAACTAGCCCAAGCTGCTCGTGAAAATGGAATTACTTTCATCGGCCCAAGCTCCGAGGTGCTGGAGTTAGCTGGCAACAAGGTAAACGCAATTGCCGCAGCAACCAGAGCTGGTGTACCAGTTTTGCAATCCTCTGGATCCTCAGAGAATCCAAAAGAGCTGATCAAAGCTTCCGAGAAAATCGGCTTTCCACTTTTTGTAAAGGCGGTAGCTGGCGGTGGCGGGCGCGGAATGCGCCGCGTCGAAGATCCTAAGGATCTGGCTGAGGCGATTGATCAAGCTTCGAGGGAGGCGCAAAGCGCCTTTGGTGATCCGAGGGTTTTTCTTGAGCAAGCAGTACTTCGACCTCGTCACATCGAGGTTCAAATCTTGGCTGACAGCCAAGGTAACGTCGTGCACCTATTCGAGCGCGACTGCTCTATTCAGCGCCGTAATCAGAAGGTAGTCGAGATAGCTCCTGCCCCAAACATCGACCAGGCGCTTCGTAAGCAGCTTTACAAGGACGCGGTCAACTTCGCCAAGGAGCTTGGCTACCAGAACGCTGGAACGGTTGAGTTCCTGGTTGAAACCAAGGGGCCAAACACGGGAAAGCACGTCTTTATTGAGATGAACCCCAGGATTCAGGTGGAGCACACCGTCACCGAAGAAATTACAGATATCGACCTAGTGCAGTCTCAGATGAGAATTGCATCGGGCCAGAGCCTCAAGGACATGGGACTATCCCAAGAAACCATTTCGATGCGAGGCTTTGCGATTCAGTGCCGCATTACAACCGAAGATCCTTCAGCAAACTTTAGACCTGACACCGGAAAGATAACCACCTACCGATCCCCAGGAGGAGCCGGTATTCGACTAGATGGTGGAACTGTTTCGGCCGGCTCTGAAGTTTCGCCACACTTTGACTCATTATTGGTAAAACTCGTTGCCAGGGGCTTAACTTTTGAGGCAGCTGTTGCAAGGGCTAGCAGAGGCCTTGCCGAGTTTAGAATCCGCGGCGTCAACACGAACATTTCATTCCTGCAAGGTGTTTTAGAGGATGAAACATTTGCAACTGGA
Organism: Rhodoluna sp.; assembly: GCF_044239955.1. Lineage (GTDB taxonomy): Bacteria > Actinomycetota > Actinomycetes > Actinomycetales > Microbacteriaceae > Rhodoluna. The sequence continues at coordinate 8,638 of NZ_JBIIAL010000001.1, forward strand.
AACCTGAGTACCGCATTCATTGATGAGCGACCTGAGCTAATGCTCACCAGGCCTTCTAAAGACCGTGGAACAAAGCTGCTGCAGTGGTTAGCAGAAACTACTGTCAACCAACCAAATGGCCCAAGACTTGGCTACAGCAATCCAGCCAGCAAGCTTCCAGCTGTTGACCTAACTACCCAAGCCCCGGATGGATCAAGGCAAAAGCTTTTGGCTCTTGGACCGGTAGCTTTTGCAAAAGAGCTTCGAAATCAAAAACACGTTGCAATTACTGACACTACTTTTAGAGATGCTCACCAATCACTTCTTGCTACGCGCGTTCGAACCAGAGATTTAGTTCAGGTTGCACCTCACCTCGCGAGACTCACCCCCCAACTTCTTTCTGTTGAAGCTTGGGGAGGAGCGACCTACGATGTTGCTCTTAGATTTCTAGCCGAAGACCCCTGGGAAAGATTGGATGCTTTACGCAAGGCGATTCCGAACATTTGCATTCAGATGCTACTTCGTGGTCGCAACACCGTTGGCTACACCCCATACCCCGAGACAGTTACTGATGCTTTTGTGAAAGAAGCGGCTGATTCTGGTGTGGATATATTCCGCATCTTTGATGCGCTAAACGATGTTGAGCAAATGCGCCCTGCTATCGAAGCGGTGCTGGCAACCAAGACCGCGATTGCAGAGGTGGGCATTTGCTACACCGGGAACTTACTGGACCCCAAAGAAGATCTCTATACGCTGGATTACTATCTGAAGCTGGCCGAGAAGATTGTGAGCGCTGGCGCTCACATTATTGCCATCAAAGACATGGCGGGACTGCTTCGCCCAGAAGCTGCCAGATTGCTCGTTACAGCACTTCGGGAGAAGTTTGAGTTACCGGTTCACCTACACACCCACGACACCGCGGGAGGTCAACTAGCAACTCTTCTGGCAGCCATCGACGCCGGTGTGGATGCGGTTGATGTTGCAAGCGCTCCAATGAGTGGCACCACCTCGCAGCCTTCCGCATCTTCTTTGGTTGCAGCTCTTGCCAACACAGACCGCGATGCTCAGATTCCACTATCTTCTTTTACCGAGCTTGAGCCATACTTCGAGGCAGTTAGAAGAGTGTATGCACCCTTTGAGTCAGGCTTACCTGCACCTACCGGTCGCATTTACCATCACGAGATTCCAGGAGGACAGCTTTCTAACCTTCGTCAGCAAGCTATTGCACTTGGACTCGGAGATAAATTCGAGCAGATCGAAGACATGTATGCGGCCGCCAACAAGATTTTGGGAAGGCCACCGAAGGTCACTCCTTCTTCGAAGGTTGTTGGCGATTTGGCTCTGCATTTGGTTGCAGTCGGTGCCGACCCGGAGGATTTTGCCAATAATCCGCAAAACTATGACATCCCAGATTCGGTTGTTGGGTTCATGGCTGGAGCCTTGGGCGATCTTCCTGGCGGTTGGCCAGAGCCTTTCCGGAGCAAGGTTCTAAAAGGAAAAAATGTCGATCTATCGCTAACAAAAGTATCGGCGGAGGACCTGGCGCTGCTTGAAGGAACAAGTGCCGATCGACGTGCGACCTTAAACAGATTGCTCTTTCCTGATCCCTACCGTGAGTTCAAGAAGATGCGGGAAAACTACGGCACATTGGATCAAGTGGACACCATTGATTTCTTCTATGGACTCGAACAGGGCAAAGAGCATGTAATTGAGCTCTCCAAGGGGCTGACATTATTTATTGGACTTGAAGCAATTGGAACTCCTGATGCTAAGGGCTTTAGAACCGTGATGGCAACGCTCAATGGGCAGCTACGTCCAATTAACGTCCGTGACCGAAAGATTGTTAGCGATGTGGTTAGTTCCGAAAAGGCAGACGCCTCTAAACTCGGTCACGTCGCTGCACCATTTCAGGGTGTTGTCACCCTAAAAACAGTTGCGGGGGCCAAAGTTGAATTGGGTCAGCCGGTTGCAAGCATCGAGGCCATGAAAATGGAGGCCACAATAACTGCCAGCATGGTCGGAACCGTGAAGCGCCTCGCTATTTCTTCTACTCAGTCTGTTGACGCTGGCGACCTAATCCTTGAAATTGAAGGCTAATTAGCGCACCTTTGGCATCTGCCTTAGAATTACAGAGTTGATTTTGAAACAGTGATTTAGGAGATATTTCTTGGCAAAAAAGAGTGACACAGGTTTCGGAGAAGACGGAGCCGGCCTTGGAGAAGACTCACCAAATGTTGACCCAGCAGACTTTGGTTCAATTGAAAACTCCGAACGCTCGATTGTTCCAAGCGAAATCGATATTTCTCCTGCAACATCGACCATTGAAATAGTCGCTGACACTAGCGCGAAAGACATAGAACCAGTTGCTTCTTCTGTCGAAGCGCCTGAAGAAGCCAAAGCTCGCTATTCCAGACGCGATAGCCTGCGTGGAGAGGTTTTTGACGAGCCAGAGCCAGCAGCCATGCTTACAGCAGACAGATTGCTTGATGCCTCAGCTAAGTTCCGCGCCGCTCCAGAATCTGGTTGGCGCCGTTTTGTTTTCTTTGCAAGCCTGAAGCTAATTAACTTAGGAGACTCACCAAAAGTTAAGGCCCGCAAGGCCATGGATGCTCGTATCGGAGCGCTATTAGAAGGTGGAACAAAGTTCATTCCAGTTCTAACCCGCAAGGGTGGAGTGGGAAAAACTACCGTCAGCACACTTTTGGGCATGGCTCTAGCTCAGGTTAGAGAAGACCGAGTTATTGCAATTGACGCCAACCCAGACCGTGGAACCCTAGCAGAGCGAGTTAGCAAGTCAACCAGGTTCACCGTGCGAGACGTAGTTAACAGGGCAGCTTCAATTGATGGTTTCGCAGATTTTTCCAACATGGTTTCAAGAGATGAAACCAGGCTGGACGTTTTGGCATCAGATGCCGACCCGATGCTTTCGGAAGCTTTCAACGAGGGTGATTACAACGTGGTTGCTGACATGGCAGCTCGTTACTACTCGGTAGTTATTACTGACTGTGGAACAGGTATTGTTCACTCGGTTATGAGACCGACACTTCAGCGTGCCAACACATTGGTTATTGTCTCCGGAGGTTCTGTTGACGAAGCTCGCTTGGCTTCAGAAACTCTTACCTGGTTAGAAGCTAACGGCTTCGGGGAGCTAGTTAGAAACTCTGTTGTTGCACTAAACACCGCAACCCAAGCAACTCTTTTGGTCAAGCTAGATGAGATCGAACAGCACTTTAGAACTAGGGTTCGCTCGGTAATTCGTATTCCTTATGATCCAGCGCTAGCTGCTGGATCGGTTATCAAGTTCAACGAGCTCAACAAGCTAACTCGTGAAGCAGCTAGAGAGTTAGCCTCTGAAGTTGTTGGTTCAATCACAAACCCGCTCTAATTCATGGCGGATAGGCAGATTCGACTGTTTGGGGACCCTGTCCTTAGAACAGTCTCTGATCCAATTTCCGAAATCACTGAGTCAGTTAGAAAGCTAGTTGTTGATTTAGAGCAGGCAACCGATTTACCAGGCCGGGCAGGAGTTGCCGCCCCTCAAATCGGCGTGAACCTTAGGGCCTTTAGTTATAAAGTCGACGGGGTAGTGGGGCATCTGATCAACCCCGCAATCGTTGAAACTTATGGTGAACCTGAGTTAGTTGACGAAGGTTGCCTGTCACTTCCAGAGATTTGGTCAAAGACCCCAAGGTATCCAAAGGTAAAAGTCTCTGGAACAACAATCCATGGTGAGGAACTGAACATCGAAGCCGAAGGGTTATTGGCTCAAGTTTTTCAACACGAGATTGACCATCTAGAGGGCAAGGTTTACCTAGATCGATTAGATTCCGAGGCTAGAAAAATCAGCATGGCAGCGCTTCGCGAAACCAGCTGGTTTTTGGCTAACTAGCTCGGAAGATTTATCGCATCCGAAGTAGTTGGGGCTCCGCCGTAGATCTTGTCAATTAGCGGGGAGAAATCTCTCGAGACCGCTTCGCGCTTGATCTTCATTGAAGGAGTCAGGTGACCCGATTTTTCTGAAAGCTCACTGTCGATGACCTCAAACTTCTTGATGGCTTCCGCATTAGAGACAGTTGCGTTTACCTCATCAACTGCTTTTTGAAGCTCCTGGAGTACCCTTGGGTTTTTGGCGGCTTGAGAAAGTGTCAGATCAGAAGGCTGACCGTTGTTTGCAAGCCACACCGGCATCATCTCTGGATCCAAAGACAATAAGGCCGCAACAAAAGGCCTTTGGTCGCCAATAACTACTGCCTGTCCAATTATTGGGCTAGCGCGTAGCGGATCTTCCAAGGCGGTCGGGGCAACGTTCTTGCCTCCTGCTGTAACAATTAGTTCTTTCTTGCGACCAGTAATGGAGATAAAGCCCTCGTCGTCAAGCTCTCCAATGTCTCCGGTTCTGAACCAACCATCTTGGATTGCGGCCTTAGTGGCTTCTGGATTCTTCCAGTAACCGCGCAAAACGTTCGAACCTTTCAAAAGAATCTCGCCATCATCGGCAATTTTTACCGCGCAACCAGGTAGAACCCTTCCAACCTTGCCAATCTTGGCATCAGATGGTCTTCCGATCATTGCGGGGGCGCTAGTTTCGGTAAGTCCGTAGCCTTCTAGAACAACTAGTCCGATAGATCGGAAGAAGTGACCCAATCTATCTCCAAGTGGTGCGCCACCAGATACCGCGTACTTAACTTGGCCACCCATTGCAGCTCTTAGTTTTTTGTAGACAAGGGCGTCAAACACTTTGTGCTCGAGCTTCAAAAGTAGCGATGGACCACCCTTGGTGTCTTGTGCTTTTGAGTAGTCAATTGCCACTTGCACTGACTTGCGGAAAATCTTGCCCTTACCGCCAGCTTCTGCTTTTTGCTCAGCTGAGTTATAGACCTTCTCAAATACTCTTGGCACTGCCAATAAGAAGTCTGGGTGGAAGGACTGCATCGACGCGGCAACCGTGGTGGTATCTGGCTGGTGCCCAACCTTGATACCTGCGTGCACGCAGAGAAGGGACACAAATCTTGCGTATACGTGAGCCAGCGGTAGGAACAAAACGGTAGCTTTACCTTCCTGGACAACTTCTGGAAGCTCCAGCATGGCGTTTTTGCAAAGATCCACAAAGCCTCGGTGCAGTAACTCACAACCTTTTGGCTTACCGGTTGTTCCGGAGGTGTAAATAATCGTCGCTAGCGAGTCAAGATTCTGTGAGCTACGAGCTTGCTCCAGCTGCTGATTGGATACCTCTCTACCCATGGCAACTAGCTTGACCAGCGGGTCATCGTCAAATTTCCAAACTTGTTTCACGGACGGCACGGATCCCTTGATAGTTTCGAATCGGCTTAGGTGATCCGAGGTTTCAACAAATAGCGCAACTGAACCAGAGTCCGAGAGCACCCATTCAATTTGCGCTGGGGCACTGGTTTCATAGATCGGTACGGATACTGCTCCAGCAAACCAGAGGGCGTAATCAACTAGAGCCCACTCGTAGCGGGTGCGGCTCATAATGGCAACGGCGTCGCCTGGGCGTATGCCGGTTGCTATGAAGCCCTTTGCTAGATCTTCTACCTGTTCCAGAAAGTCTTTTGCGCTGACATCGGTCCAAACACCAGGGGTTTTTTCGATTGCGAACAGCGGGATATTTGGAGTCTTGCGGACCCGATTTAGCAGTAGATCCGTAATGTTCTCATTTGACGCAGTCTCAACCAGGGAAGGCAGTTCGTAGGATCTCATTCGGGGCTCCTGTCAACGCAATTTTTGATAACTATAGACCCATAAGAGCTTGTTTGGGGACAAACTGACCCTGCCGAATTGTCGTTTGGGCAGCTAAACTCCTTGTTTGGTCAAAATTGCACTTCCTAGACAGGCTCTTTCAATGCACGCAATAGGCATAGACATCGGTGGCACGAAGATGGCCGGTGCCCTAGTTGATGACGCCGGCAACATCCTGAACGAGCTAAAGATTCCCAGCCCAATCGATGATTCGGACCAGATGATCGAAGCCATTGGCTCGCTGATTTCAAGGCTCGGTGACGGTCAGCAAGTAGTTGCTGTTGGGGTGGCCGCGGCAGGATTTATGAGCGCCGATCGCGAAATGATGTATCACTCGCCAAACATTGCCGCTTGGCGAAACGAACCCCTCAAAAAGCGCATCGAGACTAAGACCAAGCTTCCTGTTTTGTTGGAAAATGATGCCAATGCAGCCGGTTGGGCAGAATTTCGTTTTGGTGCAGGCTTAGGTTCAAAAAGCATGATCATGCTCACAATCGGTACCGGTGTTGGTGGGGCGATTATCTCGAACGGTGTTTTACTAAAAGGCGGTTTTGGCATCGGGGCTGAGCTTGGCCACGCGGTGTTAATTCCTGGAGGTAAAGATTGTGGCTGTGGCCAAAAAGGGTGCGTCGAGTCTTATTGTTCTGGTACAGCTCTTCTTAAAGCCGCACGTGAGCTCGCGGTATCGGGTGAGCCCAAGGCAGCAAGGCTGAAAGAATTGATGCTCGAAAAAGGTGAGCTTTCCGGTGAGCAGCTATATTTGGCAATTTCTGAAAACGATGCTGCTGCAAATGAGCTAATCTCCGAGCTTGGTAAAAACCTCGGCACCGCAATTGGCTCAATATATGTTCCCGTGCTGGATCCTGAGCTAGTTGTTATCGGCGGGGGAGTTAGCGCCGTAGGTGAGAAATTGCTGGCTCCAATACGCTCGGCTTATGAAAGTTCAATTCCAGCCAAGGGCTTTAGGCCCGAGCTGAAGATAGTCAAGGCAAAGTTTTTGAACCAGGCGGGCCTTATCGGAGCTGCTGACTTAGCCCGCCATAGCTTTAGCTAAGTTCCAACACTAAACTTGAGATTTAGCCCATGAGAGGGAGGCAGAATTGACGTATTTCATACTGAAGACATTCGTTCTAGGTCCTCTGCTGCGCTTTATCTTTAGGCCCTGGACCCGTGGAGTCGAGAATGTGCCGACCTCGGGGGCTGCGATTTTGGCAAGTAACCACCTTTCCTTCTCGGACTCAATTTTCTTGCCGCTACAGTGCCCGAGACCGGTGGTTTTTCTTGCCAAGAGTGAGTACTTCACCGGCAAAGGTATCAAGGGATTTTTTGTGAAACTATTTTTCAAATCCACAGGGCAGCTGCCAATTGATAGATCGGGCGGCAAGGCTTCGGAGGCGGCTTTGAACACCGGACTTGGTGTTTTGGAGCAGGGCCAACTTCTTGGTATTTACCCGGAGGGAACCAGATCGCCAGATGGCAGGCTGTACCGCGGAAGAACCGGTATTGCCCGTATGGCACTGGAGGCTAAAGTGCCTGTGATTCCAGTAGCCATGATTGATACCGAGAAGGTCCAACCCATTGGAACCAGGCTTCCTAGGGTTCGCCGGGTTGGAATCGTTTATGGAAAGCCGCTTGATTTTTCTAGGTTTGATGGGATGGAAGGTGACCGAATTGTATTGCGAGCGGTCGCCGATGAGATCATGTACGAGCTGATGAGAATCAGTGGTCAAGAATATGTAGATCAGTACGCTTCGACAGTTAAGGAAAAGCGAGCAGCGCTCGCCAATTAGAATAAATTATGGAGCCAAACATACAAGCTGACCCGAAGGTTCTAAGCGGGCTCGACAATTACAAGAATCTCGTTGCCGCTCAGCAACCGGTTTGGACTGATCAGGCTCAACTTGAACTTGCTCGCCAGGAGCTTTCCATACTTCCGCCGCTAGTTTTCGCTGGAGAAGTAGACACTCTTAGAAATCGGTTAGCTGCGGCCGCCGAAGGTAAAGCATTCTTACTTCAAGGCGGAGACTGCGCAGAGACCTTCGCAGACGCAACAGCAGATCGCATTCGTAACCGAGTGAAGACGATTTTGCAGATGGCAGTTGTGCTGATGTATGGAGCGTCGCTACCGGTTGTAAAAATGGGAAGAATGTCGGGGCAGTTTGCTAAGCCTCGTTCTTCTGATACCGAAACCCGTGGGGATGTAACGCTACCTGCCTACCGCGGTGATGCGGTAAATGGCTACGATTTCACACCGGAGTCAAGAGCAACCGATCCTTCTCGACTAGTGCGCGCGTATCACACGTCAGCTTCGACACTGAATCTAATTCGTGCCTTTACTACCGGTGGTTTTGCAGACCTTCGCTCGGTGCACGAGTGGAACAAGGGCTTTACCGACAACCCAGCAAACTCACGCTATGAGCAGCTTGCTGGTGAAATTGACCGAGCGATTAGATTCATGGCTGCCTGCGGTGCTGACTTTGATGCCCTAAAGAGCACCGAGTTCTACGTTTCCCACGAGGCTCTATTGTTTGACTACGAGCGTCCGCTGACCAGGATTGATTCTCGTACTGGAAATCCTTACGGCACCAGCGGACACTTTTTATGGGTAGGGGAGCGAACCAGACAACTTGATGGCGCTCACATCGATTTCATGGCAAGACTTAGAAACCCAATTGGTGTGAAGCTAGGCCCTGCCACCAAAGCAAAGGACGTTTTGGATCTAATTGAAAAACTTGATCCAGAGCGTGAGCCTGGAAGGCTTACCTTTATAACTCGCATGGGTGCATCGCAAATCAGAGACAAGCTACCTGAGCTTATTCAGGCAGTTACCTCAACTGACGCTAAGCCGTTGTGGGTTACCGACCCAATGCACGGTAATGGCATTACTACCAAAAATGGTTACAAGTCGCGTCACTTTGACGATGTGATGGATGAGGTTTCTGGCTTCTTCGATGTCCACAAGTTGCTTGGAACATTCCCGGGTGGCTTGCACATCGAGCTAACCGGAGACGATGTTGCTGAGTGCCTCGGAGGATCCGAAAAAATTGATGAGGCTACCTTAGAGCAGCACTACGAATCACTTTGTGACCCGAGACTAAATCACATGCAGTCGCTTGAGCTAGCTTTCTTGGTTTCGGAGAAACTAGCTAAGCGCTAACGCGTAAAAATAGTAACCTGGGCTCCCACTCGAACTCTCGAGGAAGCAGCTGGATTTTGCCTGGTGACTTTGACAACCCCGAACCTACTTCTTAGTTGATCAGTGTCGACCGTTACCGAGAAACCCATAGCCTTGAGGGCATTTTCTGCTGCTGCTACCGTCTCGCCAACAACGTTTGGCATAGTCACAAACTCGGGTCCCTTGGAAACGTTCATTGTCAGTGTGGAAGCCTCGGGAAGCGGGTCCGGCAAAGCATCCAAAGAAACTACCTGTCCTGCCGAAACATCATCGCTAAAGACCTGCACTGTGGTCACCGTTAGCCCTAAGGCCTCGAGTTGCTCGGTAGCCTGAACGGAGTCGGTGCCGGCAACTTCAGGCAGCGGGCCAAGTGAAACTTGCAAGTCCACAACGCTGCCTTCATCTAGCAATGTTCCAGTTGATTGCGAGAAGGCAAACACCTGGCCTGCCTCGGTAGCAGTAAAGAACGAACTCACAGCTCCAGGGGTAAGGCCGGTTGATATCAACAGCTGCTTTGCCTCTTCGAGGCCAAGTCCTAGCGGTTCTGGAACCAGGACTTGATTTGGACCAAGAGACACGAAGACAGTAATCTCCGATTGCTTAGCCACCCTGGTTCCGGCAACCGGCTCGGTTCTGGTAACTAAACCAACTGGCACCTGTGCGCTGTGCTCTTGCTGTTGGATCACCTTTAACCCAATTGGTTCGAGTGCGGAGATGGCTACCTCTACCGATCTGCCCTCAAGTTCTGGGATGATTGCCGCGCCACCCGGGCCTGTCGAGAACCACCAGCCTGACCCCGTGGAGGCAACAATCGCTAGCAGGGTGAGAATTACTGCCCAGCGCCCACTTCTTCGGTTAGCTTTAGCGAGCTTTACAAAACCATCTGATCGCTCGTAGGGCTTCTCGAGTTGTAATTCACCAATCACTTCGGTTGCACCGGCCGGGGCAATGAATTCTTCAGTGGTAGTTCTAGTTATGCCAAAATTCTCAAACGTGGTTGTCAGACCGCGCTTGATATCAGATTTTGCTCGGGTGATTACCGGTAGAAGCTCTTTGGCACTTGCGGGCCGATCATTTGGATTTCGAGCGGTAGCCCAAAGCACTATTTCATCCAGCAGCTCAGGAACTTCTGGGTTCACACTTGACGGCGCCGGTATGTTGCTATTGGCATGCTGGTAGGCAATCTGAACCGCTTGGTCACCGCCATAGGGCTGCTTGCCGGTGAGCATTTCAAAGGCCATTACTCCAAGTGAATATATGTCGCTTCTAGCATCAGCTTGACCTCGCAGCACGAGCTCGGGGGATAGGTAGGCAGCGGTTCCAACTACTGATCCCGTTTGAGTCTGCGAGGAGATTTCTCTAGCTAGACCAAAGTCTCCAAGCTTTACTGTTCCGTTGTCGGAGAGGAAAACGTTTTCTGGCTTGAGATCACGATGCAATATTCCAGCTGAGTGAGCTGCGGCTAGACCTGAAGTAAGCGGCTCTAGGATTTCCAGAGCTCGGTCAGGTGTTAGCGCAGCAAAGTCATTTAGGGCATCACGCAAGTTGATGCCAGGAACAAACTCCATCACCAAAAAAGTGATCTGATTATCGGTTCCCTGATCAAATACGTTTACCAGATTCGGGTGCGAAAGCGAAGCCGCCATCTTGGCTTCCCGACGAAACTTTTCGACGAAGGACCTGTCGGTTGCCAGGTGCGGGTGAATTATCTTTAGCGCGACCTCCCGCTCCAACACCTGGTCCCGGGCTTTGTAAACGCTGGCCATACCCCCAGATGCGATAAAGGCTTTAACCAAATAGCGGCCAGCAATCAGCTGACCGGATAGGTCAGCCATTTGGCCTGTCCGCCCTAATAGAGATGTATCTGCAGATCAGCGGTAGCGCAAATAATGCCAACTTGGTTGGCTTGGCTGCGCTTGTTTCTGGCTTCATAAGCCTTTCTATGTTCACACAGCCCGATTGGTTATTCCGTGAAGGGCTCGGGTGTGGCAATCTATTACTGTGAACAACAATCTAGATCCAGTTCAGAACTGGATGAGCGTGGATCAAGCGGCCGAAGCACTCAACGTTCCTAAGGGCCGAGTCAATCGTCTCCTTGAGGAATACAGCCTGGTCGCACTCAAAAGAGATGGCCAGCTAATGATCCCAGCAGATCTAATCGTCGCCGGAGAGCCGCTTGCCCCACTTCGCGGAACAATCATCATGTTGCTCGACTCTGGATACAGCATCGAGGAGTCAATAACTTGGCTTTTCACTCACTCCGACGTTTTAGGTCAGACCCCCCTGCAATCGCTGCTTGAGGGCAAGAAGGCGCCGGTTAGACGTCTTGCTCAAATGCTTGATATCTAAGCTTGGCGGTTTATTACCTTTTGAGCCATTGACTTCAGATGTGCTTTAGCCTGACCATCCATTTCAATTCTCTCTAAGGCCTCCATAGCCTGATCGGCTAGCTCGCTAATGGTTCGCTCCACTTTCTCGAGTGCTTTCGAACCGATGATTGTTTGTTGCAAAAACGCTACCTGCTCATCGGTGAGCTCTCTCGAGGAAAGCATTTCATCAAATAGTTTGCCAACCGATGCAGTTAGAGAAGCTCTGGTGTAACCAATAAGCACTGTGCGCTTACCTTCTCGTAGGTCATCACCGGCAGGTTTTCCGGTAATTGCCGAGTCTCCAAATACCCCAAGCACATCGTCGCGCAGCTGGAAAGCCATGCCCAGTGGAACACCAAACCCAGAGATTTGTCTTAGTTGATCAGGCGTGGCCCCTGCAAAGGCAGCACCAATAAGAAGTGGAGCTTCTATGGAGTACTTGGCGCTCTTATACAAAATCACGTTATTGGCTCTGCCAACAGCGTCTTCAACGGGCCTCGTGATGGCGGCGTTTTCTTCCACCACGTCGAGGTACTGACCCGCCATGACCTCAACTCGCATTCGGCTGAACTCATCTCGGCAAGCTGCAGAAACTTCGTTACTTGGAGCATTCAGTAGCGCACTACCAAAAATTTCGCTGCTCCAACCAAGCATCAGGTCACCCACCAGAACTGAGCCAGCAACACCAAATCTTTCGGGGGAGCCTGCCCACTGGGAGTTTTTGTGGAGCGTTTCAAATTTTTTGTGAACCGCGGGCTGCCCTCTGCGCAAATCGGACTGGTCCAGTAAGTCATCGTGAACTAGCGCTGCTCCCTGAAACATCTCGAGCGAAGCTGCAATTCCGACGATGGCCTCGGCTGATCTAGCACGCTGGTCACTTGATTGGATGGGTGCGGTTCCTAAGTGACCAACCCAAGACCAGTAGCAAAAAAGGGCCCGAAAACGCTTGCCGCCTTGTAATAGGGATTGGGCATAGGCAACAAGGGGGGTCAGGTCCTCGGAGATGGCACCAAAATCTCGAAGCTGACTGGCACAAAACTCGTCCAGGTGCTCCTGAACTAGTTTGAGTAGGCTTTCGGATTCATTCACAGCAATAGCCTAACTAGCTTGCTTGCGTTAGACTTTGCTCGAGAGCTATCGGATTGGGAGTTCCTTATGGGCTTGTCAGAGCGCGAACAGCAGCTACTAGATGAACTAGAGCGCGGCCTAATGGATAGCGACAAGGGCATTGCCGCCAAGGCCAAGCGGGTTGGGAACCCTGGAGCCAAGCTAATCGCCGGGGCCCTGGTGGCTGTTATTGGACTTGGGGTGCTCCTAACCGGGGTTCTGATTCAGTTCTCACTAATTGGCGTGGCCGGATTCCTAATCATGCTTGCCGGCTTGGTCGTTGCAACCTCAAATATCCAGCTTCCGAACATGAGTGCCGGTTTTGGCTCGTCCACCCCCAACTCCCCAAAGCCAGGTCGTAACTTCTTCGAAGATCGCTGGGATAAGAGGCAAGGGGACTAAAGCCCAGTAAAAAGCCCGATTTGACCCTCATTTTGAGGGTCTTTTTGCATTTAAGGTCAAACACGCCCAAAATGGATTTTTCTGCCATTTTTGACCACAAAGTGGGTCAAAGTGGTGTAGAGTGGAGGAAATCGCAAAAGCGGCTTATTTCAGGGGAAGGGGAGCTCGATGCTTTTAGGCACTCACGCCCCCAAGCTGGATGAGAAGGGCCGGGTCATTCTTCCCGCCAAGTTCCGCGATGACTTATCTTCTGGGTTGGTACTAACTCGTGGCCAGGACCGCTGTCTGTACGTTTTCTCCTCGAAAGAATTTGAGGCAATCAACGAAACCATTCGCCAAGCGCCGATCACCAGCAAGCAAGCTCGCGACTACCTAAGAATCTTTCTTTCCGGCGCATCCGATGAGATCCCAGACAAGCAGGGAAGAGTGACCATCCCGCCAGCACTTCGCACTTATGCGGCTCTTGGTAAAGAACTAGTGGTAATCGGTGTTGGCTCTCGTGCAGAGATCTGGGACGCTACCGCCTGGGCTGATTATCTAGCCAATAAAGAAAATGACTTCTCGGAAATCTCCGAGGAGGTGATTCCAGGCCTGTTTTGACCTTGACTGCCTGATTCGGGTTTGATTTTCTTCCCCGATATCAAAACCAATCAGGCGGCTAAGGGGCCTATCACCTCATGACACAAAAGAATCTCGAATCACTTCACGAGCCAGTGATGCTCGCTCGCACCTTGGAACTACTAGCGCCTGCGCTCGCTAGCGATTCTGCAGTTTTAGTTGATTGCACTCTTGGCCTCGGAGGACACTCTGAGGCTTTTTTGAATATGTTCCAAAAGCTCACCGTGATTGGCATCGACCGAGACCTTGTGGCGCTAGATCTTGCCCAAAAGCGTCTTGAGGTATTTGGATCACGCGTGAAGTATTTCCATGGAACCTACGAGCAAATCCCGCAAGCACTGGCTGAGTATGGATTTTCTGAAGCTTCGGCAATCCTTATGGATCTCGGGGTGAGCTCCATGCAAATTGACAGCCCAGATCGCGGCTTTGCTTACAGTTTTGATGCACCACTTGATATGAGGATGGATTCGTCTTCTGGCCAGACAGCGAGCGATCTGATTGCTACCGCTAGCGAACAAGAGCTGGCCCGGATTTTCAAAGAGTACGGTGAAGAGCGGTTTGCCAAGAAGATTGCAGCGCAGATTGTTCTCACCAGGCAAAAGACCTCGATTGTTGCAAGCAAGCAGCTGGCTGCCATCGTCAGTGACGTTGTTCCCTTTATCCCGGGTAAGTCATCTGGCCACCCGGCCAAGCGAATCTTCCAAGCGCTTCGAATTGCTGTGAATCAAGAGTTGGAGATTCTGGAAAGCGCGATTCCTGCAGCCATCAACTCGCTTGAAATCGGCGGCAGATTGCTCGTTCTGTCTTATCACTCGCTTGAAGATCGCATAGTGAAGCAGGCTATTGCTCGCGCCGCCACCTCTTCGGCTCCCGTTGACCTGCCTTTCGAGCTGCCCGAGCACGCTCCAGTTTTGAAATTAGTTATCAAGGGTGCCGAACAGGCCACTCTCCAAGAAATAGCCGCAAACCCACGCTCTGCTTCGGTGCGTTTGCGGGTAGCCGAAAAAATCAGGAAAGTAGCATGAACACTCTAAGAAGATCTCGCGTCAGTGCACCCGTTGTCATGATCCTGGTGACTGGTTTCGTCGCTGTTTCGATACTCCATCTGCTACTTACTATCCTCACTTCGCAGTCAGTGTATGAGCTAGCCGATCTAAAGAGAGAAAAGCGCGAGCTAGACACCACCTCTCAGATTCTTTCCGAAGAAGTTTCCTCGCTAGCTTCAAACCAGAACCTACTAAACACAGCTAGCCGTCTTGGTATGGTTCCTAACACCAACCCAGTTTTTCTTCGTTTGGCCGACCAAGCTGTCTTGGGGCAGCCACTGCCAGCACCAATCGCGAGTGCTCAATCCACGAATTTAGTGGCTAACTCGGCAATGATTATTGAGTCAACTCAAATGAACCAACTGACCGTCCCGGCTAGCACTGCAGAACCGGTTGCAATTCCGGTGGAGCCAGTTGTGTCAACAGGTCTGATACCAGCTTCACCAACAAGATAAGTTTTGAAAGGTTTCTCCACTAATGAATCGAGCGGGGCAAACCAGCATCACAAGAAGAATGAGACTGTTTCTTACAGTCTCAACAATTCTTGTTGTTGTTTTTGCTATTCGACTAATTGATTTTCAAATTGTCCGCGCAGAGGCCATCAGTGAGTACTCCTACGAAAACCGCGCCGTAACTAGAACAATCCCTGCAGTTAGGGGAGACATCATCGATGCCGACGGAACTGTGCTGGCAACAACCGTGTATCGCTATGACATCAATGCCGCCCCTTCGATGGTCGGACCGGTTGAGCGAGTAATTGATGGCGTTCCACAAGTTGTAAGCGTCGAGGCTGTGGCCGCCGATCTGGCAAGCATTCTGCAAGAAGACATTGCCATTTTGCTTCCAAAATTAACTGGCACTTCGAACTATGTGAATTTGAAAAAGCGCGTGGACGCCGAAACTCACCGCAAGATTGTTGAGCTTGGCGTTCCCTGGCTTTTCTCAGACGCTTACCAAAATCGTCTTTACCCAAACGGAGCAGTGGCTGGAAACCTACTTGGCTTTGTTGATACCGACGGCAAGGCACTGGCTGGTCTAGAGAGGCAGTTCAATGCCTGCCTAGCCGGCACGGACGGTCAAGAAAGTTTTGAAACCGGCGTCGACGGTATCCGAATTCCTGCGAGTGCGGTGGTAACCCAGGAGGTAATACCTGGAAGAGATCTTGTTTTGACAATTGACTCAGGGCTGCAATATCAAGCCCAACAAATTCTCGCCAGTGAAGTTCAGCGCCTAGAAGCCGACTGGGCCGCAGCTGTTGTAATTGAGGTCAAGACGGGAAGAATCGTACTAGCAGCGGAAGCGCCAAGTGTTGATCCAAACGACCCAGGAAAGTCTCCGCCGCAAGAGCGTGGAGCAAGAGTCTTTCAGTTTGCCTATGAGCCTGGCTCGACGATGAAGTCCCTCACTGCCGCAACCGCGATTGACCTTGGATTTGCAAACATGGGAACCCAGGTAAGCGCTCCAGACTCCATCGCCGTCTTCGACAGAATTATTAGTGACAGTTTTTCACACGAGACTTTGAACTTGACTCTGGCCGGGGTGCTTCGATATTCATCCAATGTCGGAACAATCATGATTGCGCGCGATGTCCCGGCAAGTAGCAGGCACGAATACATGTTGCGATTTGGTTTTGGTACGCCTACCGAGGTGGGGTTTGAGGGTGAAACCAGTGGAGTGCTAAATGACTATCAAGATTGGGACGGTGTAACTAACTTCACCACAACTTTTGGTCAGGGCCTTTCGGTGTCACCAGTTCAGATGACTTCCGCCTACCAGGCACTTGCCAACGGCGGTGTCAGATTGAATCCGATCCTTGTTGCAGGCTGCCAGGACGAAAACGGTGAGTTGACTTCTATACCTAAATCCACCGCTACCCAGGTGGTGTCTGCCCAAACTGCTCAAGATGTTGTTTTAATGCTTGAGAAGGTTGTAGAAGATGGTGCAATCGGCAGGGTGACATCAGTGCCTGGATATCGATCTGCTGGCAAGACTGGCACCGCGGAGATTCCTGAAGGCGCCGGCTATGGCGACTATTTTGCTACCTCGTTTTTTGGAATGGCTCCGGTTGAAGATCCGCAGTACGCCATGGGTGTGATCGTCTACAAACCAAGGGCTGTTTACACAAATTCCATGGCCGCAGCAGTCGGTTACCAGCAGATTCTGTCGCAAATTTTGCTTACTAATCGAGTGTCACCTTCCACAACCGTGTCTCCCGAAATACCGAGTAACTGGTAGGTATCGATGATTGAAATTAAACTCCAGAAACTAGCCTCCGTAATTGAAGGCAGATTGATAGGCGATGGGGAAGCATCTGTTGCGTCAACTGTGGAAACTGACTCCAGGTTGATTAGTTCCGGAAGCCTGTTTTTTGCCAAGCCTGGTGAAACAGCTGATGGTCACGATTTTGTCGCTGATGCAATAAAAAATGGTGCCATCGCAGCGGTTGTGGAGAGGCAGTTACCTGACCAGATAAATCAGATTGTTGTGAAAGACAGCGTAAAGGCGCTTGGTTTACTGGCAGCTTGGTTGGTTTCTGAGTTGAGATCACGCGGCAAGATTCAGGTTGTGGGAATAACTGGTTCCAATGGAAAGACAACTACCAAGAACATGCTTCGCGAAATTCTCAGCAAATTAGGTCCAACCATCGCTCCTATCGAGTCATTTAACAACCACGTCGGAGCACCGATATCAATTCTTAGGGCGGACGCTCAAACTAAGTTTCTGATTGTGGAGATGGGTGCCAAAGGCTTAGGCAGTATTGATTACCTAGCTAGAATCGCCAAACCCGACGTGGGTGTAATTCTTAAAGTTGGTTTAGCTCACGTTGGTGAATTCGGCGGGATTGAAAAAACCGCAACCATAAAAGGCGAGCTGGCAGGAGCCATGCAGCCATCAGGCAAGCTCGTTCTAAACTCCGATGATTCTCTGGTTCGCAAAATGAAAGAGATTTCAAAAGCACCAGTTTTTTGGTTTGGAACTGACGATGAAGCTAACTATCGAGCAGGGGATATAACTCTGACCGAGCTTGGGACGAGTTTTACAATGTGTTGGCCTGACGGTGACAAAGAGACCATCAAGCTTCAGATTATTGGTGACTTTCATGTAATGAACGCCCTGGCCGCCGCCGCTGCTTCAGAAATTCTTGGAGCAAGCAAGGAACAGATTCGGAATGGCCTGGAATCAATGGAATTGGCTGAGCGCTGGAGAATGCAAAGAGTTGTGCGCTCTGATGGCGTCACGATTATTAATGATGCCTATAACGCCAGCCCGGACTCGATAAAGGCGGCGTTACAGACGCTAGCTCAACTTGGTCGACTCGGATCAAGAACTGTTGCTGTCTTGGGTCACATGGCTGAGCTTGGTGAACTCTCTGTGTCGGAGCATGATGCGATAGGCCGACTTGTTGTTCGACTAAACATTAGTCAGCTTGTGGTGGTGGGCGATCAGGCGAAGCTGATCCACATGGCTGCCAGTCAAGAAGGGTCTTGGGACGGAGAATCCCAGTTTTTCAGCACAATTGACGAGGCTTTGGAGTACCTGCGTGGGATACTCTCTCAAGGCGACACTGTCTTGGTTAAATCCTCCAAGTCAGCGAACTTGAGGTTTTTGGGCGACAGATTAATGGAGGCAGCTGAGTGAGAGCGCTACTGACCGCTGGGGCTGTTTCGATGGCCTTCACTTTGTTTTTGACACCTGCTTTCATCTGGCTATTCCGTAAATGGAATTGGGGTCAGTTCATCCGAAACGATGGACCTAAGAGCCATCACACCAAGCGAGGAACCCCGACCATGGGTGGGATAGTTATCATCCTTGCCTCACTCATTGGGTATTTCTTTGGAAAGTTCATAAACGGGGAGACGCCTTCAGTTTCAGCACTTTTGGTGATCCTGGTAATGGTTGGCCTTGGCATTGTTGGGTTCATTGACGATTTCATAAAAACTCACAAGCAGCGCTCACTTGGTCTGGGTGGTTGGGCCAAGATTTTCGGCCAGGCGCTAGTTGCTTTAGTGTTTGCGTATTTTGCTTTCGGGAGCCCCAACGAGGAAGGAATAACCCCAGCATCAACCCAAATCTCTGCGATTAGAGACTCTGGTTTTGATTTGATGATGTTCGGCACAATAGTGGGCTCAATCTTGGTGGTGCTCTGGGTTTTCTTACTTATTTCAGCAACTTCAAATGGAGTGAACATCGCCGATGGTCTCGATGGGCTTGCCATTGGGGCAAGCATTATGGCAATCGGTGCATATGCAGTTATCGGTTTCTGGCAGTTCAACCAGTCTTGTGGGCGGGTTATTGAGAACATTGCGTCTTGTTACGAAGTTAGAGACCCGCTTGATCTTGCAGTTATTGCCGCAGCAATAGCTGGAGCAGGTATTGGTTTCTTGTGGTGGAACACCACCCCAGCTCAGATCATCATGGGAGACACTGGCTCAATGAGCCTTGGAGGAGCACTCGCCGCACTTGCAATTCTTTCTAGAACTGAATTACTGCTCGTACTGATCGGTGGTTTGTTTGTAGTTGTTACTGGATCGGTTATTTTGCAAAGGGCTTACTTCAAAATCACAAAAGGTAAACGTATCTTTTTGATGAGTCCGTTGCATCATCATTTTGAACTAAAGGGCTGGGCAGAAATTACCGTAGTTGTTAGGTTCTGGATTATCGCCGGTCTATCTGTTCTAACCGGTATCGGCGTTTTCTACCTCGAGTGGATCTATGGCTAACAGAGCGGACTCACTGGGGCATCTTTCCAGCTGGCACTCCGATTGGTCTAAAACTTCAGTCGCAGTTGTCGGCCTTGCCAAGACGGGGTTCTCGGTAGCGGACACGCTTAATGAACTCGGCGCCAGATTACTAGTCATTGCGGAATCTTGCTCCGCAGAAATTCTGGACATCGTTGATGTCTTAGGAATCAACCACGTGATTGGCACTGTGGCCGAGCAGCAAAAGGCACTTGATGAATTTGCACCTGATCTCATTGTTGTCTCACCGGGAGTTGCGCCTACTAACAGTCTTGTTTCATCGGCGTTCGCTAAGGATATTCCCGTTTGGGGTGACGTCGATTTGGCTTGGCGGCTTCGAGACCGCTTTGGTAGCGAGCAAGAGTGGATTTGCGTGACCGGAACCAATGGTAAAACCACCGTGGTGGAAATGACTGAAGCAATGCTGTTAGCTGCTGGCGTGAAAGCTGTAGCCTGCGGCAACATTGGCAAACCAATTCTTGACTGCATTAGAGATCCTGCAGAGTTTGAGGTGTTGGTTGTCGAAATGTCTTCTTTCCAGCTGCACTACCTGAACTACATCGAACCCTATAGCGCGGCTTGCCTAAACATTGCCGAGGATCACTTGGATTGGCATGGCAGCTTCGAGGCTTATCGCCTCAGCAAAGAGCGTATTTATGAGGGAACTAAAGTTGCTTGCATTTATAACCTCGAAGATCAGGCAACCGAGCAAATGGTGCAAGCCGCGACAGTCAGTGAGGGTGCCAGAGCGATCGGTTTTGGACTTGGAACACCAAAACCAAGCAACGTTGGCTACGTGGATGAATTCTTGGTTGACCGTGCTTTTCTGGATCAGAGAGCCGATAGTGCGCTAGAAATAGCTAGTTTTGAAGATTTTCATGGGCTTGGGGTATTGACGCCGCATTTACTTAGCAACATTGCGGCAGCGACGGCACTGGCGAGATCTTTTGGTGTTCCGCCAGCTGCGTGCCGCGAAGCCCTTAGAAATTTTCGAGTTTCTTCCCATCGGATCGAGTTGGTGCTGGAACATGCAGGTGTTCGCTACATCAATGACTCGAAAGCAACAAATGCACACGCTGCATCAGCATCGCTTTCGTCATTTGAGAGCGTGGTTTGGATTCTTGGCGGTCAACTCAAGGGAGTCGACATATCAGAACTAGTTGCGAAATTTACTAAGCGCCTACGGGCTGCAGTGGTAATTGGCATCAAGCGCAACCAGATACTTGAAAGCTTCCAGGCTTTGGCCCCAGAAGTACCAGTATTTGAAGTCTCAGACGGCGACGATGTTATGGATCGGGCGGTCGAGTTTGCTTTCCAATCGGCTCAGTCCGGTGACGTTGTGCTGCTTGCACCCGCGGCTGCTTCTATGGACCAGTTCGCAAGTTACCAGGACAGAGGCACGAGATTCGCTGAGGCAGTTTCTAGGGTGGTCGGTGGTCGAAGTGGCTAATGCAGGTATCAAAAGAAAAACTAAGACAGTGACTAGAAACACAAGAAAGGTGTCAAGAGTAAAAGGTGAAAGACGCCGAAAAATAGGCGAATGGCTGAAAGATAACTTGCAGGCCGAGTCGATCCACTTCTACCGGTTAGCAGGACTTACCGGATTCTTGGTTGTCTACGGCCTGGTTATGGTTCTGTCGTCATCTTCTATTGATTCGCTAGTAGCCAACCGAGATGCTTTTTACGTTTTTTCTAGGCAGTCCCTGTACGCAGTAGTGGGACTTGGCGCAATGCTTTTTATTGCGAGTCTGAAGCTCAAAATAATCAATAATCTCGTCAAAGCCGCTGTTCTTTTTGGTTTTGCCCTGCAGCTTTCGGTTCCATTTATTGGTATTACCGTTAACGGAAACACGAACTGGATTTCTATCGCTGGGTTTACTCTTCAACCGGCAGAGTTTTTGAAGGTTGCGCTGATCATGTATATCGCGTGGTTTGTTAGCAATAGAGAGAATGAACTTGATGATTCAAGACGAGTGCTTGTGCCGGTTTTGATTGTTGGAGCTGCGGCTTTGGCTCTTGTGATGTTAGGTAGGGACCTTGGAACTGCAATCATTATTGCGCTGATCGTGTTTGTAACCTTAGCCATTATTGGTGCTCCGCTTAGGCCACTGTCTCAGATTTTTATTGCAGTAGCGGCTGCGGGAGTACTAGCCGCGGTGTCGAGCGCATCTCGTATGGCTAGAATCACAGCGTGGCTAAATCCAGGTTCTGCTTCCTCGGAAGCTTTTAACTGGCAGTACGAGCACGGCACCTGGGCGCTAGCTGCCGGTGGGATTTTTGGGGTTGGCTTGGGTAATTCCAGAATGAAATGGTCTTGGATTCCTGAAGTTGAAAACGACTTCATCTTTGCCGTAATTGGCGAAGAGCACGGTTTTCTAGGAGCACTACTTGTTATCGGAATGTTTGCTCTCCTGATTTCTTCGCTGGTTAGCATTATGAATCGATCAGAGTCCACTTTTGGCCGGGTGCTGATTGTTGGGGTTATCGTATGGATCGTTTCTCAAGCGGCGGTTAACATCGCGGTTGTTCTTGGTGTTCTTCCTGTTTTAGGAGTTCCGTTGCCGCTTATATCGGCGGGCGGCTCGTCTTTGATTGCGACTCTTGGTGCCATCGGTTTGGTACTCGCAGTTGAAAAAGATAATCACCGAAACGGCAGAAGGCCTGTAGGAAGATGACAAATTTTCTTTTGACCGGTGGAGGTACGGCAGGGCACGTTAATCCATTGCTTACCGTGGCGACTGCTTTGGTGGCTAAGGACTCCATGAACCAGGTTTTTGTTCTTGGAACCAGCGCCGGGCTTGAGACGAGGTTAGTTCCTGAGGCAGGGTTTCCGCTGCTACTAGTTGACAAGCTACCTTTTCCAAGGAAGATCAGCTTTTATGCAATTGCATTCCCTTTTCGCTTTCTTCGATCCGTGGGCACGGTGCGCAAATATCTTAGGCAGCATCAGATCAACGCCGTTGTTGGGTTTGGCGGTTACGTCAGTGCCCCGGCTTATCTAGCGGCCAAGCAACTTAAGATTCCACTTATTCTGCATGAGGGAAATGCTCTTCCTGGATTTGCTAATCGTTTTGGTAATCGGTTCGCAGCCGCTGCGGGTAAAGCCTTTAGGTCTGCCCAGCTGAGCAATTCTGAATTTGTTGGAATGCCGATTCGCCCTGCGATAACGGCATTGGCTACAAACAAGGATGTCGCTTCGGCAAGAAAGTTTTTTGGGCTAAAACCCGATACCACTACCTTGCTAGTAACCGGGGGCTCGCTGGGTGCTAGAAGCATTAACGAAACCATTGACCGATCAAGAGCTCTAATGTCTGCCGCGGGTATTCAAGTGCTACACATAATTGGCGGCTCCAGTGATCTTGCTGAGGTATCTGAACCTGAATACAGAAGAGTTCGGTACGTTGACCGAATGGAGCTGGCTATTGCAGCTAGCGATTTTGCGGTCTCGCGCGCTGGCGCAGCGACCGTGTCAGAGTTTTGCGCGGTCGGCCTACCCGCGCTTTACATTCCCTACGCCGTTGGAAACGGTGAGCAGAGCTTTAACTTGCAGGATGTGTTGGCGGCAGGTGGTGCGATCACTGCTACGGACCGGGAATTTGATGAACAGTATGTGCGCTCTTATTTGATTCCGGTTATCTCAGACTCAAAACGGATAGCGCAAATGTCAGAAGCGGCCAAGCAGGCTGGTGTGCTAGATGGCACTGAGCGATTCATCGCCTTGATTGAAGAGGTAGTGTCAAGACGATGATAAAACCTGATTTTTCAGTACCCGTCCCAACCGATCTTGGACATGTTCATTTCATTGGTATTGGCGGCTCGGGCATGAGTGGAATAGCCCGAATCCTTATTGGTATGGGTCACAAGGTCACGGGTAGTGACGTTAGAACTAGTCCTAACATTGTTGCGCTAGAAGCTCTTGGCGCCAAGATTGCAATCGGTCACGATGAAGCGAATTTAGGCGAAGCCGACACTGTCGTCGTCACGAGTGCCCTATGGCCTACTAATCCAGAATATTTACTTGCCAAGAAACGTAACCTACCGGTTATTCATCGTTCGCAGGCCTTGGCCCATTTGGCTTCAAAGAAACGACTGGTATCTGTGGCTGGAGCACACGGGAAGACCACCTCGACTGGGATGATAATCACAGCCTTGCTTGGTCTCGAGCAGGATCCAAGCTTTGTCAACGGGGGAGTAATTAGCTCGCTAGGTGCTAGCTCTCAAAACGGCGATGGTGAGCTGTTTGTAATCGAGGCAGACGAATCGGATGGTTCATTTCTTCACTACGACACATCTGTTGCACTAATCACCAATGTTGATCCGGACCACCTGGATCACTACGGCAGCATCGAGGCTTTTCATCAGGTATTTGCTGATTTTGCTAACAAGGCAAAAGAATTGGTTGTTATCAACTCCGATGATGAGGGTGCAAAAGCTGTTACCAAACTCATCAGCAAGCACATACTCAGCTTCGGTGAAGGTGAGTTGGCTGATGTAAGAGTAAGCGACATCGCCGAGAAGTCTCGGGTAAGTTTTAGCCTTGGCTACAAAAAACAAAAGCTGTCAGCGACTCTTACAATTGCCGGTAGACACAACGCAATTAACGCGGCCGGTGCGGTTGCCACTTTGATTGGCTTAGGTTTTGACTTCGAGGAATCAATTAGGGAAGTCGAAAAGTTTGGTGGAACCGAGCGGCGATTCGAACTCCACGGAGACAGGCGTGGAGTAAAGGTCTACGATGATTTTGCGCATCATCCGACTGAGGTGGCTGCTGCACTTAATGGAGCTAGGGCGGTAGTTGGCGAAGGGAAGATTATTACTGTCTTTCAGCCGCACCTTTACTCCAGAACCAGATTGTTTGCGAAGGAGTTTGCAGACGCGTTGGAAGGAAGCGATGAAGTCGTGCTTTTGGACATCTACGCAGCCCGCGAAGATCCAGAACCGGGAGTCACCGGTGAACTAATCTTGAACGCCTCGTCAAACAAGGACAAGATTCATTACGTCAAGAACTGGTCAGACGCTTCTACCGTAGCCGCGAGCTTGGCAGGAACGGGAGATTTCATCGTGACGATGGGCTGCGGTGATGTTTACAAAATGGTTCCTGAAATCCTCGAAGCTCTAGAGGGGTAGCTAGAGCCATGGAACGCCCAAACCAAAAGAAAAAGAACCCAGCAAAATCTTCCAAGCTGGGGCCCGCACTTGCAAGGGCCCCTCGCAGGGTGTTATCGCGTGATCTTGAGAGCTTAATGATTTCTAGGGTGATGTCGGCTCGTCGAGTCAGACGCATCGCAGTGTCTCTGAGCGCTGGATCAATATTGATTCTTGGAATCCTTACTTCGGTTGCCACCTTTTCACCGCTTTTAGCTATCCAGCAAGTCACAGTGGTTGGGACTGAGCGGCTAAGCGCCGATGAAATTTCGAAGGCACTCAGTAGCCAAATCGGAACTCCGCTTCCGTTGCTAAATCAAGACGAAATAGCCCAGTCTTTGGCTGGATTTACATTGATCGAAAGCTTTACTGCTACCGCTGTTCCTCCGAACGAACTTCAGATCAGAGTTTCAGAGCGGCAAGCTCTTTGCATTGTTGAATTTGAAGGAGCCTTGTGGTTGCACGATCCGGCAGGGGTGCGCATTGCCCTGGCCGAGCCAACTGACTTGCTTCCTCGCATTTTGATTGCCGAGCCTCCCACTAGTTCTCAGCGCTTCAGGGATTCGGTTGATGTTTTACTTGCGTTACCCGTTGAACTATTGGCTGAGGTCGAGGTTATTCAAGCGAACACAAAAGACGACGTTCAAATGACCTTGCGCGGAAGCCTCGGGCAACGAATCAGTTGGGGAGATAGCTCGAATGCAGTTTTGAAATCAAAAGTTTTGCAGGCGCTGATCGCCAACAACCAGGGCGCCACTGGTGTGACATTCGATGTTTCGTCACCAAACGCTCCTGTGGTGCGTTTTGACAACTTTTAGACACGCCCCTTGACTTACCGCAATTCAGGGCCCTGTGGGCCTATTTTTTTGGCGCGGTGTATAAAAGCAGTCGCAGTTTAACCCTATACGGGAACTTGAGGGTTTGAGCTGTTCTGGTTTTGACTTCGCGAAACTATGGATTTGAAGGAGCATCATGGGCTTGAACCAGAATTATCTGGCCGTCATCAAGGTTGTTGGAGTCGGTGGCGGCGGCGTTAACGCGCTAAACCGCATGATCGAGTCAGGCCTTCGTGGGGTTGAGTTCGTTGCGATCAACACCGACGCACAAGCCCTTTTGATGAGTGAAGCTCACGTGAAGTTAGACATTGGTCGCGAACTAACTAGAGGACTTGGAGCCGGAGCTGACCCAGAGGTTGGCAAACGGGCTGCAGAAGATCACGAGGATGAGATTGAAGCCGCGTTGCGTGGCGCTGACATGGTTTTCGTCACCGCAGGTGAAGGCGGTGGCACCGGAACCGGTGCTGCACCGATAGTTGCGCGGGTCGCTAAAAGAGTTGGTGCCCTGACCGTTGGTGTCGTCACCAAGCCATTTGGTTTTGAAGGAAAGCGTCGCATGCAGCAAGCTGAGGTTGGCATCGAGGCAATCCGCGCCGAGGTTGACACCTTGATTGTTGTTCCAAACCAGAGACTTCTAGAGATTGCCAACAAGACTGTTTCGGTTGTCGAGGCTTTCAATACGGCAGATGATGTGCTTCGGGCAGGTGTTCAAGGTATTACCGACCTAATCACTACACCTGGACTAATCAACCTTGACTTTGCTGACGTCAAGTCAGTGATGCAAGGTGCTGGTTCTGCTCTGATGGGAATTGGAACCGCTAAGGGTGAAGATCGTGCCGTGCGCGCTGCAGAGATGGCGGTTTCTTCACCGCTTCTTGAATCAAGCATCGACGGGGCCCATGGAGTGCTTCTTCTTGTTCAAGGAGCTTCTGATCTTGGACTCCACGAAATTGATGAAGCCGCCAGATTGGTTCAAGAGGCAGTATCACCAGAGGCCAACATCATCTATGGAACAACCATTGATGACACTCTTGGAGACGAAGTTCGCATCACAGTTATCGCAGCTGGATTCGACGGCGGAGCTCCTAAGCCCAGAAAAATTCCGAGAACGGTTTTTGCCGAAGTTGCAGAAGCGACACCAGTTGTTATTGCTGCGCCTGTGGTTGCGGAGCAGGTATCAGCACAACCATCTTCGTTTTTTGACATTGTGGAACCTGAGCCAACCCCGGCTCCTTCTTTCGCTTCCGAGTTTGAGCCTGTTGATCAGATCGAGATTGATGAGTCACCAGAGCTTCCTCGCAGACCGCAGACAGCAGATGGAACTTTCGGGGACGACCTAGATATTCCAGAATTTCTAAGAGGGTAAGTGAGCGAACTAGCTCAACGATATAACCAAATAGTTGAACGAGTTGCTTCCTCTGCCGCAGCATCTGGAAAGAGTGCAGCAGATATCACTTTGGTTGTGGTCACTAAGAATCACCCACCCCAAGTAGTTCTTGATCTAATCTCTCTTGGTGCCAGGGACTTCGGCGAAAACCGAGATCAGGAAGCCGCGCCAAAAGCCAAAGAGGTTCTGGCCTCATCTGGCGAGGACATGCGCTGGCACTTTGTCGGGCAATTACAGACCAACAAGGTTAGGTCAGTATTGGAGTATGCCGACATAATTCATTCGTTGGATAGAGAGTCGCTGCTGGTTGAGCTTCAGAAGCGAACCATCGATAGAGCCAAGCCACTGGGGGTTTTCATTCAAGTGAATTTGACTGAGGACCCAGCCAGGGGAGGAGTTCGGGTCAACGATCTGGACGATTTCGCAACCAAGGTGTTAGGTTCCCAAGGTCTTCGCCTAGAGGGTCTCATGGGCGTTGGAGGCCTGGATAAGGACCCAGCGGTTGAGTTCGAACGTCTGGCAGGGCTCTCTGCCAAGATCCAGGACTTGGCCCCAGAGGCCAAAGGTCTGTCCATGGGGATGTCCGCGGACTTTGAGGTGGCTATTGGCTACGGCGCGACACACTTGCGCATTGGCTCCGCAATAACGGGCAAGCGGCCCTAGTGGGCATATTCTTGAGATGTACCAATAACAGGAGGAACTAATGGCCGGAATACTAAAGCGCAGCATGGAATTTCTTGGTTTTGCCGAGGAGTCCAATGATTTGCCTACCCGTGCGGAGCCGGTGACAAACACCCAGCGTCCAGCTAGGTTGATCCCTCAAAGATCACGTCGCGGTTCAAGCGACGTTGCAGAGATTTTCACCATCGAGCCCCGTTCCTACGAAGAGGCCCCTATGGTGGCAGCCCACTACCGTATCGGCATCCCGGTGATCGTTAACATGGGTGAGATGAGTGAAGTTGATTCACGCCGCATGCTTGATTTCATGCTGGGCCTGAAAGAAGGACTTGAGGGGCACATGCGTCGGGTTACTTCCAAGGTTTTCTTGTTGACACCCACTCATGTAGCTGTTAATCAGGAAGAGCAAGAAGAGCAAATGAACGAGGTGGACGAGCTACTAGTTCGTCCCTAGCTTCCAAACATGGGCACACTTGCTCTCATTGCCTACTGGGCTCTGGAGATTTACTTCTATGCGCTTGTTGGTCGATTGATTTTGGATCTTCTAATTTCCATCAGGCCAGGATTTAGGCCCAAGGGTCTGCTACTGCCCCTTGCTGAGATTATTTTCACAGTCACTGATCCGCCACTAAGGTTTCTGCGCAGGTTCATAAAGCCAGTTAGTTTCGGGGCATTTTCGCTGGACTTTGCTTGGACCCTGCTGGTTTTTGGCGTTATTGTGCTACGAAATTTGGTTGAAAGCCTCGTCTAGCCCAAGGCCACATCTTGCGTTAGACTTTTTGAGCTACGGCCTACAGGCCAATCGAAAGAGGATATCGCAATGCCCCTAACACCTGAAGATGTTGTCAATAAGAGATTTCAGCCAACCAAGTTCCGTGAAGGCTACGACCAGGACGAAGTTGATGACTTTCTTGACGAAATCGTTGTTGAGCTAAGGCGCGTCCACCAGGAGAACGAAGATCTTCGAAGAAGACTTCTAGCAGCCGACGGGCGCATTGCCGAGCTTCAAAGAAGCGGTGCAGACTTGCCTGGACAGTTGGCATCGGCTCCATCAATCAGCGCTCCAGTTGCAGTTACTCCGTTCCCAGAGGCAGTTTCTGACCCCTCAACACTTGATTCCTCCAACACCAACAATCTGCTACAGCTTGCTCGTAAGCTCCACGATGAGCACGTTCGCGAGGGTATGGTCAAGCGCGATGAGCTTATCGCCGAAGGTCACGCAACCGCTGCCAGAATCGTTCGTGAGGCAGAAGCTCAGCAGCGTTCCGAGCTAAACAGGCTCGAGCAGGAGAAGGCAGTTGTTGAGCACCGTATTCAGGAGCTGAAGAGCTTCGAGCGCGAATACCGAAGCAAGCTCAAAAACTACATCGAATCGCAATTACTTGACCTTGATGCAGCCGGAGTGGCACCCACTCAAGCCCCAGGATATACACCTGGCCTTAGCAACTAGTTTCCTTGATGAGCTCTAGAGCCAAGGTAAGTCGTTGGCTGTATTTGGTTGTTGCGGTAGTTGCAATAACGTTTGATCAACTAACCAAGAACCTTGCTATTGCAACTTTGGAGCTTGGCACCAGTTACCCAGTTCTCGGAGAGGTGCTTTCTTGGCGGCTTTTATATAACGACTCCGCGGCCTTTGGATTGGGTTTTGGATACACCTGGATCCTGGCTGTTATCTCTACAGCTGCGGCGCTGGCAACCATTTGGTATTCCAGAAAACTTAAGTCCATTTCTTGGTCGTTGATGATTGGTGTGTTTCTGGGTGGGGTAGTTGGCAACCTAATTGACAGGTTGATTCGCGAACCAAGTTTTGGAAATGGTCACGTTGTTGATTTCATTCAAGTTCCTTTCAATTTCCCAATTTTTAACTTGGCCGACACTTTTATAGTTTCGATGGCAATTCTCAGCGTCCTGAGGGTGATGCGGGGCGAGAGCCTAGGTGGCATCGAGCCTAGAACCAAATGACTCTTCGATTTGAAATAGATAGCTCACTTGCAGGAGAAAGAGTCGACACTGCACTGGCAAGATTACTTGGAGTTTCCAGATCAGTCGCGGCCGAGCTCTGTGAGCGAGGAGATGCCCAGGTTTCAAAAAAGTTGCTGTCAAAATCCGACCGGGTGAATCTGGGGGATGTCCTAGTTGTGAAGCCACCGGTAGCAGCGGAACCGCTTAGAGTTACCGAAACTCCCGTTGATGAGTTACTTGTCATCTATCAAGATGAGGACATCGTGGTTGTAGATAAGCCCGCAGGGGTGGTGGCTCATCCCACGGTTGGTTTTGATGGGCCAACAGTTGCGGGTGCATTGCTAGCGCGGGGTATACAGCTTTCAACATCTGGAGCACAGGAGCGCCAGGGGATAGTCCAGCGCCTGGATGTTGGAACTAGTGGTTTGATGATGCTTGCCAAATCAGAGCTTGCCTACTCAAGGCTAAAGCAGGCTTTTCGAGACAGGGCAGTTCATAAAATTTATCACGCGATCATCCAAGGACACCCGGATCCAGCGGAGGGAACTTTTGATGCCCCAATAGGTAGACACCCAAAGGCAGAGTTCAAGTTCGCAGTTGTTGAAGGCGGCAAGCCTTCAATTACCCACTACAAAACACTTGAGCTTTTTCCGGCAAGTACTTTGTGTGAAGTGAATTTGGAAACTGGTAGAACCCATCAAATTCGTGTTCACTTCTCTGCTTTCAAGCACCCCCTTCTTGGGGACACCATGTATGGCGCTGACCCCAAGTTGGCCAAGAGTCTTGGCATCACGAGGCAGTGGCTGCACGCGAAGGAATTGGGGTTCACTCATCCGATCACGGGGGATGAGCTTAGTTTGGTTTCTGAGTATCCGGCTGACTTGGCGGCAGTCCTTGAACGCCTGAGGTCATAAATAGCCTTAGGCTAAATTTCATTCACTCAATCACCTAGGCGGGGTTTCGTTGTCGACAAAGGATTCTTTTGTGCACCTTCATGTGCACAGCGAGTATTCCATGCTCGATGGCGCTGCCCGTATCGGACCCCTCACCAAAGCGGCAGCCGAGATGGGTATGCCGGCAATTGCCATTACCGATCACGGTAACAACTTTGGTTCCTTTGACTTTTATCAAACAGCTAAGGCCAATGGCATAAAGCCAATCATTGGCATCGAGGCTTACCTTTCTCCCGGCACATCCAGAACTGATCGCACCAGGGTCAAGTGGGGAACCGGCGGGGAAGACGATGTTTCCGGTGGCGGTGCCTATACGCACTTGACCATGCTGGCGGAAACCACCGAGGGAATGTATAACCTCTTCAAGATGTCATCTAAGGCATACCTGGACGGTTTTTATTTCAAACCCCGCATGGACCGCGAGCTGCTTCAGGAGTATTCAAAGGGAATTATTGCCACCACCGGTTGCGCTTCGGGTGAGGTGCAAACCCTAATCCGACTCGGCCAGTATGACAAAGCGTTAGAAGCAGCAGCTTTTTACCGAGATGTTTTTGGCAAAGACAGCTACTTCGTCGAGATCATGGATCACGGCATCGACATTGAAAGGCGGGCCACCGCCGACTTGCTCAGGCTAGCTAAAGACCTTGGCTTACCTCTGGTGGCCACAAATGATCTTCACTACACCCACGCCGCAGAATCAACAGCTCACGAGGCATTGCTTTGTGTTCAGTCTTCGACAAATTTGCTTGATCCCAATCGTTTCAAGTTTGATGGCGCCGAGTATTACTTGAAATCACCGGCGGAAATGAGGGAGCTTTTTAGAGATCACCCTGATGCCTGCGACAACACTTTATTGATTGCAGAGCGCTGCAATGTTGAGTTCCAAAAGCGCGATCTAATGCCCAAGTTCCCGCTTCCCGAGGGTGAAACCGAGGAAAGCTGGTTTGCCAAAGAAGTAGATCGGGGAATGAAGACTCGCTATGGCCAGAACGTGCCAGAGCTGCAAAAAAACCAAGCCGCTTACGAAGTAAACGTGATCGCCCAAATGGGATTCCCCGGCTATTTCTTGGTGGTAGCTGACTTTATTGCTTGGGCCAGGGCTCAGGGTATTCGAGTCGGCCCAGGACGAGGCTCCGCTGCCGGATCGATTGTTGCTTACGCCCTTGGTATTACTGAGCTTGATCCGATTGTTCACGGTTTGATTTTCGAGCGGTTCTTGAATCCCGAGCGAGTTTCGCCACCAGATATTGATGTCGATTTTGATGATCGCCGCAGGGGAGAAGTTATTCGGTACGTCAGTCAAAAATACGGCGAGGATCGTGTCGCACAGATTGTTACCTTTGGAACCATCAAAGCTAAGCAGGCTCTCAAGGACTCGGCTCGAGTGCTTGGCATGCCCTACGCCGCGGGTGAGAAGCTAACCAAGCTCATGCCAGGCATGGTGCTTGGAAGAGACATATCGTTAGGGGAGCTTGTTGAGAAGCCTCAAGACAAGCAAGCCGAACAAACTTCCAGATACAAGGAGGCTGCAGAGTTTAGAGAGGCCCTCGAGTCAGATCCAGACTCAGCAAAGATATTTGAGCTTGCTAGAGGCCTAGAAAACCTAAAACGACAGTTTGGTGTTCATGCCGCCGGTGTGATCATGTCCGCTGAGCCACTAATTGACGTTATCCCGATCATGCGCCGTGATGATGACGGAGCGGTGATTACCCAATTTGATCAGCCACCTTGTGAAAAACTTGGACTACTAAAGATGGACTTCCTGGGTCTTAGAAACCTCACCGTTTTGGATGATGCTCTGGTAAACATCAAAGTAAATCGCGGGGTGACGGTTGTACTGGAAGATCTTGACCTAAACGCTGACAAAAACACGTTCGATCTTCTTTCGAGAGGTGAAACTCTTGGAGTGTTCCAGCTCGATGGAGCCCAGGTTCGATCGCTTCTTCGAACCCTAAAGCCCACCGAGTTTGAACACATCTCCGCCGTTATTGCTTTGTATCGCCCTGGACCGATGGGTGAGAAATCTCACACAAACTACGCGCTGAGAAAAAACGGACTTCAAAAATCAGAACCGGTTCACCCGGAGCTTGCCGAAACATTGGCTGACATTCTTGATCCAACCTATGGCTTGATCGTTTACCAGGAGCAGGTAATGGCGGTGGCACAAAAAGTTGCGGGCTTTAGTTTGGCTCAAGCTGACCTGCTGCGTCGAGCGATGGGTAAAAAAGACAAGAAGGAACTAGACCGTTCCTATAAGGACTTCAGTGGTGGAATGCTCGCGCAGGGGTATTCCGAAGCGGCAATCGAAACACTCTGGAAGACCCTTCTTCCTTTTGCCGACTATGCGTTCAATAAGGCTCACAGCGCTGGCTACGGTGTCTTGAGTTACTGGACTGCTTATCTCAAGGCAAACTTTCCAGCCGAGTATATGGCCGCTCAGCTTACTTCGGTGGGGGATTCAAAAGATAAACTCGCTATTTACCTGAATGAGTGCCGTCGCATGAACATTCAAGTTTTAGCACCCGATGTCAATCAATCCGTCGAGGCCTTCACGGGAATTGGCGAGAACATCCGTTTCGGTTTGGGAGCAATTCGAAACGTGGGTCATAACGTTGTCGATGGAATCATTCAAGCTCGTAGTGAGAAACCATTCGCATCCTTTAGCGACTTTCTGGCGCGCGTTCCACAGCAGGTTTGCTCCAAGAGAACTATTGAGTCGCTTATTAAGGCAGGGGCTTTTGATTCCCTCGGTCACACCAGAAGGTCACTTTTCGAAATATATGAAGAGGCAGTGGATGCTTCCTCAGTTACCAAGCGCAACGAGTCGGCCGGCCAGGTAGACCTATTTGGTGATCTGTTTGAGGGTGTTGGTTCCTCGGTTACAGTTCCTGATAGGCCTGAGTGGCCAAAGGCTGAAAAGCTCGCTCACGAGCGCGAAATGCTTGGGCTATACGTTTCGGACCACCCGCTTTCTGGAAGAGAAAGTCAATTGGCACAGTTTGCCGAGTTCACTATTGGGGACTTGCTAACGAGTGAAGAAATCAAAGATGGCGAAACAGTGACAATTGCGGGCTTGATTTCTAGCGTTACCCATCGCGTCGCGCGTTCGTCTGGAAATCCGTACGCCAATGTCTCGATCGAAGATTTTGAAGGTGAAGTCAATGTCATGTTTATGGGCAAGACCTACCGAGAGTTCTCAGAGCAGCTTGTAAACGATGAAGTTGTCGTTATCAGGGGCCGTATCAACATGCGGGACGACGGCATAGCAATTTCCGCATTCTCGCTTGAGGCAATTGCCATCGGAGCGCAAGGAGTATCAAGTGGACCACTTCGCTTACAACTTCAAGAGTCAGAGGCAACGAGATCCGTTTTGGAGAATCTCGATTCGACTCTGAAGGCCCACCCTGGCAAGGAAGAAGTTCACCTAACTTTTGTGGATGAGAGCAATCCTCGTAGCTTCAAACTACAGCCAACGGTAAAGATAACGGATGATCTTCTCGGAGAACTAAAAGCCTTACTTGGAACTCAGGGTTTTGTTCAGAGAGATTCTTCTGAAGTCGTGAAGTAAGCACGCTGGTTATAAAGCAAAGCTTTGTCGTTGTCGCCAGTTACTCCTGAAAGTATTTCAATAACGAACACCGCGTTTTGCTCTACAGGGTGAAATTCGCGGACACGACCGAAAAGCACTGCAGTTACGTTTTGAAAAACGGGCAAATCAAACTCTGATCTCTGCCAGTCTGTGTCCAGAAATCTTTTTGTGTTGTCGCTAGCCATTTTCTGAGCTAGGTCAAAATTGTTAACCCCGAGCATGTGTAGAGCGACGTGTTTAGCGGTGGAAATTGCAGGCCAGGACGACGATCCCTGAGAGATGTTGAAGGTCACAAGTGCGGGGTTAGAGCCCAGAGAGGTCATGGATGTGGCAGTGAAACCCACTGGGTTCCCAGCGAGGTCATTCGTAGTAATTACCGCCACTCCTGAGGCGTGGCGCCGGAACGCGGCCTTTAGGGCCTCGCTGGAGTCTTGGTTTATTTTGGGGTCAAGCATCTTCTTCAGGGTAGTAGAGATTTTGGGGTTCAAGAACCTCGGAAATCGTTGATTTTTCAGGCCAGAATTGCGACACGCCGAATATCGGACAAATTTGCAAATATGCCCCTTAAACCACAAGATATAGGGACGGAAGAGCGAAAACTTTCCACATCTAGTGGAAGGTTATCGGGAAATTCGGGGAAAATCCAACAAAAATCAAGATTTTTACGACGGAAAGGCATCAGCTCATGAACTGTCCTTTCTGCCGTAATACAGACTCCAGGGTCACAGATTCCAGAGCTAGCGAGGATGGCACCAGCATCCGTCGTAGGCGCCAGTGCCCAGAGTGTGGCAAGAAGTTCACCACCTCTGAAACCACCTCACTGAGCGTCCTGAAGCGAAGCGGTGTCACTGAGCCATTTAGCAGGGACAAGATCGTGAGCGGCGTTGGCAAGGCTTGCCAGGGCAGACCGGTTTCGGATGCTGACCTAGCAATCTTGGCTCAGCAGGTAGAAGAGACCATTCGTTCCACAGGTGCAGCTCAGGTAGAAGCACACGTGATCGGGCTGGCTATCTTGGAACCTCTAAGACTGCTTGACGAAGTGGCTTTCATGAGATTCGCAAGCGTTTACCAGGGTTGGGAAAGCCTAGAAGACTTCGAAGCGGCAATTAATGTCCTTCGAGCAAGTAACACAGATGTATCAGATTCAGACAAAGAACTAACCAAGTAGCAAACCAACAACCATAAGTATCCAAAACTAGGAAAGGCAACACTCGTGACTGACGCAACCGCATTTAGCTCTACCTCTGGCTCCGTAAGCGGCAAGGGATTAACCATTAACCGTATTTACACAACAGAGGGCGTGCACCCATACGACCAGGTCAACTGGGAGTTCCGAGATGTTGTACAGACCAACTGGAAAAATGGTGAGACCATTTTCGAGCAGCGTGGCGCTGAGTTCCCAGATTTCTGGAGCTTGAATGCTTCCACCATCGTCACAACCAAATACTTCCGTGGAGCCATGGGAACTGAAGAGCGTGAATTCAGCCTGCGTCAGCTGATCAACCGCGTTGTTCTTACCTACACTCAGGCTGGTCGCGACAATGGATACTTCGCAACCGAAGAAGATGCAACTATCTTCGAGCACGAGATGACTTACATGCTTTTGAACCAGGTGTTTGCATTCAACTCACCGGTTTGGTTCAACGTCGGAACCAAGAGCCCACAGCAGGTTTCTGCTTGCTTCATCTTGTCGGTCGATGACTCAATGGAGTCAATCTTGAACTGGTACCGCGAAGAAGGAATGATCTTCAAGGGCGGTTCCGGTGCAGGCCTAAACCTTTCCAGAATTCGGTCATCGAAGGAACTTCTAAAGTCTTCCGGTGGATCCGCTTCTGGTCCAGTTTCTTTCATGCGTGGAGCTGATGCTTCTGCAGGAACCATCAAGTCTGGTGGTGCAACTCGTCGCGCAGCCAAGATGGTTGTTTTGGATGTTGATCACCCGGACATCGTTGAGTTCATTGAGACCAAAGAGCTTGAAGAAGAAAAAATCCGCGTATTGCGTGACGCAGGTTACGACATGGAACTTGGCGGACGCGACATCAATTCCGTTCAGTACCAGAACGCTAACAACTCAGTGCGAGTGAACGCAGAGTTCATGAACGCTGTTGAAAGCGGTGGCAAGTTCGGACTTCGCGCCAGAACTAACGGCGAAGTTATCGAAGAAGTTGACGCCAGAGAGCTTTTCAACAAGATTTCGAAGGCAGCTTGGGCCTGTGCTGACCCTGGCATCCAGTACGACGACATCATCAACGACTGGCACACCACTCCAGAGTCTGGTCGCATTACCGCGTCAAACCCTTGCTCTGAGTACATGCACCTTGACAACTCAAGCTGTAACTTGGCTAGCCTCAACCTACTGAAGTTTCTAAACCCAGACGGTTCATTTGACTCCGCCACTTTCACCAAGGCTTCTGAGCTAATCATCACCGCGATGGACATCTCAATTAGCTTTGCTGATTTCCCAACCGAGGCAATTGGTGAGACCACCCGCGCTTACCGTCAGCTGGGAATTGGTTACGCCAACCTAGGTGCGCTATTGATGGCTATCGGCGTTCCTTACGACAGCAAGGAAGGTTTTGCTCTTGCTGGTGCAATCACGTCTTTGATGACAGCAGCTTCCTACCGTCGCTCAGCAGAGCTTGCTGGGGTAGTTGGTCCATACGATGGCTACGCAAAGAACAAGGCCGGTCACGACCGCATCATGGCAAAGCACGAGGCAGCTAACTCTCTAGTTACATCAGTTAGCGAAATCGACCGCTCTGTTCACGTAGCTGCAACCGAGCAGTGGGCACTAAACACCAAGATCGGTTCACAAAACGGCTGGAGAAATGCCCAGGCCTCCTTGCTGGCCCCAACCGGAACCATCGGTTTCATGATGGATTGTGACACTACCGGTATCGAGCCTGATTTCTCCTTGGTGAAGTACAAGAAGCTATCAACCGGTGGATCGATGCAGATTGTCAACCAGACAATTCCGTTTGCACTGCACCGTCTTGGATACTCTCAGGAGACCATCGAGGCGATTGTTGACCACATTGCACAAAACGGTCACGTCGTAGACGCCCCAGGACTCAAGGTTGAGCACTACCCAATCTTCGATACCGCTATCGGTGTTCGTGCGATTGAGCCAATGGGTCACGTGCGAATGATGGCCGCTGTTCAGCCGTTCCTTTCCGGAGCTATCTCAAAGACAGTAAACATGCCTGAGACAGCAACCATAGAGGAAATTGCTGAGGTCTACTTCCAGGGTTGGAAGTTTGGACTGAAGGCTCTTGCTATCTACCGCGACAACTGCAAGGTAGGTCAGCCGCTATCCGATGGAAAGGCAAAGACCGAGACCAAGACCGAGAAGGCAACCGTTGCAACTGGCATGTCTCACCCGGTTCGCAAGCGTCTTCCAAAGTCACGCCCATCATCAACCACCAGCTTCACCGTTGGTGGCGCTGAGGGTTACCTGACCGCAGGATCCTACCCAGACGGTGGTTTGGGAGAGGTGTTCCTAAAGCTAGGAAAGCAAGGATCAACTCTTGCCGGTGTGATGGATGCATTCTCAATAGCCGTTTCGATTGGTTTGCAGTACGGTGTGCCACTAGAAAGCTACGTCAAGAAATTCACCAACGTTAGCTTCGAGCCAGCTGGCCTAACCGATGACAAGGACATCAGAATGGCTAAGTCGCTGATGGACTACATCTTCCGTCGCCTGGCGCTAGATTACCTGCCATACGAAACCAGATCTGCTATTGGTATTTTCTCCACCGACGAGCGCACAGCGGAACTGGATGCAAACTCCAGCTACGGCACACCAGCGGTTGTAGAAAGCGCAGCTTCTGCAGTTGACGCTGCAGCTGAGTCAGTAGTTTCTATTACTCAGTCGGTAGAGATTACAACCAAGAAGGAAGTTCATTCCTCTGCTGAGTTGTTCGAACTACTGCAGGGTAAAGAATCAGACGCACCACTTTGCTTCAACTGTGGAATCAAGATGAGACCTTCTGGCTCATGCCACGTGTGTGAAGGCTGTGGATCAACTTCTGGTTGCAGCTAGAAAAGAAGTTACAGCCAAAGGGTCAGCGCGAATCGCGTTGGCCCTTTGGTCTATCCCGACGGAAGGTAATCTAAGTAGGTGCTATACAAAGCCCTGTTCAAGCTAGTTTTCTCCAAACTAGATCCCGAACAAGCTCATTACCTTGGAATGTTCGTTATCAAACTCCTTGGCCTTACCGGGCTAGCAAAATTCTCGCAACTCGGAGTAAAGAAACAACCAACTCATGCATTTGGGCTTACCTTCTCTAGTCCATTTGGTATTGCCGCAGGGTTTGATAAAAACGCAATGGCCGTCAAGGAGCTAGGTCAGCTTGGGTTTTCTCATGTTGAAATTGGAACAGTCACCAGACATCCTCAGTCAGGTAACCCCAAGCCAAGGCTATTTCGACTAGTCAAGGACCAAGCTCTAATCAACCGCATGGGATTCAATAACGAAGGAGCGGACCAAGTTGCCAGGCGCCTTGCCAAGCTTCGTGCATCGGGTGCGAAGCTTCCAATCATTGGCGTGAACATCGGAAAAAGCAAGATCACAGAGCTAAATGATGCAGTTTCTGATTACGAATACAGCACCAGGGTGCTAGCTCCGGTTGCTGATTACATTGCCGTAAATGTTTCCTCGCCAAATACGCCAGGGCTTCGTTCGCTACAGGAAATTGATCAACTGGAACCAATTTTGGTCGCGGTAGCTCGAGAGGCACTCAGAAAACCAGTTCTAGTGAAGATTGCTCCTGACTTAGCGGACAGTGCCGTTATAGAAGTGGCGGCCTTGGTTCGAAAGCTTGACCTTGCTGGAGTGATTGCAACCAACACAACAGTTAGCCGCGAGGGCCTAGTGACACAAATTGAGCAAGTTGACTCTTATGGTGCAGGCGGTTTATCAGGGCCGGTGTTGGTAAAGAGGTCTCAAGAGGTTCTAGTTCTTTTGCGCAAAGAGTTGGGCGAGAAGTTCGCGGTGATTTCCGTCGGGGGAGTAGTCACCGGCGAAGACGTTTCAGAGCGCCTACGACTCGGGGCAGATCTAGTCCAGGGCTATACCGGATTTGTTTATCAGGGTCCGTTGTGGGCTAGAAAGATAAACGGTAGCGCACGTTCCTAAACTAGCCTTGCCGGGGGACTCTTAGTTTCTGCTGGGTCAGACACAATCAAGCCAGCAAGGATCTGGTCGACCTGTTTCATGATTTCACTTGGAATTTCCACGCCCACAGCTTTCACGTTGTCTGTGATTTGCTCCGGACGCGATGCGCCAACAATGGCACTAGAAACGTTTGGATTAGCCAGTACCCAGGCGAGGCCAAACTGTGCCATGGTCAAACCCAGAGACTCAGCAAGTGGCTTCAGTTTTTGAATTGCAGTCAGTGCCTCTTCCGTCATGTACTTTTCTATGCCGCCAACCGCTGCTTCGGTGTTGCTTGCTCTTGAGTCCTTGGGTGCGGGGCTTCCTGGTAAGTACTTTCCAGTGAGCACGCCTTGAGCAAGGGGAGACCAAACAATCTGAGTCATTCCGTTTTGCTTAGAAGCTGGAATCACCTCAGACTCGATAACCCGCCACAGCATTGAGTACTGCGGTTGGTTTGAGATCAATTGGAAATTCAGTTCCTTGGCTAGCTTTGCTCCCGCCTTGATCTGCTCTGCATTCCACTCGGAAACGCCGATGTAAAGAGCTTTTCCGGCCCGAACTATATCTGCGAATGCCTGCATTGTTTCTTCTAGGGGAGTTTCGTAATCGAATCGGTGAGCCTGGTAAAGATCCAAGTAGTCAGTTCCGATTCTTGTGAGGGAACCATCAATAGATTCCATGATGTGCTTTCTAGAAAGCCCATGATCGTTTGGCTTCTTGTCAGCTACCGGCCAGTAGACCTTGGAGAAGATTTCTAGTCCTGAACGACGCTCGTTCTTAAGCGCTTGGCCCAGAATGGGCTCTGCTTCGAGATTTGCATAAGCGTCCGCAGTATCAAAGGAAGTAATGCCACTTTCGAGAGCGGCTTTGACAGTTTTGATTGCTTCTTTGTTGTCAACTTGACGGGCGTGGGTGAGCCAGTTTCCGTAAGTGAGCTCACTGACTTTGAATCCACTGTTTCCAAGATAGCGATGCTTCATTTGGAGCCCTTCTGTTAGAGAATCCTTGTTCCGCGCTTAACTTGAGGCTTTGGAAGTCTCATGCCACGCATTTGAATCGAACGCATTGCAGCGTACCAACGCAAACCCTTTTCACTCCTGCCTGGGTACTTTGTCTCAACAACTTTTAGTGCTTTCCTGCCGATGATATAACCATCGATACCGATTAGAACAAACAGTCCCCACATCCCAACGAGAGTTCCAAACTGAATAAATAAATCTTCTGGTCTGATTGAAGTGACGATGATCACTAGAAAAAGCATTGGTAGAACAAGTTCGCCAACTGTGAAGCGCGAATCTACGACATCCCTGGCTAGTCTTCGCTGGGGTCCGCGGTCTCTAATGGTTAGGTAGCGATCTTCACCGTTGGCCAAACCTTCACGTGCCTTAGCCCGTTCTGCGTTCAGAACCTTCTTGGCAGCTCTCTTGGCCTCCGGACTCTTGTTGCCTACGACAGGCTTCTTTCTAAGCAACTCCTGCTGCTTCCGCGCTGGTGTCGGGCGACCTTTTCCGGCCTTTGGGGTCTCGGGTTGCTGCTTAGGTGTCGAAGACATCAATTCTCAATTCTTTGGGTTATACCTTTAAGATTACCCTTATGACAATCACCCCACCGCCGATTAGTGATGCTGACGTACAAGCCGTTCAGAAATTCACCGAGGGCGCCTTTACTGAGGCCCTAGAAAATCTATCTGCTTTGGTTAGTATTCCTGGAATTGCTTGGGAAGCCTTTGACTCGACCGAGCTTGATAGAAGCGCGGAAGCCGTTTCGACCTTGCTTCGCGAAACAGGTGTTTTTGATTCAGTTGAGATTTTGCGATCGGCAACACCGGCTGGAGCAATTGGTGCGCCAGCGGTAGTCGCAACTAGAGCGGCTCGAAACTCTAAGCCAACTATTTTGCTTTACGCTCATCACGATGTTCAGCCCCCTGGAGCCGATGAGCTATGGGAATCTGAACCATTCAAAACTGAGATTCGAGATGGTCGGATGTATGGTCGCGGGGCTGCAGACGACAAAGCAGGAGTTATTTCACACGTCTACGCAGTCAAGGCACTTCGTGAGCTCACGAACAATGATTTTGATCTTGGGCTGGTGGTATTTGTCGAAGGTGAAGAGGAGGCAGGATCACCTTCTTTCGCTAACTTCTTGGTTGAACATAAGGCCAAGCTGGCCTCCGATGTGATTATTGTTGCGGACTCGGGTAACTGGACAACAGAGATTCCAGCCATAACAACCACACTCCGAGGTCTGGTTTCGCTTGAATTTGAGGTCAGGACCTTGGACCACGCGGTCCACAGCGGTATGTACGGAGGGGCTGTCCCAGATGCCATGCTCGCGCTGACGAAGATTTTGGGTTCAATGTGGGACGAGCAAGGCTCAGTCTCCATTTCTGGCCTATTTTCAGAGGATTCTGTCGATTTAGCCTATACAGAGCAGGATTTAAGGGCAGATTCAGGCCTTTGGCCCTCCACTTCAGCCATAGGTGAAGGGGGCATTTTAGGCAGGCTCTGGACCAAGCCTTCGCTTACCCTGATTGGCTTGGACTACCCTTCGGTGGCCATCTCTTCAAACACACTGGTTCCAAGTGTCAGAGCCAAACTGAGCCTTAGAATTGCCCCCGGACAGGTGCCCAGTGAGGCTCTAGAGGCCCTAAAGTCGCACATCTTGGCCAATAATCCTTTGGGTGCCCAAATCGATTTCGGGTCGGTTGAGCTTGGTAAACCCTTCAGCTTGGGGGAGTCCGGTTGGGCCAAGGATCTAGCTTCCAGAGCTTTGAAATCCGCCTACGGATTTGACAGTGTTGACATCGGTATCGGAGGATCCATCCCATTTATTTCTGACCTGGAGGCAGTATTTCCTGGGGTGCAAGTGCTGGTTACAGGGGTGGAGGATCCAGATTCTAGGGCTCATTCGCCAAATGAGAGCCTAGATATCGAAACCCTTCGAAAGGCCATCATTGCTCAGGCCCTGATTCTGCTTGGCGGAAACCAACTTCAGCTCTAATTCCAAGAGCTGGGTTAGACTGTAACAACAAAGAAGCTACTCCAAGGAGATTTCAATGGAACAAACCCTTAGCCACGGCGTAAAGCTAACCGATACCGCCAAAAACAAGGTAAAAAGTCTGATCAGCGCAGAAGGACGAGACGATCTCAGGCTGAGAGTCTCAGTTCAGCCTGGTGGTTGTTCTGGATTGATCTATCAACTTTTCTTTGATGAGGTGCTAGAAGAGACCGATGCAATCGCAAAGTTTGACGATGTTGAGGTTGTTGTGGACAAAATGAGCGTTCCTTATCTTGAAGGCGCTTCCATTGATTTTGAGGACACCATCCAGAAGCAAGGCTTCACGATTGACAACCCAAACGCAGCTGGTTCATGCGCTTGCGGAGATTCTTTCAACTAACAAACCAGTGCCTAAACCTCCAATAACCCAAGTGTTTATTGGTGTTTTGGCGGGGATTCCCAAAACACTGACTTAGACTTAAGTCACAAGCTCTACACAGCCAAAGGACTAGTTTTAATTGAAGAATCGTTCAAAATGGTTAGCCATTCCTGGCGCCACTGGCCTAGTTCTTCTTTTAACGGGCTGTACAGATGATTTTGTTCGCGGATGGCTCCCAGGAGTTCCAGGAGTAACCAATCACACAGACCGAATTGTGGGGTTGTGGACTACCGCTTGGATAATTCTCTGGCTGGTTGGAATTATTGCTTGGGCTCTAATGGGCTGGGCGATAGTGGTTTATCGCCGACGCAAGGGCGAAACAGGGATGCCACCTCAGTTGCGCTACAACAACCCAATTGAAGTGCTTTTTACAGTGATTCCATTAGTACTAGTTATTGGTTTTTTCGCGTTCACTGCTAGAGACATTGCCGCGATCGAGCAACCTACCGAGAACCCTGACGTGGTTATTGAGGTTATCGGCAAGCAGTGGAGCTGGGACTTCAACTATGTTGACGCCAACGTTTATGAATCTGGCATTCAAGCACAGTTTGATGGACAAGAAGGCGTTCCGGAAACACTGCCAGCTTTGTACCTACCGGTTGGAAAGACCGTACAGATAGACCTTTCCTCGAGAGACGTTATTCACTCCTTCTGGGTAATTGATTTCTTGTACAAAAAAGATATGTTCCCTGGAAAGACGAACCACATGTACTTCACACCGCAAGTTGAGGGTACCTACATGGGTAAATGTGCCGAGCTTTGCGGTGAGTATCACTCGATGATGTTGTTCCAAGTGAAAGTTGTTTCCCAAGCTGAGTACGACACTTATCTTTCTAGCCTCGCTGCCAAGGGTCAAACCGGACAGCTTGACTCTTCACTTGATAGAAACCAGAATCTTCCAGGCGACGACCCTGAGATTAGAGATTAGAGGATAGGCAGATGGCAACCCTAACTGACACCAGGCAAAGCGGCGGATACCAGTCGCCTCGGAAAAAATCCAAGGGTGAAATCATTGTCGACTGGATCACCACAACTGATCACAAGAAAATCGGTTATCTCTACCTAATCACTTCTTTTGTTTACTTCCTCATCGGCGGAGTGATGGCTCTCGTTATTCGCGCGCAGTTGACCCTACCTGGGCTTGACATCGTTCAGACTAAAGAGCAGTACAACCAGCTGTTTACAATGCACGGAACCATAATGCTTTTGATGTTTGCAACTCCGCTCTTCGCAGGCTTTGCAAACGTTCTGATGCCTGTTCAAATTGGTGCACCAGATGTTGCCTTTCCGCGCCTGAACGCAATTGCTTTCTGGTTCTTTTTCTTCGGCAGCCTGATAGCGGTTTCTGGATTCTTCACTCCGCAAGGCGCTGCATCATTTGGGTGGTTTGCGTATGCGCCCTTATCGAATACGACTTTCTCACCGGGCATAGGCGGAGACCTGTGGGTCTTTGGTCTAGCTCTCAGCGGTTTTGGAACAATCATGGGTGGAGTCAACTTCATCACCACAATCTTGACCATGCGGGCTCCTGGCATGACGATGTTCCGGATGCCAATCTTCACTTGGAACACACTAGTAACTTCAATTTTGGTAATCATGGCCTTCCCACCTCTTGCAG
This sequence comes from Rhodoluna sp., assembly GCF_044239955.1. GTDB lineage: Bacteria > Actinomycetota > Actinomycetes > Actinomycetales > Microbacteriaceae > Rhodoluna. The sequence goes on from NZ_JBIIAL010000001.1 coordinate 52,592, forward strand.
CTGCATTGTTTGCTCTAGGAGCCGACCGTAGATTCGGCGCTCACATATTTGACCCCGTTAACGGTGGCCCAATGCTCTGGCAGCATTTGTTCTGGTTCTTTGGCCACCCTGAGGTTTACATCATTGCGTTGCCATTTTTTGGAATCGTTTCTGAAATTTTCCCCGTGTTTAGCCGCAAGCCGGTCTTTGGTTACAAGACACTTATTTTTGCCACGATCGCAATTGCCGCTCTGTCTATGACAGTGTGGGCTCACCACATGTACGTTACCGGTTCAGTGTTGCTTCCGTTCTTTGCTTTCACAACCATGTTGATTGCGGTTCCAACGGGTGTGAAGATATTTAACTGGATTGGCACGATGTGGCGAGGGTCAATTACTTTTGAGACCCCGATGCTTTACAGCCTTGGGTTCCTAACCACTTTTATCTTCGGTGGCCTGACCGGGGTTATCTTGGCCTCACCTCCGCTAACCTTCCACCTCTCAGATAGCTACTTTGTGGTTGCACACTTCCACTACGTGGTGTTTGGAACAGTGGTGTTCGCCATGTTCGCAGGATTCTTCTTCTGGTGGCCAAAGTTCACCGGCAAGATGCTGGATGAGCGTCTTGGAAAGATCCAGTTCTGGATTTTGTTCTTTGGTTTCCACATCACCTTCCTCGTGCAGCACTGGCTCGGTGTTATTGGTATGCCAAGACGTTACGCTACTTACCTACCTGAAGATGGCTTTACCTGGATGAACATGGTCTCATCCGGAGGCTCAATACTGCTAGCACTTTCCATGATTCCGTTCTTCTGGAACTTATACGTAACAGCTCGCAGGGCACCGACAGTTACTCTGGATGACCCATGGGGTTATGGAAGAAGCTTGGAGTGGGCAACGTCAAGTCCGTTCCCTCGTCACAACTTCCACTCAATTCCAAGAATCAGGTCTGAGTCACCAGCTTTCGATCTACACCACCCCGATCACGTATCTGCTGAGGCTAAAGCCGCAGCTAGCGAGGACGGGAAACAGCGATGAAGGCCAATGTGAGCATGTGGTTCATAATGACCGTATTTTTTGCTCTGATCACCGCTCTGTATGCAGTTTGGTGGTTTCTAACATACGGAGGCTGGGAACCTATCGGTACCTCAGCTCTTGCAATGCTTACTTTCATGAGCATCTTTATCACCTTTTATCTTTGGAAGACAGATAGAACGCAGGGGTTTGTTCCAGAAGATCGCCCAGATGCGAATATCGAAGATGGGGAGTCTGAGCTTGGCTTCTTCTCGCCCTGGAGCTGGTGGCCAATCTTTGTTGGAGCTGCTTCAGCTCTTGCTTTTGCATCGTTGGCTGTGGGTTGGTGGCTAACCTTTATAGCCGTGCCATTGGCGCTGATTGGTGTTGTTGGTTTTGTTTTTGAACATAACCGCGGACATTTTGCACACTAGTGGCCGCAGATAAGAAAATCTCCTCGGGGGGACCCTGGGAAGAATCAATTGGTTATTCCAGGGCCGTTGTAGCGGGGCCTTACATTCACGTATCTGGTTCGACGGCCACCGTCGATGGTGTGCTGCAGCATGAGGGAGACGCCTATGGACAAGCTAAGGTCGCATTCCAGGTCATCGAGAAGGCTCTTTTGTCCGGAGGGCACAGCCTCCAAGATGTTGTCAGAACCAGAATGTATCTAGCGAAAGCGGAAGACATGGACGCGGTAGGCCGTGTTCACGGAGAGCTCTTTTCAGCAATTAGACCAGCTGCGACAATGCTCGCTGGAATTCAATTCATTAACAAGGCAATGCTGGTTGAGATAGAAGTTGACTCTTACAAACCCTAAAAAAACCCCAGCCTTGGCCGGGGTTTTTCCATTTAGCTATTTTGAGAGCTGATCTTGCTTTGTTGCCTCAATCGCAGGGGACTGATCGTGAGACTGAGCTTTCTCCAGCTCAGTCTTTGAAACTGGAGAGATCCGGTCCTCGAAGTAGATTCTCGATAGAGCAGATCGAATTCGGGAGCCAACAGTAATCTTGCCCTTTTCGTTCGGTCTAACAATTGTTGGCTTGTAGTCTTTGAAGTCAACTAGCTTGTACATTTCGTACTTATCTAGTGGCTCGTGAACTTCGATGTATTCACCGTGTGGCAGACGAACAATTCGACCTGTCTCTCTACCGTGCAGGACAATCTCTCGGTCCTTACGCTGCAAGGACAAACAAGTTCTCTTGGTCACGATGTATGCGAAAATCGGTCCGAGGATAAGCATGATTTGCATCGACACCAGCACCTGATTCAGCGACATCTGGAAGAACGTGGCAATTAGGTCTGTCGAGGCTGCCGCCCAGAGCACACCGTAGAAAGTAACTCCAGCAGCGCCGATAGCTGTGCGGGTTGGAGCGTTTCTTGGGCGGTCTAGTACGTGGTGCTCGCGCTTGTCAGCGGTAACCCAAGCTTCGATGAACGGGTAGACAGCTACAAGCCCAAGGAACACAAGGCTTCCTACCAGTGGAATTAGAACACCGAATGGATAGGTGTGACCCAAGAATGCAATGTCTAAGTTACTAGGAGCTAGACGCAGGGCACCGTCTAACCAGCCAATGTACCAGTCAGGCTGAGTGCCTGCGGAAACAGGGGAGGGGTCATAGGGACCGTAGTTCCAAATTGGGTTGATCGTGAAGGTTGCTGAAATCAACATGACAACACCAAACACAATGAAGAAGAATCCTCCAGCTTTTGCCACGTAGACAGGCATCAGCGGGTAGCCAACCACGTTCTCATCAGTTCTACCTGGACCTGAGTAGTGGGTGTGCTTGTGAATAATAACCATGAACAAGTGAATGGCAATAAAGATAAGAATCAATGCTGGAACCAAAAGGATGTGAAGGCCATAGAGCCTCGCGATAACTTCGGTGCCTGGAAACTCGCCACCAAATAGACCAGCGGAAATGCTGGTGCCAATAACTGGAATGCCCTTGATCATTCCATCGATGATGCGAAGGCCGTTTCCAGACAACAGATCATCAGGCAATGAGTAACCAGTGAAACCAGCCGCCATTCCTAAGACGAAGAGCATAAAACCAACAACCCAGTTGATTTCGCGTGGCTTGCGGAAAGCACCAGTAAAGAAAACTCTGAGCATGTGAAGCCCTGCGGCTGCAACAAACAAAAGAGCGGACCAGTGATGGACCTGACGCATTAGCATTCCACCGCGAATTTCGAATGAGATATCTAGTGAAGACGCGTAAGCAATCGACACCTGCGCACCCTTAAGTGGCACATAGGAACCGTCATAGATTACTTCTGTCATGGCTGGCTGATAGAAGAACGTAAGGAAGGTTCCAGAAATCAACAGAATAACGAAGCTGTAAAGAGCTACCTCACCAAGCATGAAGGACCAGTGATCGGGGAACACCTTGCGACCAAAGTTCTTTAGAATTCCTCCAACACCTAGACGCTCGTCTAGGTAGTTAGTGGTAGAGGCAAGAGCGCCTTCTGGCTTCTTTTCAGTAACTGCGGTTGTCATCTTTAACGCTCCCAAAAGCTAGGGCCGACTGGTTCTAGGAAATCGCTTTGCGCGATTAGGTAACCTTCAGCATCAACCGAAATCGGTAGTTGCGGAAGAGGACGTGCTGCTGGACCAAATACCACCTTGCAGTGCTCGGTTACATCGAATGTTGATTGATGGCATGGGCATAGCAAGTGGTGAGTGTGTTGCTCGTAAAGTGCAACCGGGCATCCAACGTGAGTGCAGATTTTTGAATAGGCAACGATACCGTCGTACGACCAGCTCTTTTTATCTTCATCTTCTTTTAGATCTTCTTGATTCAACCTCACCAGCAAAACAGCAGCCTTGGCTTTTTCTTCAAGTTTGTGCTCGTGCATCTCTGCAAGTCCTTCTGGAATCACGTGGAATACAGAGCCCAGAGTTACGTCTGAGGCCTTGATTGGAATACCAGTTGGATCTTTGGTTAGCCTGGTTCCTTTCTTCCACATGGTGTGCCTCAGACTGTCACCAACTACGGGACCCAAGTCACCAAACACAATTAGTGCGGGAAGTGGGAATAGAGCAAGAGCTCCATACATCGTTCTGCGAATAAGTTTCCTACGAGAAAAACCAGATTCCTGATCGGCTAGCTTCACAATCTCAACAGCAGCGGCGCGAACATCTTCGCTACCACGGGTTTGGTGACGAGCTTCAGAAACTTCGAAGTCCGGCATTAGCGTCTTGGCCCAGTGCACCGCACCTATTCCGATTCCAAGGAGTGACAACGTCATACCAAGACCAAGCCACAAGTTGTTGGCGCGAACAGTCGAGAGGTCTTCTGTAATTGGGAATGCAACGTACGCCCATAGCGCAAAGAAGCTTCCAACTACTGAAAGCATAAACAGAACTGCAACTTGACGCTCGGCATTCTTGGCGTGCTTGGGGGACTTGTCAGTCATTCGAACGCGGTGAGGCTCTAGACCAGGATCGCTGATCTTGTCTTGGGAGATTACCGCAAGACCGGATTCGAATTCATGCTCGAAGCCTTCAGCTTCTTTGCTTCGTTCTAAGTCCTTGCCAGCCAACTAAGTTCTCCCTCTAATTCGATTTCGCTGCGAGCCATACGGTTATGGCAATGATTCCACCAAGACCGAAAATCCAAATAAACAATCCTTCAGCTACCGGCCCCAGGCTTGCAAGGGCATACCCACCAGCAGATTCATTTTCGTCAATGTAGGCGAGGTAGGTAATGATGTCTTGCTTATCGGTAGGGGTCAAGTTGGAATCATTGAAAACCGGCATGTTCTGGGGTCCAGTAACCATTGCTTCGTAGATATGCTTGGCGGAAACTCCATTTAGAACCGGTGCGTACTTACCTTCGGTTAGTGCACCTCCTGCGCCAACGGCGTTGTGACACATCGCGCAGTTAATTCGAAATAACTCTCCACCGTGAGCTGCATCTCCGGTTGCTTCAAGATACCTTGCTTCTGGAATTGCTGGACCAGGAGCCAGCGACGCAACGTAAGCAGCCATCAGTTCAATTTGAGCTTCGGTGAACTGAACAGTCTTTTTTGGCAACTGAGGCCCAGAACCTTGTCCTGGCATTCGACCAGAGCCAACTTGGAAATCAACCGACGCAGCACCAACACCGATAAGGCTTGGACCTGCATCTGTTCCCTCAGAGTTTAGGCCGTGGCAGCTGGCACAGTTGGATAAAAACAATCTCTTTCCTTCCGCGATTTGATCTGCGGTGTAGGGAAGAGCAACATTTGATTCAACAACATTGGTAGCAACGGCGTAGCCACCGCCGGAGAACAACAATCCAGCGGCGATGACGATGGTCGCTGCTAGGGGAGAGCGCCGTGAGCCATTAATTCTTTTTCTAAGTGACATCAATAACTTTCTTTATTTCAAAACGTAGATGATAAGGAAAAGGCCGATCCAAACAACATCAACAAAGTGCCAGTAATAAGAAACCACGATTGCGCTGGTTGCTTCTAGATGCCCGTACTTTTTTGCGGCATATGTTTTCGCAATAACTAGCAAGAACGCAATTAGACCACCTGTTACGTGTAGAGCGTGGAATCCTGTGGTGATGTAGAAAGCGCTGCCATAAGAGTTTGAGCTGAGAGAGACACCCTCGGAAACCAACATGGCGTACTCATAAACCTGGCCAGCCACGAAGATGGCGCCCAGTACATAACTGAGGAAGAACCATTCAACTAGACCCCACTTGACAGGGGATAGGCCGGTAGCTCGTGGCTGGAGCCGCTCTGCGGCAAACACTCCGAACTGAGCAGTAAACGATGAGGCAACCAGGATCAAGGTGTTGATCAAAGCAAAGGTCACGTCAAGAATTTGGGTGTCATTAGCCCAAATTGCCGGGGAATTAGCCCTGAGGCTGAAGTACATCGCGAATAAACCAGCAAAGAACATGACCTCGCTACCCAGCCAAACTATGGTTCCAACCGAGGTCGCGCTGGGGCGATTTATCACGATTGGGGCATTTTGGGTCATTTGGGCGGATGTCATACGAATATGATAACCCGAGATTTCAGGCATATAGGGCAATAAGCTAGCAAATCTCTTGTGTTTCGGTAATAGGCTGACTGGATGCCTTCGCAAACAAATTGGAACTCAATACTCGAAGATTTGCACGCTAAGCGTGACCTTACTCGTGAACAAAGTTCTTGGGCGTTATCCGATGTGATGACTGGAAGTGCACCCGAAGCTGAAGTGTCAAATTTTCTCCTTGCACTCCGAGCCAAGGTTGAAACCGTTGATGAACTAGCAGGCTTAGTCGATACGATGCTTCAAAACTGTTTATCGCTAGACACCGGAAATGACGCCGTCGACATTGTTGGAACCGGCGGTGACATGATTGGGACTGTCAACATCTCGACGATGGCCTCCATCCTTGCTGCTGCAGCCGGAGTTCCAGTTTTGAAGCACGGTTCGAGATCAGCCTCTGGTAAAACAGGATCCTCGGAGATGCTGGCGGAGCTCGGAATCAACCTCGAGCTAGCACCAGATCAGGTGGCAAGAGTGTTCAAAGAGACGGGAATCACGTTCTTTTTTGCACTTGTTTTTCACCCGGCGATGAAGCACGTGGCTCCGATTCGCAAAAAACTCGGTGTTCCAACTACCTTCAACTTCTTAGGCCCGTTAGCTAACCCCGCTCAACCCCTAGCAACGTCATTAGGGGTAGCAGATGTGCAGATTGCCCCACTTCTGGCCCAAGAAATGGCCCAAAGAGGCCGATATGCGCTTGTTTCGAGAGGAAATGACGGTTTAGACGAGCTAACCACCACCACAAGCAGCCAAATATGGGAAGTTTCACCCAATTTGGTGACCAAATGGGAGCTAGATCCGGCCAGATTTGGCATCAAAAGAGCAAATCTGGAGCAGCTACTCGGTAGCGATGCTACTCACAACGCCAAGATTGCCAGGGATCTGCTTGCCGGTGATACCTCTGGGAACCTCGGAGCAATCCGAGACATCGCTATTTTGAACGCTGCGGGGGGAGTGGTGGCCTACCAGTCCGCCAAGAATCCTTCTCTTGTCGGATCTGAGCTGGTCACTCGCTTTGATTCTGCGATTCAGTTAGTCAGTGTGGCTCTCGATTCCGGAAACGCGCATTCAAAGCTCGAGCAATGGGTGGCATCGTCAAAGTAGGAAAATCTGAGGGGATATGGCTCTATGCCTTTGATTTTGTAAGTTGACATAATGTACATTATCGGCTTAAGGTATCCAACCCAATCCAGCTCACCCAAAGACCAACCTACCGAATCGTGGTTCTCGCCCTTGGCAGGCAACTATTGCTACCCCTTAGGAATTTTGAAGAGCCTCATTGAAACTTGAACTAGATAGCCGATTGTTAAAGCAAATATCAAAGTTCCTTCTCGGACTTGGCCGCCCATAAGCCAGCCAATTGTCAGCACAGAGCCCTCAAAAGCCGTCCTGACGAGCCAAAAGGGCTTGTCTAGGGCATTTGCCGTCCCCTGCATTAGACCGTCTCTAGGACCCGATCCCAGGCTTGAGCTGATGTATAGACCGGTGGCAATTCCCACCACAACTACTCCGAGAAGAAACACTCCGAGCTGCTGCCAGTAGGCCGTCAGCTCAGGCAGGATCAGGAGCCAAAAGTCGGCAAATAGACCAATAAACACCGCGTTGGCTACCGTTCCAAAACCAGGCTTGACCTTGAGCGGGATCCAACAGAGCAGCACAATGATGCTCACTATCACCGTGGAGACGCCAAAGGTATATCCGGTTTGGATTGAAATTCCTTGAGCTAGTACATCCCACGGTGCAATACCGATTCCTGCGTGGACTGTGAGGGCAACCCCCAACCCATAAACAAACAATCCTGCGAATAGAGTGATCAGCCTTAGCGGCAAGCTACGGTTAGTTTCATGGTGCACCTATGAACCCTACTGCCTATCTAGGTGCTCTTCCTGACTCTAGACCACGTATTTTTGCCCACCGTGGTCTTACATACCAGGAAAGCAAACAGGTTGTTGACGAAAACACCATCGACTCTTTTGGGCTTGCTTTGGCTGCCGGAGCTGATTACCTGGAGACCGATCTACAGCTAACCAAAGACGGTGTTGCGGTGCTTTTTCACGACTCTGACCTTTCTCGCCTGGTGGGTTCCAAAAAACTCATTTCGACACTAAGTCTTGATGAGATCAAGCAAGTCAGACTCCCCTTTGGAGGCGAAATTCCAACTTTGCAAGAAGCACTGGAAAAATTTCCTTCGGCAAAGTTCAATCTAGACTTCAAAACGCCTAGCACCGAGTCCCCCGGCATGGCGGTAATCGCTGCAACCGGAGCCTTTGAGCGTGTTCTAGTTTCAAGCTTTAGCGAGTCTTCAAGGATCCGGACCTTGGCAATCTCCCCCGTCAAATTAGCCTCGTCCGCTGGGAGTTCAAAAGTGCTTTCCACTTACACCCTCGCAAGGCTAGGTCTAAGAAAACAGCTTGCATCCTCACTTCAAGGTATTCATGCACTTCAGATTCCGACGAAAATGTATGGGATTGATTTCACGCACCCTCGTTTTGTAGAGGCTGTTTTAAACCAGGATAAAGAAATTCATTACTGGACCATAAACGACCCAGCTGAGATGCTTAGCCTCTTTGCACTCGGAGCACATGGAATTGTCACTGACCGCAGCGACATCGCAATCAAGGTCTTTAGCTGACACTTTGCTGTTAAAGGACTCGCATGAGGATGATTAGGTTGCCAATCTTTGTTGTGCCTAATAGTTCACATCTTTTGATAACAAGGAGAACAAAGTGGCCCAGCAGACAATGCGCGGTATCAGAATCGGAAAGCAATCACTTGAGTCCGAAGTAGGAGTTAGCTACTCCCCCAGGACCAAGTATCAATTTCTTTGCCCAAACGGGCACTCCTCTGAGATTGTCTTCGCTCAAGATGCTGAAATGCCAGAGACCTGGCAGTGCAAGTCTTGCTCGGAGTTTGGAACTTTGCTAAAAGACGGTAAACCAATCACCCTGAGTATCACGGAGATCAAAACGCCAAAGTCTCACTTGGTCATGCTGCTAGAACGAAGGTCAAAAGTTGAACTTGAGCTCATCTTGAAAGAGCGACTTTCTTACATCAAAGCTCGAAGAAAAGCTGGTAAGGCTGACATTTAGCCAAAGATTCGCTTTATTCCCCAGACCTGAATATTCAGCAAGGCCTCAAAAACAATTCCTAGCGTCATTTTTGATCGTCCCTCTGCGCGTTCGACAAACGTGATAGGAACTTCCTTAACAACACCCCTCTTTGACGCCCGGTAGGCAAGCTCAACCTGGAACGAATACCCATGGGATGCCACAGGCGTTGATGTCAATTCTTTCAAAAAGCCTGCTTGGTAGGCCCGAAATCCGGAAGTCATGTCGAAAATATGGGTCCCGAGCATTAACCTCGCATACAAGTTTCCAAAACGAGATAAAAATAATCTACTTACCGGCCAATTCTTAACGCTTCCGCCTTTGATCCAACGGGAGCCAATAACCAAATCGGCAGTATTTAGTGCCTTTAGAATTCTTGCCAGATCACCTGCTTGGTGGGAACCATCGGCGTCCATCTCGACAACAACCTGGTAACCATTTAAAAATGCTTGTCTAAAGCCGTCAATGTATGCAGGGCCTAATCCCTGTTTCAAATCTCTGTGAAGCACTGATACCCGAGGATGACTCACTGACAACGAATCAGCAATGTTCGCAGTTCCATCTTGTGAGTTATCATCAACGATCAGGACATCAACACCCTCAACTTCTGTTAGTAAACCCTCTACCGTTGACCCAAGCGATTTTGCCTCGTTGAACGTTGGCATCACAACCAGAGTTTTCAAGCTTGATATCCTCGACGCTTAAGCTGTCTACCGATGGCCACTAGCAGAAGACCAAGTGCAGCTAGGTTCACGGTTGGATCAAAGTATGGCGAGATAGCCATTGCAGGAGTTATCGATGTCCTAAGCGGAACTTTCTCGACCATGACTCCAGGCTCAAAAATTGGCAGCTCACTGATGATCTCTCCATTTGGTAGAAAGATTCTAGAAACGCCAACTGTTGAAATGTTGACCACGGTTCGGCCGGTCTCTATCGCCCGCAATCTAGCCAAGGCTGCTTGCTGAAACGTTTCGTCACTTCGACCAAAGTCAGCATTATTGGTTTGAGAGAGGATGATTTGCGCTCCCCCGGCTACCAATTCTCGCCCGATGTCATCGATTGCAACCTCAAAGCAGATAAGAACCCCGAGCCTGCTTCCATCGAGCTCGAAGATGCCATCTCTTGTCCCGAAGGCGTAATCGCGTGAGACCAGACCAATTAGATCCGGAGCAAGCTGGTTCCAGAACTGCCTGTCTGGAACATACTCGGCAAATGGCACGGGGCGCTTTTTGTCGTACTGATCAATCTGTGAACCCGTGACGTCGAAGTAAAGCGAGCTGTTGAAGACAGCGCCCTCGGATTCGGTTATTGCTCCAAGAACAATCGGAACTTGATAGGTCGAAACGACTTCTTGAATTTGAATAAGTGCAAGCATGTTCTCCTGCGGATTCAGATCGGAAGCGTTTTCTGGCCAGACAATGAAATCAATCTCATCCTTAAGCGGATGGCTGCCTAGAAGCGCAGTTGCTTCTATATGATTATTGAGAAAAGTTCCTCGCTCCGCATTAGCGAACAACCCAGCGTTGGCATTTCCCTGTACCGCAGCAACCGTCAGCTCTCCAGTTTCGGCGCTGGTCGGTACCACGAACAACCAAGCGGTTGCGATAGCAGCCAAGCCTGCTGCAAGTCCAATGAGGTTTGTTTTTATGGCCTTGAATCCAGACTCAAGAGCCATCATTGTAACAACCGTAATAAACACCGCTACAAAGCTGAGTCCGGAGATGCCAACAAAAAACACCAGTTGCGATAAAAAGCTCTCTGACAGAGCTTGTGCAACGCGAGACCAAGGGAAACCCCCATAGGGTAAATTGATCGCCACCCACTCCCTGGCAGTCCACATTGTCGCAATCATGAGCGCTATCAAGAAGTTGCGATAGAGACTTTGCCTAAGCTTTTGTGCCAGGCTCCAAACAATCGCGATAGCTCCTGACCCGGCAGCAAAAATTAGTGCTTCCATTACCGAAAGTGCAATCCAAGGAACTGGTCCAAGATACAGTGAGAGCCACTCGACCTGGCTCATGTAGAAAGCTAATCCAGCAAGGAATCCGGCTCCAGTGGCAGGCCAAAAGCGAAGACCTTTCACTGAGATAAGGATCATGGCCACCGACACAAAAATTAGCGGCCAGACGTCTTCTCGTGGCATCGCAAGAGAAGAAAGCAATCCTCCAACCACACCTGTTGGAAGTCTCCAGGCCAAGCCACTAAATCGTTGCCAGCTTCTCATGGTTCTAGCCTAGGCATAGTAGGAGTAGGCAACGATCCCACGTCTTACCTTGTCAATTGCATCCTTGGCGCCTGCTGAAAGCGACCCTGTGGCGGCGCGCGAAATTTGCTCCAGCAGGTCAATGATCTGCTTGCACCATCTAATGAAGTCCCCCGGCAGCAAATCGGCGGAGTCCAAAACAAGATCGAGTTTCGCACCTGTGGCCCAGCGGTAAATCGGGTAGCAAAGATCCAGCTCAATCTTTGAAGAGCGTGGCAGCTTATGTCTCTTAGAAAGAAACTCGAGCTCTTCCCAAAGCTGCTGAGTCTGTTCGATCACAGCCGGGAAGTTTCCCTTCGGTACCCGAGGCTCAAACCCCTCATCGTCTCTTCGAGGCTCATAGACCAAAGCGGCGGCCATGGCTGCTAAGCCAGCAGCATCGAGTGTGTCCCAAGTCTTGTTTCGGATTGCTTCCGAGACCAAAAGATCTCTCTCGCCGTAAATGCGTGCCAGCATCCGACCGGAATCAGTGACTGCGAGATCTTGATCCTTGGCATCCAAGTAATTAAGTTCTATAAGGAGCTCGCAGATCTTGTCGAACGTTGACGCCACTTGATTAGTGCGGCCTTCGATTTGGTCGATGGTTGCTTTGGTTTCACGTTGCATTTTCCACCAACGCTCTGCCCATCTTGCGTGAGCCTCGCGATCCTTGCAGGAATGGCAGGGGTGCGTTTTCATGCGAACCTTTAGCTCGGCTAACTTTCTCTCGAGATCGTGTCTGCCCTTGGTTTGCCTGATGTCTTTTCCTCGCTCAGCCCGAGTATTACCTACCGCAAGTACCTTTTCGATGTCAGTTAGCTCTCGCCGAATAGAAGAGTAGTGAAAGAAGTCCCCAAGATGACATTCCATAGATTTTGCGTAGCCATCCAGCGATATCTGCTTGTCACGGATACCTCTTGCCATTCCAACGACCGATCTGTCGGCTTGAAATTGGGCAAAGGAGGTTTCCAGCACCTGACGAGCTCTGGAGCGACCAAAGGCATCAGTTAGATTCACGGCCATGTTTGCTGTTGGTTTGAAGGGACTCACCAGTGGGTAGCTTCGCCTGCTGGCAAGCCCCGCAACGCTCGCTGGATCAAGATTTCCCGACCATTGAATAACTGAGTGCCCAAGTGTGTCGATGCCTCGCCTTCCAGCTCGCCCGGTTAGTTGCGTGTATTCACCTGGAGTAATTTGCACACGTGACTCTCCGTTGAACTTGTCTAGCCTCTCCAGCACTACAGTTCTTGCTGGCATGTTGATTCCTAGAGCCAGAGTTTCGGTTGCGAACACTACCTTGACAAGCTTTTTCAGAAAAAGTTCTTCAACTACTTCCTTGAAAGCTGGAAGCATTCCAGCGTGATGCGCCGCGATTCCTCTCTCCAAGCCACTAAGCCAATCAAAGTACCCGAGGGTGTCCAGATCCTCCTCGGCGATCGAAGAGCACTTTCGTTCAACAATCTGCCTGATCTCATCTTGCTGCTCACGACTTGTTAGGCGCACGCCTCGCTGAAGGCAGGACCTCACTGCAGTGTCGCAGCCTACTCGCGAGAAGATGAAAAAGATTGCAGGGAGTAGATCGTTGTCGTCGAGGATTTCAACTACTTCTGGCTTCGTGACCTTAGGAATTCTCGAGAGACCTCTGTCAAATGAGTTGTTTGACTTCTTGCCCTTATTGATCTTGCCTATCGGCACTCGAAGTTTGGCTGAATGCCTGCGGACCAGTTCCGCACTTACTCTTTGTCCCTTGGTCCCAGGTTCGAACAGTTCCAGCAATTCATCGCCAAACAGCACGTGCTGATCCAAAGGTACTGGCCTCACCTCTGAGACCACAATCGCCGTGTCGCCGCGGACCTCGTCTAGCCAGGCGCCGAACTCCTCCGCGTTAGACACCGTGGCGCTTAACGAAACCAGAACAACGTCCTTAGGTAAGTGGAGGATTACCTCTTCCCAGACCGCTCCCCTAAAGCGGTCAGCAAGGTAGTGCACTTCGTCCATCACAACGTATCCCAGGTCGATAAGTGATTCTGAGTTGGCGTAGATCATGTTTCTCAGAACCTCTGTTGTCATCACAACAATCTGCGCCTCTGAATTGTTGTTTATGTCTCCGGTCAATAAGCCCACGCGCTCTGCGCCGTAACGTGTTACTAATTCAGAGTACTTTTGATTACTCAGTGCCTTGATTGGAGTGGTGTAAAAGACTTTTTGGTTTCTCTCGATTGCCAGGTGAATAGCAAACTCCCCCACCACCGTCTTCCCAGCACCGGTAGGCGCAGCAACCAACACTCCCTTGCCCAGGGCCAGAGCCTCACAGGCTTGTTCCTGGAATGGGTCAAGTTGAAAATCAAGGAGCTCCAAAAATGAGTCAAAACTTGGACTTGCCCTTTTTGACTTAGCACGCTGAAACCGCTCGGACGCGGAAAGATATTCCATGCTCGTTAGTCGGTTGCTAGCGGGGTCTCGAGTTCGAGATCAATTTGGGCCGACTTTCGTGCCAGTCGCTTGTCATGCAAGGTGGCAATTCCAGCCGCTACAAAATAGAGGACAAGAAGAGGGACCATCAGCAAAAACATAGACATTGGTTCCGCAGCTGGAGTAGCGATTGCGCCCACTACAGCCGAGACAAAAATTGCCATGCGCCAAGACTTCAGAATGTTTTGTGCCGTGATCACTCCAGCAAAATTCAACAAAACAAGAACCACCGGCATCACAAAGGCGATTCCAAAAACCAAAAGAATTCGAATTGTGAACAAAATATACTCGCTTGCATTTATAACGTTCGCGCTACCCTCGGGAGTGAATCCAACAAGCACCCGAACGAAGGTTGCTAAGGAGGTCCAGGCGAGGAATGTGCCAGCCAAGAAAAGAGGAACTGCTGTTACAACGAACCAGATTGTGTACTTGCGTTCCTTCTTCTTCAACCCGGGAGTAATAAAAGACCAGATGTTGAATAGCCAAACTGGCGAGCTCATGATCAGGCCTAAGAAAATAGAAACCTGAATTCGAACATCGAATGCAGAGACAACGGTTGGGAAGTTGATCGTCGCATTGGAGCCTTCGTTATTGGCTAACTCCAAAATTGGTCTCTGCAACTCAACAAAAACAGCGTCAAACATGAACCAGCCCAACACTGAGCCTGCAACAATAAATAGTGACGACCAAAAGAGTCGATTGCGAAGCTCTTTCAGGTGACCCGAAAGGCTCATTTTACCTTCGGGGTTTTGCTTCCTGGCCACTTAGTTCTTAGTGGTGTTCTCACCCTCAACAGGCTGATCAGCCTGCTTGGTGTCGTCTGTTGACTTGATTTCCTTTCGGAATACCCTCATCGACTGTGCAAGAGACTTCGCAAGACCTGGAAGCTTTGGTCCACCCCATAGCAGCAAGACAATAGCCAAAATGATTAGCAATTCTGTTGTTGTTGGTGGTCTCATTATGGTTCCTATTCGCTCAAGTTCCTATGTACCAAGAATACGCTCTCCAGCTCTCTTTCGTTAGCCTTTGGCCTTTCGAGGCTTCTTGGCTGGCGTGTCTTCAGCCCTGGCGAGCTCTGCATAGAACTTAACGGCTTCTGGGTATTGTTCGGCATCTTTTCTGAACCTGACCACATGGTCGGCAAATGGCTTGAGCTTCTTCGCAAGTACGACCCCCCTCGAGACCAGCCACGCAAGCGCCAGAATCAGAACCAGAAGCCCTGATCCTATTGCTGTTAGCCATATCCAAAGTTCCATTTGGTTCACTCCACGTTCTCATTAGAAGAGCTTGCCCCAAGGGCATGATTTGCGTATTCAAATACCACTCTACGGGCCTGCTCCGGTGCGATAACTCGAACGTGGCCCGAATACCTCGAAACCACTCTCCCAAGTGTCGAAACATCCCCAATTGGTATTGAAACCCTCAGTGTCTTGTTCCCCACCGCGGGATACTCAGGCCTGTAATCAGCCAGCATTCCAAATCCATCGGGATCGATGTCGAAAACTACATCGGTATCGTTTTCGCTAACCGTATATATTCCTGAAGGTTCTGCTTCTGGATACTTGGCTCGAATTAGTGGCTCGTTAGCCAGCACAACCTCTCTCATTCTGTCAAGCCGAAATACTCTCACTTGATGTTTTGTCCGACAGTAGCCCCTGAGATACCAAATTGAATCATTGGATTCGAGGGCAATCGGTTCAATTTCTCGAGTTGATGTTTGGTTTGCGGCATTGATGTAAGAACATCTGATTAGTCTTTCTTCACTTATTGCTTGCCTGGAAAGAGAAACCTCCAAATCAACTCGAGAAGGATGCACCTTGAACGGCAACTCGCTCGTGCTCTTTCCTCCATCTGAAAGAAGCTTTAGAAGCTTTGCAATTTCTGCTTTGTCTAAATCGTCAACAACTGATTCTAGATATGACAATCCGCTTGCAATCGCTGCGGCCTGTCTGGTCGAAAGCCTTGGGACTGATTCCAACGTTGGTGCAAAACTAACGTCTACTATCCCTTCTTCCAATAGGTCGTAATCCAAAAAAAACAGCTCGTCAGGTCGATACATTCCTACCCCTGATAGCGAGATTGTTACTACCGCATCCTCAATCTCTTGTTCGGAGACGCCAAAGTGCTTGGCAACGTCAGAAATCTTCTGCTGCCTATTTTGAATAAGGTACCCAGTTAGCGCCAGCATAAAGTTGTATCGTTCTGCTCCTGTGATCTTGACACTCTTAGGCATGAGATGCCCTTACCGATTCAAGATTTGCGTGTAGAACCTGCGCTAGTTCTGGAGGGAATAAAATCTCGACGTGATCTACAAACTCCATTAGCTCTTCGGCCAGCAAGTGAACGTCCATGAATGAGACCTCGAACGTATTCTGGTCTGGCTTTAGGTCGAAGTGGAACCAGGCAGCGCTTTTGACAGGAACTCGAATCCTGGCTTTTGATGAGCTGCGGTGCTTATCGAGCTCAGCGATAGCTTCGTTAACCTCAGCCTTGCTGGGTGGGTCGAATGAAAAATCTTGGATGTCAACCTCAGAGCAAATGCGTCTAAGAAGATAGTTGCGAGGCTCCTCCCTGTCCAAGTCGAAGCCTAGAAGAAGCCACTGGCCCGATATGTTCTGAATAATCCAAGGTTCAACATTTCTAACGTCAGAGTCTGCTTGATCCGGTTTACGGTAATCAAAGGAAACCCTCGAAGATGTTTCAATAGCTGTCGAAAGTGGAAGAAACGCGAGTTCATGGGTTCGAATTCGAGGTGCGATCCCAATATAGCTTGTTGCATCTGCGGGCTCGCCCATTGCCCGAATCCGCATGATCGCATTGTTGGCATCTCTAGAGAGCGATGCTTTGGCCCAGACCTGCGCGGCAAGATTCATTAGCGCCACCTGCTTTGCAGTGAGCGCGGTGCCGGCAGGCCAGACAAAGTCCTCATTTGCTATGAGGTATCTGTACTCCTGATTGTCATCCATGTCTTCGGGTGGGATGAATGATCTCCACGCCACACCAACTTTGGAAAGCAGAACCTTGTCACGCTCAAATAATCGACTCAGTGACTCGTTGTCACCACCTTGGACGTAACGCTCTTTGTATCCTTGAACATTCGCAAAGATCTCAGCTTTAGTCAACCCCTGATTTGAAACCAACAGAGCGCAGGTGAGATTGAATAGACGCTCTGAAAGATCAATTTTCGCTGGCATCAGCTACTGACTGCTAGTTCCTAGAATGTCGATGACGAAAACTAGAGTTGAGTTAGCGGGGATTGTTTCACTCGCCTGTGCGCCGTAACCCAACGCGGGTGGAATCACCACCAAAACTCTGGAACCAACTTGCTGGCCCACCACAGCACTCAAGAAGCCATCGATCAGCTGCCCCTGCGCCACAACAAACTGCGCAGGTGTGCCTCGATCCCAGCTCGAGTCGAACTTGGTTCCATTAGCCCATAAAAAACCGCTGTAGTGCATGGTGACGTTGTCACCTGACTTTACGGTTTCTCCCGCGCCTTTGACTAGCTGGGCGATCCTTAGGTCGGCAGGAGCATCGGTATTTGGGATTGTGATCCCCGGGATCCCTTCGGGAGTTGTAACAACAGCTGGCAAGCCTGCCTCAGGAGACACCGCAGATCCTTCGGCCTTCTCAAGGTAAACCCTGGATAAGTCAAAAATAAATACAAAGGAGTCATTTGGTCCAATACCAAGGCTCTCAACACCTCTGCCGTCGTGGGCGTCTTTTGGTGGGAAGATTGCGACCACTCTGGAGCCTTCTTTAGCTCCCACTAGTGCGGAGCAAAAGTTTGGAACCGATTCAGGACCAAAAAAACCTGGAGACGGATTCTTTCCATCAAAATCGGTTTCCTGCAATAGCTCGCCAGTTGCACCGTTGTAGCCAGCGAATTCGAACTCGATCATGTTGCGACCCGTGAAGACATTTCCTTCGCCTTCGAAGACGATTCTTGACTGTATGGAATCTGCTGTGATTGGAGCGGCAAAAGAAACTGTTGGCTTGGTTAGTTGCTCTGCAGAAACTTCAATTGATTCAACTTGCTCTCCGCCTCCAGCAGAATCGCAGGCAAGAGTAACGCTGGAGCTACATCCGGTCATGGTTAGAGAAACGATAAGGGCGGTCAGGGCAAGTGTGGTCTTTTGCAAGAGAATCTTCTTTCGAGAGCTTTGGGCCTAAGTTCTCAAGTTTAGTCGTTGGCCTTGGCTCAGCGATGGTCTAAGAAGTAGCTTTTCGAACAGTCTTTCTTAGCTTCTTTTCGGAAATCTTTCGCTCCCCTAAGCCCTCTGGGTTCCAAGCAAGGATGTCCTGATCCGAGTACTCAGTTGATTTCACCTTGTTCTTAAACTGTGGCAAGACCGCGCCCGGCGCTAACCTACGAGCTGTAATCAAGAATCCGGTGTGCCCAATCATTCGATGCTCGGGTCTAACAGCTAGTCCTTGCAGGTGCCATGGTCTAACTAACGACTCAAAACCCTCCGGTTCGGTAAACATGTCAGTGGCTCGAATTCCTTCGGCCACTCTCGATAATTGCGTCACTGTCGCAACGTACACAATTACCAAACCTCCTGGCCTTAGCGCTTCGGCCACGGACTCAATGCACTCCCAGGGAGCAAGCATGTCAAGCACGACCCGATCTACCGTGTGAGGTTGGAAAACGTTTGGAAGTTCATCTTGCAGATCTCCCAGGTGAACACTCCAGTTATCAGGTTTAAATCCGGTCTGAGTCGTAACGTTGCCTTGGGCAATCTCCGCGAACTCTGCACGGCGCTCAAAAGAGTGAAGTTGCCCTGACTTACCGACTGCTCTAAGCAGGTACAGACTGAGCGCACCGGAGCCAACCCCAGCCTCAACCACAACCGCCCCTGGGAAAATATCACCTGAGACCAATATCTGCGCTGCATCCTTTGGGTAAATTATTGCTGCGCCGCGCGGCATCGATAGAACAAAATCATTCAGCAGTGGCTTTAGAGCTAAGTACTCCACCCCGTTTTGATTTGCTACAACCGACCCGTCCGGTAATCCGATGATGTCATCGTGGCGCAAGTCACCCCGATGAGTGCCAAATGTTCCACCCGTGGATAAAACTATTGTGTTGATTCTTCCCTTTGGCCCAGTTAGCTGCACTTTGTCGCCAGCGGCGAACAATCCAGATTGTTTAGGATTCACGAGAACAGTGCTCGCAAGTCATCCATTTGAACGCCTTCCAGGGTTGGCCAGAGGATTCGATTCTCGGCCATAGGTATCTCTACGATGTGCGCAATGCCAACAGCTTTTGTCCCAGCCGCTTCTGCGGCAGTTATTCCCGTTAGCGAATCCTCCAAGGCCACGCAGTGAGTTGGATCCACTCCTAGAATTGATGCAGCCATCAGGTACGACTCAGGGTGAGGTTTACCCTTGACCACGTCATCTCCTCCGATGATCAGGTCAAAAGCTTCAAAACCTATTTGCTCAGCTACTTTTTGAGCCATTCGGTGCATCGAGCCCGTTACTAGAGCCGTTTTTACATTGTTGTCTTTGAGCAACTTCAAAAGCTCTCTCGCCCCTGGACGCCAAGGAATTGAGCGCTCCAGCTGAGAGAGAACGCCGTCGGTAATTTGATCGATGATCTGTTGCGGCTCCAGTGATGAGCCGACACGTTCCTTTAGAAGCCTTGATGACTCGTACAGCGACATGCCAATCACTCCGAGGCCATCGTCGTGTCCCCAATTGCTATCGTGGGCTGCTGCGAAGGCGCTTTCGCTAGCTAGCCAGTAGGGTTCTGAGTCAATCAGCGTTCCGTCCATGTCCCAGAGTACGGCAGCAGGAAACGAAGAAATATTCATGATGGTTGAATTCTAGCCTCGCTATTTGGCCTTACAGTTAATCAAGTAAAAATCTTCACGAGGGGCAGATTCAGCAGATTGACAGTAGAAAGCGTGTTTCAAGGGCGAGTGCTAATTTGCGCATTCGAGGGTTGGAACGATGCGGCAGAATCTGCAAGCGCGGCTGCAAATATCGTTAGCGAGTCACTTTCATGTGAAGTGGTCGCAGTAGTTGACCCCGAGGACTACTACGACTTTCAATTCACCAGGCCAACAGTTGCTCTTTCCGAAGATGGCCACAGGGAACTGACATGGCCAACAACTAGCTTGCTTGTTTCTACTGATCCCGACCCGAAGCTTTCCAGGTTCAGTGTGCTGATTGGAACTGAGCCAGCAAGAAGGTGGAAATCCTTCGTTGCTGAGGTTATCGAGATGATTGAAGATCGCGAGATAGAAACAGTCATTTTTCTTGGTGGAATGCTCGCGGACACCCCTCATACCCGGCCTATTGCTGTTACCGCCACCAGTCAAAATCTTGAAGTAAGGAAAATTGAAGGTGTCGAGAAAAGCAGCTACGAGGGTCCCGTTGGCATCGTTTCAACTTTAGGAATCGCATTAGAAGAAGCTGGTATTGCGACCATTGCCCTTTGGGCTGCAGTGCCACACTACGTTCACACTTCCCCATCGCCAAAGGCAACACTTGCACTGGTAGCAGAGCTAGAGAGATTACTTGGGGTGAGCTTCAGCCATGGAGACTTGGCCGATCAGGCATTTGCTTGGGAGCGCGGAATCGATGAGATTGCTGAAAATGACGAAGAGATGGCAGGTTACATCGAGCAACTTGAAGCAAGCCGTGATGAGGTTGATTCCGAAGCTGCCTCCGGTGAGGCAATCGCTAGAGAGCTAGAAAAGTTCTTAGAGTCTGAGCAGCGTCCCCCAGAAGCTTAGGAAACTATTGAGCCGCTAGATAGCATCCATAGCAACCAGAGCCCAACAATTACACGCCACGCAACAAAGGGTAAAAACGATCCTGATTCAAGGTACTTCAGCAGGTAATGAATCACTGCCAGACCAACAAGACCCGAGACAACTGTTGCCAAGATCGTTGCTAGCAACATCTCCTGATTAAGATTTCCGTAAGTGCTGATGAACAAATACAGCCCAGAAGCTAGAACGGCGGGAATCGCTAACAAAAAGCTGTATCTGGCCGCCGCCTGTCTGGTGTAACCAAGCAATAACCCAACCGTGATTGTTCCCCCCGATCGGGAGACTCCAGGCACCAGAGCCAGTGCTTGCCCAAGCCCAAACAAGATGCCGTGCTTGTAGCCCAAATTCGCAATTGTCTTTCTCTTCTTGCCAACCAGGTCAGCAAATCCTAGAAGTACTCCAAAACCAATAAGTGTGAAAGCAATAACCCACAAGCTCCGGACGTCATTTTCTATGAAGTCCCTGAAAGCTATCCCGAGCAAAACAACTGGCAATGTTCCGATGATAATGAGCCAGCCAAGCTTTGCATCAGCCGTCATGGTCGATTTCGGCTCAGCAGCCCAACCAAACCAGGCCCTAACAATTCTTCGAATGTCTTTTGCGAAGTATGCAACAACAGCGATCTCTGTTCCGAGTTGAATGGTTGCAATAAACGCAGTGAGCTCTGGCCTAGATAGATCCGATAGTCCCATAAGCTGTTGCGCGATTTGGACGTGTGCCGAAGAGGAAATTGGTAGGAATTCTGTTAGACCTTGGATTAATCCAAGTATTAGAGCTTCAAAAAAACTCAATTATCTTCTTCTGCAATCGCAATCGGAAGAAACTCGCCATACTCTTCGGAGAGCGCTTCTTCATAGTTGATAAAGGCGTCCTCTAAGTTGTCGTAAGCACGTTCGACGCTGGAATCCCCAGCTCCTCGCCGTTCCGCCACCGCTTCATGATGTTTCTCAAGCGCTGCAACAAATTGCGTGAGTGCTATTCGAGGATCAGTAGCCATAACCCAAAACTACCTTCAATCTTCCTTGCTGCCAAGTACCAGAAAGCTTGGGTGATGGTCCGTGATACCATCGCATCTGGTAAGTCCGGGTGGCGGAATGGTAGACGCGCTAGCTTGAGGTGTTAGTCCTCGCAAGGGGGTGGGGGTTCGAGTCCCCCCTCGGACACTGTCGATTGTGACAGTATGACCTGCTACCTAGGAGCCTTGACAGCCTTTGACAAACACACACATCGGGTTGTTTCGTCATGGGCAAACAGACTGGAACATAAATTTTCTATTGCAGGGTGTTACAGACATTCCGATGAACTCAACTGGAATTGCACAGGTAAAAACTGCCGCCAGAGCCCTACAAAAAAGCGATTGGGATCTAGTTCTCACCTCCCCACTCGGCAGAGCACGGGAGACCGCAGAGATCATCGCGGAGCACCTAGGCTTTGATGAAGTTTTTGAGCAGGATCTACTTATCGAGAGATCTTTTGGCGAGGCGGAAGGTTTGGCCTACGAGCAATGGAAGACGAAGTACTCGAATCTAGACGAAATTCCTGGCGGGGAATCAAAATCTGAACTGACTGCAAGGTCAGAGCTATTGCTTGAAACCTTTGCCAGCACTCATCCAGGAAAGCGGATCCTTGCCATCTCTCACGGTGCGCTCATACGAACTGTTTTGTCCATCTCCAGCGAGAATCAGTTACCGCGCGAGGGTGAAAGACTCGGTAATGCATCGCTAAACATCGTCTCGCACCAAGAGTCATCATGGACTGTAACGAAGTACGATCTAGATCCGCTTAGCGACTAGCGCTTTCAAGTGCGACAACTAGCTTGTTTGCAGACTCGTTCCAGTCAAAGAATTTTGATCGTTCCAAGCATTTCTGACTAGCCAGACGCCAGGCCCCTTCTGCTTCCAAGGTTCTTATAGCAGCAGCAAGATCAGCTGCGCTTGTTGGATTGAAGAAGATTCCGGCTGTAGTAGCCACTTCTCTAAAAATTGGAATGTCCGCGATTACAACGGGAATGGATCTGGACATGGCTTCAACTACAGGAATCCCAAAGCCCTCATCCTTAGAGGCGCTGACAAGTGCGAAACTTTCATCCACGATCTCAAGATACTCTGCCTCCGATGCACCGTTTAAGAACCTGATTCGAGAGCTGGCTGATGGTGTTGTTGCTGAAAGAAGTTGCTTTTTGCGTTCTGGTTCTACATTGCTGCAAAGGGTGAGGGTGTACTCGGGTAGCAGCTCCATTGCCCTAACAAGTGTTTCAACATTCTTATATGGCATGTAGCTGCCCATGTACACGAGGTTCCTAGTTCTTGGCGCAGAGTTTGCTTGATTCACCGTGGGCATACTGGAAGCGTTGTAGACAACATGCACAGGCTTTCTAGTAAGGCGTTTGGTCTTAATCAGATCGTTAGTGGTCTCAGAGATCGTGACAACTGCATTGGATCTATTTAGAAGGATCCGAACCGGTGTGAAGCTCAAATGAAAAAGCCTCCACACTAGCCTTATCGGCCATGCAAGCGATCCTGGTGGCTTTCGGTGCTTGTAATAGATCAGGTCGTGAAGAGTAAGAATGAGCTTGTATTTCTTCCCTAATGAGCCCATGGTCTGCATGGGTGAGAAAACAATGCTCGCACCATGCCTGTTAAGAATGCGCGGCAGCAGTAGCTCAAGCCAGGGATTCTTTGGGTCATTCACAACAAGGTACTCAACACCTTGAGGTAGCTGTCGGAGTTGATCTAGGTCGCAAATCAATGCCGTTACCGATACTTTGTTGGCAACTGCCGCGAATAGCTCACTGGAAAACCGTGAGATTCCATCATGATGGTCCACTCGGATGAATCGGCAGTCAAAGTAGAAGGTCATTTCGCCTCTTCAACAAAGGATGCAATGTGTCTTGCAGCTTGCTGCGGTGCCTCGTAATGAACAAGATGGCCAACACTATCAATTTCAACCAACCGTGCCGTTGGATAATGCTTCACGACTTCGCGCTGTCTATCGATTGCTGTTATGTCATCAAGCTCGGCGGCAACAACTAGAACAGGACTCGTTATAGATGAAGCCATAGCAGACAGATCGGTTGATATTGACGCGTCATAACCTTCGGTGGCGACTCTGACTGAAGCAAAGTCGCTGAAATTTGAAAGATGTTGCTTGTGTATCCAGCTGCGCAGTACTCGATCTTTAGTCTTCGCCATCACCGAACTCATAATCATCACCGCGACCGGGCTTTTGAGTAACCACCCTCCGATTGATTCGGGTAACAGGTTGCTGAGGTGGTAGAACAAAGAAGTAATCCGAGTCAAGAACGCCCTTGGCCCCTTTAGAGCCGGTGCCGATACGGGATTAATCAAAACAATCGATCTGCATAGCCTTGTTGATGCATATTTGCCAACCACTAATGTGCCAAAACTGTGTCCAACAAGATTTGCTTGGCTCGTGATCCCTAGTTGATTTAGGAAATTCTCTAGCCAATTTGCATAAGAATCCAAGCTATGCCTGCTTTGAAGCTGCTCGGACTCTCCAAAGCCTGGAAGATCCGGAACAATGACCCGGAAATTTACCAATCCGCCAACGATTGCCTCTAGTCCGCGATGGTTGCCTCTATAACCGTGAATCATGACTATCGTTTTAGCCCTCTCGGAGAGAGCCGGATACTCGTAGTAAACGCAAACGGATCCAGAAACGGATATATTTTTCCTTACTCCACGATGCCGAGCTTGCTCGGTTAATTCCTGTGACAACACCTGACAAGTCTAATGAGCCCCAATTACAGGTATGAGTAATCCCAGCGGATGAAGGCTTTGCACCCTATTCTTCTAGTGTGAATGAACAGATGAGCTTTGACCTAGGTGATCAACTCCCTTGGGCAAACTCTCTCGCGGTATTCGACTTAGAAACTACGGGTCTAGATCTCGCTGAAGCGCGGATTGTTACAGCTTGCTCTGTTGCTATCGACGAGCGCGGCCAAGTGACTGGGGCAAATAGTGAGTGGCTTGCGGACCCAGGAATTGAAATCCCGGAGGCAGCTTCTAATGTTCATGGTGTGACCACCGAGATGGCCAGAGCTAGGGGCCGAAACAGTAAAGAAGTTGTCTCTGAGATTTTGGAAACACTGCGAGGATTTTTCAAAGCTGGGGTTCCGGTGGTCGCGTACAACGCACCCTATGATTTCACCATCTTGCACCACGAGGCCATTCGAAACGGACTTGAGCCCCTTTCCGACCCGAAACCCATTATCGATCCCCTGGTTATTGACAAGTTTGTTGATCAATACCGATCTGGGAAGCGAACACTTCAGGCTGCCGCTTTGGTCTATGGAGTTTCTCTTTCCGATGCCCACAATGCAACGGCTGATGCAATTGCAGCAGGTAAGGTGGCTCAGGCCATAGCGCTAAAGCACTCGGCGAAGTTACCTGCGGATGCATTTGAACTTCATGATGCTCAGAAAGTATGGAGCGTCAAACAGGACGACTCGTATGAGATGTTTCGGAGGAAGAGCTCTCCGGATTTTGAGGTTGTAAGAGGTTGGCCAGTAAAGCTTTAGGAGCCAAAGTTCTTGTAGCGAGAGTTGAACTTCTCTACTCGTCCAGCAGCATCCATAATTCTCTGCTTACCGGTGTAAAAAGGGTGCGAGGCTGAAGAAATTTCAACATCGAAAACTGGGTATTCCTGACCGTCTTCCCACTTCAAAGTCTTAGTGCTGGTTAGCGTTGAGCGAGTTAGAAAGCTCTCACCAGAGGCAAGGTCGCGAAAAATTACTGCCTGGTAGTTCGGGTGGATTTCTGACTTCATGGAAAAATCTTTCTTTGGTCCAAGGATTTGCGCCTGCATGGCAACTTCATCACTATACCAGAGGCAAAACTGGATAACTAGCGCCTATTTTCCTGGCCGAAGGCGGAACCTACCGGACTCATTGGTGACCTGAAGTGGGTAGCCAAACGCCTGAGTGACCTTCTCGGTGGTGATTGTGCTAGCGAGCTCTCCAGCGGCAAAAACCTGACCTTTGCTAAGAATTAGCGCATGTGTGAAGCCTTTTGGAATTTCCTCGATGTGATGGGTGACCATAACTATTGCAGGGGCGGTGGGAGCCTGAGCGTAGCTTGACAGCACCTCAATGGTGTGCTCTCTAGCTGCCATATCCAGGCTGGCCACTGGCTCGTCCAAAAGAAGAAGCTCTGGATCAGTCATTACTGATCTAGCGATTTGTGCACGCTTTTTCTCTCCGTCACTAAGTGTTCCAAAAGGCCTCTCGCCGTAACCATCGAGTTGCCATTCTGCGAGTACGCGATTGGCACGACGCTTATCCACATCTTCATACATCTCATTCCAACGCCCGGTTATCCCATAGCTAGCTGTCATAACGGCATCTAGTACGGTCTCGGAATTGGGAATGTGCTGAGACAAAGCATTGGAGGCGAAACCTATTCTGGTTTTGAGCTCGAAGACGTCAACCGAACCAAGCGTGTGACCGAGAATCTTCGCGATTCCGGTGGTGGGCTGAATCTGTGCGGCCGCAACCCGCAGAAGCGTTGTCTTACCGGCACCGTTTGGGCCGATTATGACCCAACGCTGATTTGAATCAACTTGCCAATCTAAGTTGTTGAGTATTGGCTTGCCATCTCGTTGCACTGTGATGTTGTTGAAATCCAAAACCCTACTCATGTGAATCAGCATAATCGATGGCCAGCCAAGGTCCTGGACTGCTCTAACATCGAGTTATGGATTCTTACCTTTTCTGGTTCGCTTCGGTGGTCGGGCAGTGAAAAAGTATCTACTCGTACTAGATGTTGACTCGACGATGATCGAGCAAGAAGTCATTGAGTTGCTCGCAGATAGAGTTGGTCTTAGAGATCAAGTCAAGATTCTCACCGATCAGGCCATGGCTGGAGAGATTGACTTCCGTGAGGCCCTGCTGCAAAGAGTTGGTTTACTGAAGGGCCTTAGCGCGGTGGTCTTTCAAGACATTCTCGCCGAAATCAAGATAACTGATGGGGTTCGAGAGCTTGTTAGCTCGATCCATGAATCGAATGGAATGGTTGGTGCCATTAGTGGCGGTTTCTCTCAGGTTCTCGAGCCTCTCGCCCAATCGCTTGGTTTGGATATTTTCTTGGCTAACAATCTTGAAGTAGTCGACGGCCTGATCACCGGCAGGATTTCTGGCGAGATTGTTGATGCCGATATGAAGGCAAGAACTTTGTTGCACTGGGCTCAACAATACGGATTCGATGTTGACGATACGATTGCAATTGGTGATGGGGCGAACGATATACCGATGCTCAAGGCTTCAGGCTTCGGGGTGGCGTTTAGACCGAAGGATGTTTTGCGCCCTCACGCCGACCTGATTATTGAGGGAAACTCTCTTGCGCCTGTTATTGCGCAGCTTGAACTACGCTCCAGTTGAGTGCAGTCCACCATCGACGTGAATCATCTCACCGGTTGTTGCAGGGAACCAATCTGAAAGAAGAGCAATAACTCCCCTGGCTGCTGCTTCGGTGTTCGTAAGATCCCAACCAAGCGGTGCACGGTCTGTCCAAAGCTCTTCCATAGTTGCAAATCCTGGGATGCCTTTGGCAGCTGTTGTTCGAAGCGGTCCGGCAGAAATCAAATTCACACGGATTCCATCCTTACCTAGATACCTCGCAAGGTATCTAGAGGTGGCTTCAAATGCAGCTTTTGCAACACCCATCCAGTCATAGACCGGCCAGGAAACACGTGCATCAAAAGTTAGGCCAACAATTGAAGAAGGATTTCTTAGAACTGGCTTTGCGGCTATGGTGATCGACTTCAGCGAGTAGGCAGAAACCTCTACTGCAGTTGAAACATCTGGCCACTGCGTTTCTAGGAAGTTTCCACCCAATGCGGTTTGAGGTGCAAAAGCGATTGCGTGAACGATTCCATCAATTGAATCAAAATGAGCAGAGATTCGCCCCGAAAGTTCCTTTAGGTCAGTCTCGTTTGTGGCATCTAATTCAATAACTGGCGCTGACTTTGGAAGTCTTTCAGCAATCTTCGTGGTGATCGGAAGCATGCGACCAAAGGATGAGAGTATGACCTCAGCGCCTTCTTCTTGGGCGAGACGCGCAACAGAGAATGCAATTGAAGCCTCGGTGAGAACACCAGTAACAAGTATCTTTTTACCTTCTAGAATTCCCATGCGCGTTCTCCTAAACATTGACTTCTACGAAAAGCCTTCAACAAGTAAATCTAGTGCCCCATGCCTAAACCGCCATCAACTGGAATAACTGCACCAGAAATGTAGGCAGCCTCATCACTTGCTAGCCAGCAAACCACCTTGGCGACCTCGGAAGGTGCGGCAAATCTACCTGCTGGGATTCTCTCAAGATATTGTTTTTGTTGCTCTGGCTCCAGCTCAGAGGTCATGTCGGTGTCTATAAATCCGGGTGCAATCACATTTGCGGTGATCCCGCGACCGCCCAGTTCACGGGTTATAGATCTTGCCATTCCAACAAGTGCTGCCTTTGCGGCTGAGTAATTGACCTGACCCGGGGAACCCAAGAGGGCTACAACGCTTCCCACCAAGATGACACGACCAAATCTTTGCTTGATCATTGACTTGGTCGCTCTTTTCACAACTCGAAAGACGCCATTGAGGTTTACATTGACCACTTCTTCGAAGTCCTCGTCGCTCATTCGAAGCAAAAGGGTGTCTTTTGTGATGCCAGAGTTAGCAACCAAGACCTCAATTGGACCAAGTTCTTGCTCCGTCATGGCTATTGCTTCATCCAAGGAGGCAGAGTCCGTCACATCTGCTTTTAGAGATAACGAACCTTCGGGACCAGTTCCAGAGCGAACGGTAACGGCGACTTTGTGGCCTTGCTCGATAAACTCCTTCGCAATAGCGTAGCCAATGCCTCTATTTCCGCCGGTTATGAAAACAACTCGGGATTGGGTCATCGGATTCTCCTTCCTCGCGCAAATTTCTGTGACAGGTTTGGACTATCGCAATTCTAGCCTTACCCTTGTATTGAACCTATCTACCTGAAAGTAGCCTTGGCTAAAGCTCAAAGCATCACAACAGTTAGCGAGTCCCCTGACGACGAGCGCCGATCTCGCATGCTCAAATACACCGTTGCGATGACAATCAGGGTAATTTGCATTGTTGTTGCCATCTTTGTTGAAGGCTGGCTTATGTGGCTTGCTTTTGCCGGGGCCATCTTCCTTCCGTACTTTGCTGTGGTGCTTGCTAATGCGCAAGGCCCTAAGCCAGGTGAAATTTCGAAGGTCACCCAGGTCATACGACCAGTTGGCGCAACGCAAAGCCCAGAGCCCACTACAAAGATTTAGATGTCGATTTTTAGTCTCGAGCCAATAGAGGCCCAGTGTTCAAGAGCTGGCTGCACTAAACCGGCAAGCACCACCTTGATTTGGGCGAACCCAAGCATCCATAAGGACGGCAAGTCGAAGACGTGGCTGTCTTGTGATGAGCACTTAGATTACCTAAGAAGCTTTCTTACTGATCGATACTTTCTTCTTCAAGAGAGCGCCTTCAATTGAAAAGTTCAGTAAAGCCCTGGGTACGTTGGACAGGCTGGTTTCTAGTTGCGAGTACTTTCGCCATCGCGTGTGTAGCTCTCGCGAGTTGGCAGATTGACAGAAGATCAGAAGCTGTATCGAAAATTGAACGAGTAGCCGCAAACTATGACTTGAATCCTGTTGGGTTTGATGAGGTTGCATCTTTAGATGTTGATACGGTTCTGGCGTATGAGTGGCGAAGCGTTGAGCTTTCTGGCAGGTATCTAATAGATAATTCCTTCTTGGTTAGAAATAGAGCCATCGCTGGTCAACCAGGCTTTGTCCAGCTGGTCCCATTTAAGACTGAAACTGGAGTGACAGTTGTTATCGAACGTGGATGGATTCCGGCAGATTCCGAACTGAATCCCTCTAGAGAACTTCTTCCTTCCGAAACAGCAAAGACAATCATCGCAAGGGTTCGCTTAGGTGAGGCAATTCCTAATCGGGATTCGCCGACTGGACAGCTCACCAGCATCAATCTGCCAGAAATAGCTGAGCTACTTTCTGAAGAGCTAGAGACTGATTTCTACTTTCGCATGGTGACAGAATCTCCTGCCGAGATTTCAAATCCGCAACCGCTAAGCCGACCAGTGTTGGACGAAGGCAATCACCTAAGCTATGCGGTTCAGTGGATCATTTTCGCCGTGATGAGCTTTATTGCACTCTTCTTGGCAATCAGGCAGGAGCAGGAGTTTCGTAGAATGGATAAGGACCCCTCCTATGTTCCCAGGGCCGCGAAACGCAAAGCGAGCATCGATTCAAGCGTTGAAGATGAGATTCTGGACCGTACCAATTAGCTAAGCGATATAAGTTCTGCATACTGATCCGACCAATGATCTTCTGTCCCATCCGGCAAGATCAGCACTCGCTCAGGGTTAAGAGCAAGCACCGCACCCTCATCATGGGATACCAGAACAACAGCGCCGGTAAAACTAGCTAAGGCACCAAGAATCTCCTTACGACTAGCAGGGTCTAAGTTGTTTGTCGGCTCATCAAGAAGCAGCACGTTCGCAGATGACACCACCAGCGATGCCAGAGCAAGTCTGGTCTTCTCGCCACCACTTAGCACACCAGCTTTTTTACCAACGTCGTCTCCGGTGAACAGGAACGAACCGAGAACTTTCCGGGCCTCGACATCGCCCAAATGCGGCGCTGCTGCTTGCATGTTTTCAAGGACTGACTTTGCTACATCAAGTGTTTCGTGTTCCTGCGCGTAGTAACCAATTTTTAGACCATGACCTGGCTCGATGACTCCGGTGTCCGCCTTGTCTACTCCAGCAAGAATACGAAGCAGCGTGGTCTTTCCTGCACCATTCAGTCCAATGATTACTACCTTAGATCCCCTGTCGATTGCTAGATCAACGGCGGCGAAAATCTCTAATGAGCCGTAGCTCTTTGAAAGCCCATGTGCCATCAATGGAGTCTTGCCACAGGGTGCAGGATCGGGGAATCGAATCTTTGCAACCCGATCGACTTGGCCGACATCCTCTAACTCGTTTAGAAGTCGTTGAGCCCGCCGCTGCATCTGTTGAGCAGCAACCGCCTTGGTTGCCTTGGCACCAAACTTTGCCGCCTGCAAACTAAGTGAAGCAGCCTTCTTCTCTGCGTTAGCTCGTTCACGCTTACGCCTTTCTTCGTCTGCTTCACGCTGCTTCTGATATGCACGCCATCCCATGTTGTAGAGATCGATCTTTTGACGGTTAGCGTCAAGATAAAACACGCGGTTAACAGTGGTTTCCACCAAGTCGACATCGTGACTTATGACTATCAGGCCACCTTGATATGCACGCAAGAAATCACGAAGCCAGACCACCGAATCTGCATCAAGATGGTTAGTTGGCTCATCGAGCAACATCGTTTGTGCATCCGAGAACAGAATTCTGGCCAGTTCAATTCTTCTTCGTTGGCCTCCAGAGAGTGTCTTGAGCGCTTGAGACAAAATGCGCTCTTCAATGCCTAGGTTGCTAGCTATTGCGGAAGCGGCGGCTTCTGCCGCGTAGCCTCCTGCGGCCTGGAAGCGCTCCTCTGCTTTGCTGTACTTGAGCATGGCCTTCTCGGAAT
Organism: Rhodoluna sp.; assembly: GCF_044239955.1. Classification (GTDB taxonomy): domain Bacteria; phylum Actinomycetota; class Actinomycetes; order Actinomycetales; family Microbacteriaceae; genus Rhodoluna. The sequence continues at coordinate 83,812 of NZ_JBIIAL010000001.1, forward strand.
CAGACTCATTGGCGGATGCCATGATCTCGGTGGCCTCAGACATGTGCTTGAGCAGTGTGCCAAGACCACGTGCGTTTAAAATTCGATCGCGTGCTGATTCTTCAGGATCACCTGATCGGGGGTCCTGGGGTAAGTACCCTATTTCACCCTGTCGATCAATAAGGCCCTTAGAGGGCTGGCCATCGCCTGCCAGAATCTTTGTGAGAGTTGTTTTTCCAGCTCCATTGCGGCCAACTAACCCAATCTTGTCTCCCGCGGCTACGCGAAAGGTCACCTCGCTCATAAGAGTTCTGGCACCAATGGCTATTTCGAGGTCCTTGACGCTGAGCAATCAATAAACCTTTCATTTACTCACAAAAGCAATAGTCTACAATCGTCATTACACCCCTAGGGCAGAATCGAGAATCCCATGACTATTCAACTTTCAAGCCAAGCAGCGCTTATCGACCGCGTTATTCCGCGCTCGGCTATCAATAACGTCGCTTTGATTCTTTCTGGCGCTGTCCTCACAGCGTATGCCGCTCAGCTTGTAATACCGATGTGGCCAGTTCCAATTACCGCTCAAACACTTGCTGTACTGCTAGTTGGTTCCGTACTCGGAGCAACCAGGGGTGCGATTTCCCTCATTGTCTACTTCTCAATGGGCGCGGTAGGTTTGCCGGTGTTCTCGGCCGCAACCAGCTTGAGTTTTGGGCCTACTTTTGGCTACCTCATCGGCTTTATTGCCGCGGCTGCATTAGTTGGCTACTTGTCGCAACGTGGTTGGCACAGATCCGTGGTCGGTGTTCTTGGTAGCTTTGTGATTGCAAACTCAGCGATCTATTTGTTTGGTCTGCCGTGGTTGGCATTTGCTCTTGGGACTCTAGGGGCCGCTAATGATTTTGCTTCTGTTGCTGCAGCAGGGCTTGCGCCATTCATTATCGGCGATGTTATCAAGATGACAGTCGCGGCAGCATTATTGCCATTGGCCTGGAAGTTTTTAGGAAAGAAAGCCTAGATAGAGAATCCGATTGCGCGCATTTGCTCGCGACCATCATCGGTGATCTTCTCTGGACCCCAGGGCGGCATCCAAACCCAGTTAATTCTGAAAGCTTCTACAACGCCATCTAACGCCTCGGCAGTTTGCTCTTCCAGAACATCGGTCAGCGGGCAACCCGCAGAAGTAAGCGTCATGTTGATTAGCAGCGACTCGTCTTCATCAGCCATCTCAAGGCCATAAATCAAGCCAAGGTCAACAATGTTGACACCTATTTCCGGATCAATAACTTCCTTTAGAGCCTCTTCGATCTTGTCGTAGAGACTTGCTTCTAGCTCTCTTGGCATTTTAGGCGTTCACGTACCTGTCGTAACCCTCGGCTTCGAGTCTTTCCGCAAGCTCTGCGCCACCTTGTTCAGCAATTTGACCAGCTACAAACACGTGCACGAAATCTGGCTTGATGTACTTGAGGATTCTCGTGTAGTGAGTGATTAGCAAAACACCAATGTCGTTAGAATCCTTGATTCGGTTAACACCTTCAGCAACAACTCGCAACGCGTCAACGTCTAGACCTGAATCAGTTTCATCTAGCACGGCAAATTTTGGCTTTAGTAGCTCCATTTGCAGAATCTCGTGACGCTTTTTCTCTCCACCGGAAAAACCCTCATTAACGTTTCGCTCAGTAAACGCTGCATCCATCTTGAGATTCTCCATGGCCACCCGAACATCCTGGATCCAGCTGCGCAGCGCGGGCGCTTTGCCATCCACGGCAGTTTTCGCGGTTCTGAGGAAGTTTGAGACGCTAACTCCTGGGATCTCAACTGGATACTGCATCGCAAGAAACAGTCCAGCTCGCGCACGCTCATCTACCGACATGTCTAGGACATCTTCACCATCAAGCAAGATCTCACCCTTGGTCACTTGATACTTCGGGTAACCGGCAATTGAGTATGCAAGAGTTGACTTTCCGGAGCCATTTGGTCCCATAACAGCGTGAGTCTCACCGCTGTTGATAGTTAGGTCTACTCCCCTCAGAATTTCCTTGGTTCCCTGATCAGTATCAACCGATACGTGCAGGTTCTTAATCTCTAGCTTTGCCATTTTCTACTCACTGTCCTTGTCGATTTCAATAAAAACTTCGCCGTTCTCAACGATTACCTCATAAGTCGCAACTGGCTCATATGCTGGAAGAGAAAGTGGAACACCCGTGTCCAAAGAGAACTTTGCTCCATGAGCCCAGCACTCGATAGTTTCGTTGTCAACGAAACCTTCACTTAGCGAGATCTCTCCATGCGAGCACTTATCCCCGAGGGCTTTGAATCGGCCATCTTTGGTGTGCACAAGAGCGATTGCTTCTTCACCGATTTTTACTCGAAGAGCTTTTCCTGGCTTGATGTCCTCTACGTTACAGATCCTGATCGCCATTACTTCACTGTCCCTTCGAGCTCATCTTCGATAGCTTGTGCCAATCTGTCCTCTAGTTCAGCAATGCCAATCTGTTGAACTACTTCCATTAGGAAACCTCGTACCACAAGGCGCCTTGCTTCTAGCTCGTCTATGCCACGAGCTTGTAGATAAAACAGTTGCTCGTCGTCGAATCTTCCGCTTGCGCTGGCGTGTCCCGCACCCTGGATCTGACCGGTTTCAATCTCGAGGTTTGGAACAGAGTCTGCTCTCGCGCCATCGGTCAACAGGAGATTGCGGTTTAGCTCGTAGGTGTCAGTTCCCTCAGCTTCGGCGCGAATTAGCACATCGCCAACCCAAACGGTGTGCGCTTTTTGTCCCTGGAGGGCACCTTTGTAGGTGACCCTGGACTTGCAGTTTGGCTGCGAGTGATCAACAAAGATTCTGTGCTCGAGGTATTGGCCAGCGTCTGCAAAGTAGAGACCAAACAGCGCAACATCTCCACCCGGTGCATCAAAGTACGCAGAAGGAGTTACTCGAACTACCGCTCCGCCAAGTGAAACAACTACGTGCTTGAACTTAGAGTTTCTTCCTAGCCTGGCAAATTGCGAGGAAGAGTGAATCGATTTAGCGTTCCACTCTTGGATGCTTACTAAGGTCAAATTTGCTTCGTCTTCAACAATAATCTCGATGTTCTCTGACAAAACAGCATCACCGCGATGCTCCAAAACAACTGTTGAGTTTGATCCCTTGGCAGCGTGAACAATTACATGCAGTGCAGAAGGATCTGCAACTAACGACTTAATCTCAATCGAAGTTGGCTCGGGAGGAGTGTTGGCAGGAACAGAAACCAAATAGGCCGCTTTAGCAGCCTCCCAGCCCGCCGCAGATACTCGGTCTTCTGGAGTACCAGCTGACCCGAAGAGCTTATGGTTTGACTCAATCCAAGAAGTTTCAACACCGTCCGCGGTTGTGGCAGTGATGTCGCCAGAGAACTCCTCTAGTCCGGACTTATCTAATCCACCAAGCTCATCCGAGCCGATGTAACGCCACTGCTCTTCGCGTGTTGAGATCTCAGCAAAGTCTTCGAGCTTCGTTGACTTAATTCTTTCGGAACGAGTCTGAATCGGAACCCCGAAGCCATGGGAATGCTCTGACAATCCATGCTGGATTGTCTCTGAAGCGCCTGCCACTAGCCGACAGCCCCTTCCATTTGCATTTCGATTAATTTGTTGAGCTCGAGTGCATACTCCATTGGCAGCTCTTTCGCGATTGGTTCAATGAAACCGCGAACTATCATGGCCATAGCCTCATCTTCTGCCATACCTCTGGACTGAAGATAGAAAAGCTGCTCTTCACTAACACGTGAAACAGTGGCCTCATGCCCCATTGATACATCGTCTTCGCGAACATCAACGGTTGGGTAAGTGTCGCTTCTAGAAATAGTGTCGACGAGTAAAGCGTCGCAACGGACGGTGTTTGCACTGTGGTGCGCTCCTGGGTTGACGCGAATCTCCCCGCGGTAAGAAGTTCTTCCACCTCCACGGGCAATTGACTTGGAAACAATCGAGGAAGATGTGTGTGGTGCAAGATGGATCATCTTGGCTCCGGCATCTTGGTGCTGGCCTTCTCCTGCGAATGCGACCGAAAGGGTTTCTCCCCTGGCGTATTCCCCAGCAAGAATTACCGATGGGTACTTCATGGTCACCTTTGAACCGATGTTGCCATCGATCCACTCCATGGTTGCTCCCTCGTGCGCGATCGCACGCTTGGTGACGAGGTTGTAAACATTGTTGGACCAGTTTTGGATTGTGGTGTATCGAACGCGAGCACCTTTCTTCACGATGATTTCAACTACCGCAGAGTGCAGAGAGTCCGACTTGTAAATAGGAGCGGTGCAACCTTCGATGTAGTGAACATAAGAATCTTCATCAGCAATAATGAGAGTTCTTTCGAACTGGCCCATGTTTTCAGTGTTGATGCGGAAGTATGCCTGTAGTGGAATCTCAACGTGAACACCCTTAGGTACGTAAACAAACGAACCTCCGGACCAAACAGATGTGTTAAGAGCAGCGAACTTGTTGTCCCCTGCTGGGATAACGGTTCCAAAATATTCCTTGAACATCTCAGGATGCTCGCGCAATGCGGTGTCGGTGTCCAGAAACAGAACGCCCTGCTTCTCTAACTCTTCGTTGATCTGGTGATAGACAACCTCAGATTCATACTGCGCGGCTACACCGGCTACAAGACGCTGTCTCTCGGCTTCTGGGATACCGAGTTTTTCGTAGGTGGCTTTGATCTCTTCGGGTAGGTCTTCCCAGCTCTGGGCTTGCTTTTCGGTAGAGCGAACAAAGTACTTGATATTGTCAAAATCAATTCCTGATAGGTCTGAACCCCAAGCTGGCATTGGCTTTTTGAGGAAGTATTGGTAACCCTTCAGACGCATGTCCAGCATCCACTCAGGTTCGTTCTTCAATCCAGAAATGTCCTTAACAACTTGCTCACTGATGCCTCGCTTTGCGAATGCGCCGGCGTCGTTGCCATCTGACCAGCCGTACTCGTAGTTTCCGAGGCTATCTAGCTCGGGGCGGTCAATGATGATGTCGGACATTTGGCTCCTTATTGGTTATTACTAGGTGAAACCCACACTTGCAACCAGGCATTCCCGCGCAAACTTAATGCGAAACTGGAATTAGATAAAAGTTTACCAGCATTGCCCATAATTGCATTAGAAGACAGGAAATACCCGGGTGATTCAGCCATTTAGAACACTCTTAGCGCCTGCAAGGCTCAAGGCCTACGTTTGGGCCTCGCTTGCCACTCAGATACTTATTGTCGTGACCGGTGGCTTGGTACGACTAACCGGTTCAGGCCTTGGCTGTCCTACCTGGCCAAAGTGCACGGACGAGTCCTTCGTATCTGTTCCTGAGATGGGTATTCACGGTCTGATTGAGTTTGGAAACCGTCTTTTAACCTTCGTGTTGGTGATAATCGCTGGACTTACATTCATCGTTATTCGCAGGACTGCCAAGTCGCTGCGCTTTGGTCTGACCTGGCCAGCCGTCCTTCTAATCCTTGGCATCATCGCCCAGGCTCTTCTTGGCGGCGTAACGGTACTTACTGGTCTCAACTCTTGGGTAGTTGGAGCTCACTTCTTAGTTTCAGGGGTTCTGATTAGCATTGCTTCGATACTTGTTTGGCGGGTGTACTCGCCAAAGCACGATCCGATCAGTTACACCGCTGTGTTGCTTGCCTGGCCAATCTTCGTCGTGGGTTGGGTGACTGTCATAGTAGGCGTAGTGGTCACTGGAGCCGGTCCTCACGCGGGAGATGCATCAACTCCTCGTAATGGCTTCGACCTTGAAACCTGGCAGCACTATCACTCCTGGCCTGCATACATGATGACTGCACTCGTTCTTGTTTCACTGGTATTGGCTTCCAGAAGCGTTCAGAGTCCCCGCTGGTCGAATCCTGCGGTCAAGTCCTTAGGTGTGCTTCTTATCGTCTCGGTCCTACAGGGTGCATTGGGTGTTGTTCAGGCCAACATGGGTGTACCTGCTTTGCTAGCTGGCGTTCACATGCTCGGAGCTTCGCTTATCATTTCTTTACTTTCCTTCCAGCTGCTAGCTCTTCGTTCCAAGTACCAAAGAGTTGACCCCAAAAAATGACCCGGATCTTCTGGTTCCGTAAGGATCTGAGACTGCAAGACAATGAGGCGCTTACACGCTGCGCTGAGGCCGCCATTACTGATGGAGACTCCACGGTCCTTGCCTGTTTTTCCTTCGAAACCAAAACTTTTGAAAAACTGAGTGGAATCAGACAGCATTCTCTTGTTGCCTCGTTGGAAGCACTAAACAGTTCGATGGAAGGTTCATTACATGTGCTTGCTGGCAACTGCGCCGAAGCGCTCTCGACACTGGCAAAGCAAACTGATGTCGAGTTTGTACACGCAACCGAAAGCTTTGACCCTGCAGGAATCCTTGATCAAAAACAACTTGCCAAATCCTTAGCCGCAATTGGTAAGACGCTAATACTCGAAGGTTCAAACTACGCGGTAAAGCCAGGGTCTGTCGTGAAACCAACGGATGGCTCGGCCTATCGTGTCTACACGCCTTTCTACAGGGCTTGGTTTGACATTGGTTGGCCTGCACCCTTCAAGCTTCCAAACAAGACAACTTGGTTGCCAGGTTTGCGGTCTGAGATTCCAACACCTACCAAGCCAGCACAGTTCAAAGTTCGCGCCGGTGAGAAGTTTGCTTTAGAAACGTTTGAGCGATTCAAGAAGCGGGCACTATTTGATTACTCCGAGAACAGAAATCGAGCAGATCTATCTGGAACCTCCAAGCTCTCTCATGCTCTTGCCCATGGTGAAATACATCCGCGAACTCTGCTTGCTGGGCTGAGAGACATCCCTGGCCACAACGTATTCCGTAAGGAGATAGCCTGGCGCGAGTTCTATGCAGATGTCCTTTTCAGAAACCCCCACACCGTCAATGATTACTATGTCCCGCGCTTTGCAAAGATGAAGTACGACACGGGTAAGGAAGCAAATGTGAAACTCGAGCGCTGGAAAAATGGGACAACCGGCTTTCCGATGGTTGATGCGGGTATGCGACAACTCGCAACCGAAGGTTGGATGCATAACCGAGTGCGCATGATTGTCGCGAGCTTCCTAGTAAAAGATCTTCACATGGAGTGGCAAGTTGGCGCCGACTGGTTTGAGCAATGCCTGTCTGATTTTGATCCTGCGTCAAACTCTCACGGCTGGCAGTGGACGGCTGGGTGTGGCACAGATGCCTCCCCGTACTACAGGGTTTTCAACCCAATCTTGCAGGGGTACAAATTCGATCCAGATGGCAACTATGTTCGCAAATACATTCCAGAGCTAGACCATTTGCAAGGTTCTGAAGTACATGAGCCCTGGCTGCTTATTGATGGGCTCGTGAATGGATACCCCGAGCCAATGCTCGATCACTCGAAAGAGCGTGACGAGAGCCTTCGCAGACTAGAAGATATTAAGGAAAAATAGCGGGTCAAGCGCTATCGCGACAAAGAGAACGGTCAAGTAGGTTATGGACCCATGGAAAAGCCTCATCGGGTTTTTGATCTCCCCCTTGCTTGCCTCGGCATTTAGACGGTGCGATTCCAGTATGAACAGCAGGCCCGTTACTAAAGCAGTACTCGAATAGATGATTCCCATTTTGCCAAGCGGAATAAGTAGCAAAGTTGATGCAACCAGCGCCCAAGCGTAAAGAACAATCTGCACTCCAACAGTCTTGTTGTTTCGGACCACCGGAAGCATCGGAACACCTGCATCGCTGTACTCGGTTTTGTATCTAAGAGATAGTGGCCAGTAGTGCGGCGGGGTCCACAGGAAAACAATCAAAAACAAAATCCAGGCAGCCGCATTAAGCTCCCCTGTAACTGCAGCCCAGCCAATCAAGACCGGCATTGCTCCTGCCGCTCCTCCCCAGACAATATTCTGAGGAGTGCGACGCTTCAGCAGCAGCGTGTATACAAAAACGTAGAAAAGAATTGCCGCTAGCGATAATGCCGCTGCCATAAGGTTAACTAGAACGGCAAGCCAGATAACAGATAGAACTCCCAGCGCCCAAGCGAACAGGTATGCCTCTTTAGCCGAAAGCTCTCCAGTTACCAGTGGTCGGGACTTGGTTCTTCCCATGATCTTGTCGATGTCCCGGTCGATGTAGCAGTTGAATGAATTGGCACTGCCGGCACTCAAGGCTCCACCAAGTACCGTTGCCACCACAAGCCAGGGGTCCGGTATGCCACGTTGGGCAAGAATCATGGTTGGCACCGTTGCGATTAGTAGAAGCTCTATAACCCTCGGCTTTGTGAGGGAAAAATATGCCTTAGCCTTGCGCCAAAAACCTAGCCTGACAGGCCTTGATTCTATTGTTTGAGAGCTCATGATTTGCATTAAGTCTAAGCGACCAAGATTGAGCCTTTCGCAACCAAGAGTGGCAGGGCCGAGTGTGTAAGGTTTTAGTTGTAGGGCCCAGGTCTCAAACAATTTTGCATCTAAAGGATTCAAACCTGTTTGGTGGGAACTGCGCAAAAGTCCCAGAAAACAAGAGAAACAGGTCGGTTATGAGCAATCTAGAGTGGTCAGAACTAGACCAAAGAGCCGTTGATACAGCAAGGGTTCTGGCAGCCGACGCGGTTGAAAAAGTTGGAAACGGGCACCCGGGGACCGCTATCTCACTTGCCCCAGTGGCTCATCTTTTGTTCCAGAAAATTCTCAGGCATGACCCAGCAAACCCAGATTGGGTTGGCAGGGACCGATTTATTCTTAGCGTTGGCCACTCTTCCCTTACTCTTTACAACCAGCTCTATCTAACCGGCTACGGTCTTGAGCTTTCAGACTTGCAGGCGCTTCGTACCTGGGGCTCCCTAACACCAGGCCACCCAGAGTATGGACACACCAAGGGTGTTGAGATCACCACCGGACCACTGGGTCAAGGTTTGGCCTCCGCTGTTGGCTTCGCATACGCAGCAAGATTCGAAAGAGGGTTGTTTGACCCGAGCGCAGCGCCTGGAACCAGCCCTTTTGATCACTTCATCTTCTGCGTAGCTGGAGACGGGGACATGCAAGAAGGCGTCACATCAGAGGCTTCCTCACTGGCTGGACACCAGAAGCTTGGCAATCTTGTTGTCTTGTATGACTCGAACCAAATTTCAATTGAAGACGACACCAAGATCGCGTTCACTGAAGATCTAGAGAAGCGCTATGAGTCGTATGGCTGGCATGTGCAAGTTGTGAATTGGCGAAAATCCGGTGAGTATCACGAGGACATGCAGGAGCTTTTTGACGCAATACAAGAAGCAAAAGCAGAAACCGATAAACCATCGTTGATTACGATTCGGACCATTATCGGGTGGCCTGCGCCCACAAAGCAAAACACAGGCAAGGTTCATGGATCAGCTCTTGGGGCTGAAGAGCTAGCGGGCCTAAAAACCGTTCTCGGGTTTGATCCTGCGAAGAACTTTGACGTAGCACAAAGTGTTGTGGACTACACGCGTGGCTTTAGAGCGCGCAGCAAGGATTTTCTAGATAAATGGCATAGAGATTTTCAGGCCTGGAGGGCAGCGAATCCCGATAGTGCAGCACTGTTTGATCGCCTAGAAACCAACAAGATTCCAGACATTGATTCAGTCTTACCCGTTTTTGAAGCCGGCGCAGATGTTTCAACTCGGGCAGCTTCTGGCAAGGTTTTGAACGCAATTGCCAAGGTCATGCCTGAGCTCTGGGGTGGTTCGGCTGATCTGGCTGAATCTAACAACACAACAATTGCAGGCGCCAAGTCTTTTGTTCCAGAGATGCACTCAACTCATGAGTTCTCGGGTGATCCCTATGGTCGCGTGCTTCACTTTGGCATCAGGGAACACGCGATGGGCTCTATCTTGAATGGAATTTCATTGCATGGCAAGACCCGCTCCTACGGCGGAACTTTCTTGATTTTCAGTGATTACATGAGACCTGCAGTTCGTCTCGCTGCCTTAATGAAGGTGCCGTCGATCTTTGTTTGGACTCATGACTCGATTGCTCTGGGGGAAGATGGACCAACCCATCAGCCCATCGAACAGCTTTCCACGTTGCGCGCTATTCCTGGTCTGGACATCGTAAGACCGGCGGATGCTAACGAAGTTAGCTTTGCTTGGAAGAAGATTCTTTCGAGAAGGCTAGGACCTGCTGGAATTGCTCTAACAAGACAAAACGTGCCGGTAATTGAGCGCGGTACGCCTGATTCGACTGGTCAGATCGCAGCTGCAGCAAGCCATGTCGAATTTGGAGGCTACGTCCTGGTAGACGCCTCGAACCAGAAACCAGAGCTGATCTTGATCGCTACCGGTTCCGAGGTGCAGCTCGCACTTGCCGCAAGATTAGAGCTAGAAAAGAACGGTGTCAGAACTCGAGTCGTTTCGATGCCTTGCGTTGAGTGGTTTGAAGAGCAGACAGATTCATACCGAGAGAGCGTGCTTCCAGCAAGCGTTCAGGCGAGAGTTTCGGTAGAGGCAGGACTTGCTCTTGGCTGGTCAAAGTACGTGCCACAGGGCGCATCGGTTTCGATCGAACACTACGGAGCTTCGGCCGACTATAAGACACTCTTTTCGAAATTTGGTATCACAACAGAGGCCGTTGTAACGAAAGCTAATCAGGTGCTAGGAAGGAATAAATGAGTTCAGCACTTCACGAACTAGACAAGGCAGGTGTAAGCATCTGGCTAGACGACCTATCCAGAGATCGAATTCAATCCGGATCCCTTGCTGAATTAATTTCTTCTCGTGCGGTTTCTGGTGTGACAACTAACCCAACTATTTTCGCGGGTGCTTTCTCGAAAGGTGACGCATACGCTGATCAGCTAGCCGAGCTTTCATCCAAGGGAGTTTCGGCATCAGAAGCTGTTTTTGAAGCCACCACACAAGATGTTCGAATGGCCTGCGATGTATTTGCCGGCGTGTATGAAAGCACCAAAGGTGTTGATGGCCGAGTTTCAATTGAGGTCGAGCCTGGGATTGCCATGGACTCCGCTAAGACTGTGGCTCAGGCCAAAGAGCTATTCAAGGCTGTAGACCGTGAGAATGTGATGATAAAGATTCCAGCAACAGTTCCAGGTCTTAGCGCGATCACCGAAGTGCTAGCCTCGGGTATTTCCGTTAACGTGACTCTTATTTTCTCGCTACAGCGCTACGCGCTCGTTATCAAGGCCTTCAAGGATGGCATCTCCAAGGCTAAGCAGAACGGACACGATCTTTCCAAGATCCATTCTGTGGCGTCTTTCTTTGTTTCTCGCGTTGACACCGAAATAAACAAGAGGCTTGAGGTTATCGGTACAGAGCAAGCACTGTCTTTGAAATCAAAAGCTGCTCTTGCAAACGCAAGGCTTGCCTACGAGCTCTTTGAGAGCGAGTTCGCCAGCTCTGAATGGCAGGAGCTGGAGCGCCAGGGAGCTAACAAACAGCGACCACTCATGGCCTCTACTGGGGTCAAGGACACTTCCCTACCAGACACTTTGTATGTGACAGAGTTGGTCGCTCCAGAGCTCGTGAATACCATGCCAGAAGCCACCATGGAGGCGGTCTTCGACCACGGTGTTATAGCAGCAGACACCATCACTTCTGAGTACGACAAGTCGAGAAAAGTTCTTGCTCAACTGGAAGCGCTTGGAATCTCATACGACGATGTTGTTTTCCTTCTGGAAACCGAAGGTGTTGAGAAGTTTGTAGCATCCTGGAACGACCTTTTGGAAACAGTCTCAAACGCGCTGCAAGGTAAATAATGAACCTAGAGGTCGCAACTAGAGGTGCGTCCGCGGCAGCGGTTGAGCTGGTTGTTACAGAGCTCGTTAGCGAAAAAATCGCCAGCAGAATCTTTTCCAAGGATCACACCATCTGGGGCAAGGAAGCAGAGGCCGAGTCCTCAATTCGCCTTGGCTGGGTTGACGCTGCATCCGAATCGCTGGACCTGCTGCCGGAGCTCGAAGCTTTGAGAGCTGCACACCAGAGCCAGGGTCTTACGAGGGTTGTGCTTTGCGGAATGGGTGGATCCTCGCTAGCGCCTGAAGTAATTGCCGCTAGCTCTGGAGTGGAGCTTGTTGTCTTGGATTCGACCTATCCATCACAGGTGCACGACGCAGTTTCTAAGGATCTTGGTCGAACTATTGTGGTTGTTTCTTCGAAGTCTGGATCCACAGTGGAAACGGACTCCCAAAAGCGAATCTTTGAGGCAGCTTTTGAACAGGCTGGAATTGATAGCACTGAGCGAATCGTGATCGTTACTGATCCTGGTTCACCGATGCAGAAGCAGGCAGTAAGTGATGGCTACAGGGTGTTTCTGGCGAATCCGAATGTCGGAGGAAGATTCTCTGCCCTAACAGCGTTTGGTGTCGTGCCATCAGTGCTTGCAGGTGTTGACATGGAACCAGTCTTGTTGGGAGCAATCTCGGCATCCGAGCTTCTTCGGGCGGATGATCTAGGAAACCCGGCATTGGTGGTTGGAGCCGCAATGGCAAGAAGCAAATCAAGCTCTGGATTCAAGGACAAGTTGGGCATCGTTTCTGTTAGCAGCAGTATTGTCGGCCTTGGGAACTGGATGGAGCAGCTCATTGCTGAGTCGACCGGCAAGAGAGGACGAGGAGTCCTTCCGATTGTTCTTGACGCTAACTCACCTGAACTCAGAGCACCCACGGATGATCTTTTGACAATTGGCCTAGTCGATGATGTAACTGACGCGCATTTTGATTTGAGTGTTTCTGGCGGCCTCGGCGCGCAGCTTCTGCTTTGGGAGGTCGCGACAGTGGTTGCAGCAAGGCTTCTAGGCGTCAATCCGTTTGACCAGCCAGATGTTGAGTCGGCCAAAATCGCGTCTCGAGCGTTCCTGGACAACAAGTCAGCTAGCAAGATCTCATTGTTCACAGACTCCGATGTAGAGGTATCCGTTCAGAATTTGGACGTAGATTCCAACTCAAGCCTCACCGATGCAATTGGTGAGCTATTGGCAGCAATTGACAGTTCGAGTTACTTAGCAGTTCATGCCTATCTAGACCGTGGGCGTGATCAAGCCTTCGAGAACCTAAGGGACATGTTTGCAGCTGTTTCTGCCAGGCCAACGACATTTGGTTGGGGTCCAAGGTTTCTGCACTCAACGGGTCAGTATCACAAGGGCGGTCCAGCGCAAGGAGTATTTCTTCAGCTCATCGGAACAGGAGACAAAGATATACAAGTGCCTGGTCGCGACTTTGGGTTCTCTGAGCTCATGAATTCGCAAGCTGACGGAGATGCGGACGTTCTAGCAGCAGCCGGTAGGCCCGTTCTTACACTTCGGTTTTCCGAAAACAATAAGGCTTTAGCTCTAGTTACTCGGATTCTCGAAACCAAGAAATAACAGTCGCTTCTAAGCAAAGCTCTTCTGCTGTTGCTACTTCTTTTTTGTCAGCTTTGACGCAGGCTTCTTAGCTACAACTTTCTTGGAAGCGGGCTTTGATTTGGGCGAAGCCTTGGCGGTCTTCTTCACTACTTTGGCAGGTGCAGCTTTCTTGGATACGGGCTTCTTCGCAGCGGGCTTAGCCGCTTTCTTTGCAACTGCTTTTACTGGTCTTACAGGTTTTACTGGCTTGACTGGCTTGACTGGCTTGACTGGCTTTACGGCTTTCGCGGCCTTTGCTTTTTCAGCTGCCATTTTTACAGCCTGTGCCTTTGCGGCAGCTGTGCGTGCGGCTTCTTCCTTAAGTTGCTTTTTCGCAGCCTCGGCAAGTTTGGCCCTGCGGTCCTTAATGGACGATAGAGCTTCATCTAGTAGCGCCTTGGCTTCGTCTGAAGTGCGACGTTCTTTAACGTAGGCCAGATGAGTTTTGTACGGCTCGTGCTTGAGAATCTGAGGTGGGTTCTTCTTGTCCTGTCCTGCTGGTAAACCACAGTTTGGACAATCGATCATGTCTGGAATCTCTGCTGGATCAACATGAGCCGCGAACTGTGGGCTCTGCGTGTGTCCGTTTATGCAGTAGTAGTGGCGCTCAACTCTCTCAGACTTGAAACCGCGGTATTGCTCACCCATTGGACCCGCACCAACGCGCGAGCCTCTTATTGCTGATCCTCCGCTTGCCAAAATATCCCCTAAAAACCAAACCTGGTAAGTAAACCAAGTGCGATGACAGAGCTAACCCAAACTAGACCCAGGATTATGGTGATCCTATTCAGGTTTCTCTCAGCCACTCCAGAGGAAGACACATTAGTAGTCACTCCTCCACCAAACATGTCAGAAAGCCCGCCACCTCTACCCTTGTGAAGCAGAATCATGAGAATCAATAGCAAGCTGGTGATTGCCAGCAGCACCTGAAGTGCGATTTGGATTGCAGCCATGGATTTACCTGTTCTTTATAAGTACTAGAAGATTATAAGCTGACATGCTTCTGGAAGCGGCAAATACCAGTGAACTCGTCCACCACGAGGCTTGCTCCCCCAACCAAAACCCCATCAACCTCAGGGGAAGCTAGGAATCCAGCGACATTGGCGCTCTTTACAGAGCCACCATAGAGAATTCTGGTCTGCTCGGCTGTCTCAGTTGAAAACAGCTCCTCAATACATTTGCGAAGCTTCTTGGCTACCTCGGCAGCTTGCTCGCTCGTGGCAACCTTGCCCGTTCCAATTGCCCAGACCGGCTCGTAGGCAACTACGAAATCGCCGACATCCTTGTGACCCTCAAGTGCCCTTGTGAGCTGTCGAACAGGAACTGCAGCGGCACCTTCGGCCTCTAGCTCCTCGAGAGTCTCCCCAACGCAGATCACCGGAACGAGTTTGTTTTTGAAGCAAGCAGCCACCTTGTTTCGAACAAGCTCGTCATCCTCATTGTGAAATTGGCGCCTTTCGGAATGGCCCACTAGGACATACTCGACGTCAAGTTTCTTTAGAAAAGCACCAGCAACCTCACCGGTGAACGCACCGGAGTCATGCTTTGAGATGTCTTGGGCTCCAAGGCGGAGTTGAAGCTTGTCGGCGTCTATCAGAGTCTGAACAGTTCGAAGGTCTGTGAAAGGCGGAAAAACTGCGACCTCAACTTTTTCGTAGTCGTGGTCAACATCCTTGAGTGTCCATGCGATTTTCTGCACCAGGGCTATAGCTTGCTGGTGATCGAGGTTCATCTTCCAGTTACCTGCAATTAGCGGCTTACGATCGCTCACGACAGAACCTCCAGTCCGGGAAGGGGTTTTCCTTCCAAATACTCAAGACTAGCTCCACCACCGGTAGAGATGTGTCCAAACTCACTATCTTGGAACCCAAGTGCCCTAACTGCGGCAGCCGAGTCTCCTCCTCCAACGACGCCAAGGCCTTCGACCCTAGTGAGGGCGTTTGCAACCGATTTGGTTCCAGCGCTGAAGGCAGCGAACTCGAAAACCCCCATAGGCCCATTCCAGAAACACAACTTAGACGAAGACACAATAGCTGCAAACTTCTCAGCAGTTTCTGGACCAATGTCTAGTCCAATTCCTTCAGATCCGAACTCAGTTTGCTCTAGCTGTTCAACCGAGGCCACCAAATGCCTAGCGTCAGCTGCGAAAGCACTCGCCATAACTATGTCGGTTGGCAAGACGATGTTGACTCCCAGGTTCTTAGCCTGCTCAAGGTAACCCATGACAGAAGAGAACTGAGATTCCTCGACCAGGCTCTTGCCGATCTTGTGGCCTAAAGCCGCAAGGAAAGTAAAGACCATTCCACCGCCAATCAAGAGGTTGTCCACGCGAGGAAGCAAAGCTGAAATAACGCCCAGCTTGTCGGAAACTTTGGATCCGCCAAGAATAACTGTGAAAGGGAGTGAACCTGAAGCCATTAGCTGCTCGAGCACGGATAGCTCTTTCTCCACTAAGAATCCAGCCGCTGACGGTAGCAATTTGGCAATCTCAAACACACTTGCCTGCTTGCGATGCAACACTCCAAATCCATCACTTACAAAGACATCCGCTAACTCGGCAAGGCTTGTGGCAAATTCAGCACGCTCAGATTCCTCATGGCTCGTCTCAGCCGCGTGATAACGCAGATTCTCAAGAAGAAGAACTTCTTTGTCTCCAAGTTTGGATTCCTTCTTAGAGGCAGCAGAGCCCACGCAGTCTTCTGCAAATGAAACGTCTTGCTCAAGAAGCTCAGCTAGTTTCTTGGCGACGGGTGCAAGCGAGTATTTTTGAACCCTTGACCCATCTGGTCTTCCAAGGTGCGAGCAAATAATCACCTTTGCACCTTGCTCGACTAGGTGCTTGATAGTGGGAAGTGAAGCTCTGATTCTTCCATCGTCTGTGATGAAGCCGTCTTTTATGGGTACATTAAGGTCACATCGGAGAAGAACCCGCTTGGAATCAAGCTGGCCAAGAGTGGATAGAGTTCTCAAAACTAAAGTTTGTTCGCAACCAAAACAGTAAGGTCAACAAGTCTATTTGAGTAACCCCACTCATTGTCGTACCAGGCGCTAATCTTCACCGTGTTGTCAATGACTTTTACAAGACCCGCGTCGAAAATCGAAGAGTGTGGGTCGGTAACTATGTCGGAGGAAACTATCTCGTCTTCGGTGTATAGAAGTATTCCCTTTAGTGGACCGGCTGCGGCCTTCTTGTAGGCAGCCTTAATTTCCTCAATGGTAACTTTCTTAGCCGAAACCAAAGTGAGGTCGGTAATTGAGCCGGTTGGAACTGGCACACGTAGCGCGAAACCATCTAGCTTTCCTTTCAATTCCGGAAGGACAATGCCGATTGCTTTTGCAGCACCGGTAGATGAAGGGACAATGTTAATTGCCGCTGCTCGTGCGCGACGAAGGTCCCCGTGTGGGCCATCTTGCAGGTTCTGATCAGCCGTGTAGGCATGTATGGTCGTCATCAGGCCATTTACAATTCCAAACTCATCATTAAAAACTTTTGCAAGTGGCGCCAGGCAGTTAGTAGTGCAAGACGCATTCGAGATGATGTGATGTTTCGCTGGATCGTAAAGATGCTCGTTTACACCGATAACGAAGGTGGCATCTTCACCGGTAGCGGGCGCAGAAATCAGAACTTTCTTGGCTCCAGCCTCTATGTGCTTCACCGCGTCCTTAGCATCGGTGAAGCGTCCAGTTGACTCGATAACGATGTCAACACCGAGATCTCCCCAGCCCAGACTTGAAGGGTCCTTTTCGGCCAAAACCTTGATCTTGTAATCCCCAACCAGAATGTGCTGGCCCTCGACTCGAACATCTTGATTGAGTCGACCGGTGACTGAGTCGTACTTCAGCAGATGGGCTAGAGCTTTTGGATCGGAGAGGTCATTTACGGCGACGATCTCAAGATCAGTGCTCTTTGCTAATTCAGCGCGTAGGTAGTTGCGGCCAATTCTTCCAAAGCCATTTATTCCAACTTTTGTAGTCAAGGTGTTCCATTTCGCTTGGCGCCAGGGGCGCGGTTGTCAGAGGGAATCCACGCAGCCCCGGGTGGAAATATCAGACTAGCAGTAAGCCCTTTGTTTGGCCGCGAGCTGCCTCAAAACGAGCTTGCACATCGGGCCAGGAAACAATCTTCCAGAACGCGCTCACATAGTCGGCCTTCACGTTCTGGTAATCGAGGTAGAAGGCGTGCTCCCACATATCCAACATCAGAAGTGGAATGGTTGCAGGAGCGAGGTTTCCCTGGTGGTCATAGAGCTGCTCAATAATGAGTTTCGATCCAAGAATGTCCCAGGCGAGAATCGACCATCCGGAGCCCTGGATACCAAGGGCAGATGCGGTGAAGTGTGCTCTGAATCCGTCGTAGCTTCCAAAGAACTCATCGATGGCTGCTGCCATCTCTCCAGTTGGCTTGTCGCCACCATCTGGGCTTAGGTTCCTCCAAAACACAGTGTGATTTACGTGACCTGCAAGGTTGAAAGCAAGATCCTTCTGGAGCTTATTGACCCAGGTTAGATCGTTCTTGTCTCTGGCCTCGGCCAATAGATCAAGAGCGCTGTTTGCTCCATTGACGTAGGCAAGATGATGCTTGTCGTGATGCAACTCCATGATGCGACCCGAAATGTTCGGCTCAAGAGCTCCGTAGTCGTAGCCTAGATCTGGAAGTGTGTACTTGCCCATTTTTTCGGTCCTATTCGTCCATGTCTCTATTATGCGATATCTCTGATTGGCTAGTCGTTTTCAAGCTCTTCTGGCATGAAAACGTCTGTGCCTTCTATACCAAGCTCTTCCGCCTTCTTGTCAGCCATAGAAAGAAGTCTTCTAATTCGGCCCGCCACAGCATCTTTGGTCATTGGTGGATTAGCCAACCGCCCTAGCTCATCTAGGCTAGCCTGCTTGTGCTTTAGGCGAAGCTCACCTGCATACTTTAGATGCTTTGGAATGTCGTCTCCCAGAATCTCTAGAGCTCGCCCAACTCTTGCACCTGCCGCAACAGCAGCTTGAGCAGAGCGGCGGAGGTTTGCGTCGTCAAAGTTAGCAAGACGGTTAGCGGTCGCTCTTACCTCCCGGCGAAGCCGGAGCTCTTCCCACTTAAGAAGCTGACCATGGGCGCCCATCTGGGTAAGCATTGCAGAAATGGCATCACCGTCTCTGATGACAACTCGGAACATTCCTCTTACCTCACGAGGCTTTGCAATAATTCCAAGCCGCCTTGCCACTCCAACAAGGGCCATCGCAACCTCATTTCCAGGAGCGCCTACTTCAAGGGCAGCAGATCTTCCTGGATCAGTTAATGAACCGTGAGCCAAGAACGCTCCGCGCCAAACCGCTTGAGCCTCCCCAATTGATCCTGCTACCAGAGTTGCGGGTAGTCCCCTGGCCGGTCTACCTCGGCTATCTACCAGGCCTGTCTGCCTGGCGAGGGTGTCGCCCTGTCCCAGTACTCGGATCTGATACCGACTGGTCTTCCTTATGCCGCCAGCAGAGATAACTGAAAGCTCGCTTTCACAGCCGAACAGTTCTGATAAATCTTTTCTAACTCTTCTAGCAACTTGCGCAGAGTCAAGTTCAACTTCGATTACGACTTTGCCAGACACGAGGTGCAATCCACCGGCAAGACGGAGAATTGTTGCGAGCTCGGCGGCGCGAACAGAGCTTTTCGTAACATCGATTCTCGCTAACTCGTCTTTGATGTCTGCTGTTAAAGCCATTGACTACTCCTTGCCCAAGTCCCGGTGTCGTACCGAGACGGATATGTCTTTATTTGTCTCTAACGCTTTCCCAAGTTCGGTGGCGACAGCAACTGATCTGTGCTTCCCCCCGGTACACCCAATTGCTATTGTCGCGTAATGTTTGTTTTCGCGATCGTAACCAGCCAGAACGGGAGCCAGCGATTTGACGTAACTAGTTACAAAATCCATAGCGCCTTCTTGAGCTAGCACAAAATCGCTAACCTGTTGATCTAGGCCGGTGTATGGGCGAAGCTCCTCGTTCCAAAATGGGTTTGGGATAAATCGAACATCCGCAACGTTGTCAGCATCAGCTGGAATCCCGTATTTGAAACCAAAGCTAACGATTGTTAGTAAGAGTTTGCTAGTCGCTTCGAGAGAAAAGTGCTCTGCAGTTTTTGTGGAAAGCTGGTGAACATTCAAATCGGAGGTGTCGATAATTACATCCGCAGACTCACGAAGTGGTAGCAGCCTTCTTCTTTCTTCGGCGATGCCATCGAGAATTGTTCCTGTTCCTTGAAGTGGATGTGGCCTGCGAACGGATTCAAATCTCTTCACCAGAGTCGCGTCGTTAGCCTCGAGAAATGCGACACGAACGCCTACGGTCTTGCCCTCGAGTAAGGCGATGTTCTGCTCAAGTTCAGTGAAGAACTCTCCACCTCGAACATCGATTATCACCGCAAGCCTAGGAACCGGGGTTTTGGTGTTTGTGAAGAGATCGGTAATTGGTTCCAGCATGATCGGCGGCAAGTTATCAACTACATACCAACCAAGGTCCTCAAGGGCATTTCCCACGGTTGAGCGCCCTGCCCCTGACATGCCTGTAACGACAAGCAGCTCGTGCCTTAGATTCTCGACCATTGCACCCTTTCAGGGCATAAGTCTAATGAAATTCCGACACGCCCGAGTGCGTTATCGATCCAGCTTTAGCTGTTCTAATACCTGCCTGGCAAGGTCTCTCCCAATACCAGCAACGTCAGATATCTCTTCCAAAGTTGCAATCTTTAGTCGCTTAGCAGAACCGAATCGCTTCAAAAGAGCCATCACACGTTTCTCGCCAAGCCCAGGAATCTCTAGAAGCGAGGACGAGATTGCGCTGGATCGATTGCGTCGAGAGGCGGATAATGCGAATCGATGGGACTCATCTCTAAGCCTTTGTAGCAAAAATAGCTCCTCAGATGCTCTTGAGAGGATGATGGGGTTCTCGTTTCCGGCCTGCCAAACCTCCTCGAGTCTTTTTGCTAGTCCGCAGACCGCAAGTCCTGTCACGCCACTATCCTCAACAGCCCGAGCTGCCGCATTAACCTGCCCAATTCCGCCGTCAACAACAATCAAGGAAGGAACGTAGCTGAATCTTCCCTCATCGACCGTTGCAGGGTCTCTGAGGTACTTCAGTCTTCTAGTCAAGACCTGGTAAATCGCGTCGGTATCATCAGAAGCCTTATCAATGTTGAACTGTCGATAGTGGGCCTTTCTTGGAAGACCATCTTCAAAGACCACCATAGATCCGACAATGTCGGTTCCGGACAGATGAGAAATGTCGTAGCATTCAATTCGCAAGGGTGCGTCTGCTAGATCAAGTGCAGCAGCTAACCGGTTAAGAGCGTCTGTCCGAGCCGCGAAATCAGAAACTCTTCTTGTTTTGTAAAGCGCTAAGGCGTGTTCGGCGTTCTCAAGGGCGGTCTTGGCAAGTTCAGCCTTATCTCCCCTTTTTGGAACTCGCAAAGAAACCGCCGAGCCGCGAAGTGTCAAAAGAAACTGCTCGAGATCAATAGAGTCTTCAGGCAAGGAAGGCACGAGTACCTCTTTAGGTATTGCTGGCGCTTCTACTCCAGCTACCGGCGAGTAGGCGAACAGGATAATCTGGCGCACTAACTCGTCAAGGCTTTGATCGAGTTCCTTATCCATGGTCCACGCCCGCACACCCCGAATCCTGCCACCTCGGACAGAGAAGAGTGAGATCGTGGCAGCAAGTTCATCGTGTGCTATTCCAAATAGATCAGCATCCGTTAGGTCACTAAAGACGACGGAACTTTTCTCTAGAACAGTTTCTAGGGCCTCGATGTTATCTCGAAGTCTGGCTGCAAGTTCGAAATTCTCACTTTCTGATGCCTGAATCATTTTTGCTCGAAGAATTTCTACTTGCTCAGGATCCATTCCGTTCATGAAGCTCACTAGCTCTTTTGCTAAATCGTGGTGCTCTGGTTCGCTTATACGTGCGACGCAGGGCGCTGAACACTTACCAATGTCCGCCAGTAAACATGGCCGGTTGCTTCTTTTAGCAGTCGCGAATACACCCGACGAGCACGATCTAACCGGAAATGCTTTCAAGAGAGTGTCTAGGGTTTGCCTTAGTGCCCAGGCTTGAGTGTAGGGGCCAAAGTATTTGACACCCTTGAGTTCACGGTTACGAGTCACAAAAACGCGTGGCACCTTGTCTGACATCGACACGGTCAAATACGGATAAGACTTGTCGTCTTTGAAGCGAATGTTAAATGGTGGATTGAATTCCTTTATCCAGGTGAATTCAAGTTGCAGGGCTTCGAACTCAGTTTTCACAATAGTCCAGTCAACATCGGCAGCGCTTTGAACCATTCTGCGGGTTCTCTCATGAAGCGAATCAAGAGGAGCAAAGTAGCTTTGCAGCCGAGCTCTAAGGTTCTTTGCCTTGCCGACGTACAGAATCCTTCTCTTATCGTCATAGAAGCGGTAGACACCTGGTCGCGTGGGTATCTCAGAGGTTTTTGGTCTAAACG
Organism: Rhodoluna sp.; assembly: GCF_044239955.1. GTDB lineage: Bacteria > Actinomycetota > Actinomycetes > Actinomycetales > Microbacteriaceae > Rhodoluna. Next base: position 105,595 of record NZ_JBIIAL010000001.1, read on the forward strand.
AAAGCTCGTTTGCCATTTAGCTAAGAACTTCCTTCAAAAATGCTCCCGTAAAGCTGGCTTTGTTCTTAGCCACCTGCTCAGGTGTTCCTTCGGCAACAAGCTCACCACCGCGGAATCCACCCTCTGGGCCAAGGTCCAGTAACCAGTCGGCTGATTTAATAACATCAAGGTTGTGCTCAATCACAATAACGGTGTTTCCTTTATCTACAAGGGAGTTCAGCACAATCAGAAGCTTCCGCACATCTTCGAAGTGCAATCCGGTTGTTGGTTCGTCGAGTACGTAAATTGTCCTGCCAGTAGACCTGCGTTGAAGCTCGGTTGCAAGCTTGACTCGTTGGGCCTCTCCCCCAGACAGGGTTGTTGCTGATTGACCCAACCGCACATAACCAAGCCCCACGTCCACCAAGGTTGTGAGGTAACGCGATATTGAATTTATGGCTTCAAAGAATACGGCAGCCTCGGCGATTGGCATCTCAAGTACCTCTGATATTGATTTACCCTTGTACTTAACCTGCAGTGTTTCGCGGTTGTATCTTGCCCCCTGGCATACCTCGCAGAGAACATAGACGTCCGGTAAGAAGTTCATCTCAATGCGTATGGTTCCATCGCCACTGCAGGCTTCGCATCGTCCTCCCTTAACGTTGAACGAGAATCGACCCTGCTGGTAACCCCTAGCCTTGGACTCGGATGTTTCAGTGAAGAGCTTTCTTATGTGATCAAATACCCCTGTGTAGGTAGCAGGGTTCGAGCGCGGGGTCCTGCCTATGGGATTTTGATCAACGTGGACCACTTTGTCTAGCTGATTCACTCCAGTGATACGTGTGTGTTTACCTGCAACTAGCTTCGCTCCATTGAGTGAGTTTGCAAGAACGTTATACAAAATGTCGTTCACCAGGGTTGATTTACCAGATCCGCTGACACCGGTAACCGCAATAAACACTCCGAGCGGGAAATTGACAGTCAAGTTCTTGAGGTTGTTTGCCTTGGCTCCGACGACTGACAAAGTGCGCTTTGGATCTATCGCTCTTCTCTTTTTGGGAGTTGAAATACTCTTGCGGCCAGAAAGATAATCCCCTGTGATTGAGGCCTTGTTTTGGAGAATGTCCTTGTAGGTTCCAGAGTGCACGACCGTTCCACCGTCAACTCCAGCGCCTGGCCCGATGTCAATTATCCAGTCAGAGGTCTTGATCGTGTCCTCATCGTGCTCAACGACAACGAGAGTGTTTCCAAGATCACGCAGCTTGATGAGTGTTTCGATTAGACGCCGGTTGTCCCTTTGATGCAAGCCGATAGATGGCTCATCAAGGACGTAAAGCACCCCAGTAAGACCAGAACCAATCTGTGTTGCAAGCCGGATGCGTTGGGCCTCTCCACCGGAAAGCGATCCAGCGGCTCTAGAAAGCGAAAGATAGTCCAGGCCAACGGCCATGAGAAAATCAAGTCTTGCCCGAATCTCACGAAGTACCTGAGCGGCGATCTTCTCATCGCGCTTGTCTAGTTTGATTCCGGCAAAGAACTCAACGCACTCACCCAAACTAAGTGAAGCAACATCGGCAATTGATGATTTTCCGATTTTTACTGCAAGCACTTCTGGCCTGAGTCTTGCGCCGTCACACTCGGGACAGTTGATCTCTCTGAGGAAACCTGCCCACTTCCCCCTTGCATAGTCATTCTCAGACTCAAGGTACTTTCTTTCTATGTACTTGAGCACACCCTCAAAGCCTGTTGTGTATCGCAGCTCGCGACCGTAACGGTTTTTCCACTTGACTTGGACGTCGAAATCGTTGCCGTTTAGAACTGCAAAACGAACTTCCTCTGGCAAGTCACTCCAAGGAGTCTTTAGCGAGAATGAGAGGTCCTTGGCTAAGCCTTGGAGCATCCGAGAGAAGTAGTGGAACAGGCCTTTGCCCTGTGTTGACCATGGCAATATCACACCGTCTATAATCGACGCTTCTGGATCACCAATTACCAGGTCTTCATCGACAGCCATTTTCGTTCCAAGTCCAGAGCAGGCTTGGCAGGCTCCGAAGGGTGCGTTGAAGGAAAATGTGCGGGGTTCAATCTCAGTTAGAGCCAATGGGTGATCGTTTGGGCAAGACATCTGTTCGGAGAAATTTCTTCTAGCCTCTTTGCCTTTTCGATCAACAAAGTCGATTGTGACCTTGCCTCCAGCAAGCTTAAGCGCTGTTTCTATTGAGTCTGTGAGTCGGCCTGAGATTCCCGCCTTGATTGCTAGTCGATCAACAACAACGGCTATGTCGTGCTTGAACGTCTTCTTGAGTGGCTTGGCTTCGGACAAGGTTATGGTCTCACCGTCAACAACCGCACGTGCATATCCTTGAGAAATCAGGTCACGAAAGAGGTCTGAGAACTCACCCTTCTTCTGATCCACTAGCTCAGCGAGAACCTGGAACTTGGTGCCTTCAGGATTTTCCAGAACTTGATCAACGATCTGTTGAGGGGTTTGCTTTACTATTTTCTCGCCACACTCAGAGCAATATGCAATTCCAATTCGAGCCCAGAGCAGCCTCAGATAGTCGTGAATTTCTGTAATTGTTCCTACGGTTGATCTTGGGTTACGGTTTGTTGACTTTTGGTCAATTGAAACTGCCGGACTTAGGCCTTCAATGAAATCAACATCAGGGCGATCCACCTGGCCAAGAAACTGTCTCGCATACGCTGAAAGCGACTCGACATAGCGTCTCTGGCCCTCGGCAAAGATGGTGTCGAAGGCAAGTGAGGATTTACCCGAGCCCGAAAGCCCGGTGAAAACCACGAGGGAATTGCGTGGCATTTCGACAGTGATGTTCTTTAGGTTATGAACCCGCGCACCCTTGACCACCAGATGGTTGAGATTCATTGTGTCTTTGGCGCTCATTCTCCCTAGCTTAGCTCTGAGCAAAGTGGCACTAGATGTGCCCAGCCTTCTTCATTTGTCTGAGTTCGTGTTTTAGCTCGGCAATTTCATCTCTTAGCCTTGCGGCCAGTTCAAACTGAAGTTCGCTGGCGGCATGCCTCATTTGGGCATCGAGGTCCATAACGACCGCCAGGATTTCGTCTTGGGCCATGGCAGCAATCCCACGATTTGATCTCAGGGGAACTGCCGTTGCCTTACGGCCCTTGGCCTTACCTAGTTCAGCGATAAGTTCTGCAGTGTCAAGTTCTTCGCGCTCAATCTGGTCGGTGATGTCGATGATCTTCTTTTGAAGTGGCTGTGGATCAACACCGAGTGCCTTGTTGTAGGCAACCTGTTTTTCTCTTCTTCTGGTGGTCTCGTCAATCGCCTTTCTCATTGACTCAGTGAGGTTGTCGCCATACATGTGCACTTCACCGTTAATGTTTCTTGCAGCCCTTCCTATTGTCTGAACTAAGGAGGTTGCGGATCGCAAGAAACCCTCTTTGTCGGAATCCAGAATTGCCACCAGCGAAACTTCGGGTAGATCTAGACCCTCGCGTAGCAAGTTGATTCCGACCAGAACATCAAACACACCCTGACGCAGTTGCCGAAGTAGCTCCACTCGCTTGAGGGTATCCACATCCGAATGCAGGTATCTGACCTTGACTCCAGCCTCGGAGAGAAAATCGGTAAGCTCCTCAGCCATCTTCTTAGTCAGAGTGGTAACTAGAACTCGCTCATCCTTCGCAGCCCTGATGCGGATCTCTTCGAGAAGGTCGTCAATCTGGCCCTTTGTTGGCTTTAGAACAATCTTTGGATCGACTAGGCCGGTAGGTCTGATTATTTGCTCCACTACCCCATCTGCTGCCGCAAGCTCATACTTTCCCGGCGTTGCGGATAGATAAACAGTTTGGCCAACGCGCTGCTGAAACTCAGTCCAGCGAAGTGGTCTGTTATCAAGAGCTGATGGCAACCTAAAGCCGTGTTCCACTAGAGTTCGTTTTCTCGACGAGTCTCCCTCATACATCGCACCAATTTGAGGAACAGTGGCATGTGACTCATCTATGACCGTGAGGAAATCTTCGGGGAAATAATCGAGTAGGCAAGACGGTGGTTCCCCTGGAGCTCGACCATCGATGTGCCTCGAGTAGTTCTCAATACCGGAGCAAAAGCCGAGCTCACGAATCATCTCAAGATCGAAATTGGTCCTCATCTTGATTCGCTGGGCTTCTAGTAACTTTCCAGATGCTTCGAACTCCCGAAGTCTGGCAGCAAGCTCGTTTTCAATCTCTTCAATGGCGCGTCCCATCTGCACCGGAGAGGCTACATAGTGACTGGCCGGGAAAATCCCAACAGAGTCAAGCTTCTTTATGACATCTCCCGTTAGTGGGTGTAGCGAGTAAATCGCTTCAATTTCGTCTCCAAAGAATTGCACTCGGGTAGCAAACTCGTCATAGACGGGAATAATCTCGATGGTGTCGCCTTTGACTCTAAAGTTGCCTCTGGAGAAATCAATGTCGTTGCGTTGATACTGGATTTTGACGAACTCTCTGATGAGCTCATCCCTATCAATTCTTTGACCTACTTGCAAAGGAATTGATTGGTCCAAATACTCTTTTGGAGCCCCTAAGCCGTAGATGCAGGAGACCGTGGATACTACGATTACATCCCGTCTGGAAAGTAGGCTCATGGTTGCTGAGTAACGAAGGCGTTCAACTTCCTCGTTGATGCTGGAATCCTTCTCAATAAAAGTGTCGGTCTGTGGCACATATGCCTCTGGCTGGTAGTAGTCGTAGTAGCTGACAAAGTACTCAACCGCATTGTTTGGAAACATCTGCCTAAGCTCAGTAACCAGCTGTGCCGCGAGTGTCTTATTGTGTGCCATTACAAGCGTTGGTCGCTGCAGTGCTTCAATTAGCCAGGCGGTAGTAGCCGACTTACCGGTTCCGGTAGCACCAAGCAACACAACGTCTTTTTCTCCGGCGTTGATTCGCCGAACAAGCTCTGCAATTGCTGTTGGCTGATCGCCCGAGGGTTTGAAGTCACTCTCGACCTTAAAAGGAGTGAAGGATCTAGTTCGCTGCACTTTATCCCTTGGCCCTTGCAGACTCTAAAAGCTGTATCCAGACCAGCTCAACTTGCTGTTTTGTTTGCTCTTTTGTTCCAGAGCTATCGATAACAAAGTCCGCTCGGGCCTCACGTTCAGCTCTGCTGGTTTGCGCGTCAATCCTCTTTTTGGCTTCTGATTCGGGCATCGAGCGAGACGCCATGAGTCTAGATACTTGATTCTCAACTCCGGCCTCGACGGTAATGATTGCATCAAATGGGTAATCAACACTTGCCTCAACAAGTAATGGCACAGCATAGACAACAATGTCCGATACTTGTTCGCCTATTAGTTGGGTGGTGCGCGCTCTAATCAAAGGATGCAAAATACTTTCAAGCTCGAGTCGCTTCTTTGGGTCAGTGAACACAATGTTTCCAAGCTTTGCACGGTCAAGATCACCACTAGGAAGCAAAATCTCGTATCCAAAAGCACCGACAACCTGAACTAAGCCTGGCGAACCAGGGACAACAACATCTCTAGCTACCTGATCGGCATCGACTGTGCTTGCGCCGAACTGGGCAAGCACGCTCGCGACATAGGACTTTCCTGAGGCAATGCCTCCTGTTAGTCCGACGAGATACATTGACCCATCCTATAAAGCTCGAATCGGGGCTCTGGAATGTCCAGGCCCCGATTCAAAGATTAATATGTTCTACTCTTTGTCCGTAAGCTTGTCACGCAGTGCGCTTAGTGACGCGTCTTCGGAAAGTGTGCCAGCTGATCCTTCAGCAACAGCTGATGACTCAGCTAGCGGTTGGCTAGGCGCAGGAACATCCGGTAAAGAGGCAGCAAGCTTGTTTGCAACCGCAACCTGCTTCTTATGTTCTACCCACCGTTCGTTAGCTTCGGAGTACTCTTTCTCCCACTTGGCTCTAGCTTCTTCGTGTCCAGGTTGCCATTCGCTAGTTGCAGGATCAAAACCATCTGGATACTTGTAGTCGCCCTTCTCGTCGTACTCTGCGTACATTCCATAAAGAGCCGGGTTGAAGTCTTTACCCTCTGGGTTAACTTCCTCAAGTGCCTGCTTCAATGAGAGCGATATTCTTCTTCTCTCAAGGTCAATGTCGATGACCTTCACGAAAACGTCCTGATTGGCTGAAACAACCTGCTCAGCTAATTCGATGTGCTTGGTTGATAGCTCTGAGATGTGGACAAGGCCCTCGATCCCATCTGCAACACGAACGAAAGCACCAAACGGAACTAGCTTGGTTACCTTGCCCGGTGCGTACTGACCAATCGAGTGAGTTCTAGCAAATACCTGCCATGGGTCTTCCTGGGTCGCCTTCAACGAAAGGGAAACACGCTCACGGTCTTGATCAACTTCCAAAACCTCAACGGTTACTTCTTGTCCGATCTCGACTACCTCAGATGCATGCTCGATGTGCTTCCAGGAAAGCTCAGATACGTGTACCAAACCATCTACGCCACCTAGGTCGATGAAAGCACCAAAGTTTACGATTGATGAAACAACGCCTGTTCTAATCTGACCCTTGGCAAGATCTGCAAGGAATGTTGATCTGGAAGCTGACTGACTCTGCTCTAGAAGTGCACGCCTTGAAAGAACTACGTTGTTACGGTTCTTGTCAAGTTCTAGAATCTTGGCTTCTACTTCTTGACCAAGATATGGAGCAAGATCACGAACACGGCGAAGTTCAATAAGAGAAGCAGGTAGGAATCCACGAAGCCCGATGTCAACAATAAGTCCACCCTTGACAACTTCGATGACAGTTCCGGTAACGGTGGTGTCGGCTGCCTTGATTTTCTCAACATCTCCCCACGCCCTCTCGTACTGAGCACGCTTCTTGGAAAGAATTAGACGACCTTCTTTGTCCTCTTTCTGCAAGACAAGAGCCTCAATGGTGTCTCCAACAGAGACGATATCTCCTGGGTCTGCATCGTGGCGGATTGAAAGTTCACGAGAAGGAATCACTCCTTCGGTTTTATACCCAACATCTAGCAGGACCTCATCACGGTCAATTTTTACTACTGTTCCTTGGATTAGGTCTCCGTCATTGAAGAACTTAAGGGTCTTTTCAACTGCTGCTAGGAATTCTTCGGCAGTGCCAATGTCATTGATGGCTACTTGCTTTGGGGCTTTGGTGGTTGATTCAGTTGTCATAGAGAAAGGTGCTCCATTTGCTTTGCATACTCAGGTCGCGATAGCGCTCCGTAATGGAGGGAAATTGCTACCGCAACGGCGGATAAGGGATTGCGCTTTCGCGCCCCCTAAGCCTACCTGCAATCGACGAAGGAGACAAAGGCCTAGTGGGCGGCCTTGTCCCAGCTCCTACCCGTGCCAATCTGGACATCCAAGGGCACTGAAAGCTTCACCACATTAGACATCTTGTCCAGGACAAGGTCCTCTAGGGCCTTGGCTTCGCCCGGGTAAACCTCGAAAACTAGCTCGTCATGGACTTGAAGCAGCATCCTTGACCGCATGGACTTCGCTTCGAGTGCTTCTTGAATTTGATTCATGGCCAGCTTCATGATGTCTGCAGCTGTGCCCTGAATTGGAGCATTCAGTGCGGCCCGTCTGGCATTCTCCCGCACTTGGAATATGGAACTATTTAAGTCATCAAAAGGTCTTCTTCGGCCGTGGTATGTGGTGGTGTAGCCAACAGCTTTGGCGTCTTCTACAACCTTTGCCAGGTACTTCCTAACTCCCCCAAACCTTTCAAAATAATCTTTCATGAGCTGTTTAGCATCAGCATTTGATAACCCGAGCTGTTTGGCCAACCCGTATTCACTTAGCCCATAGACCAATCCGTAACTCATCGCCTTAACCTGAGCGCGCATTTCCGAAGTGACATCAGACGGTGTCACGCCAAAAATCCTCGAACCCACAAAACGGTGGAGATCCTCTCCCGCGTTGAAAGCTTCAATAAGACCTGGGTCCTCTGACAAATGCGCCATGATTCGCATTTCGATCTGGGAGTAGTCGGCCGTCATTATCGATTCGAAGCCTTTTGACGCAATAAAGGCGTCCCTAATCTGAGCACCTCGGGGGTTTCGAATTGGAATGTTCTGCAGGTTTGGGTTCTCAGAGCTAAGTCGGCCGGTTGAGGTTCCGGTTTGGACATAGGTTGTATGGATTTTGCTGTCTTGCTCCACAGCTTTCAGAAGGGTCTCCACCATTTGCTTTAACTTCGTTGAATCTCGGTGGGCCAGTAGTTTCTCAAGAAATGGATGCCCGGTTTTATCAAAGAGCTCTGTTAGCGAAGCGGCGTTGGTTGAGAATCCGGTCTTTAGGGACTTGGTCCCCTTCATGCCGAGGTCCTCAAAGAGCACAACCTGCAGTTGCTTCGGCGATGCCAAGTTGATCTCTTTGCCAATGATTTTGAAGGCCGCATCGGCAATCTGAGAAACTTCCTTGGTAAGAGTGTCAAACAGCGCCTGCAAGAGCTTTGCGTCAATTGAGATCCCAACACTTTCCATTAGTGCCAAGGATCTGGAGCTAGGTATCTCAATTTGACGATAAACCTTGTCTTGATTCTGTGACTGAACTTGAGACGTCATTACTGGCGCCAAGGACAGCGCTAGCCAAGCATCCAAGCTTGGGTCGATGTTTTGCTCGGGGATCAACTGATTCGGATCGGATCTTGTTACAGATATGCCTAGGTACTCCTCGACAATGTCATCAACGTAGAAGTTCCTGCGTACAGGATTCAGTAGATACGCGAGCAAGAGCGCATCATCTAAAACCCCATCGATATCCAAGCCTTGCTCGATTAACAGCCGTTTGGTTCCCTTGTAATCGAAGAGAACTTTTTTGCGTGATGCATCCACTAACCAGCCAGCCAGTGCCTTGGAATGCTTCCCAGAAAGAAAAACTCTGCTCTTTGGAGAAGCGAATCCAAAAAGCAATCCATTGTCAGACTCTTCAATTTCTAGGCCGACAATCTCCTTATCTGACAACCACTTCATCAAATCAATCTCAGAAAGACTATTTGACATGGGAATTTCTAGTCTTTCAGCAACAGTCTCTTGCGTGACTTTTTCGGCCGTTGGCGTGATTGACGACACGGGGGCCGCTGCAAGGCCATTGGTTTGACTACCAGATGTGCCGCGCAATCTGAGTACACGCTCGGTAAGGGTTTTGAAGTGCATTTTTGTGAATGCCGCTCTAACCCGGGTTTCATCCACAGCGGTGAGTCGAAAGGACTCAAACGCAACACCCATGTCAAGATCACGAACCAGGTGGTTAAGTCTGCGGTTACGAAGAGCTAAATCGCTGTGCTCCCGAAGGGACTCCCCCACTTTGCCGGGAACATCTGCAGCGTTTTCAATAATTGTCTTTAGGTCGCCATGTTGTTGCAGCCACTTGGCCGCGGTTTTCGGACCAACGCCTGGAATACCTGGAAGGTTATCCGATGTCTCACCTACAAGAGCTGCAAGATCCGGATACTGCTTTGCATGTATTCCATATCTTTCGACAACAGCCGAATCATCCATACGGGCTAGGTTCATTACGCCCTTTATCGGGTAAAGAATCGTCGTGTCATCACTGATGAGCTGAAAAGTGTCTCGATCCCCAGAAACCACAAGTACTTTAAAACCTGCAGCACTAGCCTGGTCCGCGAGTGAGGCAAGAATGTCATCTGCCTCGTAGTCCTTCTTGGTGAGGGTTGTGATGTTCATGCTTTGCATGGCGTCTTCTAGTAATTCAGTTTGACCGTAGAACTCAGGTGGTGTCTCTCCACGGTTACCTTTGTACTCTGGATACTCAGAGGCGCGGAAAGAAGGCCCCGAAATGTCAAATGCGACCGCCAGATGACTGGGTTTTTCACCCTCAAGTAAGTTCAGCAACATCGAGATGAATCCATGTACGGCGTTGGTGTGTTGGCCGTCCGGTGTCTTGAAGTTTGATGGATTTAGCGCATAGAACGCTCGAAAAGCCAAAGAATGCCCGTCAATAAGCATCAAGGTAGGCTTAGGATTCATGATTGCAAGCCTACTTTGCTTGTAGGTGAAACCAATGAGAGGGAAGTTGCATGTCAAGCCAAGACCCAATTTTGAGCGACGTTGCGAAGCAAGTTTCCGCGCAAAGAGGTGTTGGGGCTCTTGCAGAAAAAATGGGAATACAAATTCTGGAACTTGGTGCCGAGCGAGCGGTTGCCACTATGCCTGTCGAGGGAAACACTCAACCGATTGGTTTGCTTCACGGCGGCGCCTATCTTGTGCTCGGCGAGACTCTAGGATCTTTTGCCGCTAATGTCTGGGCACATCCAGGCGGTCATGCGGTTGGAATCGAGATTTCTGCGTCGCATACCAAGTCAGCCACAAAAGGAACAGTTACGGGAACCGCTACTGCCCTTTCGTTAGGAAAAACACTTACTGTTCATGAGATAGTAGTTACAAACGAAGCTGGTGAGAGACTTTCGACAGTGCGGATAACTAATCTGATAAGAAAATCTACTTCTCCAGCTGATCAAGAATAGTCTTTGCAACATCGACCATGCCGATACGGCGGTCCATGGCTGCTTTCTGAATCCACCTAAAGGCGTCTGGCTCGGATAGACCCATTTGAACACCAAGAACCCCTTTAGCTCTTTCAACAAGCTTTCTGGTCTCCAGCCTTTCAGTTAAATCAGATACTTCCATCTCTAACTGGGTAAGTTGCTGATGCCGCGAAATCGCCACCTCTATGGCGGGAAGAAGATCGTCAGGGGAAAAAGGTTTAACTAAAAATGCCATTGCACCGACCTCGGATGCCCTTGAGACTAACTCCTGCTGATTAAAAGCTGTTAGAAACACAACTGGAATACGCAGCTGGGCGATTTGCTCTGCAGCCGAAAGACCATCCATGTCTGGCATCTTGATGTCCATAACCATAAGATCCGGCTTGAGTTGTTTTGCAAGCTCGATGGCCTTTAGGCCGTCTCCTGCTTCACCAACAACATCAAATCCTTGATCCTTCAAGGTTTCGACGATGTCCATCCTGATTAATGATTCGTCCTCAGCAACTACTATCCGCCGCTTAGAGATCTGTTCCATGTCGCTTACTTTATGGCACTTTGGGGTGCTGACGCCAAAACAAATCGGTTAGAGTTATTGACGTGGTACTGCCGGAATGGCGGAACGGCAGACGCGGAGCACTCAAAATGCTTTGTTCGAAAGGACGTGTGGGTTCGAATCCCACTTCCGGCACCACGAAATCCTAACTGTTGGCCCCAGTTCCAACCTTGTGAACTCTTAGGGTGTTAGTCGAGCCTGGGACTCCAGGAGGAGTTCCGGCGACAACTACCACCTCATCGCCAACCTTGCACATTCCCTGGTCCAAGACAGAAATGTCAACCTGCTCGAACATTGCGTCCGTATGGGTCACTTTTGGAACGATGAATGTCTTCGATCCCCACACCAATGAGAGCTCACGAGCGGTTTGAACATTCGGCGTGAACGAAAGAACGGGTACGGCCGATCTCAACCTAGATATTCTTCTAAGTGAATCTCCACCTTCTGTGAACACACAAACAAACTTTGAACCAAGAAGCTCTGCAATTTCCATAGCAGCGAAGGAAACAGCTCCTCCTTGAGTGTGTGGTTTTGTTCCTAAGTCTGGAATCCTCGAAAGACCATTTTCCTCAGTGGACTTGATGATTCTTGCCATGGTCGAAACGGTTTCAACGGGAAATGAACCAACGCTGGTTTCACCAGAAAGCATCAGGGCGTCAGCGCCATCTAGGACAGCATTGGCAACGTCGCTTGTCTCGGCACGAGTTGGGATGCTTGAGGAGATCATTGATTCAAGCATCTGGGTGGCAACTATTACTGGCTTTGCCCAGCGCCTTGCGAGCTCAACAGCGCGCTTCTGGACTATTGGAACCTGCTCAAGCGGAAGTTCAACACCAAGGTCGCCTCGCGCAACCATGATCGCATCAAAGGCATCAATGATTTCTTCAAGATTCTCAACGGCTTGCGGTTTCTCAATTTTTGCGATTACTGGAACCTTGCGGCCCTCCTCGCGCATAATCTCTTGCACCCGTTCGATGTCGGAGGCGTTTCTGACAAAGGAAAGAGCGACCATGTCTACACCCAACTTCAGCGCCCACCGCAGATCTTCCTCGTCCTTTTCTGAAAGAGCTGGAACATTGACTGCAACACCTGGAAGATTAATACCCTTATTGTTTGAAACCTGCCCGGGTATCTCAACGATGGTCGTAACAGTGGTGTCTGAAACTTCTACCGCACGAAGTTTTACTTTTCCATCGTCAATTAGAAGGAAATCACCGACATTCACATCCCCTGGTAAACCCTTGAAGGTTGTCCCGCAGATGTTGACATCACCTTCGATTTCGTCGGTAGTGATCTTGAAGGTTGCTCCCTTTTCCAGCATCACTGGGCCCTCTTTGAACTTTGTCAAGCGGATCTTTGGACCCTGCAAATCGACAAACACTCCAACTGGCTTGTCTAAATCGCTAGCCGCTTTTCGAACATCGCGATAGATCTGTTCGTGCACGTCGTAGCTGCCGTGACTAAGGTTCATTCTGGCAACGTCGACGCCTGCTTCGATAATCGCTCGAAGTTGGTCGTAACTAGAGCTGGCAGGCCCTAGAGTCGCAACAATTTTTGCCCGTCTCATTTGATTCCTCTTCTTTGTTTGGAACGTTTAGGTGTAAACAGATATTGGTTGGTCTGAGGCCCGCACCGGTGAGGGCAAATCCGTGGTTCCTTCTAGATAACGATCGATCGTGGCAGCAACTGCCCGCCCCTCAGCTATCGCCCAAACAATTAGAGACTGGCCTCTCCCCGCATCTCCGGCTACAAAAAGTCCTGGAACATCGGTTGAGAAATCATCCGCTCTTGCAAAGGTACTCTCCAATTCTAATCCAAGGTCGAGTCCCTTTGAGGGACCGACTGTTTCTGGACCCACAAAGCCAAGCGCCAAAAGCACCAAGTCTGCTTCAATTATCCGCTCTGTTCCGGCGGTGGGAACACGCTTACCAGCAACTATTTGGGTATTGGCAACACGGATGCCCTTAACGACACCCTCCTCCCCTAGGAACTCAATTGTTGAAGATAGGAACTCCCGCTCGCCGAATTCCTCGTGCGCGCTAGAAACTTCGTACAGGTTCGGAAATGTCGGCCACGGCTGCTCCGCTGATCTTGCTTCAGGCGGCTTCATTCCAATAGCCAGAGTGGTAACCGACTTTGCTCCTTGCCTAGTGGCTGTTCCTAGGCAATCCGCTCCAGTGTCACCGCCACCAAGGATAACCACATGCTTTCCTTCGGCGGATACTTGATTCTCAGTGCCTAGGCCAGCAACAACTCGGTTTGCCTGAGTAAGGAAGGGCATCGCGAAATGAATCCCCTCAAGATCTCGACCGGAAACTGGCAAATCCTTAGGCACCGATGCGCCGGTGGCGACCAGAACTGCGTCGTATCTTCGCAGTAGATCTTCCCAGCTGATCTGCTTGCCGATTTCTACACCGGTTCTAAACCTCACACCTTCGGCCTCAAGCTGTGCGAGCCTACGATCTATGTGACGCTTTTCCATCTTGAAATCAGGAATCCCATAGCGCAGTAGGCCACCTATTCGATCATCTCTTTCAAAAACCGCAACAGTGTGACCAGCTCTGGCAAGCTGCTGTGCGGCCGCTAAACCTGCTGGCCCTGAACCCACCACCGCAACAGTCTTGCCGGTAAGCCTCTCCGGAGGATGGGCGGAAACGAAACCGTTATCGAAAGCGTCATCAATGATTGACACCTCAATTTCTTTAATCGTGACAGCTGGCTGATTGATGGCCAGCACACAACTCGACTCGCATGGCGCCGGGCAAAGTCGTCCTGTGAACTCCGGAAAGTTATTTGTTGAATGCAAACGCTCAATGGCCGAAGAACCATCTTCTCGCCAAACGGCGTCATTCCATTCAGGAATCAAGTTCCCCAATGGACAGCCCTGATGGCAAAATGGGACTCCGCAATCCATGCATCTTCCGGCCTGCGCCCTTACAACCCCCGACTCACGACGTTCATAAACTTCCTTCCAGTCCATGATTCGAACGTCAACCGGTCGGCGTTTGGCTACCTCGCGATCAGTGATCTTTAGAAAACCTCTTGGATCAGCCATTGGTTGCCTCCAGAATCTTGCCCCAAACTTCCGCCCCATCTGGATCTATGCCTGCTGACTCTGCATCAGCGAGTATCTCTCTAACGCTTGCGAAGTCAGTGGGCATAACCACCGTGAAATTCGCGAGTTCAGATTCGAAGTTCTCAAGAATCAACCGTGCAATTCTTGACCCGGTTTCAGACTCATGAAGCCCAATCAATTCCCGTAGTTCGGATGCTTGATCAGCTGAGGGGCTTAGCAGTCTGAGCTCGTCCCCGCGAAGCGCTTCTGCATTAACACTTGAATCCCTTAGTTTGTAAACGTAGGCGTAGCCCCCGCTCATTCCGGCCCCAAGGTTTCTTCCAACAGCCCCAAGTATCACCACTCGACCACCGGTCATGTATTCAAGAGCGTGATCTCCTGCCCCCTCTACTACGGCTGTGGCACCGGAATTTCGGACCATGAATCTTTCCCCAACAACACCTGATAGAAAAAGCTTTCCAGAAGTGGCGCCATATCCGATAACGTTTCCAGCAATAATGTTCTCGTTTGACGGAAAGCTTGCGTTCTCGTCTGGCCGGACAACAATCGTGCCACCGCTCAGACCTTTACCAACATGATCGTTGGCTTCACCAAAGAGCTCGAGCTTGATTCCGCTTGGAATAAAGGCTCCGAAGGACTGACCAGCGGTGCCTCGTAGGCGGACATGAATCGTTGCCTCTGGCAATCCCACCTCACCAAACGCGACGGTGACATGATGACCCAAAAGTGTTCCCGCGGCTTGCTCGGTATTGCGAATCGCCTCTTCGATGAACACTGGCTGAGAATCCAGCAAGGCCCTACTTGCTTGGGTGATTAGCTTTTGATCGAAGTGCTTCTCAAGTTCGTGATTCTGATCAACCTTTTTTGACCTAGGCGCAGAATCGTCCATACCTGAACCTTGAAGAATTGGTGACAGATCAAGACCATCGGCCTTCCAGTGAGAAATTGCGCTATCCACATCAAGCAACTCTGTGTGGCCAACAGCTTCTTCTATTGATCTGAAGCCAAGAGCTGCCAAGATCTCACGGATCTCTTCGGCAAGAAATTCAAAGAAGTTGACAACAAACTCAGGTTTACCAGTAAATCGCTCTCTCAATAATGGGTTCTGAGTCGCGACACCAACAGGACAGGTGTCCAAATGGCATACCCTCATCAGGATGCAGCCCGAAACCACAAGTGGTGCGGTTGCAAAACCAAATTCCTCTGCGCCAAGCAGTGCGGCTATAACTACATCGCGTCCAGTTTTCATCTGCCCGTCCACCTGAACCGACACACGATCACGAAGGCCGTTAAGCATTAGGGTTTGCTGCGTCTCGGCAAGACCTAACTCCCAGGGGGTTCCAGCGTGTTTTAGGGAGTTCAAGGGAGAAGCGCCGGTTCCCCCATCGTGACCTGACACTAAGACAACATCTGCCTTTGCTTTCACAACTCCAGCGGCAACTGTTCCTATCCCTACTTGACTAACCAGCTTTACATGAACGCGAGCAACCGGGTTTGATCTTTTTAGATCGAAGATCAGCTGTTTCAGGTCTTCGATCGAATAGATATCGTGATGCGGTGGCGGCGAGATAAGACCAACGCCTGGCGTGGAGTGTCTTGTCTTGGCTATCCATGGATAGATTTTGTTTGCCGCTAGTTGACCACCTTCACCGGGCTTTGCACCCTGTGCCATTTTGATTTGTAGATCATCGGCGTGCGTAAGGTACATGCTAGTAACACCGAATCTGCCCGAAGCCACCTGCTTTATCGCGCTTCTTCGGGCTGGATCCAGAAGGCGATCATTGTCCTCGCCACCTTCACCGGTGTTCGATCGCGCGCCGATGCTATTCATGGCAACGGCCAGTGTTTCGTGTGCTTCCTTCGAGATTGATCCGTAGCTCATTGCCCCGGTTGAGAATCTTTTTACGATTGCACTGACTGGCTCAACTTGGTCGATAGATATCGGTGGACGAACTCCATCCTTGAATTTGAACAATCCCCTAAGGGTCATCAACCGGGAAGACTGATCGTCAATTAGCTTGGTGTATTGCCTAAAAATGTCAAAACGCTTCTCACGGGTTGCATGCTGAAGTTTGAAAACAGTTTCGGGGTTAAACAGGTGAGGTGGGCCTTCTCTTCGCCACTGATACTCCCCTCCAACATCTAACGACTGGTGCACATTCACAGCTCGCTCCACTGGATAAGCGCTTGCATGCCTAGCTGCAATCTCTTGGTGTAAAACATCCATGCCGATGCCACCAAGTTGGGATGTGGTGCCGTAGAAGTACCTCTCAACAACATCTTGATTCAGACCTATGACTTCGAAGCACTGTGCCCCGCTATATGAGGACACCGCAGAGATTCCCATTTTGGACATGATCTTAAGAACACCCTTACCCAAGGAGGAAATGAGATTCTTGGCTGCTTGCTCGAGGCTTATTCCTTGAATACGACCCTCTCGGATCATTAGCTCAACCGACTCAAGAGCAAGATATGGGTTCACTGCCGCTGCACCGTAACCGACCAGCGCTGCAACATGATGCACCTCGCGAACATCCCCGGCTTCAACCACCAGCCCGACCATGGTGCGTCGTCCAGTCCTAATCAGATGGTGATGAACGGCAGATGTTAGAAGAAGCGATGGTATTGGAGCAAGGTCACGATTGGAATCCCGATCCGAGAGAACCAAATAGGTAATACCATCGTCAATGGCCTGATCAACTTCGGCATATATCTGGATAAGACGCTCTTCAAGGCCTTTGTTCCCTTCCGAGAGTCGGTAGAGACCTCGGACAACAAATGCCTCCCCTCCACCTGGCATCTCATCAATATGCTTGATCTTGGCAAGCTCATCGTTGCTGAGCGCTGGAAAATCTATGATCACCTGCTGTGCATGGTTTGGACCTGCGCTCAAAAGATTTCTTTCTGGACCAATACCGGTAGCCAGAGATGTAACCACCTGCTCGCGAATCGCATCTAGAGGAGGGTTTGTTACTTGAGCAAACTGCTGAACAAAATAGTCAAAGAGCAAACGTGGACGATCTGAGATTGCCGCAATTGGAGTATCTGAGCCCATGGCTCCAAGTGGTTCTGTTCCATTTTTTGCCATGGGCATAAGTAGTACCCGTAGCTCTTCGTCGGTGAAACCGAAAGTTCTCTGACGGCGATTCACCGAGGATGAAGTGTGCGCGATGTGCTCTCTTTCAGGCAAATCCCTCAAATTGATTCTGTTGTCCGATAACCAGCTATCCCAAGGATCCGAGGACGCAACCTGAGACTTGATCTCTTCGTCTTCGATTATTCGACCCTCTAGGGTGTCAACGAGAAACATCTTGCCTGGCTGCAGTTTTCCCTTACGAACAACCTTTGCAGGGTCAATGTCAACAACGCCTGCCTCGGAGGCCAAGACAACTAGACCATCCTCCGTCACCAGGTATCGACCGGGTCTTAGACCATTACGGTCAAGTGTCGCGCCAACCAAATCACCGTCTGTGAATATCACGGCTGCCGGACCATCCCATGGCTCCATCATCAGGGAGTGATACTCGTAAAAGCTTTTTCTCTCAGGATCAATTCCTTGCTGCGACTCCCAGGCCTCTGGAATCATCATCATCATGGCGTGAGGTAGCGACCTGCCTGCTAAATACAGAAGCTCTAACACTTCATCAAACGATGCGCTGTCACTAGCGCCCTTGGTGATAACTGGCTTTAGAGACTCGATATCACCAAGCACCTCAGATTGCAACTGGGCCTCTCGAGCCTTCATCCAATTTCGATTTCCTCGAATGGTGTTGATTTCTCCGTTGTGAGCAATCATGCGATAAGGGTGGGCAAGTGGCCAAGACGGAAAGGTGTTTGTCGAGAACCTGGAGTGAACGAGCGCTAGCTTTGAAACCATTCGCGGGTCACTTAGCTCTGGAAAGAACGGTTCAAGCTGCAAAGTTGTAACCATGCCCTTGTAAACGACTGTTTTGCTAGATAGCGAAGGGTGGTAAACGCCAATGGTTTTCTCACTAGCTCTTCTCAGACGATAAAGTTTTCGCTCTAGCTCAATACCAGTCAGACCCAAAGTACTCTTGACGAATACTTGACCAATAAAGGGCATTGCCTCTCTTGCCAGGTTTCCAAGAACATCTGGATTTGTTGGCACATCCCGCCACTGCAAAACCTCAAGGTCTTCACTTTGAGCCAAGTAAGCAAAGTGCTCACGTTCTTTCTGGCGGGTACTTGATTCAGAAGACTCGAAAACCAATCCCGCACCGTATTCGCCTATTGCAGGAAGATCGGTACCAAGTACATCTCTAAAGTAAGCGTCTGGGATTTGTATTAGGATTCCCGCGCCATCGCCGGTGCCAGCGTCGGACCCGATGGCACCACGGTGCTCAAGGTTTCTGAGTGCGTCAAGTGCGGTTTTGATAATATCGTGGCCTGGAGTGCCCCTTAGGGTCGCAACCAGCGCAAGCCCGCAGGCGTCCTTCTCGGAATCCTGCTGATACAAACCAGAGCTTGGCCAATTGCCATATCGCTCAAAGGGTGACATCGGCATTACGCGTTTTCTCCATTCAAAAATATGAAGGGACAACGCTGGCCCGCAAAAACAGTTAGAAAACTGGAACCAGGCACTTGTGATGCCAAATTAGCCCTGTAGGGCTACTTCTCAGATACTAGCTTATCCTCAGGCTCGGCTGCCGGATCATCCATGCCTTTTGGCTCGCGGCCCTTTAGATACGCAGAAATCTCGATACCTGTGTGCTTGCGGTAGGAAATAATCATCACAGCTAGACCCACAACAATTCCAACAATGGCCGACCAAATGTTGATACGTAAGCCAAGAACAATCTCGCTAGGGTCTATCCGGATAGCCTCGACCCAAACTCTGCCTACTGAGTAATAGATAAAGTAAAGACCAATCATTCGACCCCAGCGCAGGTTGAAGCGCTTATCGGCTGCAAGCAGAAGGGCAACACCAATTAGAGACCAAATTGACTCGTACAAAAATGTTGGATGAAAAAGAACACCCTCGGGTAGCCCTGTAGGGATAGCAGCATTTGGGATCGGAATCTCCAACCCCCATGGCAGGTCAGTGGGTAACCCAAAAAGTTCCTTGTTGAAGTAGTTACCCCAACGACCAATAGCCTGAGCCAGCAAGATTCCAGGGGCTACGGCGTCAAGATAAGAAGTGAACTTGATTCCTGATTTTCTTGAGCCTATGTAGGCCCCGAGCGCGCCAAACAACAGAGCTCCGTAGATTGCTAGGCCACCTTCCCATATACGAAAAGGTGCTAGAAGGTCAGCGCCCTGATAAAAGTAATCATTGGGGTGTGTGATTACGTGGAAAAATCTGCCACCAAGGATTCCGAAAGGAATGGCCCAGAAGGAAACGTCCAATGCAACCCCAGCCTCTACTCCCCTGGCCTTGAGTCTCGACTCGGTAAGTAGCAGCGCAAGAATGATTCCAGTGAGGATAAAAAGTGCGTAGAAATGGATTCTTAGAGGTCCGAGTTCAATGTAGCTCACATCTGGTGATGGGATTGAAGTTACGATGTTGAACAGATTCATTTCAGCTCTTTCCTTTTGCCAATTCTCTTACTTTAGCTGTAAGTCCACTGAGTCCCGAGCTTGCATAGGCCGCGATAAGGGATGAACCAACGATTGCTCCATCCGCGTAGCTGTTTACCTGTCTTACCTGGTCCTCGCTTGAGATTCCGATGCCAACAGCGGTGACCGATTCCGGAGAGTTTTTTCGGACTTTAGAAACAACAGACTTCGCCTGGGAATCAAGGTCCTCGCGTGCACCAGTGATGCCCATCGTAGAAACCGCATAGACGAAACCGCGTGAGCGTAAGCTCGCGTTTCCAACTCTCGAGTCACTCGACGAGGGAGTCGCTAGGAACACGCGATCAAGATTGTGAGCATCGGTCGCAGCGATCCACTTGGCCGCCTCATCTGGGATCAAATCAGGAGTTATGGCCCCAGCTGCTCCAGAATCTGCAAGATCGGAGGCAAAACGTTCCACACCGTAAGAAAGAACAGGATTCCAGTAGGTCATGACCAAAACTGGAGTCTGAACCCTAGAAGTTATCTTTCTGATTGCATCGAAAGCATCCGCTAACCGGAAGCCATTTTCTAGAGCTTGTTCAGTTGCCTTTTGAATCACCAGTCCATCCATTACTGGATCACTGTAAGGGATGCCTAATTCGAGAATGTCGACTCCAGACTCACACATTGCCACTGCTGCCTCGATTGAATCATCGATCGTTGGATAGCCAATTGGAAAATAGCCAATCAGGGAACCACCAGAATTCTTATTGGCTCGAAGTGTTGCCTCAGTTCTACTCATCTAGACCAACCCAAAATACTTAGCGGCAGTTTCCATGTCCTTATCCCCTCGGCCGCTGAGGTTTACAAGAACTTTACTGCCTGGCTTCAAGGTTGGAATTAGTTGTGCAATACCGGCAAGGGCATGAGCAGTTTCAATGGCGGGGATAATTCCCTCAGTTCTGCTAAGAGTTCTGAGCGCTTCCATAGCTTCTGAGTCGGTGACTGGTATGTACTCCGCGCGACCGATATCTTTCAACCACGAATGCTCGGGGCCAACGCCTGGGTAATCAAGACCAGCGGAAATGGAATGTGATTCGAGGGTTTGACCATCCTCATCTTGTAACAGATAACTCATCGCCCCATGTAGTACCCCAGGACGTCCGGCACTTAGTGTGGCCGCGTGCCTTCCAGTGGCAACCCCATCTCCAGCAGCTTCCATGCCAACAAGTCGGACATTGTCATCTAGGAAAGCATGAAAAATTCCAATTGCATTGGATCCTCCACCCACGCAAGCAACTACCGCGTCTGGCAGTGACCCTGTTTCTAGAAGCATCTGCTGCCTAGCCTCAGTTCCAATCACAGAATGGAAATCGCGAACCATTGTTGGAAAAGGATGTGGGCCTGCAACTGTGCCAAGAAGATAATGAGTACCACTGACGTTGGCTACCCAATCACGCAAAGCCTCATTGATTGCATCCTTGAGAGTTCGACTTCCCGTTTTGACAGCAACAACCTCAGCCCCAAGAAGTCGCATTCTGGCAACATTCAGCGACTGCCTGACGGTGTCGACCTCTCCCATGTAAACAACACAGTCCAGCCCAAGCAGTGCAGCGGCTGTTGCGCTAGCAACTCCGTGCTGCCCAGCACCAGTTTCAGCAATAATTCTTCTCTTGCCCATTCTTTTGGCAAGTAGCGCCTGACCCAGAACGTTGTTGATCTTGTGCGAGCCAGTGTGGTTTAGGTCCTCGCGCTTTAGAAAGACTCTTATGTCTCCAATGGTGGCGGCAAACTTTGGGGCCTCGGTAAGTATTGAAGGACGACCGGTATAGGTTTTGTGCAGATGTGCTAGCTCAGCAATAAAAGTAGGATCGCTCTTTGCTTCCTGATAGGTCTTATCAAGTTCGTCCAACGCGGCAATTAGCGACTCAGGAACAAAACGACCACCAAACTCGCCAAAATATGGCCCGACTTGATCCGCGAGTTTCTCCGACATGTAATAAGCCTAAGGCTTTGCGACTTCGCTAAAAGAGCTAACCAATTCAGACGCGTTACCGATTACAAGCGCCTCGCCCACTAAGACGCAATCAGCACCGTAGGACGCATACTCTTGAACATCAGATACGTTCCTAACTGCCGATTCTGCGATCTTGATGGCACCAGAGGGAGCCAAAGAAGCCAACCTGCCGAACAAGGTTCGATCTGTCTCAAAAGAATCCAGGTCTCTGGCGTTGATTCCGATGAGTCTCGAATCGATCTCGCAAGCACGCAGAACCTCCTGTTCGGAGTGAGTTTCAACAAGCGCCGCCATTCCCAACTGTTCTATAAGGAGTTTTAGTCTCAACAGAGTCTTTTGATCCAAGCCGGCAACTATCAAGAGCACTAGATCTGCTCCGTGAGCGCGAGCCTCGAGTACCTGATACTCGTTTGCGATGAAGTCTTTGCGCAAAACCGGGACACTAGTGGCTTTTCGAACTTCGTCGAGATCATGCAAAGTGCCAAGGAAACTTATTCTCTCGGTTAAGACACTTACTGCCCCCGCACCCGCAACCTCGTAGGATTTGGCAAGCGCCGCAGGATCTTCGATCGTGGCGATACTTCCGCGCGATGGGCTAGCTCGCTTAATCTCCGCGATCACTCGGATATTTGAAGGGCTCAGTAGATGCTGCTCGTATGAGATTGCTGTTGCAGCCTGTAGAGCCAATTTCTCAAGCTGTTTAACTGGGACTAGTTCTTCGCGTTCAGCGGCGTCCTTAATTGCCCCAGCGAATAAATCTTGGAGCAATTAGTTCTTAGACTTCGATCCGCCAACGCCATAACCTGCGCGTTTCAAATACCAGCCAGCAATTAATCCGAATCCAGCTAATCCGGCGCTAGCCCAGACCAAAAGGGCCTGGTCTAGCCAGAAAAACAGTGTTCCGAGGGAGAAGGCAACGATAATTACGGTTACTGTAGCCCATGCAGCAATTGAGTCTCCGTGGCCTGGTTCGGCACTATTTGTAGTCATAATCTCTCCTCTTTCACTATAACTTTATCAGTTCAATTTCAGTTCTGACTGCTCCAAAGATTCTCGGGAAGCTGACTCTTTTCCTTTCTCGATTTGATGGCCGGACTCCTGAGTCCTACGAGTGCAAGATATGCCAAAGCCATTCCATTTAGGGCTAGCGCCAAGAGATACGCGCCGGTGAAACCGGCGTCTGAGCTGGACACTAAGAATTCCGAAGTGGAAACTTCTTCAATTACACCGGTCTGATCAGCAAGCACCCTCATAACGGTGCTCTGGATCTGATCAAGTGAATTTAGCAATACATCAATAAAGTTCCATACCAGAAGTGGCAATACAGAACCCGCCAAGATTCTTGTGATCAATGGTTTGACAAGAAAGCTAATCAAAATAGTGACAACCTGTAAAGAGATAAGCGTTCCAATGACCGGGAAAGCTAGGAAACCACTGATGTGGATATCGCCTCCTCCAGCGCTTTCTGAAACCTCAAAGCTTTGCCAGCTCTGTCCCGCCGTTATCGCAAGCAAAGCTAAACAAGCTAGCCAACCGAGGGACGCTTGAACAGTTGTCACGATAGTTTCCTCATGGAGTTTGCCATTGCAATCGCCTTGAGCGGTGCTGAGGCTTTTGAGATTGTCTCTTGGTTCTCTGATTCTGGTATGGAGTCAAGCACGACACCTGCTCCCGCTTGGACGTAACCCTTACCATCACGCAAGACGACTGTGCGAATTGCTATTGCCAAGTCCGCATTGCCGGAAAAATCGAAGTATCCAACCACTCCACCAAAGAGACCTCTGTTCATGGGTTCAAGTTCGTGTATAACCGAAAGCGCCATTGGCTTAGGCGCGCCTGATAATGTTCCAGCAGGAAAAGTTGCCCGAACGACATCAACTGCAGAGCGACCGGAGGAGATTCTCCCCTCAACTGTTGAAACTAGATGCATGATGTGGCTGTACTTCTCCACCGACATAAACTCCGTAACAGATACAGAGTCCGGAACACAAACCTTTAGCAGATCATTTCGAGCGAGATCAACAAGCATGAGATGCTCAGCTTGCTCTTTGTTGTCGGCTAGCAAGCTCTCGGCGAACATCGAATCTTCTTCACCAGTTGCACCTCTGGGTCTTGAACCCGCGATTGGGTGCAGCACCGCGGAGTCCTGATTAACCTTCACTAAGGCCTCAGGTGAAGATCCCACCAAGGAAAAGACGCCGTTAGAGTCGGCGAGATTCAGTAGATACATATACGGACTTGGGTTTAGCGCTCTCAGCCTTCTGTAGACATCAAGGGCGGATGCAGTGACTTCCATTTCAAAGCGCTGCGATACGACAACTTGGAAGACATCCCCTAGCTCCACACGGGACTTGGCCTGCTCGACCATCTCGATAAATTCCTGATCACTTGTGCTTCTTCTGTAGTCGAGAGGCGCATTAGTGTCAATTTCCGCAATGAATGGTGGCTGTGTCGACAGGAGCTCGGATTTCAGTTTCTCGATCCTAGCTACTGATTTTGCATACTCCTGACCAATGTCAACACCGTCAGTTAGGTACAAGTTAGAAATAAGTTTCAGTGTTGAATCTGAGTGATCCACCACGACCAAGTCTCGCAATAAAGAAAACGCCATCTCAGGAATCTCGTAGGAGCCGGCTTTTGGACTTGGCACAGCTTCGATCTCGTTGACTACTGCCCAGCTTAGAAACCCGACCATCCCAGACACCAGTGGAGGAAGTCCTGGCGTTGGTGCAGCCCTGAAGAATCTCTGGATCGATTCGATTGCATCTAGTCCATTGCATCCTGCGATCAAGGTTGAAACGACGTCACTGGTTTCGCTTGGCTCTGATTCGATCCAGCGCACTTCCGACGCTTGCTTTAGAAGCATCCCTAGGTTAGACACCCCAATAAATGAATACCTAGACCAAACACCTTGCTCGGCTGACTCTAGAAGGAAGCAGCCAGTGGAGTCGCCGGCTAGTTTCTCAAAGATGGAAAGGGGGGTCTCGCTACCCGAGAACAAAGTCGTGACCAGGGGTATGACGCGAAAATTTTCCGAAAGCTTCCTGGCTTCGTCGAGTGAGATCATAAAGCAAACACCTTGACGCAAGAAAGGCAAAGGCTAGCTGTTGACAGCATTAGATCGACTCAGCAAGTAGCCGGAGTTCACTTATTCGTTCGTTTCGGTTCGCCTCGGAAAACACCGCGCTGCCCGCTACAAAAGTGTCTGCACCAGCACGTGCTAAATCGGCGATGTTAGATAGCCCTACTCCTCCATCAACCTGCACCGACACTTCGAGGCCACGATTTGTTATGAAATCCCGAGCTTGCGAAATCTTAGGTATCACTGACTCAATCAGCCCTTGTCCTCCAAAACCGGGCTCAACTGTCATGACTAATAACATGTTGGCGTGCTCAAGCAAGTCGGCAACTTTCTCGAAAGCCGTTCCCGGTTTGATCGCGATTCCCACTTTCGCGCCCGAGCTACGAATCTGAGAAATTGCTTCTTTTGGGTCTGAGGCAGCTTCGAGGTGAAAGGTGACCGAGGAAGCTCCAGTTTCCGCGTATTTTCCAGCCCATCGTTCCGGATTCTCAATCATGAGATGGACATCGAGCGGCACAGTAGTGATCTCCTGTAGTCGCGCCACGACAGGAACCCCGATAGTTAGATTAGGGACAAAATGGTTGTCCATTACGTCAACGTGTATCAGGTCTGATCCAGATATCGTTCTTAGCTCAGCCTCTAGGTTGGCAAAATCAGCACTTAGTATGCTTGGCGCGATTCTCATCTTCACCCTACAACTTTACCTTTTTGCGAAACAGGGCAATGAACATGGCGTCCGTTCCATGGATGTGTGGCCACAACTGTGCGGTTCTAAATCCTGTATCAAGACCGAGATCCGGGGTGATCTCGTTAAGAATGTCGTTTGCGGGAAGTAGTTCAATGTTGTCCCGGAACTTAGATTCCGCCCAAGTCACCAACGCGGTGGTTTCACTTAGATGCGGTGAACAGGTGACGTAACCTAGCACGCCACCTGGTAACAAAGCGTCCCAAGAAGCTTCGAAGAGATCCTTTTGGAGCTTCGATAGCTCAGGAATGTCAGTTGGCTTCTTCCGCCAGCGCGATTCAGGTCGTCTCCTAAGTGCCCCCAGTCCAGTGCAGGGAGCGTCTAGTAGCACACGAGTGTATCTTTCCCCTGAAGCACCGATTCTTCGACCATCGCCAATACTCACTTTGATATTTGAGATTGGCTTTAGTGCTTGCTCAACCAGCTTCGCTCGATGCAAAGAGACTTCATTAGCTTCGAACAACACCGATCTCTGTGTGGCAACAGCTGACATTAAAGCCGCTTTGCCACCTGGACCTGCGCAAAGATCTAGCCATCTAGTGTCTTCAATTGATATCTCGGCCGCTAATAGCGCTAGAACAGCAAGCTGTGAGCCCTGATCTTGGACGCGGACGTGACCAGCTTGAATCTGAGGGACTCGAGACGGTGGAACACTAAGTTCCATACCAATCGGACTCGCGCTTCCTTGGGTTCCAATATCAGAAAGTTCCCCGACATTTGCAAAGCCAGGAAGCGCTGCAACTGATACTTTTGCCGCTGTGTTGTCTGCAACTAAGAGTCCCTCAATTGACTCTCCAATCCCCCGACTCTCAAGAGCAGCTCTCAAGGATTTCACGATCCACAACGGGTGCGAATAGATCAATGAGAGTCTTTCGTCCTGTGACCCTTCAAGATCTGCAACTTTGGTTATCCACTGATCTCGAGATTTTTCAGAGATCCTCCGAAGAACAGCGTTTACAAATCCAACCGCAGACTTTGATGCTTTCTCTTTGGCTAGGTTTACAGACTCGTTTATTGCGGCATGGGCCGGAACCCGCATTCCAAGAATCTGGTGAGCACCTAGCAACAGCACGATAAGAGCGTAAGCGTCAATTGATTTGATGTCACGAGAAGAAGCTATCTCGATAATTTTCTCATAGAACAACCTGTTTCTAAGTGTTCCAAAAGAGAGCTCTTGAATAAATCCGGCATCTCTGGAATCAACTTTCGCATCTTCAAGGAGCTTTGGTAAGAGCAGGTTTGCATAGGAGTCATCCTCCTCGACGCGCCTGAGTAGCTCAAATGCTAAAGCACGCATCAGGAGAATCGAAGATTCTCAACGCGCAGGCCTCTAAACCAATCAGCGCCTAACATCTGGGATTTACCTGCTGGTTGAACCAGCTCTAGAACCAAGGAGCCCTCTTTGCATCCCACGACGAGTTCCTTATCCACGACCCTCGCCACTGCTTGATCGGATGAAAACGACAATTGCCTTGCTCGAATAACCCGAACAGATGTTTCATTGAATTCGAACCAAGCCATGGGTTCTGGATTCATTGCCCTGATCTTGTTTAGTTGCGTGGTAGCGTCGCCGCTGAAATCCAACTTCGCAAGTTCTCGAGTTGGCTTCGAGGCAGTTGCTGTCTTTTCTGCGATGCTCTGCTCTTGTGCACTCGATAACTTTGACTCGTCAGCCAAAAGCACATCGGTAAGCAGACCTGAACCGATTACTGTCAACCTGGCGAGAAGTTCGCCAGCCGTGTCTGTGTCCTTGATCTCTAATTCAGCGCTTGAGACTATTGGTCCAGTGTCGATGCCAGTGTCGAGCCGAAATACTGTCACACCGGTATTTTTTCTTCCTTGCAAAATTGCGTGCTGAACTGGAGCGGGGCCAGGTAGCTCTGGAAGAAGAGAATAGTGAAGATTCAGCCAGCCCAACCTTGGCACCTCCAATACGGGTAGCTTGAAGATTGTTCCGTATGCAACTACAGCTCCAATGTCAGCGCTAAGTGCCTTTAACCACGCAAGAGCTAAGTTGTCTATGGTGTTTGACTTGAAGACTTCTATCCCTAGCTCCTGAGCCTTCATAGATACTGGCGATGGTGCGAGTTCCCTCGAGCGTCCAGCAGGAGCATCTTTTCTGGTGAGAACGCCAACAATGTGGACGCCTTGTTTCACAAGAGTCTCTAGAGTAAAAGCGGCGTTGTGCGGCGTGCCCGCAAACACCACTCTCAAACTATTTGACATGCTAAACAACATCTCCGTCACTCATCCGGACCTTCAAGGCTCTGACTGCCCTGCCTGAGGAGGCAAGAACGGACTTGCCACGAGACAATCGAATGGCTTCACCGCGAAGGTGCTTTGCTACCTCAACGGTATCCGAATAGCTGTACTTAACTATTAGTCGCCACTCAGTTGTGTCATTTCCCTTGAAGTGTGGCGCCGGCCCAAGTACCTTTACCGTTCCGAAGGATGTCAGCGATTGGGCCAACTCCACAAGTAAAGCCTGGGTCCCAGCAATGCTTCCTAGTCGAAGAGCAGGTGGCAACATAAGCTCTCTCCGAGATGAAAGCTCGTCAGCAGCAATCTCGATTTGTTGCCAAAGACAGAACTTCTGTGACAGTGCTCCCGACACACCAACAAGAACGGCTTCGCCGTCTACTGCAAGTTTCGAAACTGCGTTAGACCAAAGCCTCACCGCATCTTCGGTCGCCCTGAGGTTCTGTCTAGACAGGAGGGCTTGAGCATCAAGCATCACCACTGATCTATAGCCACTATCAACAAAAGGTTCAGCCCCAGCAGTTGCAATAACTAGTGTTCTGCCCTGGTTGACTCTGAGAATTCTGTTGTCGCCTGTTGACTCCACAACTTTCGCACCTGGAAATGCCCGTCCTAGCTCGGCAGCCGTCCTTGATGCCCCAGCTCTTCCCTTGCTGATCTCGAGGGATCCGCATTGGCAGGCACCAGCTGGTGAAAATGCGTTACACCAGCGACACTTTCTAGCTCCGGAACCATCAACCCAAACCGGACCAGAGCACACTTGACAAAAAATCTTCTTGTCGCAGGAGGCGCAAAACAGCGCAGTGGACTCTCCCCTGGATGCAACTTGAACTAGAACTGAGCCTGCATCCAAACCCTTTTTGATTGCTTTGTATGCATGAGAGTCGACTCGAAAGCCTGGTTCAGAAACAGCTATTTTTGGTTTTGGAAAGGATTCAGAGGATTCAGTAAGGTAACCGGTTTCAACAAGCCGCTGAATATCGGTGGATCTGGAGTGCGACAGGAATATTAGGGAACACTTCTGAATGCTTTGTCTTAGCAAAGCGCTATCACGGGTATTCAGATACGGAGCTGATTGATCAGTGAAGCTATGATCCCCGTCATCAAAAATTGCTATAGATCCAAGTTGGTAAGCTGGCGCAAGGATGACCGATCTCGAACCAACAATGACACGCGGTGTTTCATCTAATGCGCCTAGATATGCCTCATATGTCTTGGATTTGGTTTGCTCCTGAGAGAAGTTTGCAATGAAAACTTGTAGATTACAAAAGTCAAGTGCCTCAAGAAGTATTTCCTGATCTCGAAAATCCGGAACAGCGAGAATTGCTGACTTTCCAGCCAGAATGTTTATTGCAGCTATCGAGCACATTGTTTGCACCCAACTAGGGAAGCTGCGACTATCTGCTCCAATCGTCACAGAGGAAATTCCTGGCCTGGCAAGAACGGCATGTCTAGATCCTTGGACTACAAGCTCTTGAACCTGACCCTGGTTAATCAATGAGGGTTCTATCTGGGGAATCTGTGACGCAACTGTCGCGCCACTGTGAGATTTGAATGCTCTTGGCATGTGCGGTGGAACAGCTAGTTTTAGAATCTCGCCCAAAGAGGATGCGGAACGGATCGCAAGTTCCTGGAGAAACTCAATGAGCTCGGAGGAAAGAGAGGGTTTGGAACCTATTACTTCTTGGATGCTTGTAAGCTGTCCTGCAAAGTTCGATGTGGAATCGATTTCAATAACAAACCCATCGTAGATCTTTAACCCTTTACCAAAAGGAACTTTTACCCTCGATCCAACATGCGTTTGATAAGCAAGCTCATCTGGCACCAGATAATCAAAGAGTTTGTCCAGCTGTGGAAGATTTGAAACTACGGCAACCCTTGCAACTGCTGGCATGCTTACAGCTTCAGGGCAGAACGAAGTTCCTCTACTCGATTCAACTTCTCCCAAGTGAATTCAGGCAGTTCGCGTCCAAAGTGTCCGTAGGCGGCAGTCTGTCTATAAATGGGTCTTAGTAGATCCAGTGACTCAACGATTGCGCGCGGTCGAAGGTCGAAGATCTCCCTGATTGCTTTCTCAATTAATTGAGTGTCCACCTTCTCGGTCCCGAAAGTTTCCAAGTAAATACCTACAGGATTAGCGACACCAATTGCGTAAGCCACTTGCACTTCGGCTCGATCGGCAGCTCCAGATGCCACAACATTCTTCGCTACCCACCTCATAGCGTAGGCAGCAGAGCGGTCAACCTTCGATGGGTCTTTACCGCTGAAGGCACCGCCGCCGTGGCGTGACGCTCCACCATATGTATCGACGATAATTTTTCGCCCTGTAAGACCGGCATCTCCTTGTGGTCCACCAATAACAAAATTTCCTGTGGGGTTTATGAAGAGCTTTGCTTTTGAAAAATCAAGGCCGGAATCGGAAAGGATCGGATTGACAACCTGATCGCGTATGGCATCGTGGATTTGCGCTTGAGAAACTTTATCGTTGTGCTGAGAGGACACCACAATGGCTTCAACCGTGCGTGGTGTAACGCCCTCGTAACCGATTGTCACCTGAGTCTTTCCATCAGGTCTTAAAAAGTCCACCTGGCCACTTTTTCTAACCATAGCTAATCTCTCAGAGAGCCTGTGCGCGAGAGCAATTGCGGTTGGCATGTAATTGCTGGTTTCATTGCTCGCGTAGCCAAACATCAGGCCCTGGTCTCCTGCACCCTGAAGCTCATAGGGGTCGGACGATCCGCCGTCACGTACTTCGAGACCTGAATCAACACCCTGAGCGATGTCGGGGGACTGCTGTCCTATTGAAACTGACACTCCGCAACTTGCGCCATCGAAGCCGATACTCGAAGAGTTGTAACCAATGTCAAGAACAGTCTTTCGAACGATTGCTGGAATCTCTACGTAACCAGAGGTTGAAACCTCACCCGCAACATGAACCAAACCGGTAGTAACCATTGTCTCCACAGCAACACGAGCGTTTGGGTCCTCAGCAAGCATTGCATCAAGAATGGCGTCGGAAATCTGGTCACAGATTTTATCTGGATGGCCCTCGGTGACCGACTCGGATGTGAAGTGACGTAGCTTACTCAAATGGAATCCCCTTTTAGTGTCCTAACAACTTTACTGGAAACGATCTCAAGAACAGCCCTTGCGACCTCCGTCTTTGAGCCTGAGAACCTTGATGATCCGTCCTTTGAGACCAACACAACAGAGTTCTCATCTGAATTGAACACCTCGCCAGAACTAATGCTATTTGCAACAACAAAGTCACACTTTTTTGATCCCAATTTCGTCCTTGCCAGAGACTCAAGCTCTTCCCCTGATTCGGCGGCAAATGCCACAACGACCGCGCCCGAACCCGAGCTTGAAAGTTTGGCAGAGACAGCTGCAACGATGTCGGGGTTTGCAGTAAGTGAGATCTCAATGTTCTCGCCGGCGACAATCTTTTTGATTTTCTCACTAGCCACACTCGTTGGTCTGTAGTCCGCGACAGCTGCTGCCATGACCAGCAAGTCAAAACTTCCTATTGCTTGATTAACGCTCTTCTCAAGCTCTTTGGCGCTGACCACATTTTCAATCTCTAGTCCCATCAGTAGAGTTTGGTCGACATTTGCAGCAATCACATTCACACGAGCGCCCATCTCAAGTGCGGCTCTCGCAAACGCCAGACCTTGTTTACCTGAAGAATAATTTCCAACGTAGCGAGCTGGATCAATTCTCTCTCTTGTGCCACCGGTTGTAACAAGAACCCGAACCCCAGCGAGAATTTTTTCACCAAGAATCGCATTTGCCGCAGCCAGAATGCTCTCTGGCTCCGCCAAGCGACCGACACCACTATCCTCCCCCGTCAGCCTTCCAACCCCTGGATCGACGATGATTACACCTCGATCCTTGAGCGTCGAAATGTTTTGCCGAGTCGCACGGTTTTCCCACATTTCAGTGTGCATAGCGGGAGCAATAATCACCGGGCAGGTTGCTGTAAGTACTGTGGTGGTCAAAAGATCATCAGCAATACCTGCGGTAACTTTCGCTAAGAACGAAGCTGTTGCGGGTGCTACCACTATTAGATCAGCTGATTTAGCAAGAGCAACATGCTTTACACTCTCAACGTCTGTAAACAGATCTGGATCAACAATTTGAACTTTGTTGCGCGAAAGGGCTTCCAAGGTTACGGTACCGATGAACCTGGTGGCATTAGCGGTTGCTACAACCTGAACGCTATGACCGGCTTCAGTGAAGAGTCGCACTAGAGCGGCAGACTTGTAAGCTGCGATACCGCCTGTAACACCAATGACTACGTTAGCCAATTGATTAATGCCGTTTAGTCTAGATTTTTCTTGGTCAGAAGACCCTGATCAACTTCGTTGAGGGCAATCGTTAGAGGCTTTTCGTCTATGGTGACATCAACTAGCGGTCCAACGTTGCTAAAGAGAGATCCTTCGTGGAGCGAAGAGTAGTAATCGTTAATCTGACGTGCCCGCTTGGCAGCGAACATGACAAGCTCATACTTTGAGTCAACGCGGTCCATTAGGTTGTCGATGGACGGAGAGACAATACCTTCAAGCTTTTCTGACATGACAAACTTCCCTGCAATTAGTTGGATTTAACCAAGTCTACGACTTCTTGCGCACATCTGGCTACCTCGTCATTTATCACCTGGAAATCAAAGAATTCAGCTTCTAATAGCTCAGATTGAGCTGTTTCCAGCCTTTGGCGCTTATCTTCTGGGGTTTCTGTGCCTCTGTTGTTCATCCTCGACTCCAAATCCTGAAAGCTAGGCGGGCTAACAAAAACTAAAAGCGCGGTAGGGAAGGCTTTCTTGACTTGCAATGCGCCTTGAACGTCTATCTCAAGAACCACATTCCTACCCTTAGCTAGAGCATTCTCTACCGGGAGCCTTGGAGTTCCGTACCTGTGCTTCCCGTGAACGGTGGCCCACTCCAGAAGCTCGCTGGACTCGATTAGCCTCGAAAACTCTTCATCGGTGACAAACAAATATGACTCTCCTGCCACTTCCCCGGACCGTGCGCTTCTCGTGGTTGCCGAAACCGATAACTCAAAATCTTCATTATTCGCGATGATGAAGCTTGCCAAAGTACCTTTACCCACCGCCGACGGACCAGAAAGAACAATTAGTTTTGCGCTCATGCTGAGAGGCCGATCTCTAGTTCGGCTTTCGCGCTTTGAATTCTCACAAGTAGCCCGAGTGGTGAATCCCCCGCAACCGACCTAGCGACGTTGAAAATCGTAACATCGGCAAGTTCTCCGAAGATTGATCTTGCTTGCGAGAGCTTTGCGCCCTGAGATCCAAATCCCGGCGCGAGTATGGGTGTAAGACCAAGCTTCGTTGTATCAATTGCCATGTCAACAAGATTAGCCTGAGCACCAATTACCAACCCGACTGAACCCAAAGGTTCATTATTCAAGCCGGCTGCGTATGAGGCAACATGACCTGCGACGCTCTGATGATTAGTAGCTAGTGAAGCTTGCAAAGCCTTAGCCTCAGGGTTAGATGTCGCTGCAAGAATAAAGATTCCTTTTGAATTGCTCGAGGCAAAAGAGATCGTTTCATCCAGGGATTTCGGACCCAAATACGGGGAAATAGTTACAGCATCCACAGGAAATGGCCCTTCGCTTGCGAGCCATGCTCTAGCGTAACCATCCATAGTGCTTCCTATGTCACCGCGTTTCGCATCGGCAATGACCAAGAAACCGGCATCGGAAGCTCGTGAAAGAACTCGCTCTAAAACCGCAAAACCCTCAGAGCCAAACTGTTCAAAGAACGCAATCTGCGGTTTCAGAATTCCAATTTCGTCGTGACAGCACTCCATAATCTTCATGCAAAACTGCTCTGCTCCTGAAGCGGTTGCTGGAAGACCCCACTTGGAAAGCTGATCCGAACTTGGATCTACCCCCACGCAAAGCTGACCACGGAGCTCGAACTTCTTGAGTAAACGTTCCCCGAAACTATTTACCAAGAGCAGTCCTTCTATCTAGTGCATACTCCTGCAAAGATCTAACTGAGAAGGGGCCTGCGATCACAGATTCAAATGAACCAATCGCGGAGCTCAGTTGAGCGATTGTCGTGAAGATAGGCTTGTCGGCAGCCGTAGTGGCTGCACGGATCTCGTAACCATCGCGCCTGGCGGCTGCACCAGTTGGAGTGTTCACGACGACGTCAACTTTCCCTGCTGTTATCAATTCAACAATCGTTGGGCCCAGAGTCTCGGAAGGACCTTGACTGTGCTTGCGCACAGAAGTCGCCGAGACACCATGTCTTTGAAGAATCTGCGCCGTTCCCTCGGTGGCAAGAATTTCGAAACCTAACTGAGCCAATCTTCTAATTGGCAACAGCATCTGTGGCTTATCGCGATCGGCAACAGAAACAAAGATTTTTCCAGACTTTGGAAGAGCGCTTCCAGCTGCTGCCTGAGACTTCGCAAATGCGGTTGGGAAGTCTACGTCGATACCCATAACCTCACCAGTGGATCGCATCTCTGGACCTAGCAGTGAGTCGACGTACTTTCCATCTGGCGTTGCAAATCGTTTGAATGGCAGCACCGCTTCCTTTACTGATATCGGATCTCCGGCCAACGAGACTACTCCGTCAACAGCTGGAAGATGTCCTTCCGCTTTTAGCTCACGGATAGATTTTCCAACCATGACTAAAGAGGCAGCTTTCGCCAGGGTTATGCCAAGAGCCTTGGAGACAAAGGGTACAGTTCGCGACGCTCGGGGGTTAGCTTCTAAAACATAAAGAACATCTGCTGCGAGTCCGAACTGAACATTGATTAAGCCCCTAACTCCCACACCCTTGGCAATCAATTCAGTTGCGTCCCTGACGCGTCTTATCTGCGAATCGCTAAGAGTTATTGGAGGAAGTGTGCAACTCGAGTCACCGGAATGAATTCCAGCTTCTTCGATGTGCTCCATAACTCCACCGACATACAGTTCAACGCCGTCATAGAGAGCGTCAATGTCTATCTCTATAGCGTCATCGAGGAACCGGTCCACCAGAAGTGGGTGCTCCATACCAACTATTGCCTGGCCCTCAATTCGGCCAAAGTAACCAACCATGCCCTCAGGCTCGTAGACAATCTCCATGCCGCGACCACCGAGAACGTGGGACGGTCTAACCAATACTGGATAGCCAATCCGTTGAGCTACATCTTTTGCCTCTTCAAGGTTTATTGCGGTTCCATTGGCTGGACTAAGCAGTCCTGCCTGTTCCAGGATTTTAGAAAACGCACCTCTGTCCTCGGCCAAATCCAAAGATTCCGGCGTGGTGCCAAGAATAGGAACCCCGGCGTCTTTTAGCCCTTGAGCTAATCCAAGGGCAGTTTGACCTCCGAGCTGCACAATAACCCCGATGATCTCGCCGAATGCCGACTCGGCGTGAATAACCTCCAGCACGTCTTCAAGTGTCATCGGTTCAAAATACAGGCGATCTGAAGTGTCGTAATCAGTCGAAACAGTTTCTGGATTGCAATTGATCATGACAGTTTCATAACCTGCTTCAGAGAGTGCGAAGCAAGCGTGCACGCACGAGTAGTCAAACTCGACTCCCTGACCAATCCTGTTAGGACCAGATCCTAGGATGACGACTTTTCTTCTGTCGCTGGCGACAACTTCTGTTTCCTGCTCATAGGTTGAGTAGTGGTAAGGGGTGAGCGCCGGAAACTCCCCCGCGCAGGTGTCAACTGTTTTGAAGACTGGCCTAAGCCCAAGCTCATGCCTAATATTTCTTACGTCAAACTCACTCAATCTTCGAAGTTGGGCTATCTGCTGATCACTAAAGCCATGCATCTTCGCATTGCGGATTGTCTCGAAGTCCAAGTCCTTGGCCGACCTAACCTGTTCTGCAACCTCATTTATCAGCACAATCTGATCTAAAAACCATGGGTCAATCTTTGTTGCCTCGAACACTTCATCAATAGACGCACCCTTCAAAAGTGCCTGCTGAACATCGACAATGCGGCCATCTGTTGGCCTTCTGATAATCTCCACAAGATCTTTCAGTGGCGTGGTGTTAGGACCCCAGTGAAAAGAAGAACCCCTCTTTTCTAGAGAGCGAAGAGCCTTCTGCAGGGCCTGACTATAGGTTCTTCCAATAGCCATGGCTTCACCAACGGATTTCATGGTTGTTGTAAGGGTGGAATCAGCTGCCGGGAACTTCTCGAAGGCGAATCTTGGAACCTTTACTGCCACATAATCAAGGGTTGGCTCAAAACTCGCGGGTGTCACTCCGGTAATGTCGTTTGGAATTTCATCAAGGGTGTACCCGAGTGCTAGCTTTGCCGCAATCTTCGCTATAGGAAACCCTGTCGCCTTAGAGGCGAGAGCGGAAGATCTCGACACCCGAGGATTCATTTCGATAACAATGACACGTCCATTTAGTGGGTTTACCGCAAACTGAATGTTACATCCCCCGGTGTCAACGCCTACCGCTCGGATGATCTGAATTGATATGTCCCGCAGATTCTGAAACTCCCGATCTGTAAGAGTGAGGGCGGGAGCCACTGTAATTGAATCTCCCGTATGTACTCCAACAGGATCAACGTTCTCGATCGAACAAACAACAACTGCGTTGTCGTTCTTATCTCGCATCAGCTCAAGCTCGTACTCTTTCCAGCCGAGGATAGATTCCTCAAGCAAAACTTCACTTGTTGGGCTGGCATGCAGTCCAGCACCTGCGATTCGGACTAGATCTTCCTTGTTATAGGCAAAACCGGAACCCAAGCCGCCCATCGTAAATGACGGGCGAACAACCACCGGGTAACCCAAACTATTCGCGCCTGCTAAAGCCTCATCAATGTCATGAGCGATCACCGACTTGGCAACATCAGCACCGGAGTCCAGAACGATTTGCTTGAACTCACTTCGATCTTCACCAGCACGAATTGCAGCTACGTTCGCTCCGATTAGTTCAACCGAGTACTTCTCTAATACGCCCATCTCATGAAGCTTCATCGCCGCGTTTAGAGCTGTCTGACCTCCAAGTGTTGGAAGAATTGCGTCTGGTCGCTCTTTTGCGATGATTGCCTCAATAACCTCCGGGGTAATTGGCTCCACATAAGTGGCGTCAGCAAAGTCAGGATCAGTCATGATGGTTGCCGGATTGGAGTTGACGAGAATAACGCGAACTCCCTCTTCCCTAAGAACACGGCATGCCTGGGTTCCGGAATAGTCGAATTCACAAGCCTGACCAATAACAATCGGTCCGCTCCCAATTACAAGAACACTTTTAAGATCATCTCTTTTTGGCATCAGTTCAACGCCTTCCGACTAGAGATAGTCTCAACCAGGCGATCAAACAGGTGATGTGAATCATGTGGGCCCGCTGCCGCCTCCGGATGGAACTGAACTGAGTAAGCGCTAAGCTCCAAACACTCGAGACCCTCAACGCAGTCATCGTTTAGATTGACGTGAGAAACTCGCACTTTGCCAAAACCAGCCGGAGAGTCAACGATTTCACCGTTCTCACCACCGGGAACTGAAACCGCAAACCCGTGGTTGTGAGAGGAAACTTCTACCTTGCCCGTTGTTCTATCAAGAATTGGCTGGTTGATACCTCGATGTCCAAAAGGGAGCTTATAGGTTTCAAAACCAAGTGCCCGACCAAGTAATTGATTACCAAAACAGATTCCAAAGAATGGAATTCTGCGCCTAAGAATCTCTTGCAGGAGAGCTACCTGTCCTGCGGATGCGCTTGGGTCTCCAGGTCCATTCGAGTAAAAAACAGCATCGGGGCTAGTTGCCAATACTTGATCAAGATCGGAAGACGCAGGCAACACGGACACCACAAGACCTCTGTTGATCATTTGGGCAATTGTTGTGCGCTTGATTCCAAGATCGAGAATGGTAACTCGACCAACATACTGACCCATGTGTGGGACTTCATAAGCATCCGGGGTTGTTACTACAGAGCTCAGCGAGAGACCCTTCATTTCGGGGGTCTCGCGAACTATCTCAAGCAATCTCTCTAGGCTTTGCTCCGATCTTGGACCCGAGAATATTCCTGCCCGCATAGCGCCAAGTGAGCGAATGTGTCTAGTTAGAGCTCTGGTGTCTATTCCGCTGATTCCGACGATGAAGTTGCTCTCAAGCTCCTCATCAAGGGATTTTTCTGAGCGATAATTCGAGACGATCCTAGAAGGTTCGCGCACCACGTATCCGGAGACCCAGATTCGGTTGGATTCCTCATCCATGCTGTTCACACCGGTGTTGCCAATGTGCGGAGCTGTTTGCACAACGATCTGACCAGCATACGAAGGATCGGTTAGCGTCTCCTGGTATCCAGTCATGCCGGTGGCAAAAACAATCTCTCCCAATGCTTGCCCAACTGCCCCGTATGAACTACCGTGAAAAACTTTCCCGTCCTCTAGTACCAACAATGCCGGAATCATTTAGCACCAACAATCAGCTGAGAGACCTTCAGGGCAATTTCATCCCTTGCTTGAGAGCTTGCAAACCTGAAATGCGATTCAAGCTCCGCATCCCCAAGTTGCCAGCGAAGCGACAACAGTCCATCCTTCTCGACAACTTTGTCGATCACTCCCGATGTTCTGGAAAGATCCACCAGAGCCGAGGAGCTGATCGTGAAACTTCGCTCACCGCTTCGGAAAACCTGAACTTCGCTATCTGATACGTGCACATTGGCTTTGCCGGCGAAGCCCAGACCGTGAGCGGAAACACGCTCTAGTGGGCGGCCCGCAAAGGTTGTGGCGACATACAAACCGCTACTTCCAACATCGCTGAAATCGGTGAAATCCGGAGTCGCCAGCTGGCGACCTTGGGCTTTCGATCTGTTCCTCCAAGTCACCCCCGCCCAAACGATGAGACCAAAAAGAGCAGCTACGAAGGCTAGGCCAACTTGATAAAGCTCAAACATCGGCCTCACTCTCCCTTATTTTTTTGTTGCTCAAAGTAAATTCTCCGTCATAAATCGTGTGGACTACACGCCCCTTGAATTCCATTCCCCGATAAGGGTTATTTGCGCTTTTCGAATGGGTTTCTGCTTCGCCCACCCAAGCTTGCCCCAAATCAACCAAAGTGAGATTCGCGCGACTTTCTGGAAGTAAATAGCTACCCTGACCCTCGAGGCCGGCAATTCTTGCAGCAGTAGTGGACATAACCTGTGCCAAACGCTCAAGATTTGACGCTCCTGAATCGATCAGAACTTGTTGAGCGACGGTATAAGCAAACTCAAGCCCAATCATTCCAAAAGCAGCGCTTGCCCAGTCGGTGTCTTTAGATTCTTTTGGATGCGGTGCGTGATCGGTAGCGATAACATCTATCGTCCCATCGACCAGCGCCTCGCGGAGGGCTATCACATCATCAGCTTCTCTTAGAGGAGGGTTCACTTTGAAGAGTGGATCGTAACTTTCAGCCAGATCCTCTGTTAGTAACAAATGGTGAGCAGTAACCTCAGCAGTTACCTGAATGCCCTTGGCCTTAGCTTGTCGAATAAGTTCAACCGATCCCCTGGTGGACACGTGGCATACGTGCAATCGTGATTCGGTAAGTTCAGTGAGCATGATGTCTCGCGCGATAATCGACTCCTCGGCCAATGCCGGCCATCCGGCTAAGCCCAGACGCGAAGAAAGACTCCCTTCGTTCATCTGAGCGTTTTTTGTAAGCCTAGGGTCTTGAGCGTGCTGAGCAACTATGCCACCAAAACCTTTCACATACTCCAGCGCTCTGCGCATCAGCAGTGGGTCATGCACACAGTTACCGTCGTCACTAAAGATTCTTACATTGGCAGCAGAATCATGCATCGCCCCAAGCTCAGCAAGCTGTTCACCGGCAAGACCAACAGTAACGGCCCCTATTGGTTGAACATGGACTAAACCGACTTCCCTACCGATGCGAAACACTTGTTCAACAACGCCGGCGGTGTCAGCTACTGGAAAGGTATTTGCCATTGCATGAACTGCGGTGTAACCGCCGGCAGCAGCCGCCATTGAACCAGATCTAATAGTTTCGCTATTTTCAAATCCAGGTTCGCGAAGATGAGTGTGCAGATCAACAAAACCTGGCAAAACGTGGAGCCCAGAGCAATCCACTATCTCGTGATTAATACCATTAGTTTTTGAACTCGCTATCCGACCACTCTCGACTACAACGTCAACTGGATTTCCGCTGGTGTCTAAAGCATTTTGTAAAATGAAGTTCATCGCGTCTCGCCCTTCTCGCCAGCCAGTAAATGAAATAGAACTGCCATACGAACTGCAACCCCGTTTTCAACCTGATCGAGGATTCTAGATTTTGAACTGTCAGCACTTGCGGCATCTATCTCAAGCCCACGATTCATGGGCCCTGGATGCAAAACAACCGAGGCATCGCCGAGCCTTGAAAGCCTTACCGAATTCATTCCCCAAATCCTTGAGTACTCTCGCTCGGTAGGAAAAAAAGATGCTTCCATGCGCTCAGATTGGATTCGCAGCATTATCACTGCATCAGGCGCAAATTCGTCAATGGCCCTATCAAGGGAGTAGTAAATTCCGCCGCTTGGCTCTAACGATCTAGGCACCAAGGTGGCTGGACCACAGGTTGCTACTGTGGCGCCAAGGGCTGTAAGAAGTATCAAATTCGAACGCGCGACCCTTGAGTGTGAAATGTCGCCAACGATAAGAACTCTCTTTCCAGAAAGATCATTTCCAATTGGCTCGCTCACTAGCGCTTGCCTTATAGTCATGGCATCTAATAGGGCCTGTGTCGGATGTTCGTGCGAA
The DNA here is from genome assembly GCF_044239955.1 of Rhodoluna sp. Classification (GTDB taxonomy): domain Bacteria; phylum Actinomycetota; class Actinomycetes; order Actinomycetales; family Microbacteriaceae; genus Rhodoluna. The sequence goes on from NZ_JBIIAL010000001.1 coordinate 146,040, forward strand.
CCATCGCCGGCATTAATCACAGCCGATTGAACCCACCCCGAATGCGCTAATCGATGGGCTGACCCGCTGGCACCATGTCGCAAAACAATAGCGTCTGCGCCCATTGCCTCCAGTGTCTGCGCCGTGTCCTTCAAAGATTCCCCCTTGGAAACCGAAGATCCCTTTGCGGCAAAATTGATCACGTCGGCAGACAGGCGCTTTGCGGCTAGTTCAAAAGAAATCCTGGTACGAGTTGAGTCTTCGAAGAACAGGTTTACAACGGTCTTACCTCTAAGGGTTGGCAACTTCTTAATGTCTCGCTCATTTACGTCTGACATTTCGTGCGCGAGATCCAGAATCTGAATTATCTGTGGCCTTTTCAGATCAGCGGCTGATAGCAAGTTCTTCAATCCTCAATCACCACTTCGTCGCTACCGTCTACCTCTTGCAGCTTTACCGAGATTCTTTCGGTCAAGGCTGTTGGGAGGTTCTTGCCGACGTAGTCAGCTCTTATTGGTAATTGACGGTGTCCTCTATCTACTAGAACGGCAAGACGAACAGCAGCCGGACGCCCATGATCATTCAGAGCATCGAGAGCCGAGCGAATGGTTCGCCCGCTGAATAGAACATCGTCTACCAGGACAACGGCTTTGCCGGAAACACCAGAGGTAGGGATGTTGGTGGTTCCTACTACTCTTGTTGGCTGATCTGATAGATCATCTCGGTACATCGTGACATCAAGAGATCCGACCGATACGTCGGAGGACGAGTGTTCCTTGATAACCTCGGCTATTCGATTAGCTAGCTGTACACCTCTGGTAGGAATACCCAGCAACAGTAAGTTTTCTACACCGCGATTTTGCTCAAGAATCTCGTGTGAGATACGAGTTATAGCCCGACGAATATCGTCCGAACTTAAGACAGTGCGCTTTGACAACGCCTACCTCCTTCTTCGCCTCACAGGACGATCTTTAAAGGATGTTTACAACAGTTACATTACATCATCTTGCAGATTTTGTGCTAGCAATTGCGCCTAAGAGCCCATTCACGAAAGTGCTGGAATCCTCTGTCGATAGCTCAGCAGCTAATTGAACCGCCTCAGAGATTGCGACACCGTCAGGGACTTTTTCATTGAACAGGATTTCCCAGCAGGCAACCCGCAGAATGGCCCTGTCAACTGCGGGCATCCGCTCCACAGACCACTTGTGAGAGAAGGCCTCAATTCGATCGTCAATCTCAGCGAAATTCGCTGTCACTCCCTCGACAATTTGCCTCGCGTAGCCAACGATCTCCTCCTGATTCTGGCGATCAAGCTGCTCTCCAGCAGAGACATCAAGAAGAATCTCAGGATTAATTTTTCTAAGATCGGCTGCGAAAACGGCATCTAGGGCCATTTTGCGAGATTTTGTCCGCGAGCTCAATTGCTAATCGGTAACTCGACCGAGGTACTCGCCGGTCCGGGTGTCAACTCTTACCTTGGTGTTCTGCTCGATAAAGAGCGGCACTTGAATCTGCAAGCCCGTTTCAACCGTTGCAGGTTTTGTTCCACCACTCGAGCGGTCACCCTGCAACCCAGGCTCAGTGAAAGTTATCTCTAGCACCACAGATGCAGGAAGTTCAACATAGATGGGGTTACCCTCATAAACAGCGACAATAGCGCCTTGATTCTCGAGCAAGTAGTCCTTGGCCTCACCAACGATTTCATTTGTCAGGCTCATCTGTTCGTAATTCTGATTGTCCATAAACACGTAGCCCGAGCCATCGTTATAGAGATAGTTCATCTCACGCTTATCAACATTTGCCGTCTCAACCTTTACACCAGCGTTAAAAGTTCTTTCAACAACCTTGCCGGTCAGAACGTTCTTGAGCTTCGAGCGAACGAATGCGGGGCCCTTTCCGGGCTTTACGTGCTGGAACTCGATAACGGTCCAAAGCTGTCCGTCAATGTTTAGAACTAGGCCGTTCTTTAGATCATTTGATGTTGCCATGGTCGTGCTCGCTCAATCCTTTTTTTTGTTGGGTTACCTATGGAGTCTAGCGTTTAGGAAGTTAGCTGTCTAAGCGCTAACAGATAGGAATCAAACCCAAAACCGGCAATGACTCCCGTCGCCGCTGGCGAAACAACGCTGGTCCTTCGAAACTCTTCTCTAGCGTGTGGATTGGAAATGTGAACCTCGATTAGTTTGGCTCCAGATTCGGTGTGAATCTTGCAAGCGTCAGCAATGGCGTAAGAATAGTGAGTGAAAGCGGCAGGGTTGAAAATTATGTCAGCGCCATCGTCGGTAGCCTCGTGAAGCCACGAAATCAGCTCACTCTCGCTGTCTGACTGTTTGACGGTCAAGGATACGCCAAGTTCAGACGCGTGCTTTTCCAAAATCTTTACAAGGCTGTCGTAATCCAAAGTTCCGTAAATGTCAGGTTCTCTTGAGCCAAGGCGTTGCAGGTTTGGGCCGTTCAGTACCACGATGGATTTCATGGGTCTAGCCTACTCAGCAATTTCTTGAAAGGCTGTGAACAAAATTTCATCCGTGGGCGCGTGCATAATTCTTGGTCTCCCGATTTCGTCTAGAACTATGAACCGCAAATTGCCAGATCTCGCCTTCTTGTCGATACGCATGTTGGCAAGAAGCTGAGGCCACTTATCCGCTGGGTAGGACACCGGAAGGCCAAGGCCCACGAGGATTTCTCGATGTCTTTGAACCTCCGCCATGGATAAGCGGCCATTAAGGCGAGCTAGCTCCGCAGCGAAGACCATTCCAATTGAAACCGCCGCTCCGTGGCGCCATTTGTAGCGCTCCGCCAATTCGATGGCGTGACCAAGGGTATGTCCGTAGTTCAGCGTCTCACGTAACCCCTGCTCACGGAAATCTTCTGCGACAACAAGCGCCTTGACCTTTATTGCGCGGATTACCAGTTCGAGAAATAACTCTGAGGACGAATCAGTCGCGTCCTGAATGTTGTTTTCAACCAGATCAAGTATCTGGGTATCACTAATGAAACCGCACTTGATGATCTCTGCAAATCCCGCAACCAGCTCGTTACGCGCCAAAGTAGCTAAGGTCTCTAGGTCTACCAAAACACCCTTTGGTGAATGGAAAACTCCAACCAAGTTCTTACCTTCGGCAGTGTTTACTCCGGTCTTGCCTCCAATTGCTGCATCAACCATCGCCAATACAGTAGTAGGAATCTGAATAATTCCAACGCCTCTTAGCCAAGTTGCTGCCACAAAACCAGCAAGGTCGGTGATGGCACCGCCCCCAAACCCAATAATCATGTCTGTTCTGGAGAACTCAGATTTTCCAAGAATTCCCCAACAGAAAGCTGCCACTTCGATTCGCTTAGCGTCCTCACTATCGGGAACGCCAGCTAGAACGACTTCGAACCCGGCATCAATAAGAGAATCCCTTAGCGCCTCGGCGCTTACAGATAGTCCAACTGGATGAACAATCATCACTTTCGTTGCACCCATAAGCATCGAGGGAACTTGATCTAGTAAGTTCCTGCCAATTACAACTTCGTATGGGGTGACTCCCCCAACAGTTACAGTTTTCAGCTCAGTCACTTTTGCCCCACAAGTTTTGAAATCTCCGAAACGATGGCAGATAGCGATTTGCCACTAGTGTCAACCTCGTGGGTTGCGACCTCCAGGTATAGCGGTTTTCTTGATTCGTAGATACTGCTCCAACTTTCTGTGCCACCGCTAAGAAGAGGGCGATTCCTTGTGCTAATTCTGGAAGCTATGTGCTTGCCGTCGGTTGACAGGTAAATAACGCTATGAGACTTAAGAAGTTTCCGGTTTGACTCGGTCGTTACAACACCGCCACCGGTTGCTACCACTCCCTGTGCTTCTAGACACTGAGCCAACACGGCGCTCTCGATCTCTCTAAAGCCAGGTTCTCCGAGTCGCTCGAAGACTGCGGATATCGCACCGTGTTTAGACGCAATGATCTTGTCAGTATCGATAAAGGCAGTGTTCAGGTCCTTAGCAAGCTTCTTCCCAACGGTTGTCTTACCCACGCCCATGGGTCCAACCAAAACCAATGGTTGCTTCATCAGCTACCAGAGGACTTCAAGACATCAGGAATGGATTCAAGATACGAAACCAGGTTCCGCTTTGTCTCAGCCATAGAGTCCCCGCCGAATTTTTCCAAGACGGCATTTGCGACAACAAGGGCAACCATGGCCTCAGCTACTATTCCCGCTGCAGGTACGGCGCACACGTCAGAGCGCTGATGGTGAGCCTTGCTAGCCTCACCGGTTTGTACATCGATGGTGGCCAGAGCTTTTGGAACAGTTGAGATGGGTTTCATTGCCGCGCGCACACGAAGCACTTCGCCGGTAGACATTCCGCCTTCGATCCCTCCGGCTCTCCCCGTTGCTCTTTTAACAAGGCCGCCGTCATCTCTAACAATTTCATCGTGGGCAGCGGAACCGCGTCTGGCCGCGGTAGCAAAACCGTCGCCGATCTCGACACCCTTGATCGCCTGTATGCCCATTAGCGCACCGGCAAGCTGCGAGTCTAGCTTCCGGTCCCAGTGGACGTAGCTTCCCAATCCTGGTGGCAGGCCATATACGAGCGTCTCCACTACTCCCCCGAGTGTGTCGCCACTTTTCTGACAGTCCTCAATTTCTGAAACCATCGCCTCAGAAACTTTTTCGCTGAAGCAACGCACAGGATTCTCGTCAAGCGAAGCTACATCGCCAGGGGTTGGAAGTTGATCACCTTCGGACTTGACGGTGCCAATGGCAACAGTGTGGGTGACTAAATTGATTCCCAGTTGGGAAAGAAACCTTGAGGCAACCTCACCTAGTGCAACTCTTGCGGCGGTTTCTCTGGCAGACGCTCTCTCTAACACTGGGCGGGAATCTAGGAAGCCGTACTTTTGCATGCCTGTGAAGTCCGCATGTCCAGGTCGAGGTCTAGTCAGTGGCTCGGCGCGGGCTCCTGATAAGTCTTCTTGACTTACGGGGTCTGCTGACATCACCTTTTCCCACTTAGGCCACTCGGTGTTTTGGATAGTTATAGCGATTGGTCCGCCTTGAGATAGACCGTGCCTCACGCCGCCACTAAGTTGAACTTGATCTTCTTCAAATTTCATGCGCGCGCCGCGGCCGTAGCCAAGTCTTCTCCTGGCAAGTGCGTCCTGGACATCGCTAGTGGTTATTTCAATCCCTGCGGGCATACCCTCAACGATCGCAACGAGCTCAGGCCCATGCGATTCTCCAGCGGTTAACCAGCGCAACATAGTTTTGATTCTCTCACAATTGGCCTAATTGAACCCAGTTTGTTCAGCAGCAGCTGCTTTCATGGCCAGGTATAGCTCTTGATCATGCATCTCAACAGCCTCGCCATTGGATTCTGCAAACAACTTCACTTGCTCAATAGCTTGCCAAATAAGCAACTCGAGACCAGCAATGCTGTTGTCTCCCCAGGCTTTTGATGCCGGAGATGGCCAGGGGTCGTAGGCTACGTCAAACAAGAACCCTCGATTAGTTTGAGCAGTTGAGCCAACCGACTCCCACAGTTCAGCGAAGGCGTTGCTTGGGACAGTGGAGATAACCAGATCAACGTCAACAACAGAAGATGGGTCGGCAGGGGCTACTGAAGCCTCGACTCCAAAGCCAGCAATATTCTCAACATAGTCGGTCACCGATTGCAAGGTTCTGCCTACAACAAAGAGTCTCGCTTTAGGAAAAGCTCGTGATATTGCTAGAGCTGCAGACCTTGCTGTGGCACCAGAGCCGAGTATGGTTATGGATTGAGCCGCTGGAATCAACTGCAAAACCTTTTCGAATCCATGGACATCAGTGTTATGACCAATCCATCCATCGGAAGACCTCACAAGGGTATTAACCACTCCGGTCTTGGTGGCCTCAGAAGTACATCGCTTAGCTAGCTCGAAAGCTTCGTACTTCAAAGGCATAGTCACACTAAGCCCTGAGATTGACTCGTCCTCCAAAACTTTCCCGAGCTCACCACTTGGAACCTCGAGCTTGTCGTAGCTAAAGTTCAGTCCCAGTAGAGAGTAAGCAGCTCGATGTATTACAGGCGAGAGGCTGTGTTGAATTGGAGAACCAACGACACAGAAATTAGTCGTCATACCAGTCCGGATTTTCTCTTTCCCATTGCCTAAGGAATGGAATCCAAGATTCGTGCTCAGCTATGGTTCTAGAGAACTTGGTCTCACCGGTTGCAAGGTTGATGGTTACGAAGAACAACCAATCTCCGGCGACCGGATTCAAGGTCGCGTCAATCGCGAGTTCGCCAGGAGAGCTAATTGGACCTGGAGGTAAGCCTCCGACGAGATAGGTGTTGTAGCCATAGTCGATCTGCTCCTGCCTTGAAGCTTTAGACATGTCAGTCCCGTCATAGCTATAGGTAATAGTCGGATCAGTTTCCAATGGCATGTCAATTGCAACCCGGTTGGCAAATACCCTGGCCACTTTATAAAAGTCTGGCTCCTGCATTGCCTCACGCTGAGTTATTGATGCAAGAGTTAGCACTTGGTGCCAATCCTCCTTGGCAACGCCAGCATCTGTAAGGGCCTTCTCCATACGAGTGACCATTATCGAGATCACTTCTTCAGCGGTTACTTCGAGATCAAAACTGTATGTGTCAGGGAACATGTAACCCTCAATAGTTGGCGCTTCCTCGGGTATCCCATAAGCCGACAAATCTTCGGCAGCTGACCACAGGTCTTCAATTGGGATGCTGGTGATTCTAGATACTTCCTCAAAGATTTGAATCACTCGATAGCCTTCAGGAATTGTGACCTGATAACTGAGAATGTTGGCCTGGTTTGTAACTGCAGCAAGCGCCGCTTCATTACTCATTTGAAGCTTCAGGGTGAAACTTCCTGGGTAGAAGATTGGATTGCGCTCAAGAAGCAGACGGTAAAAAGAATCAACATCTCTTACTACGCCAGCTTCAAAAAGCTTGTTCGCAACAATGAGACCATCTTCACCAGACTCTATCCGCACCACGACTTCGCCCACGCCGGGACCTTCATAATCCAAAGCGGTTAGCTTTTGGTACTGACCTCGTATCCAATCGAAGTTTGCCACTACAGCGATCCCGCCTAATAGTGATAAAACAACAATGCCTATAAGTAGTTTTGAACCCCTTGAACCTCCTCGAGACAATGATCTACGCCCCAACAGAATCACCAACTAACACTCCAGGAGCCACACCTGAACGCTTTTCGATTCTTAGAGCGCTCTCAAGAATCTCGACAGCGCTAGCGCTGTCGATGATCGACTTGCTGTCTTTCGCGCTAATTCCTGAAGCCCGGAGTTTTGTTGCAGCAGTAACAGTAGTCAATCTCTCATCTATCAGGCGGACTGGAATAGAAATGGATTGTGAGAGTTCAGCGGCAACGGATCTTGCGTCACTTGTGGAATCAGTCTCTTTACCACTTAGAGAAAGTGGGTCACCGACATAAACTTCAATAACACCATGGGTTTCTAACAGGTTTGCAAGTGATGAAATGGTTTCCGACAACTCGGCAGATCTAGTTACCGCATCCAATGGCGATGCCAAAATACCTTCTTGGTCACACAGCGCTATTCCTAGCCGAACCCGCCCCACGTCAACTGCCAATCTCCGGCCAATACGCATCTAGGAGTTCAACTCCTTCTCTATAGCGATAATCGCTTCACTTAGCTTTGAAGTTGATGGACCGCCACCTTGTGCGACGTTGTCCTTGCCTCCGCCACCGCCACCAAGAATCCCCGAGGCGAGCTTCACAAGTTCACCGCTGGAGATACCAAGCTCCCTCGCCTTGGATGAGGTAGCAACGATTAATACAACCTTTTTTTCAATTGTTGCGGTCACCGCAACAACAGAAGCTTTGCCCTCCAGGGCCTGAGAAAGAGTGGTTGCCATGTCGCGCACTTGATCAACGGCAACATCCCCCGTAATCGGGAAATGTAAAAAGTCAGTTTTTCCAACCGCTTTGACGGATTTGATAATGACTGGAACCTGAGAGCGCAAACCCTCGAGGGTAATGGCAGCGAGCTTCTTCTCAGCCTGCTTGAGCTGCTCAATTGTTTGCGCAACCTTCGCTGCAATATCCTGCTTCGGGACTTTTAGGGACTCATACAACTGAGCAACAATAAGGGCCTCCGCGGAAAGAGCTTGAAATGCCTCAAACCCCACAAGTGCTTCAAGACGACGAGAACCAGAGCCAACCGATGCCTCACCAAGAATTGAAACCAGTCCCACTTGGGACGATCGAGACACGTGAGTACCACCGCAAAGCTCTCTCGACCAAGGCCCGCCAATTTGAATTACTCTTACAAGCTCTTCATAGCTTTCCCCAAACAATGCAATCGCACCGCTTGCCTTAGCCTGATCAACGCTCATGTAGTCAGCAGACACCGCAAGATCTTGGCGGATAGCCAAATTAGCAACCTCTTCAATTTCAGTCTTTACTGATTGGCTCAGAGATTCATTCCAGGAAAAATCGAGTCGCATGTAACCTGGCTTGTTGTAAGAACCGGACTGAAGTGCACTTGGACCAAGCACCTGACGCAACGCGGCATGCATTACGTGAGTTGCGGAGTGCGCTTGAGCAGCTCCCAGTCTCCAGTCTGCCGAAACCTCTGCCGAAACTCTTGCACCAACACCCACTTCTCCGCTACGCACCGTAACGCTGTGAGAAACAAGACCCTTCACTGGTTTTTGAACATCTAAGACCTCGAGAGATAGCCCTTCAGCGAAAATGAAACCTGAATCGCTATCTTGACCGCCAGATTCAGCATAGAAAGATGTCTCGTCAAGAATCACTTCGGCAACATCGCCTTGTTTGATGCTTGACACTACCGCTCCGTCGCGAATAAGACCCACAACTTTTGCGCTTGTCACTAATTCTTCGTAGCCGGTGAACTTGGTAGACCCAAGGGCACGGAACTCACCGTACACAGAAAGATCGGCGTTCCCAGAACGCTTCATCTTCGCATCATCCTTAGCGCGCTGACGCTGAACGTTCATAAGAACATTAAATTCTTCCCGGTCAAGTGATAGGCCTTGCTCTTGGGCTATTTCGAAAGTTAGATCAACTGGGAAACCGTAAGTGTCGTGCAAAAGAAAGGAGCTTTCGCCGCTGAGACTACTCTTGCCGGATTTCTTGGCCTTTGCAATTTCCTCATCCAAAACCAAAAGACCAGCGTTTAGGGTTCGAAGGAAAGCCTCCTCTTCGGCAACAGCGATTCGAAGAATACGAGCAAAGTCGGTGTCTAACTCTGGGTAGCTAGCTTTCATGGAGTCTTTAGAACGAGTAAACAGCTCTGCAAAAACTGGCTTTTCAACGCCCAGTAGACGCATTGCGCGAACAACTCTTCGAAGCAGTCTCCGAACCACGTAGCCGCGGGCATCGTTTGCTGGTACTACGCCATCCCCAATTAGCATCAAAGCGGAACGAACGTGGTCTGCGACTACCCTGAGGCGAACATCGTCTGACTCTTTAGCACCATAGGTTTTTCCCGAAAGCTTCGCCGCTAGATCTAGGACGGGTTTTACTTCGTCAATTTCGTATAAGTTGTCAACGCCTTGCATTATGAAGGCAACGCGCTCGAGCCCCATTCCTGTGTCGATATTCTTAGAAGGCAGCTCACCCAGAATCTCAAAACCATCTTTGCCATCACCCTGACCGCGCTGATACTGCATAAAAACTAGATTCCAGATTTCGATGAAGCGGTTTTCGTCCGCTTCTGGTCCGCCATCCACGCCATACTCAGGTCCACGATCAAAATAGATCTCAGAACATGGTCCGGCTGGTCCAGGCTGACCGGTCGACCAGTAGTTATCCTTCATTCCACGTTTTTGAATACGCTCCAAAGGAATGTCAGCTTCCTCGCGCCATAACTTAATGGACTCATCATCATCTTTGTAAACAGTTACCCAGAGCTTCTCTGGTTCAAAGCCCAAGCCACCCTTGGACTGGGGGGACGTTAGAAACTCCCAGGCGTAGGAGATAGCTTCGCGCTTGAAGTAATCACCAAAGGAAAAGTTTCCATTCATCTGGAAAAATGTTCCGTGCCTGGTTGTCTTACCAACTTCATCGATGTCTAGAGTTCGAACACACTTCTGAACGCTTGTTGCACGCTTGTATGGAGCGGGAACCAATCCGGTCATGTAGGGAATGAATGGCACCATTCCAGCAACGGTGAACATTAGGGTCGGATCTTCAGAAATCAAGGATGCAGATGGCACAATCTCATGATCTTTACTGGCGAAGTAATCGAGCCAGCGGCGACGTATCTCGGCCGTAAGCAAGATTACCTACTTGCCAGCGGGCTTTGACTTAGCTGCAGGCTTCTTTGCAGTAGAGCGTACTGAGGCCTTGGCGCTTGACTTGCGAGAAGTACTTGCTGCGGGCTTACGTCTTGGCTTTGCAAGCTCGGTCTCGCGCTCTTTGTAACCTTCTGCTACCGCGTCAGCGAATTCTTGCAACGAAGCCTTAGCTTCTTCGTAAGCTTTGCGGGCTTGAGGGTTTTCATTAATCTGTCTAGCAGCGACCGCGCCAATGGCAACACCGGCTAGTAACCAGAAAAGTTTGTTCATTCTTACTTCCTCTTTCCGAATAACTTGCGCACAATTTCAGCAAATCCGGCAAACTTTGCCAATGGACCGCCGACTGAAGCCGAGAAGACAGCAACCATTGAAGCGATGCTCTTAGTGACCTGAGCAACATCAGCCGAAATTCCATCAAATTTCTTAAGCTGCTTGTTAGTTTCTTCCAAGGTTACGGTTAGCTCGCTAACCATAGGCGTTAGCTCTTCAGTCACTTGAACCAAAGATTCACTGCTTCGATCTATTAGCTTTCCGAGCTTCAAAATTGGAACTGCTAGGAATAAAACAAGCAATACGAACCCACCCGCAGCTACTAGGCTCGCGATTTCTGATGGTGACATGGCGACCTCCTTGAGTGACGCTAAATCTATCTTGCGGCGTAGTACTCGACAACCAGCTGCACTTCACAAGTGACTGGCACTTCTGAACGCAATGGTCGTCTGTTTAGTGTGATTTGTAGCTTCTCTAGTTCAACAGTTAGATAGCCCGGAAGAGTAGGAAGAACATCAACGTGTCCCCCAGCAGCTGCAACCTGGAAAGGCTCAGTTTTCTCGCTCTTCTCTGCTACGTGCACTAATTGCCCAGGCTTTACCCTGAAAGATGGTCTGTCAACGCGCTGTCCATCTACGAGAATGTGGCGGTGAACTACCAACTGACGTGACTGAGCGATTGTGCGGGCAAAACCAGCACGAAGGATTATCGCGTCAAGTCTCATCTCAAGAAGCTCTACTAGGTTTTCACCGGTTAGACCAGCTGCACGCTTGGCTTCTTCGAAAGTCTTCTTTAGCTGAGCCTCGCGAATACCGTATTGAGCCCTTAGTCTCTGCTTTTCGCGAAGACGAACGGCAAAGTCGCTGTCAGCTTTTCTTTTGGTCCGTCCGTGCTCGCCTGGAGCATAAGGACGCTTTTCAAGATACTTGGCGGCTTTTGGAGTTAGCGCTAGTCCTAGTGCTCGGGACAGACGAGTTTTACTGCGAGTACGCGATGTCTTAGACACAGCTTCCTTTCAAGTTATGCAAACAAAGAATGAAACGACAGAGGTTCGTTCCCGTGTGCCCAGAAAGGTCCGCTAAATGACTCTTGTCCATTTGGTTAATCCCTTGCAGCCGCGCTCGGGATTCAAATTGGCAACCTTGGTAGTTTAGCACCGCAACTAGCGGGCCATCAAGCCCTATTGCCTCGAATAATGCGCTTCAGGGCTGGCCAGCGATCTACGAAACCCTTTTCAAATCCATAGCTCTTAGGCGTGAAGTAGTCAGGCACGGCCTCAACGTAGACCTGGTTGACCACTGAATTCGGGTCATCGTGGGGGTACTTGTAACCCTCCGCCGCTTCGGACTTGGAAAGATAGTTGCTTCGAAGACTGGCTGGAATAGTCGGGTTGAAGCCATTTTTGACATCAGCGATGGCTTCATTGATTGCTAAATACGCAGAGTTCGACTTTGGGGCAAGAGCAAGATAAATCGTTGCCTCTGCCAAAGGAATTCGACCCTCTGGCATTCCTATGAGGGCGACGCTCTCGTGTGCCGCCACAGCGATTGATAGTGCAGTGGGATCTGCCAGGCCAATGTCTTCAGAGGCCAAAAGTATAAGCCTCCTGGCAATAAACCTTGGATCCTCCCCGCCTTCGATCATTCGAGCAAGATAGTGAATCGCGGCATCGGCGTCGGATCCACGTACAGATTTGATAAACGCACTTATGGTGTCGTAATGCTGATCACCGTCGCGGTCATATCTGACCAGAGCGGATTCTAAACTCGCACCTACGTCCTCAAGACCAATAACTCGTTCGGTGGAAGCGGACAATTCCATAACCCTAGAAGCTGCTGCCTCTAGAATTGTGAGTGCTCTCCTGGCGTCCCCACCAGAAATCTCAACGATCCGGCTCAAAGCAGCCTCATCAATCCCCACTTTTGAATCCAGCCCACGGGGCTCCACTAGTGCGTTTTGTATAAGTGCAGAAATTGCTTCCTGGGACAGCGGATCAAAGCGCACCAGTAATGATCTAGAAAGTAGTGGTGCGATAACGGCGAAGGAAGGATTTTCGGTGGTGGCTGCAATGAGCAAGATTCCGCCACTTTCAACAGAGGGCAGCAAAGCATCTTGTTGGGCCTTTGAGAATCGATGAATTTCATCGAGAAAAACAATCGTTGTGACTCCGTATAGTTCTTGGTCAACACGGGCTTTCTCAATAACCTCGCGAAGCTCCTTCACACCTGTAGATACAGCAGATAGCTCAACAAATCTTCGCCCAGAAGAGCTCGCGACCGCTTTAGCGATTGATGTCTTGCCTGTACCGGGTGGGCCCCAGAGCAAGATAGAAGTATGTGAAGAATTTGCCGATTCGGCTTTAGCGAGAATCTGCAAGGGAGAACCAGCCAGTAATGCCTTCTCCTGGCCAATAACCTCCTCCAGGGACCTGGGTCGCATCCGAGCAGCCAACGGCGCTCCACCTGAAAACAGCGATTGGCTCATAACCACAAGGCTATTAGAAAGCACTCAAAAAGCTTTGTAAACTCTCTAAGGAACCCCAACACAGGAAGTTGAACAACTTTGACGAGATCACCAATTGGAAAGTCTTCAGACCGAGAAAGGCTTGCAAGATTTTCTGCCAAGCAAGAACTCGAAGCTAGCAAAGCTAAAAGAAGAAAAAAAGACAACCGACTTGCGATTGTCGTTTCTGTTTTAGCTATCGCGATCGCCATTGGCTCTCAACTCACCTATTCGGCACTCACGCCAAAAGTTGAAGCAGTTGCACCATCACCAGAACCGACTCCTGCACAGCCAACTGGACCTATCCCCGACATCGCGATCGCGGAAGGCAGGTCCTGGAGCGGATCCATGCAAGTGGGCAATGCGACCCTAGAGATTGAACTTGACGGCGTATTGGCCCCGCAGGCGGTGGCAAGTTTTATTGATCTTACGAACAAGGACTTCTTCAGCGGAATCACCTGCCACCGATTGACTACAAGTGGAATATTTGTCCTGCAGTGCGGGCAGTCCTCGGTCACACCAGACGGTGGACCCGGCTACACCTTTGGGCCGATTGAGAATGCACCAGTAGACGACTTCTACACCAAGGGAACCATTGCAATGGCCAGAGTTAGCTCAAATGCTCTAGGGGCAGAGGGAGCCGCTTCAAGCATGAACAGCCAATTCTTTATTGTTTACGAAGACTCAACAATTCCTTCGGACGAGGCAGGTGGATACACCGTTTTCGGCAAAATCAACAGCGGTCTTGAGGATCTGCAGTCAGTAATTGACGCCGGAGTTGAAGGAGGTGGGGTCGATGGAGCCCCTGCCCTGGAAACTACGCTTGGCGCAATCGAACTAAGATGATTACTTACCACTAGCCCGCAGGAGCCAACCGGTGACACAAACAGTGAACAGCTACGGTCGAGTAGACGAAGAGAACAACGTCTACGTATTCGACAATGGCTCTGAGCGCAAGGTTGGGCAGTATCCGGGTGTCTCTATGGCAGAAGCCCTTGCTTACTTCGAGCGAAAATTTGCCGAGCTTGAATCTAACGTCAGGATTCTAGAACAGCGCGTAAAGGGTAAAGCGGATGCAGCCAGCATTTCGAAGGCTGCTCAAAAACTATCTGCTGATCTTTTGGAGCCTGGCGCTGTAGGGAACATTCAAGATCTAAGAGATCGTGTCGCCAACGTCACTCCAAGCATCGAACAAATGAAAAAAGACAGGAGTGAGGCTACCGAGAAAGCAGCCGCGCAGGTCCTAGTCACTCGACGCGACATTGCTGCCAAAGCCCAGGAGTTAGCGGAAAAAGATCCGAAGAAAACGCAGTGGAAAGCTGCCTCTGCGCAGATGAACGAGCTCTTCGAGAAATGGCAGCAATCCCAGAAAGACGCCCCAAGAATCCCTCGCAAGGACTCAGAACCGATCTGGAAACTGTTTTCTCAGGCTAGAACCAAGTTTGAAGCAAATAAACGTGCGTTCTTCTCAGCCCTTTCGGCCGAAAGCAAGAATGTTAGAGCCAAGAAAACCACCTTGGTTACGCAAGCAGAAGCCCTGGTTACAAAAGGTGCGGACTCGGCATCCGAGTATCGCAAGCTGTTGGATCAGTGGAAGCTCGCTGGCCGCTCTCAAGGAGCACAAGACGACCAACTCTGGGACCGGTTCAAAGCAGCTGGAGACAGCATCTACGCCGTTCGCAAGGAAGTTTTCGCTAAAGAGTCAGTTGAGTTCAAGGCTAACTATGAAGCCAAGCTGCTAATCATTGCGGAGGCAGAGAGGCTTGACCCACTAGTAAATCTTGCAGAGGCCAAGAAGCTGCTGCTGTTGATTCAGAATCGTTACGAGAAGGCCGGAAAGGTACCCAAGGACAAGATTCGCGAAACTGATGACCGAATGCGCGCTGTTGAGAAGAAGATTAAGGACGCCGAGCAAGAAAATTGGCGCAAATCAGACCCAGCCGCAATCGAGCGCACTAACGGAGTTCTATCGCAGCTCGAGCAGTCAATAGCAAAACTCGAACAAGAGCTAAAAGCTGCCGAAGCAGCAAACGACAGTTCAAAGATTCAAAAAGCCAAAGAGGCATTAGAGGCAAGAAGAAGCTGGCTGACAGTTGTCAAGCAGAACGCAAACTAGTTACTGCGACACTCTGTACACATCGTAAACGGCTTCAATCCTTTTCACAGCAGCCAGCAAATGGTCCAAGGCCGCGGGGTCTCCCATTTCAAAAACAAACCTACTAAGGGCGACCCGGTCAGTTCTAGTGGAAACTGATGCTGACAAAATATTAACGTGATGCTCGCTAAGTACCCGTGTTACATCGCTGAGTAGACCAGATCGGTCCAGGGCTTCAACTTGAATTTGAACTAGGAACAATCTCTTTGACGAAGGTGCCCAGGAAACATCGACTAGGCGTTCTGGCTCCAGTTTCAATGATGTCGCGTTCTTGCAGTCATCACGGTGGATCGAAACACCGCTACCTCTGGTAACAAAACCCATAATCCTGTCTCCAGGAACCGGTGTGCAGCAGCGGGCCAGCTTCACCATCACGGAGCCATCACCTTTAACCAAGACACCGGAGTCGCCTACATTTACCCTGCGAAGTGACTTCGGCGCAAGTGGAAGCTCAAATTCAACTTCACTTTCTTGCTCGGAGCTGGAGCTTGCCGTCAAACGATCGATGACAGACTGAGCAGAAATCTGTCCCTCTCCAACAGCCGCGAATAGAGCGCTGACATCCTGCAATCCCAAGTCGCCAACTAGCTTCGAGAGCGAGTCGGGAGACATTAACTGTTGCAGCGGCAAGCCAAGCTTCCGCATCCCTTTGGTTAGGGTTTCCTTGCCAATCTCGATAGCGTCCTCACGTCGCTCTTGCGAGAAATGGTGCTTAATCTTTGCACGAGCTCGGGGTGAGGCAACGAAATTCAACCAGTCCTTGGAAGGTGACGCGTCCAAAGATTTGGATGTGAAAACTTCGACAACGTCACCAGAATTCAACGTGCTATCAAGTGGAATGATTCGTCCGTTTACCTTTGCACCGATCGTCCGATGCCCCACTTCGGTGTGAACAGCGTAGGCGAAGTCAACTGCGGTTGCACCTGCAGGTAAGCCGATAACTTTACCTTTTGGTGTGAAGACATACACTTCCTTGGCGCCGATTTCAAAACGCAGCGCGTCGAGGAACTCCCCCGGATCCTGGGTTTCGGCTTGCCAGTCCGAAAGGTGTTTCAGCCAAACTAGATCATCTTGAGTTGTTGCCTGAGACTTACCGGCCTGCTCTTTGTACATCCAGTGAGCTGCAACACCGTACTGGGCCCGCTGATCCATTTCGGAGGTTCGAATCTGGATCTCAACCGCTCTGCCAGATGGACCGATCACCGTGGTGTGCAGCGATTGGTAAAGATTGAACTTCGGCATTGCTATGTAATCCTTAAATCTGCCCGAAACTGGATTCCACCTGGCGTGAATGGCACCAAGAACTGCGTAGCAATCTCTTACAGACTGAACTAGAACTCGAATGCCGACAAGATCATAGATCTCATCAAACTCTCGACCACGCACCACCATTTTTTGGTAGATGCTGTAATACTGCTTTGGCCTACCCGCGACCTTGCCCTTCACCTTTTCGGCCTTGAGATCCGCCTCAATTGCGCCTATGACTTCATCTAAATACTGCTCACGCATAGGCGTGCGTTGAGTCACCAAGTTAACAATCTCTTCGTATACCTTTGGGTACAAAATCTCAAAAGAAAGATCCTCTAATTCAAGCTTGACTGTGCTGATTCCTAAACGGTGTGCCAAAGGAGCGTAGATCTCAAGCGTCTCCTGTGCTTTTCGCTTAGCAGATTCCTCGGAAACAAACTTCCAAGTTCTGGCATTGTGCAATCGATCCGCGAGTTTTATTACGAGCACTCTTATGTCCTTAGACATCGCGACAACCATTTTGCGAACGGTCTCTGCTTGGGCACTGTCTCCAAACTTAATCTTGTCCAATTTGGTAACCCCATCGACCAACATGGCCACCTCGTCCCCGAAGTCACTTCTTAGTTTTTCTAGGGAATAGGGGGTGTCCTCAACGGTGTCATGGAGCAAGGCGGCGGCAATGGTTGTGGCACCGATTCCAAGGTCCGCAAGAATCTGTGAGACCGCAACAGGGTGGGAAATGTAAGGCTCGCCAGATTTGCGCAACTGCTCTGAGTGGGCTTTCTCGGCAGCAACAAAGGCCTTCTCGACAAGCGCCACGTCGGCCTTAGGGTGATTTGCCTTTAGCGACTTGATTACTTGCTGGAGCTCTTGAGTATAGGAAGGCTGTTTTGAGAAAATGCGCGGCAAACGCGCCCTGATAGAACTGGAGTCTAAATCAGTCATGCTCTTGCCCTTCCAGGCTCAAGCCTACTCTTGAGACGACTTTGGTTCTATGACTTGTTGGCGAATCTCGTCTCATTCTCCCGGAGGTGAACATACACCGGAGAGGCGATAAAGATCGATGAGTATGTTCCAACAATCATTCCGATGAACAATGCAAGTGCAATATCCCTAAGGGTTCCGACACCAAGAATGAAGGCTCCGATGAACAAAATCGCGGCCACTGGCAAAACCGCAACGACAGAAGTGTTTATAGACCTGACAAGCGTCTGATTCACAGCAAGGTTCACTTGAGAAGCAAATGTTGTTTCTTCCGAGAACTCAACCCCAAGAGTGTTCTCACGCACCTTGTCGAAGACGACCACGGTGTCATACAACGAGTAACCAAGAATAGTTAGAAGTCCAATAACTGCGGCCGGGGTGACTTCAAAGCCGGTTAGCGCGTAGATGCCAGCAGTGATCACAACATCGTGAGCTAAAGCAGCCAGAGCCGCAATGGACATCTTGAAGGTTCTAAAGTACAAAGCCATAAGTACCGAAACCAAGATAAGGAACACAATTAGGCCATTTATGGCTTTGGAGGTTACGTCAGCACCCCAGTTTGCACCAATGAATGACGAAGTTACCGACCCCGAGGGTAGATCATATGCATTTGCCAAGGCAATTCGAATCTCTTCGGTTGTCACATCATCTAATTGCTCGGTTTGGATTCTTACAGAGTCAACACCAACCGAAGTGACAATGGGCTGAGTTTCTGGATCAACTGATTGGACAGCGTCTCTAGCTACCTGCTGAGAAGTGTTTCCCACTCCATCGATACGGAACTCGCTGCCACCTCGAAACTCGATACCAAAATTGAATCCCCCGCGGGCCACTGGAGCGACTATCGCAATGATCACCAAGACAATTGCGATTGCATACCAAAGCTTGCGACGCCCAACAATGTCCATCGACACGCGGCCGCTGTATAGGTCATTACCGAGATCTCTAAACTTGGACATTAGTTACCGCCTGTCTTGTCAGCTTCTTGAATGGCAGCTTGAGCTTTTCGTTCAGCGATGGTCTGCCTGGTAGCGGCTTCCTTGGAAACTTTCAGAATTTTTCCTGAACTCAACCTTGGTGCAACCCTGAACTGACCACGACCGACATAACCAGACGCCTTTAGCGATTTGGAGTCAAAGCCTGACCAAGGATGACCCGAACTGAAGAACTTGGTTCGAGCTAACAGTGTTAACAGCGGGTGGGTGAACAACAGCACCACAATCAGGTCGACGATTGTTGTTAGACCAAGAGTAAAGGCAAAGCCACGGACGTTGCCCACCGTCAAAAGGAAAAGTGTTGCAGCTGCAGTGAAGCTAACGGCATCGGAAGCAAGAATCGTTCTAATCGATCTCCGCCACGCGTTTTCTACCGCCACCTCAAGGTTTCTACCTTCTCGGATCTCGTCACGCACACGCTCAAAATAAACAATGAAAGAGTCAACCGTAATACCGATAGCAACGATTAGTCCTGCAACACCCGCCATCGACAATCGGTAACCCTGTCTCCAAGAGAGGAAAGCAATAAGTAAGTAAACCAAAACACCGGCCACAAGAAGTGAACCAACTGTGACAATTGCCAATCCTCGGTACTGGAAAGCAGAGTAGATAACAACAAGGATTAGACCGATCAGACCGGCCAACAGACCGCTCGTGAGCTGATCCTGGCCAAGGGTTGCCGATATGTTCTCTTGACTCTGCACTTCAAAACCGATTGGCAAAGATCCGTACTTGAGTTGATCAGCAAGAACTTTAGAGGAATCTCGATCAAAGCTTCCAGTAATTTGAGCGGATCCATTAGTTATTACAGCTTGTGTTGTTGGCGCGGTAATGACATAGCCATCGAGAGTGATTGCAAACTGATTTCTTGGAATCTCTAGCGGAAACAATCTTTGGGTAACTGTCGAGAATCCCGCCGTGCCGACTTCGTCAAACTCAAGATTCACGGCCCATGTGTTGGTTGAAGCTCCTGTAGAAGATGTGACCGTTCCGTTGGAAGCATCGGAAATGTTTGCGCCGTCTACTTCGACTGGACCGAGAATAAACTTCGTTAGCCCGTTAACATCGCAAGTCACCAGCGGAACGCTAGGGTCATCAATCTGGCCAGGCTCTCTAAAAGACGAAGCGCAGTCCAGTTCATCAAACGCTTTTTGAATTTCTGGTGTGATCCAGTTCAAATCGCTACCATCGACTGGCGCGGCAGCTGGCGGCTCAGCGGCGGGAGATTCTTCCGGTGCTGGGGTTTCTGAAGCCTCTGGGTCTTCAGACTCTGTTCCGTCAACGCTGGAGGTTGGTGTACCTGCACTGGTGATGAGAACAGGTCGAAACTCAAGTTTGGCAGAGGCCTTAATTAGAGCCAGAGTGTTTTCGTCAGGGACTCCCGGAATGGAAACAATAATGTTTGTGTCACCTTGAGTAGTAACCTGCGATTCACTAACTCCGCTTGCGTCTACACGTTGACGAATAATTGAAACCGCCTGGTCCAATTGCTCGGTAGTTACCGCTTGGCCGTCGAGTAAAAGCGGGGAAAGAATTACTTGGGTACCGCCCTGCAAGTCAAGAGCCAATTTTGGAGTAAAGCTAGCGTTCTCGTCAGTGGTAGAACCAAACCCGATAAGGCCAGCTAATCCGAAGATAATAACCAATAGCCAAATCAGAGATTTGCGTGCCGACTTTACGGTGTTGCTAGCTGCCAATTCTTTACTCCCCTATTACTTTCCAGAATCGGCTTTGGGAGCCTTTGGCTTGGGCTTACTTGCGGTTGTGCTCGAAGTCTTGCTTTGAGTTTTTGCCGTTGCTGCAGGCTTTGCAGTCGGGTCGGTCCTGCTTACGGCACCGATTGCGACCGTTAGCTTTTGACCGGGGGCTGTTTCGAGCACTATGCGATCGTCCTTGACGCTTGCGATCTTTCCAAAGATCCCGCTGGTCAGCATCACGGTTGCACCCTTCACAACTTCGGACCGAAGTTTCTCAGCAGCCTTCTTGCGATTGCGACCAGAAACAAAAATCCAGAATCCCAGAAAAGTCAGGGCAAGCAAGAAAAATAAAGTGTCCGTCATGAGGGCCTAACGTCAAAAAAACGCGCTTTTGCGCGTATCTAAATTATAACTGAACCCCCAATGTCCGAGCTAACTAGGTTCGGCTACTCCCAAGTGCCTATAGGCCAAATGGGTGGCCTGTCGACCTTTTGTGGTCCTTTGAATAAGGCCCTCCCTTAGCAGATAGGGTTCAACGACCGACTCGATGGTGTCAGGCTCTTCGCCAATTGCTACTGAAAGAGTCGAAAGGCCCACTGGCTTTCCTTGGAACTTCACAACCAAAGCCTCGAGGATCTGCTTGTCCAAACGATCTAACCCGAGAGAATCAACTTCGTAAAGGTGCAGTGCCTTCTTCGCAACTTCAGAAGTTATAGTTCCTGCGCCATCGACAAGCGCAAAGTCTCTGACTCTTCTAAGAAGTCGATTTGCAACTCTTGGAGTTCCTCTAGACCTTGAAGCAATCAATTCGATTGCCTCTTTGTCAACTCGCAGCGATAACTGCTTAGAGGCACGAACCAAAACCGTAGCAAGGTCTTCCTTTCCATAGAACTCCAAGTTAGCGGTGTAGCCAAAACGATCTCGGAGCGGATTAGGTAACATCCCAGACCTAGTTGTCGCGCCAACCAAAGTAAACGGTTCCAAATCTAGAGATATCGAAGAAGCCCCAACACCTTTTCCGACCATCACGTCCACCCGGAAATCCTCCATCGCGAGATAAAGCAGTTCCTCGGCAGGTCTAGCCATTCGATGAATTTCATCAATAAACAAAACCTCACCGGCAGATAGAGAAGAAAGAATTGCAGCAAGATCTCCCGCGTGCTGAATTGTTGGACCGCTAGTGATACGAAGCCCCGAGCCGATTTCAGAGGCCACAATCATTGCCAGAGTTGTTTTACCCAATCCTGGAGGACCCGCAAGCAAGATGTGATCCGGAGCCCGATTTTGCAAGGCTGCAGCTTTTAGAAGCAGTCCCAATTGGTTTGAGACGTTTGACTGACCTACAAATTCTTCAAGGCTGGTAGGCCTAAGGGCGGACTCAAACGCCAAATCACTTTCTGAAAGAGCGGGACTCAAAATATCGTTCAATTCATTCCCGCTTTAGCTAGATGTTGTAATGCAAGTTTCAAAACTTCCTGATCCGAAAGATTAGGGCTAGAAACTTTTCGCACTGCAATAGTTGCCTCTTTCTCGCTATACCCAAGACCAATTAGTGCATCCACGCTTGCGCGAGCAGATCCAGAGCTAACGGAACCAAGTCCGCCGGAAATCTTTCCAGCCAACGAAAGTGCAATCAGCTTGGCAGTTTTTACGCCAACTCCAGACACTGATCTAAAGACTGCGTCGGATTCGCTTGCCACGGCGTCAGCAATCTCCTGAACGGAAAGGGAACTCAGAATTGAAAGTGCTGATTTTGGACCAACCCCATTTACGGACCTTAGTAAATCGAAGGTTTCGAGCTCGAGGGCATCCAGAAATCCATAGAGAGTAAGAGAGTCTTCGCGGACAACAAGCACTGTCATTAAGGTTGCGGGATGCCCAAGATTTAGCTGTGTTGCGATTCGGTTGGTGGTGTGAACAACGAGGCCAACGCCACCTACTTCGATGGTGACCGCGCCTAGCGTGCTTGCTAACACTTTTCCAGACACTGAGGCAATCACGAACTTAGCCTAACTAGCGATTCGATTTGCCTCGTGCTGATTTCACTGCAGAGTGCCACTTCTGCTGAGCCTTCGTGTAGGTCGTGGAGCTATTCGATCCTCTGAAGCCCTGACAGATAGCGATAGCAAGAGCGTCCGCGGCATCCGCCGGCTTAGGAATCTCGTCAAGGCCTAAAAGCTTTGAAACCATTTCTCCAACCTGAGCCTTGCCCGCGCGACCAGAGCCAGTTACCGCGGCCTTTACTTCGGTGGGGGTATGCATCGCTATCGGAATCTTGTGTTTGTGAGCCAGGAAGATTGCAACCCCAGCAACCTGGGCTGTACCCATAACTGAAGACAGGTTCTGTTGCGAAAAAACTCGTTCAATGGCAATCACATCGGGCTTGAACTTAGAAATCAAAGTCTCGAGCTCGGTTCCAATCGCGCCAATTCTTGAGTCAAGCTCGGCTGTTTTCAAAGACTGTATTACCCCCACAAACACCAATGTGGTCTTTCGGGACTTACCCAAATCAATAACGCCAACACCACATCGAGTGAGGCCAGGGTCAACTCCCAGGATCCTCGTCACGCTTAGGCTTCTAGCTCCGCTAGCACTTCTGGGGACATATCGAAGTTCGAATACACGCTTTGAACTTCGTCGGAATCTTCTAGCGCTTCTATCAGCTTTATCACGGTGCGCGCAGTATCTGCGTCCACTTGAATTGACGCCGCAGGGACGAACTCGACATCGGCACTTTCGTAGTCCAACCCGGCGTTCTGCAAAGCGGACCTAACTGAAACCATCGCTGAAGGGTCGGTTGTTAGCACAAAACTTGCGTCTCTAGCTTCGATGTCTTCCAGTCCGTGCTCCAAACCCGCCTCCAAGATTTGGTCCTCGCTGACTGAATCCGTGCGCTCAATAGTGATTACACCCTTACGACTAAAAAGATAGGAAACGCTTCCTGGGTCAGCCATTGTTCCACCGTTACGGCTTACGGCCAATCGAACATCGGCTGCTGCGCGATTTTTATTGTCGGTCAAACACTCAATAAGAATAGCAATTCCATTTGGGCCATAGCCTTCGTAGAAAATTGTCTGATATTCAACGGCGTCAGCATCTTGACCAGATCCGCGCTTGATTGCGCGCTCGATATTGTCGTTAGGTAGGGAGCTCTTTCGCCCCTTCTGCACAGCGTCATACAGAGTGGGGTTACCGTCCATGTCGGGACCACCCGTTCGAGTGGCAACCTCAATGTTCTTGATCAGCTTGGCGAAAAGTTTTGCACGGCGCGAGTCAATGATTGCCTTTTTGTGCTTGGTGGTGGCCCACTTGGAATGACCGGACATTTTTCTCCTTGAATACTTTCGCTTTGAATTCTAAATCAGAACTATTGGGGTGAACTTGCCATCTT
Organism: Rhodoluna sp.; assembly: GCF_044239955.1. Lineage (GTDB taxonomy): Bacteria > Actinomycetota > Actinomycetes > Actinomycetales > Microbacteriaceae > Rhodoluna. Next base: position 169,555 of record NZ_JBIIAL010000001.1, read on the forward strand.
CAAAAAGTACTCGTGGACAAAGGTTTCGCCAGTGATCTCGGGGTGAAACGATGTTGCCAACATGTTCTGCTGCCTAACTGCAACCACTCTCCCATCGCTTAGCTTCGAGAGGACCTTTACGGCCTCCCCCACTCTTTCAACGATTGGGGCTCTGATGAACGCAACGTTCAGATTTGTACCATCAAAATCGATGACCTGCTCAAATGAATCAAGCTGTGAGCCAAAGGCATTTCTACGGACAGAAATGTCCATCAAGCCCAAACTTTGCTGACCAGAAGCGCTGTCTAGCACTTCGTTTGCCAAAGAGATCATCCCGGCGCAGGTTCCAAAGATTGCCTTGCCGGATCTAATGAATTCCAGAATTGGTTGCCTTAGGGAGAAGATATCCATGAGTTTCGAAATCGTAGTCGACTCTCCGCCAGGCAAAATCAATCCCGAGAGATCATTTAGATCTTCGCTCTTGCGAACCTCGACTGTTTCACAAGCTAGTTTGGTGAGCGTTTCAATGTGCTCTCTTACGTCACCTTGAAGAGCTAGTACTCCGATACGCAATTACCAACCGCGCTCCGAAAGTCGATGAGGTGCTGGAAGATCCTTGACGTTAATACCAACCATGGCTTCGCCAAGACCTCGAGAGGCCTCTGCAATAACCGAAGGATCGTTGAATGCGGCAACCGCCTTAACAATTGCTGCAGCACGCTTAGCAGGTTCACCCGATTTGAAGACTCCAGAGCCGACGAATACTCCGTCCGCACCAAGTTGCATCATCATTGCAGCGTCTGCTGGAGTGGCAACACCACCGGCGACAAACAAAACAACAGGAAGCTTCTTTGTTCTTGCTACTTCACGAACGAGATCGTAAGGAGCCTGAAGTTCCTTTGCGGCCACGTACAGTTCGTCCTCGGTCTTTGATGCCAGAACGTTAATTTCACCCAAAATGGTTCGGATGTGCTTGGTGGCTTCCGAGACATCTCCGGTGCCCGCTTCACCCTTGGAGCGAATCATTGCGGCACCTTCAGTAATTCTTCGTAGTGCCTCTCCCAAATTGGTCGCGCCGCAAACAAATGGGACGTCGAACTTCCACTTGTCAATGTGGTTGACATAGTCCGCCGGGGAAAGCACCTCAGACTCATCGATGTAGTCAACTTTTAAAGACTCTAGAACCTGGGCTTCAACAAAGTGACCAATACGAGCCTTCGCCATAACAGGAATTGAAACTGTTGCAATAATCTGCTCGATCAGTTCTGGATCGCTCATTCTTGCAACGCCACCCTGAGCGCGAATGTCAGCAGGAACACGCTCTAGAGCCATAACGGCTACCGCACCAGCGTCCTCAGCAATCTTGGCCTGTTCAGCGTTTACAACATCCATAATCACGCCACCTTTAAGCATTTCTGCTAGGCCGCGCTTAACTAGGGGTGTTGACTCATTTTTTGATGGGTTCATGCAGATATTCTAACCCGCCAAAACGGGTATTTAGTTTTCCAGCCACGCCTTTTGAATCTCGGCTCGAACTTCACCCAATAGCCTTGGCATCGCCTTGGTTTGAGCAATTATTGGAAAGAAGTTCGAGTCATTACTCCAGCGCGGAACTATGTGCTGGTGAAGGTGCTCCGCAATCCCAGCCCCAGCTAGCTCCCCCTGGTTCATACCCAGATTGAACCCCTGAGCCCTGGAAACTTTTCGAAGGACCTCCATGCCGCGCTTGCTAAGAGACGCCATTTCGGCAGCCTCTTCTAGGGTTGTGTCCTCGTAGGAAGCAAAGTGGCGATAAGTGCACACCAGCAGGTGGCCGGAGTTGTAAGGGAACAGATTTAAAAGAACGAAGCAGGTTTCTCCTCTGAAAACAATTAGCCCGTCCTCATCTGAACCTTGAGGCGCGAGGCAAAACGGGCACTCCTCTTTCTTGGGCTGCTGGCCGTTTTGAATATAAACCAAGCGATGCGGAGTCCAGAGCCTTTGATAGTTATCTGGCACCCCTGGCAGAAACTCTGGTCCGCTCAACTAAACCTGCTTCTTCGATTCAATGGCTTCAATGATAAGAGCAACCGCATCATCAACCGCCACACCGTTTACCTGCTCACCCGATCGATACCTGAAGCTCACCGAATTCGATTGCTGATCCTCAGCACCAGCTATCAATTGGAAAGGGATCTTATCTTTGGTGTGATTGCGAATCTTCTTTTGCATCCGATCATCGCCTAGGTCAATTTCTGCTCTAACACCGTGAGATTTAAGTTTGGCGATAACGCCTGATAGGTATGGGGCAAACTCATCGGCAACCGGAATACCCATCACTTGCACCGGAGCAAGCCAGGGTGGAAAGTGTCCGGCGTAGTGCTCGGTAAGTACGGCAAAGAACCTTTCAATCGATCCAAACAAGGCTCTATGGATCATTACGGGTCTCTTCTTTATTCCATCATTTGCCGTGTACTCAATTTCAAATCTTTCTGGCAAGTTAAAGTCAAGCTGGATTGTCGACATCTGCCAGGTTCTTCCAATTGCATCGCGTGCCTGTACCGAAATCTTTGGTCCGTAGAATGCAGCTCCGCCTGGATCAGGAACCAACTCCAAACCAGAGTCAGTTGCTACCTTCGCCAGGGTTGAAGTTGCCTTATCCCAGAGATCGTCATTTCCAACGAATTTCTCGTTGTCTGGATCGCGAGTGGACAACTCAAGATAGAAATCGGTAAGGCCATAGTCGCGAAGGAGGTCAAGCACAAAATTCAATACCGATGTGAGCTCTGACTCCATATCCTCTAAAGTGACAAACAAGTGAGCATCATCTTGAGTCATTCCGCGCACCCTGGTTAGGCCATGAACAACGCCAGATTTTTCGTAACGATACACAGAACCGAACTCAAACATGCGAAGCGGCAAGTCGCGGTAGGAGCGAGCCTGTGACTTGTAGATCAAGATGTGGAATGGGCAGTTCATTGGCTTTAGGTAATAGTCCTGGCCTTGCTTGCGAACAAGGCCCTGCTCGTCAACTTCTTCATCAAGCTTCATTGGCGGGAACATGCCCTCTGAATACCAAGCCAAGTGACCGGAAGTCTCAAACAGGTGTGATTTTGTTATGTGCGGTGAATAGACAAAATCATATCCGGCTTGCTCGTGACGCTTTCTTGAGTAATCCTCCATAACGCGACGAATAGTTCCACCTTTAGGGTGGAAAACCGCCAGGCCTGATCCAATTTCCTCTGGGAAGGAAAACAAGTCGAGCTCTTGACCCAGGCGACGATGATCTCGCTTGGCCGCCTCTTCCAGTCTTTCGAGGTGAGCCTTGAGTTCGTCTTTGGAAGCCCAAGCAGTTCCATAAATCCTTTGCAGCTGTTTGTTCTTTTCATTGCCTCGCCAGTAAGCGGCGGCAAGCCTTGTCAGGCTAAAGCCATTGCCGATCATCCGAGTGTTTGGTAGATGCGGGCCTCGGCATAGATCCTTCCAAATTGTTTCACCTGATTTTGCGTCCGTGTTGTGATAAATCGTTAACTCGCCTGCGCCAACTTCGGCTGAACCTTCAGCCAAGTCGCTTGATCCTTTGAGTGAAATTAGTTCCAGCTTGTAAGGCTCGGCAGACAACTGGCTGCGGGCCTCGTCTTCAGAAACCGCTGTTCTCACAAAACGTTGCCCGGAGCGAATAATCCGCTCCATTTCTTTTTCGATACTTTTTAGATCCTCCGGCGTAAAAGGCTCAGCAACATCAAAGTCATAGTAAAAGCCGTCAGCAATGGGTGGGCCTATGCCCAATTTCGCCTGAGGGTTAATGTTTTGTACCGCTTGCGCAAGAACATGAGCGGTTGAATGCCTAAGAATGCTCAATCCGTCTGGGGACGAGATGATCACTGCCTCAACCGAGTCGCCATCTAAAACAATGTGTGCGAGATCCCTGAGCTCACCCGAAACGCGCATCGCAACAACAGACTTGTCGGTAAACAGCTCAAAGCCAGTACTCCCAACCTTTACCTGCTGTTTGACGCCATCTACAACGATGGATATCTGCTGTTCCAATTGAATCTTCCATTCTGACCTGCGACTATGGTCAATCCTAACCAGCTAGGAGCTTTCGCCTTGGTAACATTGCGAGTCTAGATAAGCCTTGGAAGAAGAAAAATGGAAACCGCTCAGCCTCACGTGATCAGTAAAGAGCTTGCCAAAAAGCTTAATTGGCTAAGAGCAGCCGTCCTGGGCGCAAACGATGGCATCGTATCCACTGCAGGACTCGTGATGGGTGTGGCAGGAGCAACAACTGACAATGGTGCAATTCTGATTGCTGGAGTTGCTGCTCTAGTTGCCGGCTCAATTTCGATGGCTGGCGGTGAGTACGCTTCTGTTAGTGCCCAGCGCGACAGCGAGATTGCATCTCGCTTGAAGCGCGAAGGAAGCAAGCGAAAATTTGCAAAGGATGATCACGTATCACCGATGGCTGCGGCTGTAGCATCTTTTTTCTCATTTGCGCTTGGGTCAGTACTTCCAATCGTTGCCATTACTGGTCCGTGGACTCAATATCGGGAAGCAGCGACGATAGTTTCCGTTGTCATATCCCTAGCAATCACAGGCTACGTTGCTGCAATTATCGGAGGAGCGAAGCCGCTTCGCCCCGTGCTTCGAAACGTTGCCGTGTCGCTAGTGACGATGGCGGCGGCGTACGGGGTTGGAACGCTACTTGGCGTAGCGGTGGCCTAAGCTTTCAGCTTTAAAGTTCTTGCTGTCGCGCTGAGCGATTCACGCGCTTTAGATGGATCATCGTTTAGCTTCAATCCATAGCTTGGTACTGAATCTGCAATGTCCTTGATCCAAGGGTTCTGGCTTTCCGGAAACATCCTCGAGGCAACATCAAGCATCACCCTGGTCGCAACCGATGCCCCAGGAGAGGCTCCAAGTAAGCCTGCGATGGATCCATCGGCTGAGCTGATTACTTCAGTCCCAAACTGTAAAACTCCTAGGCCTTTTACCGGCTTGATGACCTGGGCTCTCTGTCCAGCTTCGTAGAGTTGCCAATCTTCTGCTCTGGCGTTTGGAACAAACTCTCGAAGACTTTGAATTTTCTGTTTTGAAGATTTGAAAATCTCTTTGACTAAGTAGATAACCAATGGGAAGTTCTTGACAGCAACAGAGAGGTAAGAAACGATGTTTCCGAACCGAATTGACGCCGGAAGATCAAGCCAAGAGCCGTGTTTTAGGAACTTAAGATTCAATCCTGCGAACGGCCCGAAGAGTAATGATGTTCTACCGTCAATAACTCTGGTGTCTAGGTGAGGAACAGACATTGGAGGGGCGCCAACTGCGGCTTGCGAGTAAACCTTTGCCTGATGCCTTGCAACCAGTTCAGGGTTTTCTGTCTTGAAAAAATGTCCACTCACAGGAAAAGTGCCGTAGCCATTAATCTCTTTGAGCTTGGCCTTCTGAAGAAGCTTTAGTGCCCATCCCCCAGCCCCGACAAATACTCGAGGTGTGGTGAACTCAAATCTTGAAGTCGAGTTTTTTCCAGTTATTTGCCATAAGCCCTCCTTTTTCCGAAGAGAGCTCACCTCATGGCTTGTCAGCACTTCAACGTTCTTGGTCTTGAGCCATTCATAAAGTTGCTCGGTCAGCGCACCGTAGTCGACATCTGTTCCCTGTTCGATTCTGGTTGCAGCAATTTCAGATGCTGGGCGACCTTCGATCATTAGAGGAGCCCACTTGCCAATCTCCTCAAAGTCTTTCGAAAACTCGATTCCGGCGAAAAGCGGTTGGTCTTTGAGGGCCTTGAAGCGACGCTCTAGGTAGTCAACGTCCTTAGCGCCTTGCACAAATGTCATGTGTGGAACGGAGTGAATGAATGTCTCTGGATCTTTGAGGACACCTTCTTTCACCAAGCTGGACCAGAACTCTCTTGACTCCTGAAACTGCTGGTTGATTGAAATGGCCTTTTCTGCTGATGGCAAATTACCAGGTCGGTCATCTGGCATGTAGTTCAATTCGCAAAGAGCTGCGTGTCCGGTTCCAGCGTTGTTCCAAGCGTTGGATGACTCCAAAGAAACTTTGTCTAGACGTTCCAGAACTATCATTTTCAGTTCCGGATTTGCCTGGCGAAGCAATACTGCCAAGGTGGCGCTCATAATCCCGCCACCCACGAGGACCAAGTCGTACTGCCTAGCTGTTGGCACTTACTTTCCTTCTTTGAAGCCTCGATATATTCTTGTGGGCGATACTGGGTTCGAACCAGTGACCTCTTCCGTGTCAGGGAAGCGCGCTACCACTGCGCCAATCGCCCGGGTAATTCGAGGTGAAGACGGGATTCGAACCCGTGTAGACGGCTTTGCAGGCCGCTGCCTAGCCTCTCGGCCACTCCACCGATGCGTAGCTCATGGCCACTGCGAGCGGATGACGAGATTCGAACTCGCGACCCTCACCTTGGCAAGGTGATGCTCTACCACTGAGCCACATCCGCGTGCAACCTAGGTTGCTTGGCTACTCTAACCCAAATCCAAGCTAGCTGCCAGTAGCCCCGATGCGAGCCTTGACTCTAAAGGGCACGCATCAACTAGCTAGTTCTGGCGGTCGCTTCCAAACGAATAAGCCTCTTCACCATGGACTGAAGTGTCTATTCCGGCTAGCTCGGCATCGGCTTGGACCCGGAAGCCCATCGTTTTCTCGATTGCGAATCCAATGGCGAGGGCCATCACGAAACTGTAGCCAAAGACTGCGGCTGCACCTATTGTTTGAGCAATCAGTTGATCAAAGCCGAATCCAAAGAACAATCCAACATCAACGCCAACCAAACCAATAAACAGTGTTCCAATGACACCTCCGACTAAGTGGATTCCCACAACATCGAGCGAATCATCAAAGCCGAATCTGAACTTCAAATCAACTGCCAGAGCGCAAAGCGATCCAGCAACCAAGCCCAGCACTATTGCCCAAACCGGGTCAATCGAAGCACAGGCTGGGGTGATTGCAACCAAGCCGGCAATCGCACCAGAGGCTGCTCCAATCGATGTTCCTTTACCGTGACGAATTTTCTCGATCGAAATCCAACCGAGCATCGCTGCTGCAGGGGCAGCAATGGTGTTGATTACAACTAGGGACGCAATTCCATCAGCAGCCAACTGTGATCCGGCGTTGAAGCCAAACCACCCGAACCAGAGTAGTGACGCGCCAATCAGGGTTAGTGGAACGTTGTGAGGCTGTGTTATTCCTTTAGAAAAGCCAAAACGCTTTCCTAAAACTATGGCTAGCGCCAAAGCTGCAGCCCCGGCGTTAATGTGAACAGCCGTTCCTCCAGCAAAATCAATGGCTCCTAGCTTGTCAACAATCCAGCCACCGTCATCTTCAGGAGTGAAATTGAATACCCAACCTGCCACAGGGAAGTAAACGAAAGTTGCCCAAAGGCCCGCGAACACCATCCAGGCGCCAAATTTTGCCCGGTCAGCAATTGCACCCGAAATCAGGGCAACCGTGATGATTGCAAACGTTGCCTGGAAGCTAACGAATGCAAGTTCCGGAAAAGCTCCTACCGGATTCTCAGACTCCGTCACTTGAGCACTTAGGCCCAGCGAGCTGGTGTCGATTCCTACGATGTGCGGAATCCCTATCCACCCTGTGTCGCCTACGTCCGCAAAGGTGATCGCGTAGCCATAGAGCACCCACAAAACAGCTATCAGTGCTAGCGAACCGAAAGAAAGCATGATCATACTCACGACTGATTTTGCCTTCACGAGCCCACCGTAGAAAAAAGCGAGTCCTGGAGTCATTAGCAGCACTAACGCGGCTGAGAACAGAACGAATGCGGTATTTCCTTGATCCATGGGGTGCCTTTCTCGAAAGAACGTGAATGCAATTGTTAGCTCGATGCTGGCGTCTTAAGGTTTCAACTAGTTACTTGCTGGATTTCCAGAATGTTACGAACTCCAATACGAGATGAACATCTTGTTTCGTAAATGAGGTATTTTTGAAGTATGAAATCTGAACGCAACGCTGCCATGATCATGATGACAGCCGCGATGATTGGGCTGGTTCTGGCAAACTCGCCATTTGGGGAGCCACTGCTCGACGCAATCGCCTACAAGCTGAATCTGGAATTTATCGGAATCCAGATCACCGTTGGTCACACAATTTCTGACCTATTTCTGGCTGTATTTTTCTTAGTGGCGGGTTTGGAGCTCAAGTACGAGCTCAAGAGTGGAGCGCTATCATCTCCAAAGAAAGCAATGGTTCCAGTTATTGCCGCCTTGGCCGGAGTTATAGTTCCTTCCGCGATCTACGCCTATCTAAACTGGGGCACCGAAGGAATCGTTGGATGGCCTATCCCCGCCGCAACTGACATCGCATTCGCTCTTGGCGTCCTAGCGATTTTTGGAAGAGGAATGCCTTCCGCAGCGCGTATTTTCCTGCTAGCGCTGGCAATTTTTGATGACCTAATTGCGATTAGCATCATCGCTATTTTCTACACCACAAAACTGGAGCCTGCCTGGCTGATTGCCAGCGCGGTGGTTGCCGCTGCCTTTAGATTTGCAGAGACCTCAAAGTTTGCAAACAAGTGGCTTGTTAGGGCAGTGTTTGGCTTGGTCCTTTGGTACACGTTCTACCAAAGCGGCGTACACGCAACTGTTGCCGGTGTGATCCTAGGAATCTTGATTCCCGCTGTCAGAGCACACACAGTCATGAACAAGGTGCAACCAGCAACTAATTTCTTTATTCTCCCAGTTTTTGCCTTCACGGCAGTTGCAGTTGTCATGCCAACAATGGCAGGCGATTCGCAGCCGGTGTTCTCTGGAATCTTCTTTGGTCTTGCGGTTGGTAAAGTCGTTGGAATTTCTATAGCTGCAGTTATCGCAAACAAGCTTTTGGCACCAAAGGATCGACTTCCATTATCCGTGCTTGATTTCATCCCGCTAGGTCTGTTGGCTGGAATTGGATTCACGGTTTCACTTCTGATTGCGCATCTGGCATTCATTGATGATCGAGAGCTCTATGCTCAGGCAACTCTTGGTGTTTTACTTGGCTCGTTTGTGGCAATGTCGCTCGGTGGAGCGGCCTTATGGTTTCGAGGTAGATGGCACCTATCGAAAAAGAAAAAGAAGCCTAAGCCAGCTCGGTCAAAGACCCGATCCGCGAAATAGCTCGAAGGTACTTCTTTCTGTAACCGCCGGCAATGTGCTCATCTGAGAACACTTCTGTTAAACCAATACCGGTTGAAGCAATCGCAACCCTTGACTCATAGAGCCTGTCTACGAATGAAACGAATCTAAGCGCTGCGTTCTGGTCAGTGAGCTTGTGGGCGGAAGTCAAAATCAAAACGTCTATTGACTCGATCAGCTTTAGAAACTTTGAAGGATGCACCTTGGCTAGGTGCTGAAGTAATTTGGAAAAGTCGTCACGAGACACGTTTTTGCCCGAGGCCAGTGAGTCTCTGATTAGCTCCTCGATATCAGAATCAGATAAGGCAGCGGTGTGCCCATCGATTGGTCTATGGCGATAGTCTTCACCATCAACGCTCACTATCTGGAATCTATCTGCCATCGCAGCAATCTCCCTTGCAAAGTCTCTTGCAGCAAACCTTCCCTCTCCTAGCGCATTTGGAGGGGTGTTCGATGTTGCTGCAAATCGAATACCTTTTGAACCGAGCTCAGACAATAGCCTGGACATCAGCATTGTGTCGCCTGGATCATCAAGCTCAAACTCGTCTATGCAGATCAGTTGGTACTGACTCAGGTGCTTCAGGGCGTCAGCAAACCCCAGAAGGCCTATCAAACTGGTGTAGGCCAAGAAGCTTCCAAATGCCTTCTTGCCGGCAAACTCGTGCCAGATTGCGGCCAAGAGATGTGTTTTTCCAACCCCAAAACCACCGTCTAGGTAAATCCCTGAGTATGCGGGAGCTTTCCCCTTGGAAAACAGTGACTTCATAACTCCTGGTTTTACGAAAGCCCTTGCTGAAGCTAGGGCCGAGGCCTGAGAAGGGAAGTCGGAATTTGGCAGATAGTTATCGAAGCGCGCCTTGGTAAACTCTCTGGGAGGAACCAGTTGATTCAAGACCTCACCAAGGGTGGGGTTGGGTTGAATTTCAACCAGGGAACAAATTGTTCCTGAATTGGTTGACAATAGCACCGCCTACATGAGGATCAATTGAATCCCCAAGTCTACAAGGAGATAACTTTGCCAATCGACATTGACAGTTCCGAGAAGTTTGGACAGTACGCAGACCCATCAGCTCTTGTGAGCACTAAATGGCTAGAAGAGAATCTTGGCAAGCCCGGTCTTGTTTTGCTCGAGTCCGATGAGGACGTTTTGCTTTACCAAACCGGTCACATCCCAACAGCTCTGAAAGTCGACTGGCACACCGACCTAAACGACCCAGTAACCCGCGATTACATCGACGGTGAAGGGTTTTCCAAGGTGTTTTCAAGACTTGGAATCAACCGCGAAGACACCATCGTTTTGTACGGCGACAAGAGCAACTGGTGGGCTGCCTACGCTCTTTGGGTTATCAAGCTCTTCGGTCACGAGGACGTTCGATTACTAGATGGCGGAAGAGATAAGTGGACTGCCGAAGGCAGGGAACTCACCAAAGACGAGACCAAGGCTGTAGCTTCCAATTACCCGGTTATTCAAAGAGACGACAGCACGCTTCGAGCATTCCGCGATGATGTTGTTTCTCACTTTGGAAAGCCGCTTATTGATGTTCGTTCCCCAGAAGAATATGCCGGTGAGCGTCTAACGGCTCCTGGTTACCCGGACGAGGGAGCATCCCGCGCGGGCCACATACCATCAGCAGCATCGGTGCCCTGGTCAAAAGCATGCAACGAAGATCAGAGCTTTAAGGATCTAGCTGGACTAGAAGAGGTCTATCTAAAAGGCGCCAAGCTAGATGGCCATTCCGATGTCATCGCGTATTGCAGAATCGGCGAGCGTTCATCACACACCTGGTTTGTCTTAAAGTATCTACTGGGTATTGAAACCGTTAGAAACTATGACGGCTCATGGAGCGAGTGGGGTTCTCTTGTGAAGGCACCTATTGCATTAGGTAGCGAACCTGGCCCGGTACCACAGCTGGTCTAATTGGCAACATTAGAACTTCCGGAAACTCTAATTGAGGACTTTGCCTCAATCAGAGAGTCTGAACGACTTGATTTGTTGCTGGAGTTCTCAGAAGCGTTACCTGAGTTACCTGATCGGTACGCCGATCACCCAGAGCTACTCGAAAGAGTCGAGGAGTGTCAATCTCCCATTTTCTTATTTGTGGAGATTGACGAAAACAACTTAACAAGGTTGTTTTTCAGCGCTCCACCGGAAGCTCCCACAACTAGAGGATTTGCAAGTTTGCTTTTTAGTGTCATCGATGGGCTAAGCGTGCAAGAGGCTCTCGATTTTGACATTGACTTTCCTTCGAAGCTATCGCTTCAGAAAGTTGTTTCCCCATTGAGGCTTCGCGGGATGATCGGAATCCTGTCCCGCATCAAGCGTCAACTTCGGGAAAAATCGAGTCAATGATTACAGGGCGTTCTGGGCTCGCGCTTTCCAGTCAAGTCACTAATGTAGAAGAACTCGCGCTTAGTTACGGTAGCTGGACTGGGATACGCACTAACCATGTCATTAGCGCTAGCGGTAACTTCTTCGATGAGTCAGGATCGTCGAGGGGAATATCCACCAAAGAGGATCTTGCGCTTTTGCTGGCACTTCGAAGACAAGCAGACGTTGTCATCGTGGACGCAAAGACTGCCCGCAACGAGAGGTACAGGAAGCTATCGTCAGCGCACCTAGCGATTGTCTCAGCTTCTGGAAACTTTCAGTCGATCCCAGCAGTAATCTCCATAAGTGAAGTGACTCTTTTTAGTCCGAACACGCCAACTAGCGACAGCGAATTTAATATTGAACATGTCGCTATCGACCCAGCCGAACCTTTTGTTGCTTTACTGGCTTGGGCTAACCAAATGAAGTTCAGCTCCATGCTTCTTGAGGCAGGACCGACCCTCACAAGGGTGTGCTTCGAAACCGCTGAAGTCGCACAATCTGCAATAACGGTCACTCCAAGGCTTCCTGAAGATCTGCTAGAGCGACCGTTTAATCCTTTTAGCCATGAAGGTTCACTGGTGTCTCTTGCAGAGTCTGAGGACGCGACATTCGCCCTCTGGAGCTACTAACGGCGTGGCTAGCAGGTAAATTTAGGGAGGGCTCTTAAGCTGGAAAAAATGCTTGAGATCGCGGATGTGACCGATACAGCTGCTGATTTTCAGCTAGCTGTGATGTCCTTGCGTCAAGCAGACATTAGATCAGATCTAAACGTCACAGAGATTCCCTCCCCTGAAAAACTTGCCAGGCACTCGCTTGCTCTGGCCGCCCACGTTGGAGCAGAGTCCCACGCTGCGCAAGCGGACGCGGGCACTGGAAGATTTGTGGTGCTGAATTCCGACACCCCTCAAGAGGGTTGGGGTGGAAACTTTCGCATCATCTGTTTTGCCAAATCTCCCCTCGAAACTGACATTGGCCAGGATGAGCTGATCACAGACGTTTGCTGGGCTTGGTTAGAAGACTCGCTAAAGGCTCGTGGCGCCGGTTACACCCTTCAAGCTGGAACCATCACAAGGATTATCTCTCAGGGATATGGATCCATGTCTGGTCAAAGTGACCATGCCGAGTTGGAACTTCGCGCGTCCTGGTCACCCACTGACTCAAATTTCGCAGCTCACCTAGAAGCCTGGCAGGATCTTTTATGCATGATGTCTGGATTGCCTCCGGAATCAGGAATAAGCAGAATCTAACTTGGCTGCAGAAGATCCAGACCTACTAGATACACCTTCGCTGACTCTCGAGAAACTTGCAGCCCCGAAAACGAGATATCATCTGATTGAGAACTCTCAAGAGCTCGCGACTGCACTTGAGCTTCTGCTAAAAACTCAAGGCCCCGTCGCAGTTGATGCGGAAAGAGCCTCAGGTTTTAAGTATTCTCAGCGCGCGTACCTTATTCAGCTAAAGACAGAAAACTCTGACATTTTTCTATTAGACCCGACATCAGATACTGCATTGGTGGAGTCTAAAGAGTTCTCAGAGCTTCGAAATTTTCTTGGCGATAGGCAGTGGATACTCCACGCTGCAACTCAGGACATACCGTGCCTTCAAGAACTTGGATTGCACCCCAAAGCAATCTTCGACACTGAGTTAGCTGGGCGGCTAACAGGCCAGCCAAGAGTCGGCCTTGGTTCTTTAGTTGAATCACTACTTGGTATAGCAATAGCAAAGGAGCATTCCGCTGCTGATTGGAGCACGAGGCCCCTACCGGAGAGCTGGTTGAACTATGCAGCCCTCGATGTTGAGCTCCTACATGAGCTTCAAGCAAGCCTGACGGGCTTGCTTGACCAACAAGGTAAATCGGGCTGGGCTGCCGAAGAGTTTGAAAACCTGCTTTCATTCAAGCAAAAGCCAGCGAAGCAAGATCGCTGGCGCGGAATATCCGGCCTTAGTAAAGTTTCGGACCAGTTGTCCTTAGAGATCGCAAGACAACTTTGGATGGCGCGGGAAGAACTCGCCATCAAGATGGACGTCTCACCCGGGAGGTTGGTTCCTGATGCAGCCATTTTGGCCGCGGCAGTAGCAAAACCTAGAACTAGACCCGAGCTGGCATCACTACGAACCTTTACTGGTCGAGCTTCAAGAAGTTACTTGGATCTATGGTGGGAAGCGCTGCAATCATCCTATAAAGCTACTGTTCTTCCAGCTATCAGAGCAGAGAAGACAGAAGGGATTCCAAACCATCGCAACTGGGCAGCTAAGTACCCGGAGGCTGATCGGCGTTTGCGTCACGCAAAGAATGCTTTGACAAAAATTAGCGAGAGCTCAAATTTGCCACTAGAGAACTTGCTCACGCCAGATTATTTACGCCAAGTTTGTTTTGCGCCATCAGAACCCTCAACTCTTGAGAATGTTAGACAAGCTCTTTTGGGTTTTGGGGCAAGAGCGTGGCAGGTCGATCTAACGGCAGAAGCAATACTGGATTCAATTAGTCGGCTAGACGAGCCTGATCTGAAACTACAGAGTCCTCAGGAATAGCCCTCGCGTGCGGCACTCTCGCACCAAGCACTTGAGCCACAATCTCTCTGGAAATATCTTGTGCGTTGAGACCAACGCGGTCCAATATTTCATCTCTTGAGGCATGCTCCAGAAACTCATCGGGTAGTCCGATCTCGCTGAGGGCCGTATCAACCTGAGCCGCGCGAAGATCCTGGCGCACTCTGGTACCTATGCCACCAACTCGAATACCATCTTCGATTGTGACAACAAGCCTGTGCTTGCTCGCAAGGCTAACTACAGAGGCAGGAACTGGAATGACCCAACGAGGATCAATTACTGTTGCACCAATTCCCTGATCTGCAAGCATCTTGGCAACTTGTAGTCCCACGTGAGCCATTGAACCAACGGTCAAGATAAGTACGTCTTTAGCTGGGCTCTCCATAAGTACATCAACGCCGTCATCTAGTCGTCTTATTGCTTCGATCTCTTGAGAAACAGAACCCTTCGGGAACCTAATAACAGTCGGTCCATCAGATACTTCGATTGCTTCATTGAGCTCTTCAACCAGCCTCTTGCCATCTCTAGGTGATGCGATTCGGATGCCAGGAACAATCTGTAGCATGGCCAGATCCCACATACCGTGATGGCTAGCGCCGTCAGGACCAGTTACACCCGCACGGTCCAGCACAAAAGTGACTCCTGCCTTGTGCAAAGCAACATCCATCAAAACCTGATCAAACGCGCGACCCATGAAAGTGGCGTAGACAGCCACAACAGGATGCAGCCCTCCAAAAGCCATTCCAGCCGCGGAAGTCACCGCATGCTGCTCGGCGATTCCAACATCGAATACCCGCTCTGGATACTTCTGGGCAAACTTGTGAAGCCCTACGGGAATTAACATCGCTGCAGTAATCCCAATTACGTTGGGCTTGTTCTTTGCAATCTCAACCATTTCATCTGCGAAAACGCCGGTCCAACTCTGCTTGCCTGAATCTCCAACAGCTTTTCCGGTGTCTGGATCAATTTGACCAACCGCGTGGAACTGATCAGCTTCATCGCTCACAGCCGGTTCGTAACCTTTACCTTTTTGGGTAATTGCGTGCACGATAACTGGATTGGCATACTTCTTTGCCTGCTTTAGGGCTTCTTCCATGGCGTTCATATCGTGACCGTTAACTGGACCGATGTACTTCAAATCAAGATTTGGGAAGATTCCCTTAGGTGCGAAGGTGCCAAGTAATCCCTTAGCGGCACCGCGCAATGTCGAGTAAGCCATTCTTCCTGGCATACCGAATTTATAGAAAACCTTGCGAATAAGTCTGTAAAGCCTGCGATAAATACGTTCGGTTCGAATGCCGTTGAGATACCTGGCCAACCCACCGATAGTTGGTGCGTATGATCTTCCATTGTCGTTGACAACAATCACCAGCTTGCGGTCGTTGTCGTCGCTGATGTTGTTGAGCGCTTCCCAGGTCATGCCACCTGTGAGAGCACCGTCTCCAACAACCACAATCACATAGCGATCGTCCTGTTTTGTTAGGCGATAGGCCTTTGCGATGCCGTCTCCCCAAGATATAGAAGATGAAGCGTGTGAGCTTTCAACAATGTCGTGCACCGACTCGGAGCGTTGTGGGTAGCCGGCTAGACCCTCCTTGGAGCGCAAATTGTCGAAGTTCTTTCTTCCAGTAAGCAACTTGTGAACATATGACTGGTGACCGGTGTCAAAAATGATGCTGTCTTTTGGTGAATCAAATACTCGGTGGATAGCAAGAGTGGTTTCAACCACACCCAAGTTAGGACCTAGGTGCCCTCCAGTTTTTGCAACCTTGGATATTAAAAACTCACGAATATCCGATGCGAGTTCGATGACCTCAGCGTCCTTTAGACCCTTCAGGTCCTCCGGTCCATTGACCCTGTCTAGAATGCTCATTTTGGTATGTGACTTCCTCTATGCCTTTACTAACGATCGAAGCACATACTGCAAGATTCCGCCATGGCGGAAATAGTCAGCTTCTCCAGGGGTGTCGATTCTCAAAGTCGCCTCAAACTGAACAGTTTGCTTTCCAGGCTTGGAGTGCTCACTTGGCTTGGCAAGTACCTGCAGGGTTTTAGGTGTAACACCCTCGTTTAGTTTCTCAACTCCGGAGATGTCAAAAATCTCCGTGCCATCAAGGCCCAATGAGTCAGCCGAAGATCCGGACGGGAATTCCAAGGGCAGGACACCCATTCCAATTAGGTTGCTGCGGTGAATGCGCTCGAAGCTTTGGGTGATGACAGCTCGAACACCAAGCAAGCTGGTACCCTTTGCAGCCCAGTCCCTTGAAGATCCAGAACCATATTCTTTCCCGCCAAGAATTACTAGCGGTGTTCCAGCGGCCTGATAGTTTTCTGCAGCGTCGTAAATAAAAGCCTGATCCCCTGAGGTAGTTGTGAAGTCTCTGGTGTAACCACCCTCAACATCTTGAAGTAGCTGGTTACGCAAACGAATGTTGGCAAATGTTCCACGAATCATAACCTCGTGATTTCCACGGCGAGATCCATAGCTGTTGAAATCAACCCTTGATACTCCGTGCTCGGTTAGGTACTTACCGGCAGGTGAATCAGCCTTGATTGATCCAGCTGGACTGATGTGATCAGTTGTCACAGAATCACCGAGCTTCGCAAGCACGCGAGCTCCGTGGATATCTGTAACCGGTGTGGGGTCCATTTTCATTCCGTCGAAGTAAGGCGGTTTGCGAACATAGGTTGACTTGGCATCCCAAGAAAAGGTATCTCCGGTTGGAGTCTCAAGAGATTGCCATCTCTTATCACCATCGAAAACACCTGCGTACTGAGTGGTGAACATATCCGAGTTGATTGACGAGTCAATAGTGTTTTGCACTTCCTCGGGAGTCGGCCAGATGTCTCTCAAGAAGACATCTTCTCCGGAAGAGTCTTCACCAAGCGAATCTTTCTCAAAATCAAAATCCATGGTTCCAGCTAGCGCGTAAGCAATTACTAGCGGCGGCGAGGCCAAGTAGTTCATTTTCACATCCGGATTGATGCGTCCCTCAAAGTTTCTATTTCCAGAAAGCACAGCGGTAACAGCTAGGTCGTTTTCGTTCACTGCGGCAGAGATTTCCTCATCAAGAGGTCCGGAGTTTCCAATACACGTTGTGCAGCCGTAGCCAACCAGTTGGAAACCCAGAGCGTCTAGGTCCTTAGTTAATCCGGCCTTGTCGTAGTAGTCGGTAACAACCTTTGATCCAGGGGCTAAGGATGTCTTGACCCAAGGCTTTGCTTTCAGGCCCTTTGCAACAGCTTTTCTTGCAAGAAGTCCCGCCGCCATCATCACAGAAGGGTTTGAAGTGTTGGTGCAAGAGGTTATCGAAGCGATGCTCACGTGTCCGTTGTCCATCGAGAAATCTTTTCCGGATACCTTTGCTGGCTTAGAAGCTTTTGAGGAGTAGGTAAGGATGTCTTTCGCGAACTGATTCTTTGACTTGGACAATTCGATTCGATCCTGGGGACGCTTAGGCCCGGCTATTGATGGAACAACGGTTGAAAGGTCAAGCTCTAGGTATTCGCTGTAACTAGGTTCGATCGAAGGATCGTGCCAAAGTCCCTGCGCTTTGCTGTACTGCTCGACAAGTTCAATTTCAGCTGGCTTTCTCCCAGTAAAGCGAAGGTAGTCAAGAGTTACTGCGTCAATTGGGAAGATTGCAACAGTTGAACCAAACTCAGGGCTCATGTTTCCAATTGTTGCTCGGTTCGCTAGAGGCACTGAGGCTACCCCTGCTCCATAGAACTCAACGAACTTACCCACTACACCGTGCTCGCGAAGTTTCTGAGTGATGGTCAGCACAACATCAGTTGCCGTTGCTCCCATCGGAATCTGACCAGTGAGCTTGAAGCCAACAACTTTTGGAATGAGCATGGAAACTGGCTGGCCAAGCATCGCAGCCTCGGCCTCAATTCCACCAACACCCCAACCCAAAACTCCAAGGCCGTTAACCATTGTGGTGTGGGAATCGGTTCCAACACAGGAGTCTGGGTAGGCAAGTAACTGTCCATTAACGTTCCTGGTCATCACGGTGCGGGCTAGGTACTCTATGTTGACCTGGTGCACGATTCCGGTGCCAGGAGGAACTACCTTGAAATCGTCGAACGCCATCTGCCCCCAACGAAGGAATTGGTAGCGCTCAGCGTTTCGCTGGTATTCATATTCGACGTTCTTTTCAAAAGCATCCGCGGACCCCGCGACGTCGATAACCACCGAGTGGTCGATAACTAGCTCAGCTGGAGCTAGCGGGTTAATCTTCTTTGGGTCTCCCCCGAGATCAACCATGGCTTCGCGCATGGTTGCCAGATCTACTACACATGGGACACCAGTGAAGTCCTGCATGATCACTCGTGCCGGTGTGAACTGAATCTCAGTGTCCGGTTCCGCCTTTGGGTCCCAGTCCAGAATGGATTGAATGTGAGAAGAAGTTACGTTAGCTCCATCTTCAGTTCGAAGAAGGTTCTCCAGAAGAATCTTTAAGCTGTAGGGCAAGGTCTTGGCCTCTAGCTTGCTGATGTCGAAGATGCGGTAGGACTCGGTGCCCACCAAAAGATCGCGCCCTACGCCGAAACTGTCAATCTTTGACATCTATAACTCCTAGGTATTTGAGCAAATGAGCTCCAGCTATCAAATTTACCACTTACCGGGTCCGAAGCACCGTGGCTCGAAGTATCAGCCAGGTCACCAGGATAACCAGCGCATAAAGCGGTGGACCCATGGCCACTCTTGCGGTTGCCAGTAGTTCAACGCTTCCAGCTAGAAAAAGAGGAACCTGGACGGCCAGCCGAAGACTGAAAAACCCTACCCACATCGCAGTAACCAGTGAGTAGATCGTTAGTTTCTTTCGGTCCTTGCGCCAACTGGTTGCATTGCCTCGAAGAATCTCTACCAAAACACCAATAATCGGCCAGCGAACCAAGATTGAGATCAAAAGGACACTGCCGTAAACAGCGTTGGTAATAAATCCCGGTACAAAGTAGTCAACTGCATCACCGCCTTCGCGAAGAGCAAGCCAGGCAGCAAAACCCACGGCTATAGCACCGATTAGTGCGCTGCTTGCAGATTTGCGTGTGATCAAGCGATAGAGAATAAACAGCGCTGAAGTTCCACCCGCTAACGAAACCGCAATAATCGCTTCACCGGTTAGGGCAAAGCTTGCCCCAAACAGCACGCTTGGCAAAATCGTCTCTGTGATTCCAAGCTTTCCGCCCATGCCTTCTAGCAAGGATTTTCCATCAAGACTGAGGTTGCCGTCAGTGGAACTAATTCCAAGCCGCTTCGCGGCAGAAGCGCGAACTTTATCGTCGCTCATTAGCTCACACTCTTTTGGGCGCCCGCTGGAGCAACAAGTTCTAAAAGTTCCTTTGGTGGCATTGGTGCGCTACCGCGAACCACGGCAACGGATCTAAAAATGTCAATCATGTGTGACATTGATAACGTGTCACCAAGTGCGAGGCCACTTATTACACCGCGTAGGAACCACTTTGGGCCATCAACCCCAATAAACTTTGCCAGCCTCGAAGTGCCATCTCTAGTTGGTATCTGAGCGTTTAGCTCAGGACCCAAAGGACCAACCACGCTCTCAGTTTTGCCACCCTGTGCCGTTATTGACTGCTCTAGAGCAGATCGAACCTCGTGCCAGACTCCTTCGGCTCCCGGGGCACTAAACGCTTGAAGTTGTAACGTGGAGCCCCTGTGCTCGACCGTTAGTGCCACGATTCGATTAGTTGCTTCTTCAACTTCGAGCTTGTAAACAACGTCATCTCGCATTGGAAGCTGGATGGCTCCAAAATCAATGCTGGGGCGAACCTGAATCAATTCGGTAATGTCAAACGGGCCAGCACTGAACCGATCAAGCGGCTGTGACTTAGTAGTGCCGTAATTATCCACTTACTTGTTTCCCGTCGATCCAAAGCCAGATTGGCCCCTGTCGCTGTCAGGTAGTTGTTCAACTGCGATGAAGTCCGCGCGCTCTACCTTTTGAATTAGCAGTTGAGCGATGCGGTCTCCTTCCTCCACATCAAAGGATTCAGAGGAAGAGTTATAGAGCGTGACCATAATCTCGCCGCGATACCCGGCGTCAATCGTGCCCGGTGAATTTAGAACCGTTACACCATGCTTTAGAGCAAGACCAGAACGAGGGTGAACTAGACCTACAAACCCAGACGGCAAAGCTATCGAAACTCCAGTTGGAACGAGTTCGCGGCTACCAGGGGCAATTGAAAGCTTCTTGGTGGAGCGAAGATCTGCTCCAGCGTCACCAGCCTTAGCGTAGCTAGGCTCGAAACCTGGAAGTGCTGAGATTAGAACAGGTACGTCAGTCATAGATTCCCAGCGTAATCTATTGAGTGTGACTGAACTAGTAAAGCCTGATTCGTTGCTCTACAGCGAGCGTGTGCTTCCCAATTTTGGGACCTTTGCCGCAGTATTTGTGCTGTTGCCATCAACGGTGATAATCGCTGAGCCATTTGACCTAATAATTGGGCTAGTGGTGGGCCTGATTGCCGTTTCCACAATTTGGGGTTTGCTTGTATTCAGAGCACCAAGGATTCAGGTTTCAAAGAACCATCTCCGGGTGGGCAGGGTGTCGATCGCTAGAAACTTAGTTGGAACACCCCAAGCCATAGACAAGAGTGAAATATTTGCAGAACGTGGTCCAAACCTTGACCCTGCTGCCCACAAGGTTTTTCAAGGATCGGTAAAGACAGCTGTGAAAATCCCGGTTACAGATCCCGAGGATCCGACTCCCTACTGGCTGGTGTCGACAAGAAATCCAAAGAAGCTAGTTGAGGCGCTTAGCAAATCCTAAGAATCACACTCGGAACAGATAGGGCCGTTCTTGGTCTTTCTCGCAACTAACGAACGGTGCTTGACGATAAAGCAGTTCGAGCAGGTGAATTCATCTTCCTGAGGCGGCAAGACCACTACTTCGAGATCTTCTGAAACCACGTCTGGGATTGAGAAAGAGTCCCCGGCGTCAATGTCTTCGGTGTCCGAAGCCGCTTTGGCGGGGCCGCGTTCCTTTATGGCTTCGAGCGACTCTGTGTCGTCGTCAGCTTTTCTAGGAGCGTCGTAATCGGTAGCCATGGTTGGCCCTTTCTTTCGTTCTTTAGGCGCTAGTAGTGTCTAACAAATACCCCCCAATAGCAAACTGACACAGCGTTAATTTCCTTGGAATTTGCCGTGTTTTTGCGCTTCGAGAACAAGCTTGCTGGCAAACTCTTAGACAGGAGATAGCAAGCCATGAAAGACATCAGATTCTTGGGTTCAGACGGTGATTTTCTATTGCTGGAAGACTCCGAGGGTCAAAAATATCGCCTACTTCTGGATCAGCCACTCCGAAGCGCCATTAAGAACGAAGTTCCCCGGATGCTGGATCAGCCCAGGTTGAGCCCGAGGGAGATCCAAGAAGAAATACGTGTGGGCCGAAGCATTGAAGAGATTGTCCAAGCCAGCGGCGCTCCAGTTGACTACGTTATGAAATTTGCTCAACCAGTTCTCGATGAACTAAATCATGCGGTCTTGAATGCACTAACTGTTCGCCTCGAAGTGCCAGGTGACCGATTCAACAATCCAACAACTCGGGAATTTGGAGAAATCATCAAGGCAAGACTTGCTGCCAGCGGAGCAGGAATTGAAAAATGGTCTGCCATGAAAGCCCCGGAGCATGGGTTCTATATTTACTGCGAGTACGAACTTGCTGGCAAGCAAAACAAAGCCACTTGGCTCTACGACCCAAAGCGTCTAGCACTTATCCCAGAAAATGAGTCAGCGATTTCACTCTCATCCGGAGACCGGATAGCTAGTCCAGCGCCTAAGTTGCGTCCGGTACAAACCCCAGCCTCAGACTTCACTTCAAATCTTGCAGACACCGTTGAAATCGTTCGTGAAGTACCCAAGGTGACACCGACACCTCTTCAGGAATCAGCTGCGCCACTCACACCGATCTCCGACACTGCTGACCTATTGGAAGCGCTTCGAAAAAAGCGTAACGAGCGAGAGCTGCTAGAAGAGCAAGAAGACATTCCCTCCACGGACTTTTTGTCCGTTGTTCCCGACTTCGAAGAGCAAGAGTCGTTTTCAGAAGAAGACGTGAGTCAGGACCCTCCAGAAGTTACCCCCGAGACACCACCGGCCAACAAAAGAGGAAGGGCATCTATCCCAAGCTGGGACGAGATAGTCTTTGGAACTAAAACCGAAGATTAGAAAACAATTAGTGGAACTTCCCATTCCGCTTGCATCATTCCCCCGTGTTGACCGATCATCAAAAGAGATCTTGATTTCGCAAAACCGCGATGGTAAACAACACGATTTGATTTCGGCAGAAGAACAAGATCAGGGGAAATCAGAATTGCCTGATGTGACAATTCTGCGAGCCACTTGGCCTCTACTAGTTCGGCAACGGTTACGACATCGCATACGTTTCCAACTTCTTGGTTGATCTGTTCTAGCTTTGAAGCGAGATTGACGGATTCCGGAAAATACAGAAAACCAACTCTTGGATCGCCGCCGATTTGCTCAAGATCGTCAAAACAGTCGTATTCATCAAGATATATGTGTCTATCCATCGGAACGTCTATGACTCCGTGGTCGGCAGTCAGAATCACGCCATCATTCGAACTTAGCGATCGTGCAAATTTGGCCAGTTCGGCGTCCAGGTCTTCCAACTTGTTTAGCCATCGCAGAGATTTTGAGCCATAGCGATGTGCGAGTTGATCAAGTTCGGGAAAGTAGAGGTAGGTCAAGCTGTTTGGAACGCTGAGAGCCTTTTTTGCCGATGAAAAACGATCCTCGAAGCTAGCGGCTGGAATGTATTTTGCATTTGGCATTGTTGCCAACGTGAAACCTGACTGGTCGTATTCCAAAGGGCCAATTGTTGAAACAATCACACCTTGAGCGGCGGCTGTTTCGGAGATCGTGTCCAGATCCTGATACTTGCGCGGGTCTAATTCGGAACCAAGGTCGTTTAGAAAGTTTATGTTTTGCTTAATTGCTCGGTCGTACACTCGGTGACCCAAAACTGCATGACTACCATTTGGTTTACCGGTTGCCATCGAAGTTAAGCTCGAACTGGTGGTTGCCGGAAAGCCGGCGAATAGTGAACTGGCTGCTTTTAGCTTCTGGTTCAAAAATGAGGCATGCCCGGCGGCTGATCTGATATTTTCAGTTCCAAGGCCATCCACGAGAATTACTAGATAACTCTTCTTCTTAGCTAGTTTGAGCGGATTGTCTGCTGAGTCGAGCGCAAGATACGCACTCGAGTAGGCATCGGAAAGCCTCCCGAGTGATTTGGGAACAGAAGGTAGCATCGAAGCTAAGTTTGCCACAGCAACAGGAAGACCATGGCCAAAGATCCTATTGAAGTAGTTCCAGAGCGCATCTTCGACATCGACCTCTCGAAGGAGATGCAGGATTCGTTTCTTGAGTATTCCTATTCCGTTATTTACTCAAGAGCATTGCCCGACGCTAGGGATGGCCTTAAGCCTGTTCATAGGCGCATCGTCTACCAAATGGGTGAGATGGGTCTTCGTCCAGACAAGGGTCATGTGAAATCCGCCCGAGTAACTGGCGAGGTCATGGGAAAGCTCCACCCCCACGGTGATAGCGCTATCTATGACGCACTAGTTCGAATGGCCCAGCCGTTCTCACTTCGCGCTCCACTAATTGACGGTCACGGAAACTTCGGAAGCTTGGACGATGGGCCAGCTGCGGCTCGGTATACAGAAGTAAGACTCTCTGCGGCAGCCCTAATGATGAATGAGGGCTTGAATGAGGATGTCGTTGATTTCAAGCCCAACTACGACGCTCAGCTTTCAGAGCCCGAGGTTCTACCTGCTGCTTTCCCGAATCTTCTAGTAAACGGGGCTTCTGGAATTGCCGTTGGTATGGCTACCAACATGCCTCCTCACAATATGCGTGAGGTTATCAAAGCGGCAATACACCTTCTTAAGCACCCAAAGAGCACGCTCCAGGATCTAATGAAAATCGTTCCTGCTCCAGATTTTCCAAACGGTGGAATCATCATTGCCGGGGAGGGAATCGCTGAGGCATACGAAACCGGCCGCGGCTCTTTCAAGACGCGTGCCAGGGTTTCGGTTGAGAGCGTTGCCCCGAGAAAAATGGGGTTGGTTGTAACCGAGCTTCCCTATTTGATTGGCCCGGAAAAGGTAATCGAAAAAATCAAGGAGGGTGTCAACAGCAAGAAGATTCAGGGTATATCTGATGTGATTGATCTGACCGATCGCAGCAACGGACTAAAGCTGATTATTGAGCTCAAGACTGGCTTCGACCCACAAGTAGTTCTTGATCTTCTTTACCGCTACACCCCAATGGAAGATAGCTTCGGTATCAACAACGTGGCTCTCGTTGACGGTCAGCCACAAACCCTCGGACTTCGAGACCTACTGGGTGTCTATCTAGCTCACCGGGTTGTTGTCACCAAGCGTCGCAGTCAAAACCGCCTGGGTAAGCGTCAGGCCAGATTGCACCTAGTCGAAGGAATGCTGCTTGCAATCGTGGCGATCGATGAGGTCATCAAGATTATTAGGGCTTCAGAAGAGGTGCAAGAGGCCAAAACCAAGCTCATGAAGAAGTTCAAGCTCTCTGACATCCAAGCCGAATACATACTGGAACTTCGACTCAGAAGGCTAACTAAGTTCTCCAAGCTCGAATTAGACAACGAGAAGAAACAGCTTAAGAAAGAGATTGAGGAACTCGAGAAGATTCTTTCTTCCGACAAGATCTTGAAAGAACTAGTTGCCACTGAGCTGCAAGAAGTTGCTGACAACTACGGCGATGACCGCCGAACATCAATACAAGCCGAGGAAATTGCTGCGCCGGTTTCCAGCGGTAAAGATCAAGTATCGGCGCAGCTAACCGACTCCCCCACAGCCGTTACTCTAACTTCGAACGGACGTGTTTTCCGATCAGAGTCATCTGATGCACCAACCTCAAGAAAGCTTGGATACAGAAGCTGGTTCCCTTCCACGACTCGATCTGACGTAGTTTTCATTACAGACCTCGGGAGAATGCTCAGAACTCACATCGGGGATATTCCAGTCGGTGAGTATGGCGCCCAGAACCCTGGCCCAATGGCCGCGGAATTCCTGGGAATCGGCAAGAAGGAAAAAGTTATCGCAATCATTCCGGTTGACGATAAGAGCGTGGTTGCCCTCGGGACCAAAAATGGAACTGTAAAAAGAGTTCTTCCAGACTTTCCTCAAAAATCAGACTTCGAATGCATCAACTTGAAAGCTGGCGACAAACTAGTGGGAGCTGCACTTTCGGAAGAAAACGATGAACTCGTTTTTATCACTCAGGACGCGCAGCTACTTCGATTCGATGCCAAGACCGTCCGACCTCAGGGTAGAAACGGCGCGGGAATGGCCGGAATCAAGACAGAGTCAGAGGTCATATTCTTTGGTGTCCTAAAGCCAAAGGACAAGAACATCGTCTTCACGATCGCAAACAGCTCCAAATCTCTCCCTGGAACGGATCCCGGGGCTTTCAAGGTCAGCAAGATTGATGAATTCCCCAAGAAGGGTAGGGCTACCGGTGGAATGAGATCTCACAAATTCACTAAGGCTAGAGATCAGATCGCTTTAGCTTTTGTTGGTCCAGAGACATTCCAACTACTCGACGCCAAGGGTAAAGCAATCGGTATTGAGTACGAAATTCAAAAGCGAGATACCTCGGGAGACGCAGCACCAGCCATTAGCTTTATCGGATTAGCTTAGGCGTCGATTCTTTCTCGCTCTAAGGTGTCTGCAGAGTCGATAATAAAGTCTCTTCTTGGACCGACCTCATTACCCATCAACAGCTCAAACATTTTCTCGGCTGCCGCGGCATCTTTTACGGTGACTCTCCTAAGGGCGCGCTTTGATCGGTCCATGGTCGTTTCGGCCAGTTGTTCGGCGTCCATCTCTCCGAGTCCCTTATAGCGCTGAATTGGTTCTTGGTAACTCTTCTTGGCGGTCTTTAGTTTTGCAAGTAACTTCTCTAGCTCGGCCTGCGAATAGGTATAGATATGCTCGTTTGCTTTGGTCCCAGGATTTATCACCGTCACTCGATGAAGCGGTGGCACCGCCGCATAAACTCTTCCAGCCTCAACCAGGGGCCGCATGTATCTAAAGAAAAGGGTCAATAGCAATGTTCTGATGTGTGCGCCATCAACATCTGCATCGCTCATTAGAATCACTTTTCCATACCGTGCGGCAGGAAGTTCAAAGCTACGACCGGAACCTGCTCCCAGCACTTGGATAATCGATGCGCACTCTGTGTTGGAGAGCATGTCGGCTACCGAGGCCTTTTGAACATTCAGAATTTTGCCTCGTATTGGAAGCAGTGCTTGGTACTCGCTGTTACGTGCCAGCTTTGCGGTTCCCAGAGCCGAATCGCCCTCAACTATGAAAAGCTCTGAAACTTCAGTCTCGGATGTTCGGCAGTCAACAAGTTTGCTAGGCAATGACGAGCTCTCGAGGGCGTTTTTTCTGCGCTGGGTTTCCTTATGAGTTCTTGCAGACACTCTCGATTTTGTTTCGGCGACTATCTTCTCTAGGACAAGAGCCGATTGGGTCTTGTCGTCTCTTTTACCTGAAGAGAATCTCTCGTTAAGTCGCTTGGCGACAATTGCGGAAACAATGTTCTTTACTGCAGGCGTCCCAAGAATCTCCTTGGTCTGACCTTCGAACTGTGGCTCAGCCAGGCGGACCGCAACAACAGCTGTTAGCCCTGCAAGGATGTCTTCTTTTTCGACCTTGTCGTTGCCAAGCTTTAGCTTTCTAGAATTTGCCTCAATCTCGGCACGGATCGCCTTCACGGCTCCTTGTTCAAAGCCAGAGACGTGGGTTCCACCCTTGGGTGTTGCAATGACGTTCACAAACGACCGGAAGCTGGTTTCGTAACCGGTTCCCCAGCGAAGCGCAATGTCCACCTCACATTTTCTAGTGACCTCGGTGGAAACCATGTTTCCTTTTTTGTCGAGAACCGGAACTGTCTCGGTGAACTCTGTTTCTCCCCGGAGTCTCCAAATTGCTGTCAGAGCTGCGTCAGGAGCAAGGAAGTCAACAAACTCCGAGATGCCGCCGTCAAACTTGAATTCTTGCTTGGTGGCTTTGCCGCTTCTTTTGTCCACGACCGAAAGCACTAAGCCAGGAACTAGAAAGGCTGTTTGCCTGGCTCGATCTTCAAGATCTTTCAAATCAAAAGCTGTCTCTTTTACGAAGATTTGTGGGTCTGGCCAATACCTGACTCTTGTTCCGGTTTTGTTCTTGGCTACTTTCCCAAGAACCTTGAGTTCGCTTTTCTTGGCAAAAGCCTTGAAGGGGTTTTGTGGAGAAATTGATTTCTTGTCGTCGAAAACACCTGGTTCGCCACGATGGAACGACATTGCCCAGGTTTGGCCGTTTCGATCGACTTCAACATCCAATCTTTCAGACAATGCGTTTACAACAGATGCACCAACACCGTGCAGACCTCCAGAAGCTGCGTAGGAGCCGCTTCCAAACTTTCCACCAGCGTGCAGTTTGGTGAAAACAACTTCAACACCGGAAAGTCCAGTTTTTGGCTCTATGTCTACCGGAACTCCGCGCCCGTCATCTTCCACGGTGACGCTGCCGTCCTTGTTCAGCTCGATCGTCACGTGCTTGCCGTGACCAGCTAACGCCTCATCAACGCTGTTATCGATGATCTCCCATAAGCAGTGCATGAGTCCGCGGCCATCGGTAGAGCCGATGTACATACCAGGGCGCTTACGTACAGCCTCAAGGCCTTCTAGGACGGAGAGATGTCTAGCTGAATAGTCTTCACTTGCCACTATGAAATGCTAATCTCGGCGAAGCCCTAGACAGTCTCCAAACACCCGAAGTCGTGAAATAACTTCGCAGTTAGCGAAATATGGACCTATTTGAACGAAAGCGAGTGTTTGGTGTGCTCAAATAGGAGCCGGAAGGGAAACAATCGAAAAATGCAGCCATTAGAAACTCAAGACCAGAACCCAAGTGAAGTACTAAGTGCAGCTGACCGCTGCGACGTGTGTGGAGCTCAGGCTTACATTCGTGCTTCTCTTGCTACCGGCGAGCTGCTTTTTTGTGCCCACCACGGCAATGCCAACAAGGCCAAGTTAGAGCCAATTGCAAAAGGTTGGCTAGACGAAACCGCCAGACTGCTAAGCAAGTAGTTTAAGAGAACTTAAGCTACTGCTCCAAGTAATCGCGCAGCATCTGGGATCTGGACGGGTGCCTAAGCTTCGACATCGTCTTTGATTCAATCTGTCTTATTCGCTCACGCGTCACGCCAAACTCTTCACCAATTTGGTCGAGAGTCTTCTGAACTCCATCGCCTAAACCAAACCTGCTCTTGATTACCCCTGCTTCCCGCGGATGCAAAGATCCAAGAATTCTTTCTAGCTCACGCTGCAGCATGGTGAAACCTACGGCGTCCGCTGGAACAACAGCCTCGGTATCCTCAATCAGGTCACCGAACTCGCTGTCACCATCTTCACCAAGTGGTGTGGAAAGAGAGATTGGCTCGCGCCCATACTTTTGAACCTCGACGACCTTTTCCGGTGTCATGTCTAACTCTCTAGCTAGTTCTTCTGGAGTTGGTTCGCGACCGAGATCTTGGAGCAACTGCCTCTGCACTCTGGCTAGTTTGTTGATGACCTCAACCATGTGAACCGGAATTCGAATAGTACGTGCCTGATCAGCCATGGCCCTAGTAATGGCTTGGCGAATCCACCAAGTTGCATAGGTAGAGAACTTGTAACCCTTGGTGTAGTCAAACTTCTCTACAGCACGGATAAGACCTAAGTTACCTTCTTGAATCAAATCCAAAAATTGCATACCGCGTCCGGTGTAACGCTTTGCTAGTGAAACAACAAGTCTGAGGTTAGCTTCCAAAAGATGGCTCTTGGCTTTTTGACCGTCCTTGACAACCCAACGAAGATCGCGCTCTAGGTCTTTGGAGAGCTGGCGCTTGCCAGCCAATTTCTCTTCGGCAAACAAACCAGCTTCAATTCTTTTAGCAAGCTCAACTTCGAGCTCGGCATTCAAAAGTGCGACTTTACCGATTTGCTTTAGGTAGTCCTTTACAGGGTCAGCTGTGGCGCCGGTAATGGTAGTTGTCTGGGCTGGGATGTCATCTTCTTCGGTGTTCTTAAGAACAAATCCGCCACCGGGAACAACAACCTCTTCAACTTCTTCAACGGCTAAGTCAATTTCAACAGCTGTGATATCAACGGCTTCTGCAACGTCGGCAACGATGTCCTCAACCGACTCGAGAACATCATCATCGTCGTCGTCAAGCTCGTCTTCGGGAAGATCTCCAGCCTTTGATTTAGTGGCTTTAGTTTTGAGCGAAGATTTCTTTACTTTCTCTGCTGGTCCAGTTGAGCCAGACTTTGACTTTGGGCCTGGTTTTACAGCGGCAGGCTTGGAAACTTTTTTAGCGGCAGGCTTCGCAGGTTTTGCACTTTTGTTCCCCGCAGGCTTAGCGGCAACTTTTGACTTGGCACTTTTCGGAGCGGCCTTTGATGTGATTGGCGCTTTCTTGACCTTCGGGTCAGCTTTCAAGGAGGCTTTAGGGGAAGCCTTCTTTGGAGCTACTGTCGCTTTCGCCACTCTGACCTTTCGATACTGCCTTGATTTCGGGAATTACTAAGACCCATGTCAAGTCGAAAAGTTGCTTCGACGACTGGGTCTTCTCCAATTATGGCACCTATTTGCATGTGTTCTTGCGCACGGCACCCTGGACTAGCTAGAACCTTGGTTTGGGCTGATCTATTCCTGTTCTAGCCTTAGACACATGCCATTAGCGATCATCACGGGGGCCAATACTGGGCTGGGTTTTGAAACTGCCACAGCCTTGGCATCCAAGGGATACCAAGTTCTTATTACTAGTCGAAGCGCTTCCAAGGGTAATGAGGCTGTTGCTCGAATCACTAACGCCAACCCAATGGCCATGGCCTCGATGCTGGAACTTGATCTCTCGTCCATGGAATCAATCAACAGCTTTGTTTCTAACTACAGCGCCAGCTATGGTGCATGGGACGTGCTGGTAAACAATGCCGGAGCAAAGATACTTTCTAATTACTCCGAGACAGATTTTGGAGTCGAATACCACTTCGGAGTCAACGCCGTCGGCCATTTTGCACTGACGATGGATCTACTAAAACACCGCGCAGAGAATTCTCGAGTGGTTTCCGTAGCTTCGATCATTGCAAGAGTTGCGCCCAAAAAACTCGGGCCTGCGGGTTCAAGAGATAACTACCAAGCAGGGATGAGCTATAGCGCGAGCAAACTTGCAAACCTTGCTTTTGCCCTGGAGCTGGAAAATCTTCTTGGCTCGAATTCATTTTCATCTTTAGCTGCTCATCCAGGTTTTGCAAGAGCAGAGCCCTATGGCCCCAAGACCACTAGGTTCTTTGAGTCGTTTCTTGCTCAGTCGGCAAAAGCCGGTGCGAGACCAATAGTTGAAGCTGCCTCTAACATGAAAAATCCAGGTGGGTCGTACCTAGGTCCAAAATATTTCGAGCTTTGGGGAGATTCTGCTTCGGCCAAGATTCCATCAAGGCTGACGCAAGAAGAACTCAGGCATAACTGGCAAATTCTGGAAAAACTTTCCGGAAAAAATCTAGTCGTTTGATTCGTCGGGCTTGTTTCTTTGGCGAGAAGCCAGATAACCCTCAAGCTCTGCAGCGATTTCTTCCGCGTTTGGCAACTTAACTGAAGGTTTTCTAATTGGAGCTCTTGATGGCCCAGTCACTTCATTTTGGTAACCCTGCTCCAAGGTGGAAATCATTTTCTGCAATTCTGCGTTCTCTGAAATCTGATCGTTCAACTTGGTAAGAAACTCTGTGCCGTCGTCTCGAAGGTCATCGGTTGGAAATACTAAACCAGTTGAGGAAGAAACTAACTCAAAGGCAGAAACCGCAGCTTGCGGGAAGTCGTTGTCGGCCAAGTAGTGCGGACACAACAATACGTAGCCGACAATTGGGAGGCCAGTCTTGGCAACTTTGAACTCCAGAAGATGTAAGACATTGCCTGGAACCTGAGTTTGAGGTTTCCATTCGGAAAGCTGGTTCACGATGTCCATACGGTTTCCAGAAACTGTGACACCTGTTTCTCTGGTGTGAGGAATTGGGAAAGGAATCGAATGCAACCAGGTCACGTCTTTGACCTGAAGGCGCTTAATTAGCCTTAGAACCGCATCCGTAAATGCGTCCCATCGAAAATCTGGCTCGTATCCATGCAGAAACAAAAATGGCTGGTTCACCTCGTCATGCACTAGATAAAGCGCCAAACTTGCTGGCTCGTAATCTTCGATGTGGTCTTTCTCGAAGAACATCACAGGTCTCCTGGACCTGTAATCAAGCAACTCGTCGTTATCAAAGTGCAGCACCTGCGAAGAATCAAGATTTGCAAAGATGTGCTCTGAAAATTGGTTTAGAACCCCACCTGCATCAGTGAATCCAGTCAATCCGGCAATCAAGTGCAGGCCGGCTGGGATCTCTTGGTGATCAGGCTCGAAGTGATAGATGGGCTCGGATGACATGAATCAATCCTAAGCAATGTCTCGATTATCATGGTCAACATGACAAAACTAAAGCACGCCATTAGCGAAACTTCCCCAGCCGCTTCAAAATCGACTGCCTATGTAATAGGTGTAAAAGCGGATGGGGCAAAGTCAGCACTTGCCAAATCCAGTCTTGATGCCAAATTCCTAGCTTCCATCAACTTGGAATCTCTTGGAGTGAGTTCAGCGTTGGGCAAGACCTCAAAGTTTTCCGGGCCAAGTTCGAGCGTTGTTCTTCTGATTGGTTTAGGGGCCTCGCCAGACCTTGACTCGCTAAGGTTTGTAGCTGGAGTCGCCGCTCGCGAGTTAGGTGGATCCGAACACGTGGTGCTCGATGTTCCAGTGAAATCGGCTACCGAAACTTTGGCACTATTTGAGGGCTTCTTGCTTGGCAACTATGACTTTCAAAACTACAAGTCAGAGCCAGTTAAGCGCAGCCTGTCCAAGCTAACGATTGTCTCTAAATCAAAACCGAAGGCAGCGGAGCTTTCAGCGATTGAAACGGTTGTTACAGCCGTGCACGCCTGTCGCGACCTGGTGAATCAACCAGCAAATGATTTATACCCTGAGGTGATGACCCAGCAAGCCAAGAAGGCATCCAAAGGTCTGCCGATCAAGGTAACCGTTTGGGAAGAAAAGGATCTTGTCACAGCAGGCCTTGGCGGAATCCATGCCGTAGGTAAAGGATCGTCCCGGCCTCCGCGACTTGTGAAGTTGGAATACAAGCCTGCTGGTGCAAAGACCTCGTTGGCCCTAGTGGGCAAAGGAATCACGTTTGACACCGGAGGGCTTTCCCTCAAGCCTGCAGAGTCAATGGTTGGCATGAAATACGACATGACTGGTGCTGCTGCAGTCATGCAAGCTCTGGTGGCAATAGCGACTCTGGGTATAAAGGTAAAGGCAACCGCTTGGCTTTGCCTAGCGGAGAACATGCCTTCTGGCTCGGCGACCAGACCAAACGACATTATCAAGATCAGAAACGGTAAGACCGTTGAGGTTCTCAACACTGACGCTGAAGGGCGACTGGTTCTTGCAGACGGATTATCTATGGCCGTTGAAGAATCCCCCGATTACTTGATCGACGTGGCGACCCTAACCGGTGCCGCCACTATCGCTCTAGGTAATAGGTATGCGGGATTGATGGGAGACGAGGCAGCAATCAAAAAGGTTGAGAAAGCCTCAGAGTCTGTTGGTGAGCTGGTTTGGCACATGCCGCTTCCGGAAGAGCTAAGACCTCTGCTTGATTCCGACATTGCAGATATAGCGAATGTAAAAATTGGAAACAGGGCCGGTGGAATGCTAATCGGAGGTTTGTTCCTTAGGGAGTTTGTTGGCGCTGACCAGGCAAAAAAGCCAGCCTGGGCACACCTTGATATTGCAGGGCCTGCAAACAACGACTCCGCTGCCTATGGCCACACACCAAAAGGAGCCACCGGCGTAACCGTGAGAACTCTGATCCAGCTGGCGCGGGACCTAGCAAACTAGACAACAGTAGTAAACTCTTCTAGTCCCCAGAAGAATCCAACAACTAGGAGCATTTGCCTTGTCTGAGAACTCATTCGATGTTGTAATCCTTGGTGGCGGAAGCGGCGGTTACGCAGCTGCTCTTCGCTCAGCCCAGCTAGGTAAGTCTGTTGCCCTAATCGAAAAAGACAAGCTTGGTGGAACCTGCCTCCACCGCGGTTGTATTCCAACCAAGGCTCTGCTTCACTCAGCAGAGATTGCTGACAACACCCGGGAGGCTGCCTCCTATGGCATAAACGCTACTTTCGGCTCAATCGACATGCCAAAAGTCAATGCTTACCGCGATTCAATCGTCGACAAGCTTTTCAAAGGCCTTACTGGGTTGGTGGGCGCTGGCAAGAACATAACTATGGTTGCTGGCGAGGGCCGACTAACTGGTCCAAAAACTGTCACCGTAAACGGTGATACCTACACCGGTACAAATCTCGTTCTAGCAACCGGTTCATACTCCAAGACTTTGCCAGGCCTAGACATTGGCGGAAGAGTAATTACTTCTGATCATGCACTCAAGCTGAACTTTGTTCCAAAAAGCGTGATTGTTCTTGGTGGCGGAGTAATTGGTGTTGAGTTTGCTTCAATCTGGCGCTCATTCGGTGCCGAGGTAACAATCATTGAAGGCCTTCCTCACCTGGTTCCAAACGAAGAAGAATCAATTTCCAAGGCTCTTGAGCGCGCTTATCGCAAGCGTGGCATCGATTACAAACTTGGTGTTCGCTTCTCAGGAGTTGAGCAAACCGACACTTCCGTTACTGCGGTTCTGGAAGATGGCACTCGCGTGGAAGCCGAACTGATGCTTGTGGCGGTTGGTCGCGGACCAAACACAGCCGGTTTGGGATACGAAGAGCAAGGTCTCACGATGGATCGTGGCTGGGTCATCACCAATGATCGTCTACAAACAAACTTGCAAGGGGTATACGCAGCAGGAGATATCGTTCCAGGTGTTCAACTTGCACACCGTGGATTCCAACAGGGTATTTTTATCGCTGAAGACATCGCGGGATTAGCACCAGCTGTTATTGATGAAGACGGTATCCCAAAGGTGACTTACTGCGAGCCTGAGATTGCCTCTGTTGGATTGTCTGAGGCAAAAGCCAAGGCAAAGTTCGGCGCCGAGAACGTTTCGACCTACGAATACAACCTCGCCGGTAACGGAAAGTCAAACATTTTGGGGACCGCTGGATTTATCAAGCTCGTTCGTCAAAACAACGGGCCTGTTGTCGGTGTCCACATGATCGGTTCTCGAGTTGGAGAGCAAATCGGTGAAGGCCAACTGATCGTGAACTGGGAAGCACATCCTGAAGATGTTGCCAGCTTGGTCCACGCTCACCCAACCATGAACGAGGCCATCGGAGAGGCTCACCTAGCCCTTGCCGGTAAGCCACTGCACGCCCACGCTTAGAATTAGAAAATACCCACAAGGAGTTTAGAAAATGAGCGAATCCGTAGTTCTACCGGCCCTCGGTGAATCAGTAACCGAAGGCACAGTAACTAGATGGCTTAAAAAAGTCGGAGACTCAGTCGCTGTTGACGAACCACTTGTAGAAGTATCAACCGACAAGGTCGACACCGAGATTCCTTCACCGGTAGCTGGTGTTATCGAGCAGATTTTGGTTCAAGAAGACGAGACAGTCCAAGTTGGCGCAGTGCTAGTAATCATTTCCGGCGGATCTGGTGCGGCAGCAGCTGCGCCAGTAGCGCAAGCACCGGCTGCACCTCCTGTTGCACCAGCAGCTCCCGTTGCTCCACCTGTTGCACCGCCAGCACCTGTGGCTGCGCCAGTAGCTCCCCCAGTTGCACCACCGGTTGTAACACCAGTAGCTACACCAATGATTTACACACCGGCTGCTCCCGTTACTCCAGTTGTTCCTGTTACACCGGTAGTGCCCGCGACCCCGGTTGCACCGGTTGCACCGGTTGCAGCACCTGCAGCTACTGCAGCTACTCCATCTATGGACGCAGGATATGTGACTCCGCTTGTTCGAAAGCTCGCTCAAGATTCTGGAGTGGATCTAACTCGCGTAGTTGGCACCGGTGTTGGTGGAAGAATTCGAAAAGAAGATGTGATGTCCGCAACAGCCGGCTCTTCACAAGCAATGTCTTCTCCTGCGGCCGCGCACGTGCCGGCACCAGTTAGTGCCCAGCGCGGAACCACAGAGCCTATGTCAAGGCTAAGAAAAGTGCTTGCGGAGCGCGCAGTAGCTTCCATGGTTTCCTCGGCTCAGCTAACAACCGTGGTTGAAGTTGATGTGTCACGAATTGCCGAAATGCGTAAGGTAGTGCAGCCAGCGTTCCTTGCAGCAACTGGAACAAAACTGAACTTCATGCCGTTTTTCTTCCTGGCGGCAGCAGAGGCTCTTAGGTCTCACCCGAAGCTAAACGCTTCTATTGAGGGCGAAATGATCAACTACCACCCAACCGAGAACATCAGCTTCGCGGTTGACACTGAGCGTGGACTTCTTACCCCGGTCATTAGAGACGCAGCAACATTGAATCTTGCACAAATCGCATCCCAGATCGCAGACCTTGCTTCTCGCACTCGCGAGAACAAACTAAAGCCGGATGAAATGATGGGCGGCACCTTCACGCTGACCAACACCGGCTCCCGTGGCGCATTGTTTGACACTCCTGTTGTGTTCTTGCCCCAGGTTGCAATTTTGGGAACTGGAGTTGTTCAGAAGAGACCAGTTGCAATCACAACAGCTGATGGACAAGAGTCAATCGCGATTCGCTCGATGGTTTATCTAGCTCTTAGCTACGACCACCGTCTAATTGATGGTGCGGACGCTTCGAGGTTCCTGGTGGACGTGAAGGCAAGACTAGAGTCTGCTAACTTCCAAGCAAACCTGGGAATCTAACCCCCCAGTTCAAAAACCGCACCTTCTCCTGAGGTGTCAATGCGATGGTTTACCAAACGCTCCCTGCCGTCGGCGCAAACCGCCTTACCAGTTACCTTGGCAGCTGAACCAATGGTGTTCTCAACAACAATGTTCAGTTGACCTAACTCGGTTTGCCTTTGAAGCTCCATTCCTGCGCCAAGTGTTACCTCGTAGTCCAAAGATTCGCTCAACCAGTTTTCGAAATCGGCTGGATTCAAATCGACAACGCAAGTGTCCGCAACTGGAGCCGCAACCACACTCTGCTTTTTTTGTTGACTACCACCCCAAAAGATTCCAAGGGCAACTACGCAAACAATAGAGGCCAGCGGCAGGGCTAAAGGCTTTAGATCAGGTTTCGGTTTGCTCTCAAGCTCAACGAAACCAATCCCTTCGAGGTGTACTTGCTTACCGCGGGAGGTATTCGCGATTTGAAACAAGCTCCCGATGAGATCTCTGGCATCTGATGAGTCTGGAATCAGTACGGCCGGGGTATTACCAAGTGTTATCAGCGTCTGTCTTGGAACAAGATGCTCAAGAGATTTGAAAATTTGAACCCAGCTCGGTCCATAGAAGACATTCAAAACTAGTAGTAGACAATCTCCTCGCGGGTTTGTCAGACAAGTGGCCTCCACACCTCGGAGTTTGAGCTTCTGGCCTATTGAGTAGCCCAAAGCATTCAGTTTTCTAGACACCAAAGCACGCATCCCTAGACGCTAGTTTGCTGCAGCTAGAAATTGAGACCCGAGGCTAAGGTTTGGGATAACTCTTAGACTTGATTGGTGCCCGAATTTCTAGTTGCAGGCTTCGATCCTGATTTCGTTGGATACAACGACGGGCTTCGGCTTCAGCGCGAGGTCCATAAAGAAGTAGTTGCCAAGACCAGGCCAGACACCGTCATTTTGCTTGAACACAGCAGCGTATACACAGCCGGGAAAAGAACTGAGGACTCTGAGCGCCCAGATGATGGCACCGAGGTCATCGAAGTCGATCGCGGGGGAAAACTCACCTGGCATGGACCCGGCCAACTGGTTGGCTACCCGATTATGAAACTTCCAGAACCTTTTGATGTCGTGGGCTACGTACGCTTTCTCGAGCAAGTGCTAATTGATGTTTGTGCTGATTTTGGATTAGCAACCGAGCGGGTAGCTGGGCGCTCTGGAGTTTGGGCCCCTACCGGTGACACACACCTAAAGGTTGCGGCCATTGGAATTAGGGTTTCAGAACGGGTGGCGATGCACGGCTTTGCCCTGAACTGTTCAAACTCAATGGAAGCCTACGAACACATCGTGGCTTGTGGGATTGACGATGCTGGAACTAGCTCGATTACCGAGCTAACGGGGTCTTTGGTCACTCCAGCTATGGCTGCAGAGCGAGTAAAGATCAGGCTTACCGACATTGCTAAAGTTGTCCTATGAGCCAGATAGAACAGGGTGAAAAGCCTGCCAAGAAGATGCTTCGCATCGAGGCTCGAAACTCGGCTATCCCGATCGAACGTAAGCCCGAATGGATTAGAACCGTTGCAAAAATGGGTCCTGAGTATCAGGCCATGCAAAAACTTGTTAAGGCTGAGAATTTAAACACCGTTTGCCAAGAAGCAGGCTGCCCGAACATATATGAATGCTGGGAAGACCGCGAAGCCACTTTCCTGATCGGTGGCTCGCAGTGCACGAGGCGTTGCGACTTCTGCCAGATTGACACCGGTAAGCCAGTGGCATTCGATCCTGATGAGCCTAGGAGAGTTGCGGTTTCTGTAAAGCAAATGCAACTTCGCTACGCGACTGTTACCGGTGTTGCAAGAGATGATCTTCCAGATGAGGGTGCTTGGCTCTATGCCGAGACAATCAAGCAAATTCACAAGAAGTCTCCTGGTACCGGTGTTGAGATCTTGGTTCCGGACTTCTCAGGTAACCCACTTCTTCTAAAGAAAGTTTTTGACGCCAAGCCAGAAGTATTTGCGCATAACGTCGAGACTGTACCTCGTATCTTCAAGGAGATACGCCCTGCCTTTAGTTACGAGAGGTCACTTGATGTAATTACTCAAGCCAGAAACTACGGCCTTGTTACTAAGTCAAACTTGATTCTTGGAATGGGTGAAACCATTGAAGAAATTTCTCAAGCTATGAAGGATCTTTACGATGCCGGAACCGACATCTTGACCATTACCCAGTATTTGCGACCAACTCCAAAACATCATCCAGTTTCGCGCTGGGTAAAGCCGCAGGAGTTTGTTGAGCTCAAAAATGAAGCGGAGAAACTTGGCTACTTGGGTGTGCTTAGTGGTCCCCTGGTTAGGTCTTCCTATCGCGCGGGTAGGCTATGGGCTCAATCTATGAACAAAAAGGGACTTCCGGTTCCAGAGAATCTCCAACACCTGGCAGAAGCAGCAGCAAAAGATGGCTTCTCGCAGGCCGTTGCATAACAAGTAAGGAAATGATGGCAGAGAAAAAGCCGAAGATTAAAAGAGAGCCAGGCAAAATCAAGCAACTGTTACAGGTCTATAAGCTAACTGCCAAGGCAGATAAGAACTTTGTTCCACTAGGAATACTTTCTTTTGTTGGACCAATGGCAATTGGTATTGTCGCAATCCTGCTCTTCTTTATGGACCAGCCACTTTCGATCTTCCTATGGTCTATTTCCACTATCTTGTTCTCTCTGCTTCTGACATTGAGTGTGCTTTCCAGAAGAGCAGAGCGAGCGGCATTCATGAGAATTTCTGGACAGCCAGGAGCTGTCGCGGCAGTTATTAGCTCAACGCTAAAGCGCGGATATTCAACCAGTGAAATGCCGGTTGCCGTTGACCCCAAATCAAGAGATGCCGTTTACCGAGCTGTTGGTAAGGCTGGGGTTGTTTTGATTGCCGAGGGTAACTCTGCTCGTCTACGGCAAATTGTTGAAGACGAGAAGCGCAAGGTCTCTAGGGCTATTCCAGGGGTCACCGTGTCGGTGCTTTCCGTTAACGAACAGCCAGGATCGGTCCCGCTTTACGCCTTGACCAAGGCCATTTACAAGCTCAAAAAGACCCTCAGCCGAGCTGAGATCTCCGTGGTTAATAAGAGACTCGCCGGACTTGGCCTGAACATCCCTATTCCTAAAGGAATTGACCCGAACCGGATTCGTGCCGGCCGGAGAATGTAGATTTTACATTCCCGAAACATTTCAAAAACTGTTTGAAACATCTAGCTAGCTAAGATTTGTCTATAACCAGTTGATTTGAAGGGAACCCTAATGTTCAAAACCGCCGCAGAAGTAGTCAAGTACATCAAAGACCACGACGTAAAGTTTCTAGACGTTCGCTTCACTGATTTGCCTGGTGTTCAGCAGCACTTCAACCTTCCAGCGGCCATGATTGATGAGCAGTTCTTCATCGACGGTCAGCTCTTTGACGGTTCATCAATTAGAGGTTTTGCTTCAATTCATGAATCAGACATGCAACTAATTCCTGATGTAACTACAGCTTTTCTGGACGCGTTCCGCGTTGAAAAGACTTTGAACATGGTTTTTGACATCTACAACCCAAGAACTGGTGAAATCTACAGCCGTGACCCACGTCAGGTTGCCAAGAAGGCTCAGGCCTATCTTTCAACTACCGGCATTGCCGACACGGCGTATTTTGCCCCAGAAGCAGAATTTTTCATCTTTGACGATGTTCGTTACGAAGTAAAAGCCAACACCGCTTACCACTTCATCGACAGCTCAGAAGCTGCCTGGAACTCAGGTCGTGAAGAAGCAGGCGGAAACTTAGCCAATAAGACTCCATACAAGGGCGGCTACTTCCCTGTGTCTCCTGTTGATCAGCACGCAGACATTCGCGACCAGATCGTACTAGAGCTAGAAGCAGCAGGACTATCTGTTGAAAGAAGCCATCACGAAGTAGGTACTGCAGGTCAGGGCGAAATCAACTACCGCTTTGACACTTTGCTTCGCGCCGGCGATGACATCTTGAAGTTCAAATACATTGTGAAAAATGTTGCTCATTCATTTGGCAAGACTGCAACCTTTATGCCAAAGCCGCTATTTGGTGACAATGGTTCAGGTATGCACGTTCATCAGTCACTATGGAAAGATGGCAAGCCACTGTTCTACGACGAAAGCGGTTACGGTGGCCTAAGCGACATGGCTCGCTGGTACATCGGTGGAATCCTAAAGCACGCGCCAAGCTTGCTTGCCTTTACAAACCCGAGCGTTAACTCCTACCACCGCCTTGTACCTGGCTTTGAAGCTCCGGTAAACCTTGTTTACTCAGCTGGAAACAGATCGGCTGCAATTCGTATTCCACTTACTGGAACGAACCCAAAGGCCAAGCGCATTGAGTTCCGAGCTCCTGATGCATCATCGAACCCATATCTTGCTTTCGCTGCCATGCTTATGGCCGGTCTTGATGGAATCAAGAACCGAACTGAGCCACACGAGCCAGTAGATAAAGATCTCTACGAGCTGCCACCAGAAGAAGCCAAGTTGATTCCCCAGGTTCCAGGAACTCTTGAAGAGGTTCTAAAGGCGCTAGAGGCAGATCATGACTACCTGCTTGAGGGTGACGTATTTACCAAGGATCTAATTGAAACCTGGATCTCTTACAAGAGAGAAAAGGAAATAGCTCCTTTGGCACTTCGTCCACACCCTTACGAGTTCGAGCTTTACTACGGCGTTTAGTCGTAAAAAAGTTTCTCGAACACAGCTCTAGCTCTTCGAGTGGTGGCTAGGTAATCCTGCTCTAAAGCTCCTGCCCCACCACGAGGATACTCAAGCAATCTGGCAACAGATTCGAGTTGCTGACGGTCGGTTGGTAAGACATCAGTTCGCTTGTTTTGCGCTAACATCACGGCAGAGCGAATCGCGGAAGATAGCTGCCAAGCCTGCTTGAGCACAATTGCATCGGATGCCTGAACGAATCCTGCAATTTCCAGCTGCTCAAGAGCTTGCAGGGTGTGAGGCGTTTGTAGGCTCGTGTTTGAACATCCGTGCTTCAGTTGAAGAAGTTGCACTAACCACTCGACATCGCTAATAGACCCCCGGCCAAGCTTTAGATGCCTTGCTGGGTCAGCGCCGAGCGGAAGCCTTTCGACTTCTACCCTGGCTTTGATTCTCCTTATCTCAACTACTGCAGCCGCTTCAATTTGTTCTGGATAGCGATAGTGATCAATCAGAGCTACAAACTCGTTCTTAACTGAATCTTCTCCAGAAATAACTCGTGCTCGAAGCAGGGCTTGAGATTCCCAAGTTCCAGCCCAACGTTTGTAGTAGCTGGCGTAGGAGTCAATCGATCTAACAATGGGGCCGTTCTTGCCTTCTGGTCGAAGATCCAAATCCAGTTCGAACTCAAGAATTTGATCAGAGCAGAGCCTACGAATTTCAGAAACCAGCTCTTGGGCCTCAGTTTGCGCGATGTTCACATCGTCAACCGTGGGTTTGTATACAAACATCACATCAGCATCGGAGCCAAAACCAAGCTCTGCTCCGCCAAACCGACCCATGGCAACAATTGCAAGTTCCTGGCTCAGGGTCTCGAGCTTTTCACGCATCGCGTCAGTGGCAAGAGCTTGCATGCTCACAAGATATGCCTCTGTGAGATCAGATAGGCCTTTTGAGGTTGCATCAAGATCGAGTGAGCCGACAACAAATCCAATTGCTACCCTGAGAGTCTCTTTCCTCCTAATTGCCTTGATGCTGGCTGCAGCCAAATCCGGATCTTCATGCCGGGAAATAATGGCTTGGAACTGGGTAAGTAACTGCTCCATTTTTTGTGGCACGAGCTCTTCTTCGCGTTCAAACCAGGCAGCTGCTTCTGGCATGCGCTCAAACAATGAAGTTGCTAAGCGGCTCGTTGAAAACACTTGCGTCATGCGCTTGGCGGCTCCTGAGGAGTCACGAAGCATTCGAAGGTACCAGTGCGACTCTCCTAGATCTTCGCTCAGTCTTCTAAAAGCCAAGAGTGCAGCATCGGGGTCTGTGCCCTCGGCGAACCACTGCAGCAACACTGGAAGAAGCTGTCTTTGAATAGATGCGCGCCTTGACAGGCCAGAGGTCAACGCGGTGATGTGCGAAAGAGCGCTTTGGGTATCTTGAAAACCAATTGCACCGAGTCGATCCTGGGCCTGAGCGCTTGTAAGCTCAAGATCTTCTTGACTGAGTCCTGAGACCGCGCTTAGTAGTGGCCTATAGAAAAGCTGTTGGTGTAAATCGCGAACTTCTAGCTTTACCGCTTCCCATCTTTGAACTAGCTTCACAGCGCTTAGCTCCAATGACAGTGCCCGTGCAATTGCTCTTCTGGAGCGCTCATCACCTGGCATCAGATGGGTACGTCTTAGCTGACTGAGCTGAATTCGGTGCTCGAGCAGCCTGAGGAAGCGATAGTGATCGCTAAAGCGCTTCCCATCTTCTCTGGCGATGTATCCGCCAGTTGCCAAAGCCTCTATTGCCCCGAGGGTGTCTTTTTTGCGAAGCGAGCTATCAGTTCTTCCGTGAACTAATTGCAGTAACTGAACAGTGAACTCAATATCTCGCAGACCTCCCGGGCCAAGCTTTATTTGCGCATCAACTTCGTTGTTTGGAATGTTGTCGGTTACAAGCTGTCTCATGCGCTGAACTGATTCGACAAAGTTATCTCGGGCTGTAGATTCCCAAACCTTTGGTTGGGTAACGGCCAAGTATTTCCCACCCAGCTCGGCGTCTCCAGCAATTGGCCTTGCTTTCAAAAGAGCCTGAAACTCCCAGCTCTCAGCCCAGCGCTCGTAATATGTTTTATGCGAATCCAAAGATCTAACTAAAGCACCCGCTTTACCCTCAGGTCGCAAGTTGGCATCTACTTGCCAAAGTGCTGGTTCCGAATCAGGCTGGTCCATAATTCGCATCATCCGACTGCAAACCTTGGTCGCAATCTCAAGGGCCCTATCGGTTTCGATTTCGCTAGAAGCAGGTTCAGCAACATAAATGACATCGACGTCAGAGATGTAGTTCAACTCCC
Organism: Rhodoluna sp.; assembly: GCF_044239955.1. Lineage (GTDB taxonomy): Bacteria > Actinomycetota > Actinomycetes > Actinomycetales > Microbacteriaceae > Rhodoluna. The sequence continues at coordinate 212,513 of NZ_JBIIAL010000001.1, forward strand.
TCGCACCACACTTACCCATACCAATAACAGCAATCCGGGTATTGGCTAGATCCTGTGCTGGATAGTGAGTCGGGTTCGCCTGATCAGATAGTTCTGTCCTAGCAAGAATAAGTCCCGCTTCTATTGCAGCAGCTGCCAAATCTGCAAGCGCTTCGGCAACGGCTCCGATTTGGCCAGCGGGATCTTGAGCGTTTACGTCAAAGATTGCAGTTTTTAGTAGCTGCTGCCTATAGGCAACGCGAATTGCCGAAACGCTACTTGCTGCTTTGGTGAGAGACGCAAGAGATGAGTGAGCTGTAGGTAGCGCTGGCTCTTGCATAAAGAGTTCGAGTTCGGCTGGCTCGCGCGACAGAAACTCAAAGAGCCCAGCTGAAGCGCCAAGAACTTTGCATAAACGCCCAAAAGCGGGTTTATTGGCTGAGATTGACTTGATCTTTGGGGTGTTATCCCTGGTTAGCCGAACAAGGAACTCGAGGCACAGGTCTGGATCCTGGGTACTACCGATCGGGTCAAGAAGTGATGATTCGCTAAGAACTAATTGGTTGGAAAGAATCGAGAGTTTCTGCTGAGCTTGATCAAGATCGATAAAGCCAGATCCAGCAAGCTCAGATAATCCGGTGCTGCGCTTTAGGGCCATTAGCTACTAAAGAGTTTCTAGATTCCGCTTTAGTTCAAATGGGGTTACCTGAGTTCTGTATGCAGCCCACTCCGCTCTCTTGTTAGCAAGCATGTGGCTAAATACTTGCTCACCGAGAGTTTCTGCTGCAAGTTCTGACTCTTCAAACTTTCTAATGGCGTGATCGAGGGACTGTGGCAGGGGTTCGATTCCCATAGCGCGGCGTTCGGAGTCGGTTAAATTCCAAACATTGTCTTCGGTCTCAGCAGGTAGCTCATACTCTTTTTCAATACCCTTGAGTCCAGCTGCTAGCAGCAAAGCGTAGGCAAGGTATGGGTTCGCTGCTGAATCGATTGCTCGATACTCAATGCGAGAAGACTGCCCCTTGTCTGGCTTGTATAGCGGAACACGAATCAAGGCTGAACGGTTGTTGTGGCCCCAGCAAACAAAGCTTGGAGCTTCGCCGCCACCCCAAAGACGCTTATAAGAATTCACATACTGGTTGGTAACCGCCGTGATTTCTGGAGCATGTCGCAATAGTCCTGCCATGAACTGACGGCCAACCTTAGACAAGCGATACTGACCGCTGGCGTCGAAGAACGCGTTAGTGTCACCTTCGAATAGTGACATGTGAGTGTGCATTCCAGATCCTGGATGCTCAGTGAAAGGCTTTGGCATGAAGGTGGCATAAACGCCCTGCTCGATGGCAACTTCCTTGATAACAGTTCTAAAGGTCATGATGTTATCTGCCATGGTGAGCGCATCTGCGTAGCGTAGGTCGATTTCGTTTTGACCAGGTCCACCTTCGTGGTGGCTGAACTCAACTGAAATGCCAAGCTGCTCGAGCATGGTTACAGCTCTTCTTCGGAAGTTGTGCGCTGTGCCACCTGGAACGTTGTCGAAGTAACCAGCGTTGTCAACAGGAATTGGACCCTCCGGTCCAATCTGCGAGGACTTTAGAAGATAGAACTCAATCTCAGGGTGAATGTAAAAAGAGAAGCCAAGATCGCTGGCTTTAGCTAGAGCCCTGCGCAAAACATTTCTTGGGTCAGCTGCTGCTGGCTGTCCATCTGGGGTCATAATGTCGCAGAACATTCTGGCGGTTGGGTCAACGTCTCCTCGCCACGGAAGAATCTGGAAAGTTGATGGATCTGGAGCTGCCAGCATGTCGGCTTCGTAAGCTCTAGAGAGTCCCTCAATTGCTGAGCCATCAAAACCCAAGCCTTCGGCGAAAGCACCTTCGACCTCGGCAGGTGCAACGGCAACCATCTTTAGAGTTCCAGCGACGTCAGTGAACCAAAGACGAACGAACTTAACGCCTCGCTCTTCGATTGTCCGGAGCACAAAATCGCGCTGCTTATCCATGAAAAACCTCTTCCTTGCCTGCTACTAGGCTAATACTTATGCCCGCTCTTCGCCTAGCCATGGCCCAGATAAACCCAACTGTGGGTGACCTTGCAGGAAATAGCGCAAAGATTCTTGAAAAAGTGCAGCAGGCTCAAGACCTAGGTTCAAACTTGGTGCTGTTTCCAGAGTTGGCACTAACTGGTTACCCAATTGAGGATCTAGCCCTCAGTAAAGACTTCCTAAAGGACTCCGGTAAGGCCCTGGAGAACCTCGCACAAGAACTGGCAAAACGCGGCCACGGTCATATTCGAGTGGTTGTTGGCCATCCGGCACTTGCCAAGAACCCCACGTCTTGGGCCATTGGGCAAAACTGCGCGAGCTTGATTTTTGAAGGCAAGGTCGAAGCGAGCTATGCCAAGCATCACCTCCCGAACTACTCAGTGTTTGATGAATATCGAGTGTTCGTTCCGGGAGATCAGCTACTAACCTTTGAAATTCATGGGCTTCGTTTTGCAACCGTGATTTGCGAGGACATTTGGCAAGCAGGCGGTCCGGTTTCCCAAATCGCAAGCCATAAAGTTGATCTCACCCTGGTGCTCAATGGATCCCCTTTTGAAAGGTCAAAAACCGACACCAGGCTTGAATTGGTGCAGGATTTAGCCGCCAAGCAATCCACTGCTGTTGCCTACGTCAACTTAGTTGGCGGGCAGGACGATTTGGTTTTTGACGGCAACAGCTTCCTCGTAGATGCCAGCGGTAGAGAAATTGCCAGGGCAAGGCAATTCGAGACAGATCTTATTGTTCTCGAGATCCAGAACAAGAGCGCAATCAAGGCAGTGAGCGAATCAACCAAAACCCAAGGTGACCTAGCCCAAGTTTGGAATGCTTTAGTTCTTGGAGTTCGTGATTACGTTCAAAAGAATGGATTCAAGTCAGTCGTACTTGGTCTTTCTGGTGGAATAGATTCAGCTGTCTGCGCTGCAATCGCGGTTGACGCCATTGGCGCCAAAAATGTCTTTGGAGTATCGCTGCCTAGCAAGTATTCATCAGAGCATTCGCTGTCTGATGCGGCCAAATTAGCAAAAAACACCGGTCTTGTGTATTCGACCGAACCAATTGAGCCCTTCGTGGAGCAGTTCGTTGACAACCTTTCACTTGAGGGCCTCGCCGCAGAAAATCTGCAAGCCAGAATCAGAGCGGTTATTCTGATGGCAAAGTCGAACTCCGATGGACACCTGCTGCTATCTACTGGCAACAAGACCGAGCTTGCGGTTGGTTATTCAACAATCTATGGCGACGCAGCAGGCGGATATGCGCCAATAAAAGATGTTCAAAAGACACTTGTTTGGGGTCTTGCAAAATATCGCAACGAGCTCGCTACCCAAAATAGTGAAACTCCACCAATTCCCGAGTCTTCAATCTCCAAACCACCTTCTGCTGAATTGCGACCGGATCAACTAGATCAAGATTCTCTGCCCGAGTATGCGGTGCTAGATCGCATCCTTGAGCTGCACGTCGAACAGCGGATGTCTCAGTCAGAAATCATTGCCGAAGGTTTGGATGCTTCAACCGTTGAGTCGGTTATTGCCCTAGTAAGCGCTTCGGAATGGAAGAGACGGCAAAGTGCGATAGGTCCAAGAATTACTAAACTTGCCTTTGGGCGGGAACGAAGAGTTCCAATTACCCGTTGGTCTATCTAGGAGATATCGTGGCAAGCGAAATTAAAAAGGTGCGAACAAGTTCGCTAGCTGAACTAAAAACCTCTGGAACAAAGTTTTCCTGCCTCACTAGCTACGACGCCACTACAGCCGAGATATTTGATCAAGCCGGAATTGAAGTGATCTTGGTCGGAGACTCTGCGGGTAACACTGTGCTGGGTCACGACAGCACCCTCGAGGTAACTATTGACGAGATGATCAGCTTTGGAAAAGGCGTGAGCTCTTCGGTAAAGCGAGCCCTGGTAGTAGTTGACATGCCCTTTGGTTCTTATGAGGTATCTCCAACTCAGGCTCTAGAGAACGCAATTTCAATCATGAAGCGATCTGGAGCGGAGGCTGTAAAGCTCGAGGGTGGATTAGATCGCGCCCCACAGGTCAAGGCAATTGTTGCCGCGGGCATACCCGTGATGGGCCACCTTGGCTTTACCCCGCAGTCGGTTCACGCTCTTGGTGGTTTCAAAGTTCAAGGCAGAGGGGAAGACGCCGCGAACCTGGAAAAGGACGCATTGGCTTTGCAAGAGGCCGGGGTTTTCGCAATAGTTCTTGAAATGGTGCCATCTGATCTGGCCAAAGATCTAACAAACAAGCTTGCGGTGCCAACTATTGGTATCGGAGCTGGTAACTCCACTGATGGGCAGATTCTGGTCTGGCAGGACTTTGCGGGACTTTCTAGCGGCAACAGGAAGTTTGTAAAGAAGTTCGCTGACCTAAGAACCGATCTTGCGAAGGCGGCAAGTAGCTATCGTGCTGAGGTTCTATCTGGTGAGTTTCCAGGCAAGGAACACTCCTTCGATAGCTAGTCTTCGAGCTCTTCATCCTCAAGCCATTTACTGGCCCGCGATCTAACAATCTCTTCGGCGTTAGCGGCTTGCTGCTTAGTCTCAAAAGGGCCAATTCGATCAAGCGAAGAACTCTTCAAACCAAATTCAACTTGTTTGGTTTTTATGTTGAACCAGTACTTTGACTCTTCAGACATTATTGCCTCCTATGAAGTGAGCCTAGCGGGGAGCGTTGAATAGAATGGAAAAATGCCTCGCGACAAAGTCTCTGGATCACTAACGCCTGGAGTGGTGTCAAAAGCCCTCTCGGTGCCCAAAAGCATAATCAGGCCAGAGTACGTCGGAAAGAAAGCGCCGGCCGAATGGACCGGTGGCCATGTCAAAAATCCAGAGCAGGTAGAAAAGATCCGAACTGCTGGAAAGCTCGCTGCACAAGCTATAGAGCTAGCTGGAAACAGCATCATTGTCGGCATGAGTACAAATGAGCTCGATGTTATCGTGCACGATTTTTTGATCTCAAATGGGGCTTATCCTTCGACTTTGGGCTACCGCGGCTTTCCAAAGTCTTGCTGCACATCAGTAAATGAAATCATTTGTCACGGAATCCCTGACGACCTAGAGATTCAAGACGGCGACATTGTAAACATCGACGTGACCGCCTATCTGGATGGCTTCCACGGGGACAGTAATCAAACATTCAAAGTTGGCAATGTTTCCGAAGAAGTATCTTTGCTTGTTGACCGAACCAAAGAGTCACTCGACCGGGCAATTGCCGCGGTGATGCCAGGGCGCCCAATCAACGTAATTGGAAGAACAATCGAGTCCTACGCTAAGCGGTTCAACTACGGAGTTGTTCGAGACTTCACCGGTCACGGTATTGGCGAAGCGTTCCATTCCGGACTAGTTATCCCCCACTACGACGCGGCACCGCTCTATTCAAACACCATGGAAGTAGGGATGGTTTTCACCATTGAGCCGATGCTCACGCTGGGTACTCACGAGTGGGACATGTGGCCAGATGGCTGGACTGTTGCCACCAAGGACAAATCAATCACCGCGCAGTTTGAACACACTTTGGTTGTGACCGAATCTGGAGCCCAGATTCTGACACTGCCCTAAAATGGGAAAGTTATGAAAAACGCAATTGGCATAGATATCGGTGGAACCGGTATCAAAGGAGCGTTGGTTAATCTCAAAAAAGGCGAGCTAGCTACAGAACGAATTCGTTTTGACACCCCTGATGGAGGAAAGCCAGCCAGTGTTGTCGAGCTAGTAGTAAAACTTGTCAAACAGATCGACGCACCAAAAGATACTCCAATTGGAATATGCTTCCCGGCGCCTGTAAAAAATGGCGTCACTCTTTCTGCCGCAAATGTCTCCGACGAATGGATTGGTCTGAAAGCTGCGAAGTTATTTTCTAAAGCACTTGGTACTGAGGTCGTTTTGCTAAACGATGCGGATGCCGCCGGGGTTGCTGAGATTAAATTCGGTGCCGGTCAAGACCGTAAGGGTCTTGTTTTGATGTGCACGTTAGGTACCGGTATCGGTACCGCACTGTTTATGAACGGTAAGTTGATCCCAAATACCGAACTTGGGCACATCGAAATCGACGGAGTCGACTACGAGACAAAGGCTGCCTATTCAGCCAAAGAACGAGACAACCTCAGTTTTGAGCAATGGTCCCAGGTTCTTTCTAAGTACTTCGATCGGCTGAACCGGTTGTTCTACCCTGACCTGATTATCATCGGCGGAGGGGTTTCGAAGGACCACGGCAGTTTTGTACACATGATTGAATCCGATGTTGAAATAGTTACAGCAAAATCTAAGAACAACGCTGGCATCATTGGTGCCGCATACTTTGCTGCGAAGCACCACAGCAAGGATTAAGTGGATGGGCCGGCTATTACGCCGGGTTTTGTACTTTTTGCAAAGTGACGATCATCTATCTAGGACGTTGGTTGCCCAACGTCTCAAGCGACCTACCCGTGAACTTGAGCGAGCAGCCCTCAAGCGTTCACTGTTTGGTCTTGCTCCAAATGAGGTTTACCTAGCCGATTCAATCACTTGAATCGCTGGTGGTCTCTTACACCACCGTTTCACCCTTACCGATTGCTCGGCGGTTTGCTTTCTGTTGCACTATCTCTCGGGTTACCCCGGGTGGGCGTTACCCACCATTTTGCTCTTTGGAGCCCGGACGTTCCTCGTCAGTAAACTGCCGCGACCGTCTTGCCGACCCATCCAGTGACAAGTCTAGCCAGCGTGGTCAAGAAGATAAATGCGAAGTTGAATTCACGCAGACTACCTCGGCGCCCTCACGGCCCCAGAATCGTGCAATCGAAATCGAAGCAGGGCCAAGATCTACCCGCCAAAAGCCAGCAACCGAGGCATCGTTTGCAATTCGAAGCAGCCCCCTAATTGGCATCACGTGTGCAACCACCACTACCGTCTTGCCAGCAAAATTCTCAAGTATGAAATCTAGGCTTCGATTCACCCGAACATCAAAATCCTTTAGTGATTCCCCGTTCGGTGGGGCAACCTCGTAAGACCCGCGCCAGCGCTGATAGTGCTCCTCGTGACCTACGAACAACTCTTCGTTGGTTAATCCATCCCAATCACCAAAGCCAATTTCCCTAAGGTCAGCGAGCTCAACTTGCTCAGCGCCTAACTTCTGAGCAATCTTGGTAGCGGTTTGGGTAGCGCGCTTAATGGGCGAATGAATAACTGCAGCTGGCTTTTCTAGAAAGCTAAACGCTCCCGAACTTCCAACCCTAGCTAGCTCAATTGCAACCTCAATAGCGTCTTTGTTTCCAAGATCCGAAAGGTCTGGGTTCTCCCCGTCTCCCCCAGAGATCTTTCGACCTTCAGTTAGTGCAGTCCTACCGTGTCTGACCATTATTAAAGTCGTGGCCTGAGATACCGAAGATTGTGGTGCGCGAATCGATGAGGGTGCAACGTGATTGAACTCGCCCGCGGCAGCAGTTGGGGCTGGTTCACCATCCATAGCCTTATTGGCAAGTGCGTCGGCCAAAACATTCTGCTCTCTCGGAATCCATACAAACTCAACATCTTTTCCTGCAATGAGCTGCTGAACTCTTGCCCCTAAGGAAAGCATGTCTGGATGTTTGATCTTCCAGCGACCGCTCATCTGCTCGACAACAAGTTTGGAGTCCATCCGAACCACAATTTCTGCAGCAGGATCAATCTCGAAAGCTGCCTCAAGAGCAAAGATCAGCGCTGAATACTCAGCAACGTTGTTGGTTGCTATTCCTACGGCCTGCGATATCTCTCGAACAATGTTGCCAGTTGCCGCGTCGATAACGACCGCTCCAGCTCCGCTCATTCCAGGATTACCCCTTGAACCACCGTCGGCTTCAATAATTAGTTTCATGTGCGCACCAGGAAGGCTTGGCAGTTTGGACATTCGGCTAGTTCTTCAGCTGGCAGCGCCATGAGCTCCTCAAAGCTTGTTGCCGTAATGGAGAGCCTGCAAGCTCCACAATCTCTGCCGGTCAATCTTCCAACTGCGACTCCGCGACTGTATTTTCTCTCGTAAGCAGCTGCAAGCTCTTGATCGATGCTAGAAACAGCACTATTGCGCTCGGTGTGAACTGTCTCGGCCAAAGATCCAAGATCCGCCAGCTCAGAGGAGATTTTCTCCTGCAACGCTGCCAGGTTTGCGTCGGCCAAGTGTTTTTCTTGCTTTAGATTTTCATGAACTTGCTGAGCGCCCTCCAAAAGTTCCATGATCTGTAGCTGAGCATCTTCGAGCTCACTTTTCCTGGTACCTAAAGTGGCCAGTTCGTGCTCAATTCCCTGTGCGTCTTTGGATGAACTAGTCGAAGTTAGTAACTGCTTATCCTTAGCGATCCGATTAGCGACTAGCTCAAGATCAGCCTCAGCTCTTGCTAGCTCCATCTCAAGATCACCAACGGCATTTCTGGCATCAATCAGAGAATCGGACAGCCGCAAAGTTTCAGCCGAAGCGGCCTCAAGCGCAGCTTCTGCCTGGGCTTGCTTTCGGGAATTTGAAATTTTTGCAAGCTCGACATCGTGAGCCGCGATGGCCAGCAGCTGTTTTTGATCAGTTAGGCTCGCGATCATTAGAGCTTCCCTGGAATAGTTAGCGACCATGGGTCTGTAGTTATTTCACTAACCACAAAATCCACACCAGCCACAAGCTTGTTAAGTTGCGCCGCAGCCGGAGCGAGCCAGAGGCTTTCTGCCGCGAAGTGGGAGATGTCAATTAGGCAGATAGAAAGAGTCTTGTCACTTACTGCATCTAAGCTCACGTGATGTTTTAGATCGCTTGTCACAAAACACTCTGCACCTGCTTTAATCGCATCTGGAAGAAAGCTAGCTCCTGAGCCACCAACCACGGCAACTCTAGAAACTTTCTCATTAGTGTCTCCAGCTACTCGAATAGGAGCGTGGGTGGCAGGCAAAAAATCACTAATTCTTTGGGCGAGTTCTCGCACTTTTAATGGTTGGTCTAGAGTGCCAATTCTGCCGTGGCCTGCATCATTTGAGGTGGCAACTAGCGGAACGCAAGTCTTGATACCAATCTTGCTCGCCAAGACATCAGATACTCCGCCGGCGACAATGTCGGCATTGGTGTGTGCGGAGAACAGAGCAATTGAATTGGTAATGGCATAAGACAGGATGTCGCCTTTTAGCTCGCCTTCAGCGACAGTGTGCACGCCCTCTAGAAGGAGGGGGTGGTGAGAAACAATTAGTTGGCACTGCTTGGCTTTAGCTTCTTGCAAAACAGCCAGTGTTGGGTCTACACAGAAAAGAACTTTACTGACTTGCTGGTCTGCAGACCCACAAGCAAGCCCTACTTGATCCCATTCGTCTGCACCGGATTGCGGCCAGAGGGTTTCGAATACCGAAAGAAGGTCAGATAGCTTTACTGTCATATGACTAGTTAGCCGTGTCTAGGTATTCCTTGAGTTCCTCTCGGCGCTCATCCAACTCCGCGAGCTTAATTTCCTGTTTTCTAATTCGTGGAATTCCAAACAGAACCGGAAACAAGATAGCAAGACCGAAGGCCATTGCAATTCCAATGTTGGAACCAGCGACATCGAAGATAGCTGGGGTGAAATCGCCCAAATAGCCAGCCCAGAAAGAAAGTATTCCTGCTCCATTCAGATAACCAAAACCAAGCGCTATAGCCAAAATGAAACCGATCAAGTTAACAAAGTTGAATCGACCGTAGAAACCGTAGTCCCGAGTCAGCGAAACCTCGTGGTAATCACGTGAGCGTATCAAGGCGTCGGCAACCACGATTCCGGTGTATGAGGCAGCGACCACCGAAACTAGGATTAGCAATTCAACTAGTAGAGCCAACGCGGATGAGGTTGCCAGCAGCACGCTGGAAACCAAGGTTCCGGCGAGCAAGAGTATGGAAAGCAACAAAACAGCGACCGCACCCGGAAGTTTTGCCCCGGTTGAAGCTAGAGCACCAGCCAGTGAATAGACCGAGTTTGCCAAAAGCTGCAGCACGGAAAGCCCAACCGCAACTACCAAGCCAATAAAGACCCAAATAGGAGCTGCGGCAGCCATTGTTGGAATCAATTGGTCGGTTAGCAGCAGCCCAAAGCTTTCTTCCGCCATGAAGATCCACAACACTCCCATCACTCCAACCGCAAGAGGAATAAACAGCGTTGACACAAAAGAAAGGAAGAACACCTTCGCACCAGGAGTCTCGACCGGCAGCTTCCTGGCAAAGTCACCGCTTTGCGAGAAAACGGTGAAGCCGAACAGCACAAAACAGAAAATCGCTAGATCTATAAGTGAAGGTGCGCCCAGTAATTCACCCTGCTGCAAGTCCAGTATCGAGTTGGCAGAGAGGACAAAGTAACCAATTCCAACAATTCCAACTAACGAGAAGGCTCCGGCCAACTGCTGAGCTCGAAGCATGGCAATACCACCGAAACCGGCAATCAATGAAGCAATTAGAACCATCGGAATCGCAGTTAGCATCAATGCCGTGAATTCAGCCGGAAATACAAACTGCGCACTAATAGCTGTAAACCAAGGCTGTATAGACATCAGCGGAGACATAATTCTCGCACCAAAGATAAGTAGTGCAATTGACCAAATAACTTTTACAAGCAACATGGCAATTGCCGGGAAGACGTTACCCCAAACTCCAAATGCAGCTCTAGATACCACTGCTATTGGGCTGGAGCCGCGCTTAGCAGCAACAGATCCAATTCCAGCCAGAACAGCTGTCATGACAATGAGCCCAGCAATCACAACAAGTGACTGCGCCAAAGACGCGCCAGATTCCTTAAGGAAAGCAGCTAATACCAAAACTAGAGGCGAAGAAGCTATCGAGATCCATGACCAACTGAGTGCGGCGGCTTTTCTAGTTCTACTTACCCCAATAACCTGATTTTCGTCTTCATCCTCAGCGAGCTCCGTCTGAACAGGAGTTTCTGTTGGATTGGGTGACACGTCGGCTAGTGATTCTTCTTCACCGGAAATTAGCTGATCGAAACTGATTTGTTTGCTTGCAGGTGCTAAGGCTGGCACTGGTGGCGACAATGGAGCGGAAACTTCGTTTTCAAAATTGTCTTCGTTGGTTCCAGCATTGACATAGTTCCTGTTTAGAGCCGCAACGATTTCATCGACACTGGCCTCTTGCGCTATCGCCGGCACTGGGGAAACAGCTGGCGCGACTGCCACTGGGTTAACTACCGGTGGGGCGGCGGGGGCAATAATTGGATCCGGTTCAGCGGCTTGAGGCTCCGGCTCGCGAAGATCAGCGGGAGCAGAGGCGGCTTGCATTTGCGCTTGCAGTTGCCACTGCGAGTAAGCGAAGGAATCTTGCTGCCTCAATAGATTTTGGGCTTCGATAAGAGCCATAGCAGCCATTAGGCCATCCGGTTGAGACTGTAATCTCATGACCTCGGCGTTTAGCTCGTCATCTGACATCGAGCGAGGAGTTGGTGGTGTTGGAGATTCCATGACCAAATCCTAACGCCGGGCTATCCTGGGTCGCTATCTGTGGGCCCTACCGGGCTCGAACCGATGACATCCACGGTGTAAACGTGGCGCTCTACCAACTGAGCTAAAGGCCCTCAAACATGCGCCATAAGGCAACTACAAAACTCTACTACAAAGCCGCTAGTGCCTCTTTGTAGCTTGCTAGGTCCCTGGCTTCACCCGGGCCGTTTACAAGCTTGGACTGAATCACGCCTTCTTTATCAATCAAGAAGGTGCCGCGCTTGGCAATGCCAGCTTCTTCCATGAAGACCCCGTATTGCTTGGCTACGCCGCCGTGCGGCCAGAAGTCGGCCAAGACCTGGAATTTGTAGCCTTCCTGGTCAGCAAAGATCTTCTGGGTGTATTTAGAGTCCACTGAAATGGCTAGTAGTTCAACATCAGCTGTCTCAAACATAGAAGTATTGTCTCGAAGCTCGCAAAGCTCTCCAGTACAGGTACCCGAGAAAGAGAGTGGATAGAAAACTAGCACCACCGGCTTTTTGCCGATATAAGAGGACAGCTTCACTGGCTCCCCGTGCTGGTTGTTTAGCTCAAAATCTGGGGCCTTTTCGCCTACTTCTGCAGCCATTGCATCTCCTTGGTTTTTTTGACTGGTTCAATAGTAGAGCCAAATATTGGGTTCAAATGACCCCAATTTCTGTAGGTAAACTCTTATTTGGTTCTACCCAGAACCCTAAATGGTTCGCTGTCAAAAAACTTGTGCGAAGACTCTCTTTAGAAAGGATTTCATTGTCTATTAACAACAATGACGCCTATGCGGTTTCCAATCCAGACATGGATCCTCAAGAGACCTCAGAGTGGCTGGAATCTCTTTCTCAAGCCTCAGCCAGCCGCGGTCGCGGTCGCGCCAGAGAGCTAATGCTCAACCTACTGAGGCGCTCACACGAACTTCAGCTAAACGTCCCGCTGGTTCCAACTACCGATTACATAAACACAATTTCTCCAGAAGACGAACCGGTTTTCCCTGGTGATGAAAAGATTGAAAGAACCTATCGTTCGTGGATGCGTTGGAACGCAGCGATGCTCGTGCATCGAGCTCAGCGGCCCGGCATTGCGGTCGGTGGACACATCTCTACTTTTGCTTCCTCTGCTTCTTTATATGAAGTCGGTTTCAATCACTTCTTCAAGGGTCAAGATCATCCATCAGGTGGAGATCAGATATTTGTTCAAGGTCATGCCTCCCCAGGTCCCTACGCGAGGGCATTTTTGGAAGGCAGGCTTTCTGAAAACCAGCTAAATGGTTTCCGTCAAGAAAAATCACATCCAGGCGGAGGGCTCTCTTCATACCCTCACCCGCGTCTAATGCCAGAGTTCTGGCAATTCCCAACGGTTTCGATGGGACTTGGTCCTATCAATGCGATTTACCAAGCGCAGTTCAATCGTTACCTACACAACCGAAACTTCCGCGACACCTCCGCCCAGCACGTTTGGGCGTTTCTGGGAGATGGCGAGCTCGATGAAGTCGAAAGCCGCGGAGCGTTGCAACTTGCCGCCAACGACGGACTAGATAACCTAACTTTTGTTGTAAACGCCAACTTGCAACGACTTGATGGTCCGGTTAGAGGTAACGGCAAGATCATTCAAGAGCTGGAATCCTTCTTCAGAGGCGCCGGCTGGAACGTAATCAAGGTCATCTGGGGTCGTGAGTGGGATCCTCTTCTAAGCTCAGACGCCGAAGGCGCACTTGTAGATTTAATGAACAGAACCCCCGATGGTGACTACCAAACCTACAAAACCGAGTCAGGAGCTTTCGTAAGAGAGAACTTCTTCGGTCGCGACCCAAGAACCGCCAAGATGGTCGAGTCGATGACCGACGATCAGCTCTGGGGGCTAAGACGAGGTGGCCACGACTACAAGAAGATCTACGCTGCCTACAAGTCCGCCACCGAACACAAGGGTCAGCCGACGGTAATTATTGCTAAAACCATCAAGGGTTATACCCTCGGAAAGACCTTCGAGGGTCGAAACGCAACTCACCAGATGAAAAAACTCACCCTGGCAGATCTAAAGCAGTTCCGAGATGAGACTCACATTCCAATCTCCGACGCTGAGCTAGAGCGCGATCCATACCAGCCTCCGTATTACAAGCCAAGCGATTCAACTCCAGAGATCCAGTACATGCATGAGCGTCGTCGCGAATTAGGTGGCTACCTTCCGGAAAGAAGAAGCAAGTATGTGAGCTTTGCTCTTCCCGAAAACAAAACCTACGACATTGCCAAAGCGGGATCGGGAACTCAAGAAGTTGCCACCACCATGGCGTTCGTAAGACTCCTCAAGGATCTACTTCGTTCAACCGAACTTGGACCAAGAATTGTTCCAATCATTCCTGACGAAGCTAGAACTTTTGGAATGGATGCATTCTTCCCTACCGCCAAGATTTACAACCCTGCTGGGATGCATTACCTATCGGTTGACCGCGATCTATTACTGAACTATAAAGAGTCAGAGACTGGACAGATCCTACACACCGGAATTAACGAAGCGGGATCGGTAGCTGCCTTCACCGCAGTTGGCTCTAGTTACGCAACTCAGGGTCAGCCGATGATTCCAATCTATGTTTTCTATTCGATGTTTGGTTTCCAGCGCACTGCCGATGCAATTTGGGCCGCCACTGATCAAATGACTAGAGGGTTTATGATTGGCGCGACCGCAGGTCGCACCACTCTAACCGGAGAAGGTTTACAGCACGCCGATGGTCACTCTCCGCTACTGGCATCAACCAACACCGCGGTGATTAGCTACGACCCGGCCTACGGATATGAAATTGGTCACATCATGCAAGCAGGACTGGAGCGCATGTATGGCGAAAATCACAAAGACCCAAACGTGATTTACTACCTAACTGTTTATAACGAGCCATACGTTCAACCAGCCGAGCCAGAAAACGTGGATGTCGATGGAATTTTGCGCGGTATTCACCGCGTGAGCGAAAACCAGGCGCCGGGGCGCAAAGTGCAGATTCTTGCTTCTGGAGTAGCCCTCCCTTGGGCCTACGAGGCTCAGGAGCTGCTAGCTAAGGACTGGGGCGTGTCCGCTGATATCTGGTCGGTAACTAGCTGGACCGAGCTCCGTCGTGATGGTCTGAACAAAGACCGCGAGAAGTTCCTATACCCAAACAACGAAGTTGAGCCAGCGTACTTAACTAAGAAGCTACAGAATGCCTCTGGGCCATTTATTGGAGTGAGTGACTACATGCACGCGGTTCCAGACCAGATTCGCGCTTGGGTTCCAGGCGACTATGCCACTTTGGGAGCTGATGGTTTTGGATTCTCAGATACCAGACCTGCTGCGAGACGTGAATTCAAGATCGATGGTCCATCCATCGTGGTTAGGTCGCTGCAGCAACTGGTAGCTCGTGGCGAGCTAGATCATTCAGTATTACAACTGGCTATCGATCGCTACCAGCTACACAACGTAAACGCAGGAACAAGCGGAACTGCCGGTGGCGAAGCCTAAGGACGAGACCCTGGAGTGGTTGCAATCCATCGCTGGAGAACTAGCAACCACCACATTAGCTCGCCTTGATAAGACACTCCCCTGGTACGCCAAGATGCCCGCTGCTAGAAGATCGGCAGTTGGACTAGTTGCCCAAGCAGGCATCACCTCGTTTCTTTCTTGGTACGAAGATCCAACTTCGCAGCCTTGGGTTGCGGCCGATGTTTTCTCAACTGCACCACGAGAACTGCTTCGCTCGATATCCTTGCAAGAAACCTTGCAACTTATTCGCGTTGTCGTTCAAGTCGTTGAAGACCGGGTAGTCCAAGAACACAGCGAGCTTCGCGAAGCAGTACTGCTTTACTCCAGAGAGATAGCTTTTAGTGCGGCTGATGTTTACGCCAAGGCAGCGGAGGCCCGAGGTCTTTGGGATGCCAGGCTAGAAGCGCTGGTAGTAGACAGCATTCTAAGTGGTGAGAATGAAGAAGAACTTTCTTCCAGAGTTTCCGCTCTTGGCTGGCGAGCACGTGGCGCGGTTGCAGTAATGATTGGTGGCTCGGATCAGAGCACCGACGTCGACACTTTACGACGAGAAGCACGAAGGAATGGCGCAGATGTCCTGGTTGGCATTCACGGCGATCGACTGATTGTTGTGGTTGGACAAGTACCAGAGGAGAATCTGGACCCTGCAAAAACCGCAACGCTTCTTGCGCTCTGCCGTGGATTAGCGGATAGCTTTACTAACGGGCCGATAGTGGTGGGTTCCGAGGTTCCATCAATAACTGATGCCCACAAGTCAGCCCGTTCAGCTCTTTCTGGCTTCTCTGTGGTTGGGGCTTGGAACAAGGCCCCAAGACCCACCTCAGCAGATGATCTACTCGCTGAGCGAGCACTCGCTGGCGACATGTTGGCGAAAACAACCTTGATCAACAAGATCTACCAGCCGCTTAGAAAAAACTCTCCGGATTTGCTAGATACGCTCGTAACTTACCTAGAAACAGGTCGGTCACTTGAGTTAACTGCTAGGGAGATGTTTGTTCATAGCAACACCGTTCGCTACCGCCTAAAGAAGATCTCTGAGCTAATTGGTTGGGACGCGACCGGGGCCAGGGAGTCATTTGTCCTTCAGGTTGCAACCCTGCTTGGAAAAATGAACGAGCCTGAGCCAACCATGAGATCGAGAGAATCTTGATTGCCCTTACTTGTCCCGGTCAAGGGGCCCAAACGCCCGGCTTTTTGGCTCCCTGGTTGGAGCTTGAATCGTTCAAAACGGAAATAGAAAAGTATTCAGCAATTCTTGAAATGGACTTAGTTCACTTTGGAACCGAAGCCGACGCTGATCAAATCAAAGACACAAAAATAGCGCAACCACTAATTGTTGCCGCGTCGATGGCGTCTCATGCTGCTTTGATTGGTGCATTGCAAGATGAATCATTATTTGAAGGTGTCGCAGGTCATTCGGTTGGTGAAATTGCAGCCGCAAACATTGCGGGAGTTTTAGATGACGAAGCTGCGCTGAAGTTTGTAAAGGCAAGAGGAGAGCAGATGGCTATGGCTGCTTCGCTTGAAGCAAGTTCCATGGCAGCGGTAGTTGGCGGTGAGCAAGACATTGTTCTCGAACACCTTTCCAACTTGGGCCTATTCTCGGCCAACTACAACGGCAAAGGGCAGATCGTTGCAGCTGGATCTTCCTCCAAGATTCAAGACCTGATATCTTCTCCCCCAGCCGGAACAAGGGTGGTCGGATTGGCTGTAGCAGGTGCTTTTCACACGTCATTTATGGAAACAGCCAAAGTTGCGCTTAGTTCTTTGGCTAGTTCTATCAGAACTGAAAATCCTAAACTGCTACTTTGGTCCAATAGCGATGGATCAAGAGTTGACAGTGGAGATAAGTTTTTGGATTTGCTAATTAATCAAGTATCTAAACCGGTGCGCTGGGACAAGACCATGGATTCGATGTTCTCTGATGGCGTGAGCGCTGTTATCGAGCTTTTGCCAGGTGGCACCCTTACTGGAATCGCGAAGCGAGCTATGCCCGGAGTAGCAACCCTGGCACTGAAGTCACCGGAAGATATTGAAAAGGCCGTCTCATTTGTCCGGGAGCAAGCTAACTGATGGCGAAGCTCAATCAAGCAGAAACTATTGCCTTCTCCAAGATTTACTCTCTCGGGGCTTCACGAGGAGACCTGACCGTTACTAACGATGACATAGCTGGACCAATCAACTCATCTGATGAATGGATCAGACAACGCACCGGAATCGTGACCAGAATGCGCGCTAGCCAAGACAGATCCCTAATGGACATGGCTGTCGAGGCAAGCAATGAGGCAATTCAGAAAGCTGGCATCAAACCATCCGAGATTGAAGCCGTAATCTTTTCCACCATCACTCATCCCTATCAAACTCCTTCAGCCGCATCGCTGCTGGCAGAACTTGTTGGAGCTAACCCAGCACCTGCTTTTGATATTTCAGCTGCTTGCGCTGGTTACTGTTATGGGATTGCTCAAGCAGACTCGCTAGTTCGATCTGGAACAGCGAAGTATGTTCTGGTTGTTGGTGGCGAGAAGCTAAGCGATTTCGTAGATCCAACCGATAGATCAATTTCATTCTTGCTAGGCGATGGAGCAGGAGCTGCCATTGTTGGTCCATCTGACTCCCCTGGAATATCTAAAAGCGTTTGGGGCTCAGATGGATCTAAATGGGAAGCGGTTGGGATGACCGGGTCGCTACTTGATTTCCGCGATGGCACCGGAAGCTGGCCAACCCTTGTTCAAGAAGGACAGAGCGTCTTCCGCTGGGCAGTTTGGGAAATGGTAAAAGTAGCAAAGCAAGCTCTTGAGGTTGCAGGAGTTAAAACGGAAGAGTTAGCCGCTCTGGTAACTCACCAGGCCAACGAACGAATTATTGACGAAATGGCGAAGCAGTTGGCTCTACCTGAGTCGGTGGTTGTTGCGAGAGACATCGTCACAACGGGTAACACCTCAGCTGCCAGCATTCCACTAGCTATGCACGCACTTATGGCAGAGGGCCGGATAAAATCTGGTGATCTAGCGCTACAAATTGGCTTTGGGGCTGGTTTGGCCTACGGGGCTCAAGTAGTGGTTGTGCCCTAAACTTACAATCGGTCAATTAAACAACTAGGAGATAAAAAAATGGCACTTTCTGCAGCAGAAGTACTTAGCGGACTAGCAGAGATCGTTCACGACGAAACCGGTATCGCTACCGATGCGGTACAGCTAGACAAGTCATTTACTGACGATCTAGACATTGACTCAATCTCGATGATGACCATCGTCGTAAACGCAGAAGACAAGTTTGATGTAAAGATTCCAGACGACGAGGTAAAGAACCTTCTTACCGTTGGTGACGCTGTGAACTACATCACAAAGGCGCAAGGCTAAAACCTTGGTCCACAAAGTTGTTGTCACTGGTATTGGCGCAACTACGCCACTCGGTGGCGACAGCAAATCAACCTGGCAAGCATTGCTTGCGGGCGAATCTGGAATAACAACCCTCTCGCAGGACTGGGTTGCCCAGTATGAGCTTCCCGTTACCTTCGCCGGTCAAGCCAAAGTTCCTGCCAAGGAGATGCTGACCCCGCAAGAAGCCAAAAGGTTGGATCCATCTAGCCAGTTCGCCTTGGTTTCAGCTCGTGAGGCCTGGCTCGATGCCGGCTCCCCAGAAGTTGCACCTGAACGCTTGGCGGTCGAATACGCAACAGGTATTGGCGGAATTTGGACCCTGCTTGATGCCTACGACACACTGAAGGAGCGCGGTCCGAGGCGAGTGCTACCGATGACCGTGCCAATGCTTATGGCCAATGGCCCAGCAGCTGCAATCGGAATGGAGCTACACGCAAGAGCTGGGGTTCGAACTGCTGTTTCGGCGTGTGCTTCTGGAACTGAGGCCATCGCCAACGCTTTCAACAGAATCCGAAACGGTGAAGTCGACATTGTCGTTGCCGGTGGCGCGGAAGCCGCCATCCACCCACTTCCAATTGCATCTTTTGCAGCCATGCACGCGCTATCAAAGCGCAACGATGATCCAGCTGGTGCCTCTAGGCCTTATGACACCGCTCGCGATGGTTTCGTAATGGGTGAGGGTGCCGGAACACTCGTTTTGGAAAGCGAAGAACACGCCAAAGCCCGCGGGGCAAAAATTTATGCAGAGGTGGTCGGAGCTTCTGTAACTTCCGATGCCCATCACATCACTGCTCCTGATCCTGAAGGAACTGCGGCAGCCAGGGCCATGCTTGGCGCTCTGGAGCAATCGGGCAGCTCAATAGACGATGTTGCTCACATCAACGCACACGCTACCAGCACACCGGTGGGTGACATCGCAGAGTATCAAGCACTAAAGAGAGTCTTTGGAGAGAAGTTAGCTGGCATCCCGGTATCGGCAACCAAGGCCTCCACCGGTCACCTTCTTGGAGGAGCTGGAGCGATTGAAGCGATTTTTACAGTACTAGCGCTGCACGAAAAAACTGCACCGCCGACAATCAATCTTGAGAATCAAGATCCAGAAATCAAACTGGACGTAGTTGTGTCTCCAAGAAAGCTAGAGGGGTCGAACATTCTGGCTATAACTAACTCTTTCGGCTTCGGCGGTCACAACGCTGTTGTTGCTTTCCGGTCCGTCGAATAGCTCTCGATAGCTTTCAAGTTCGTCATCAAAAGCCTGACCTAAAACTCTCCGAAGCTCAGCTTGCAGCTTGAGCCCATTCGACCCACAGCTTTCAACAATAAATCGCAACTGGTTTTCACTCACGAGGATGTTTCCTGCCTCATCAGTAGCAGATGAGAACATTCCAAGAGTTGGTGTGTAGCTCCAGCGATAACCTGGTGTCTCTGGCGAATCCTGCTCGATAACCTCAAAGGCAAGTTGCTTGAGATTCATGAACGAGGTGGCAAGAACCGCCCCAGAGCCCTCTGGGCCCTCCCAGAGGGCAAGAGCGCGTTGACCCTGCTTTGGAGCAGGCAAAACTTGCCAGCTAATGGTTGTTGGAGCTCCGCAGACACCCGAGATAGTCCACTCGATGTGAGCAAGCAAAGCAATGGGCGCTTGGTGAATAAACACGAGCCCTTTAGACATACTTTCACCTCCAAACCTAGGTACGTCTTCCCCTACGACCTTTATTTGGTGGTTCTCCAAGGCTAGACCTAGCTGCGGAACAAGTCAAAACAAGCAGCTAAAATTGCAGATGTATGAGCAAGCTATATTTCCGCCACGGTGCGATGAATTCGGGTAAATCAACCGCACTACTTCAGGCTGCCTATAACTACGAAGAACGTGGCCAAGCTGTATTGCTTGCCAAGCCAGCGGTAGACACCAAGGGAGACATGGCAATCCTGTCCAGGCTTGGAGTTGATCGCAAGGTAGATTTCCTGGTAACTCCAGAGCTAAATCTTAGAAAAGAATTTCAAAAAAGATCCTCTCTGCATCGCGAAAAGACCGGCAAGAGAGTTGCCTGCCTGCTGCTGGATGAGTCCCAGTTTCTGACCCGGGAGCAAGTTGATCAAGCTCTAGAAATTGCAGTTTTGGATGATGTGCCAGTTCTGGCTTATGGCATTCGCACAGACTTTCTCACTAACGGCTTCCCCGGCTCACTTCGACTACTCGAAATAGCTCACAGCCTCGAAGAGCTAAAGACAATCTGTCGCTGCGGCAAGAAAGCGATGTTCAACGCCAGAAAGATTAATGACAGCTTTGTCTTTGACGGTGACCAGGTGGCAATAGATGGCGAAGAAGTGACCTATGAGTCTCTTTGCGCATCCTGTTACTTCAGGGAAAAGTCAAACGCCGCTTCGGTGGTCTAGATAGAGTGCGAAACAAACAGGCTCAAAAAGTAGCAGTAATAGCTCTGGTACTGGGCGGATTAATTACCGGCTGCACAACCTCCGAGCCTGTTTCCGAGACAGAAACTTCCGAGTCTTCCGAGTTCTTTTTTTACCCAACCGGATCCGCTTCTAGCAACTTGCCGGTCTTCGAGAGTGTCATGAAAGAATCTGGCGCTGGAAAGCCCAATCACGATCTAGCTGAAAGTATTAAGTTGCTTGGGGAAACCGGCTTTAGTATCGAATCCATTAGGCACACCGCAGTTGAGAGCAAGATTGGAGTTTCGGTTGACTCGATTAGCTTGGCGGTAGCTTTCAAGGGAGAGTGCCTTATAGCCCAGTTCTCCAACACCTGGCTCACCACAACAGTTGCCGAAGAACTGGCTTCTGGATGCTTGATAGGTGATGTTGTGAAGGCAAGCCTAGAAACCAACCAGCAGAACTAGACCTTGAACTTACTCATTCAACCGTTGACTGCTCGGACAAGAAAGTCTGAGCAACCCAAGGAAATACCCATTCAAAGAGCACAAGCACCACAATCACCAAAATGATTGCCAGCTGGATTAGCTTTAGGGCAAGTCCCCCGGGTAAGAATCTCCACAATGCTGAATACATCAAGAATCACCCTCCAATAGTTCCGCTAACTCGCTTGGTGCTCCGCCTTCTCTGGGATACCAACCGCTGTATAGACCGTATGCAATGACACGTTCAGAGACTGTGAACTTGGGATGACAGCTAGTAAGGGTGATGACTCTTGTACCAGGAACCTCTTCGTTCATCTTTGGAAATGAATTCAGAACATCCACTTCGGTTTCCCATACATACTCAAGGTTTCTGAACTCATAAGCGTGCCAACCCTCCGGCACCTCAACATAGATCTGGTCCCCGATCCGAAGCTCTCCTATATCACCGAAAGGTGCACCAAATGTTGTGCGATGCGCGGCTAGGGCAAAGTTTCCATAGCTTCCCAGCTGGTCAGATTCTAAGTATCTGCCGACGCCCAGAACTCGGCTGTTCAGAACGGTATCAACATCGACACCCTCGGCAATTGTTCGAACATAGTCCGCGCCAAACCTTGGCACGTAGAGTAGCGCAAAAGCCTCACCCTCAGCAGGTGAAAGTGTTACGGGTGGTTCATCATTACTTGGTTTAACGGCGGGAGTGGAAGTTTCCTGATCTTCACTTGATGATTCTGGGTACTGCCACTGCTCGGATAGGGCAGTAGCCGATTGATTTTGTCGATCCCCTTGAATAGTGTCGTTCAAGACCAAGTGCCAGGCAAGAAACAGACCCATTAGGGCACCTGCAGTGACAAGCACTTCTCCAGTTACACCCGTAACTTTCATGAGCTTGGTGCGCTTGCGAATGAATCTTCTAGACGGATAGCTCATAGTTTCCAATTCTACCCAAGCAAGAATTTCTAAGCTAAGAAAACGGTGGGGAGTACGGGACTTGAACCCGTGACCGACGGATTATGAGTCCGCTGCTCTAACCAGCTGAGCTAACTCCCCTCGCAATTACTAAGACTAGACGATATAAACCGCTAGCCCGCTAAGGCCTGAGAGCGTATAGCCTGCAAAACAGCGTCCAATTTAGACTGATGCTCTTCAGGAAGCTGAACACTCACCCCCATGGACGATAGAACCAGGTCCAAAATATTTTTATTCTTAGCAAGGAGCGGTCCAAATAGAGTTGTCGAGATGAAAGCCTTTTCAATAAATAGATCGATGTCCTTGTCGCTATTTCTGTACCCAAAAGCTTTGTGACCCCCAGAAGTAACCTCTCTAAACTCGCTAACCCTAGAAAGCGTTTTCAACTTTGGTAGCGCAGACAACTTCGAGCAGAAGTACTCATGTGAGGAGCCAACTAGCAGAGTTGCCTTTCCGCTCATTAGACGCTCCTGCAAAAGCTCTGTGATTTCTGCAAGTGCAGATTCGAACTCCCGCATGACAGCCCTAGAGCCATCTCCAACCAACAAAAAGTCCGAGTCGGCAAATTCTGTCGATGTCATGGAGTGCTGGATACCCCGCCACTCAAGCTGTTTTGCCAACACCTCGATGTTGCCCTGGTCTCCGTTGTTGTTGAAGTATTCGGGCATAAAGGTTGCTAACTTAATCATTTCGCCAACCCCAGATGTCTTCTCGTGCGCCTCATGGCGTCAGCCGAGAATAATACCGTTGGGCTCGGGCCAGTAAGCTCCAAAAACTCATCCGCTGCCTTATCGGCTTCCATAATTATCTTGTCTACTTGTACGCCCTGGTAAATAAGCCTCAGAGCTAAATCGTTAGCGTTCTTACCGCCCACAACAGCGACCCGCTTCAGCTTTGAGAAATCCACCGTCCATAGCCAACTTGGATCGTGGATATCTGATCCCGCCATAATCATCAGCGGGCTAGTCTGATCAGAAATCTCACTAAGACTGTGCGTAAAGCTCGTTGGATTCAGACAAAGCAAAAACCTTACATCTTTGCCACGAATTGTTGCGATTTCATCCCGCGCAAATACCGGAGGCAACGCCGAAACGGTGCTTTGGACCAAATCCCAATCAGGTTCGATTAATTTTGAAAGCGCAGTAACAGCAGCCGCTAAATTCAACGCCTGATGAGGCGCATCGGCCTTGGTCTTGAAATCTAGTTCACGCTCGCTTACTCTTAGCTGAACCAACTGCGATCCAACACCGGTTACTTGAACTGTGGGCTCAAATACTGGACTAGCTCCGAAGTTGAGGGCATAAGTGGGTCGAGGTTCAATGGCGGAAGACAGTCCGAAACCAGTCACCTTTGTACTGTCTGCGAATTGAGTGAGGTTTCGATCGTTTATGTTCACAATGGCGTGATCCGAGTGGTCGTAGATCCTCTTTAATTTCTCAACTACCAGCTCTGGATCGACGAAGCGATCAAGCTGATCGGAGTAAACATTGGTTAGCACCGCAAGGCGTGGGCGCAGTGACTCGACTAGAGCTGCTCCATGACCCTCATCCCATTCCAAAACCACAAAGTCCGCGTCGATGTGCCCGCGATAATCACCAAACTGAAGGATTGCAGCGTAGAAGCCCTGCTTGATGTTTGCAGTGGATGGGTTTGTGAAAACTTTGTAACCATGTGCCCGCAATAACGCTACGAGTACTTGAGTTGTCGAGCTCTTGCCGGAGCTGCCTGAAACTACAACTAAACCCTGTCTAGCTGATCGAATTGCATCCCTGAGTAAATTTGGCGCGATTAGGCTGGCTACGGTTCCAGGAAACGCAGAACCGCCACCTCTTCGAACAACTCGAATTAGAGATCTGGTAATTCGACCTATGGCTACCGCCAGGACGCTAAGCACTGAATTTCCAAGCCCTCAGGACCAGTTCACTCTCGCCTGCTGCAGTGTGCAGCTTATGAAATGAAATCACCCCGCCAGTTTACCCGTGAACCCTCTAAACGAATGTGATGCTAGTGCTACAAGCTATTTCCGTCCCAAGACAATCGAGACAGTAGGTGAAGCGATGTGGAAAAAGGTATTCGCGATATTCCGATCCACTCATCCCCTACCTTCGCTCTCTGTTGCAAGTTTTGCGGTTTTGTTTGGAGTAAGCACTGGTTTGTCACCAGAAAGGCTCGTCCTAGTCGGTCTAGCAGTTCTGGCTCAGCAGTTCTCGGTTGGTCTTTCCAACGACTGGTTGGATGCTGGAAGAGATTCAGCTGTAAATCGAACTGACAAACCCGTAGCCCAGGGAATGATCTCAATACCTATGGTGAGAACAGCTTCTCTGTTTTCAGCCATAATCTCGCTAGCGCTGGCTTTGACACTAGGGACACCAACTTTCTTGTGGATGATTCCAATGCTTGTAATCGGTTGGGTTTACAACTTGGGGCTAAAGTCAAATGGCTTTTCAGTTGTTCCGTACATTATCGGGTTTGGAATTCTGCCTGTATTTGTGACCCTTGCGGGTCCAGAACCATCACAGCCACCAGCTTGGGTAATTCTAGTTGCAGCACTTTTTGGCGTAGCTGCTCACTTCGCTAATTCACTACCCGATCTCCTCGAAGACAAACAAACTGGAGTGAAGGCCTTGCCACATCTTCTTGGACAAAGATTCTCCGCACTCGTTATTGCCTTCTCCGCTGGCTCGGCTTCACTAATTCTGGTAACCCAGAGCCAGAATTTGAACCAAACAGTTGCGGTTATTGGTTTTGGGCTAACTCTGGTTCTTGCCACCGTGGCGAGTTTATTGGCACTAAAGCCAAAGCCCCCGAAATTGGTATTTCATCTACTTTTAGTAGCGTCACTTGTTAACGTTGTCTTGCTAATGCTTGGCACTTAGTTAGTGGCTGCTTGAATGGCTAAGGAAGCTCTTCTCTTCGGAGTCTCTCAGCCGCTTTCTTGACACCCTTGCGCACCCGAATCTCTAGTTTCTTGGCGGCGAAGGCAACTTCGTCGCGAACTTCCTCCAGGCGCTCTTTGACCTCATCCCTGGCGTCTTCAGCCCTGGAAATTAGTTCCTTGCTTGCGAGTTCGGCTTGTTCGCGAAGCTTGGCAGATCGTCTTCTTGCAAGCGCGATAGATCTACTAAGACCCTTACTTAGACTTCCGATAGGTAGTGAGTAGGTTGCAAGGTTGTCGGCGGTTTCGTTCTCCTCCTGCTTTTCACCACTGTAGAGGCCCTCGAAGATTCTTATGGTGCGATCGATATCGTGCGACTGGATCAAGTGCAGGGAGTTTTCCGAAAGGCGATCTAGCTCTTTCTGATCGGCAGTTAACACCTTGAGTAGCCTGTCAGCAAGAGCCTTTACGTCATCTGGAGGAAATAGATAACCATTGTCACCATCGTGAACCAAGTGAGGAAGAGCCATTGCGTCAGCGGCAACCACAGGGCGGCCAGAGGCCATCGCCTCCATAGTTGCAATGGACTGCAGCTCCGCAATCGATGGCATTGCAAACACGGTTGCTCGTTCATAAACCTTGGGTAGCTCCTCGTCAGAGATGTGACCACGGAAATCCACGTTTTTGTCAATACATAAATCCTTAGCTAGCTGCTCTAGGTATTCGCGTTCGCCACCATCACCGACAATCTCAAGTTTTACCTTTAGAGAGTTAGGGAGTAGGGCTATCGCCTTGATTAGGTTGTGAATGTGCTTCTCGGAATCAAGCCGACCGAGGTACAGAACTCTAGGTTCAGTATTTGTTGTTGGGGTGTTGTTGGCAAACTTTGACGCTTCTATGCCACAGGACACGGCCAACACCCCGGTTAGGCCGGCTGCGCTTTCCAAGAGATTGGCAGCTTTCCTGGTTGGGGTTGTTACAACATCAGCTTTTTTAAGAATCCTGCCGGCGTCCTTCCAAGCAAGGCTCATGGCAACTTTTTCTGCCCAGCGCGGAATAACTAGGGAGTACTTGATCAGGTTCTCGGGCATGATGTGGTTAGTTGCGATAACGCGAATACCTCGCTGCCTAGCAGATCTCAACAGGTACCTGCCAACAATCATGTGCGAATTTATGTGAACTGCGTCAGGCTTGAGCTCTCTTAGAATTCGATCGGTCTTGGCTTTTAAGGTAAAAGGCCAGACATATCTCAAAGTTTTATGTTGGACAACTCTGTAGCTTTTGACACGGTGAACCGTCATTGTGCTGGAATCGTGAACCTCAGTGAAGGTTCCGTACCTTTTGCTGTAAGACGGTGCGATGACATGAACTTCGTGTCCAGCCCGAACCAGACCTGAAGCTAGCCGCTCCGCAAACCTGGAAGCGCCATTTATATCTGGCGGGAAGGTGTCGCAGCCAATCACCACGCGCATGCGTCTAGTATCTTTTGCTGCTTCGGTCATTTCATCCCTGAGATTGAATTGGGGGTGTCTTGAAAAAGTTTACTTGACGGGGGCTTTGGGGTGCCGTCTAAGTTCCGGGTGCACTTTCGAGAGCAAATAGACGCCAAATATAGCCAGCAGCCCAAAGCCCGAGAAGAAAGCTCCCGAGCCCAAAGTAGCCTGCTGAGCCTCCCCCAGAATGCCAATAGCGATTGCAATTGCCACGATTGGGTCAACAACCGTCAATCCCGCGATAACCAGATCCGGGGGTCCTGAGGCATAAGCGTTTTGGACGAACCAGCCTCCTAACAAGACGGCCCCTAACATGCTGACAACAGCAATAAGAGTCAAGATGTCGTAGTCCATCTGGTACAAGCGTTGGATTGTCACCTTGGCAAGAGTTGCGACAAATCCATAAAGCACCCCAGCCCCAAGAATGAAAGTTAGCGCTTGAGCCTTCTTTCCAACGGTGAAAAACAGCAAAGCGAAAACCACCAAGATAATCACAAAAAGAAGTAACACCCTAAGTAAGTTCTCGTCGGTAAGTTCGACTTGGGCGGCAACCTGAGAAGCGGTAACCACAAAACCGCCAACTCCAAATGTGCTTAGACCAATGGCTAAAATAGTGGCTTTATTGAGCCTGGTTTTTGTATAGCGAGCATTTAACAAAGAAGTTATAACTAGAGCTATAGCACCAATAGGCTGAACCACAATTAATGGGGCTAGGGATAAAGCTCCGAGTTGCAAAAACATTCCCAAGATCATCAAACCGGTACCCGAAACCCAGCGAGGTCTGACAAGCAGCTTGGCTAATTCTTTGAGAGACAGTGAAACCTTGGGTTGGACATGCTTTTCTCTACTAGTTGAGACAGCCTGGTTCTGAAACTGAGCGCCAAACGCAAGAGCGACTGCGGCCAATAGGGCAAGCGCAATAGCTAATAATCTAAGTTCTGGTCCCACAAGTATTCCTAAAATTTCCCAGATTCGAGCCTAGCCCTGATTTGAGCTCATTCGCCAAAACAAAAGGCTAGATTTGAGCCATGATCAGGCCAATACGCATATATGGGGACGAGGTGCTGCACCAGCGGGCACAGCTGGTCACGGCCTTTGATCAGGAGTTGGCCGACCTAATTCGCGACATGTTCGAGACCATGGAAAATGCCCCCGGGGTTGGGTTGGCTGCGCCGCAGGTTGGTGTTGCGCTTCGAGTATTTGTCTATGACTACCCAGACGATGAGGACAACCCTCGAAGAGGCGTAGTGATTAACCCGACAATTACTATCGGGCCAGTTTCAAGAGAAGACCCCGATGAAGAGCTTCATAGCGAAGGATGCCTTTCAGTGCCAGGAGAAAGGTTTTCCCTGCAGCGAGCTGACTGGGCCATCATCGAAGGCGTAGATCTAGAGCAAAAACCCATAAAGATAGAAGCCGAAGGATGGTTTGCAAGAATTTTCCAACATGAGTTTGATCACCTTGAAGGAATCATTTATGTCGACAAGCTCCCTGAGGAATCCAAAAAGGAAGCGTTCGAGATCATGGCTGAACTTGGTTGGAATAGACCGGGTCAGTCTTGGTTACCTGGAACAGATCACCTCGAAGACTAAAACCAAAGCCTAAGCAAGCTTGCAACCGCCGCTGCGGCAATCACAACGAAGATAAATGGGACTCTCAAGTAGAAAAGAATTGCTGCAACCGCCAAGGCAGCCGCCCGTGCGTCCAAAACAATACCGTCTGATGAGACAAAAGTTTGAATCCCAACAAGGCCAGCGAGCATGGCGACCGTAAGTAAAGCAGCGAGTGAGCGAATCTTCGGGTCCTGAACAAAGCGTTCAGGAACCAGGTGACCAAGTAGCTTCCAGGAGTAAACCAGAGCACTTGCTAAAAGTACCCCTACCCAAAGCGTCATATTCTTTTTCCTAAAAGCTCGATTATCCAGAAAGCAACAGCGACACCTGCTGTAAGCAGAACTGGAATACCAGCAGGAAGAAAAGCTGAAAGCAAGACAGCTGTGAAGGCAGAAACTACTGCAAGTAGCAAGAGCTTAGACTCTCTGAGCCTTGGCCAAATAAGCCCTAAGAAGGCGGCCCCCGCGGCAGCATCCAAACCGAAATCAGCAGGATTACCAATGAGAGATCCAAGTAGCGCTCCAGCTGCAGTTGCCAAGTTCCAAAATACAAATACTGCTATTCCTGTAAGCCAGAAACCCTGGCGCTGTTTTGCAAGATCAGGCTCTTGGGATAGCGAAACCGCATTAGATTCATCTATGGTTAGCTGAGCCCCGAATGGTTTCAAGAGCCCAGAAAGCGACAACACTGGGGCCAATCTAATGGCATAGAAGCCGTTACGAACACCAAGTAGCCACGATGACAAAACTGCCGGAACTACTCCCGCACCGGTTGCAATAACTCCAACAAATGCAAACTGACTACCCCCGCTAAACATCAAAAGACTAAGCGCCATGGTTTGCCAAAAATCTAAGCCGGCAGCAACCGATAGAGCGCCAAAAGAAATGCCATACAGACCGGTTGCGAAACCCACCCCGAATGAGATTGCTTTAACGCTTTGCGCTTCACTTGGCATCTAACACCCCATTTTGCATGAGCTTGATAATGAGCTCGCTGGAAGTAATAAAGCCTAGCGAAAGAGCGAGCGGTTGGTACTGCTCGAGACTTAGCTTCGGTTTAGAGCCTGCTCTTATCTTTGGCCACTCCTCGGCAAGTTTTTCGATCAGGCCCCTTTTTCTAACCGGCAGGGCAATAACTGCTTGACTCAACTCGAAATTGTTTTTGGACACGGGCGGTGTTTCGGTAAGTAACTTCGCGAGTTCCGGCAGGTCAATAACTGGCTCAGCAGACGCTGCTGAAAAAATAGATTTTATGAGCCCCTCAGGTCCGCTATCTATACTCACCACATCGTGCATTCCCGCTCCAAGAGCTTGGACACGTAGGGTTGCAATGTCATAGACCGTGGTAAGAACTGCCTTGGGAACCTCTGACAATTCGGGATAGCTTTGCCTGAGAGTCAAGAAGGCCTCGACTCCAGTTTTGCTATCTAGCTGTTGATCGATGACGATGACATCCACTAATAAATCAGGTATCTGATTTAGTCCATCGATGCTGCCATCAGATTCGAAGACAACCGTAAGATTCTCGGTGGCATCAAGGATTGCCCTCCTGGCGGATCGAACGCTCGCGTTCCAATCAATCAGTGCAATTCGAAGTGATTGGCTCATTTAGGTTCTTGTCAGTCTTGCTTGGGGCGACGAATCGGGAAAAGAGCCGACACCGTAAAACCAACCCCGACTGCGCGCTGTGCCTCTAAGGATCCACCAAAGCTCTCGACTCGCTCACGCATAGCCGTGATTCCGGGTCCAACAACTTTTTCTAGAAGGTTGTCGATATCATCATTGGCGTCATAGGGAGCTGGTAAGCCATTCGGCCCAACAGCACTTTTCCTAACTACCTCGACACCGTTGTCTCGAATGATTACCTGAAGGCTTGTTTCAAACCATGTAATTTCAACGGTTACCATTGTGCCCTTGGGGTTGTGCTGGCGAACGTTCTTGATTGCCTCGAAAACTATCCGGTAAATTGCTAGCTCCATTGAGCTATCCAATT
Source organism: Rhodoluna sp. (assembly GCF_044239955.1). GTDB lineage: Bacteria > Actinomycetota > Actinomycetes > Actinomycetales > Microbacteriaceae > Rhodoluna. The sequence goes on from NZ_JBIIAL010000001.1 coordinate 242,656, forward strand.
TAACCCGTGAGCCCGAGTAGCTAACCGCCATGTTGTAACCGGCCTCGCGCATTGCTAGCTCAAGAGCTGGAATGCTCTCCAGGGTAGGAGGTGCGGTGGAGATCATGCTTCCTCGATTAATGGTCTCGTAAAGCCTTCTAAGTTCGGCGTGAGCTGCCTTTGCGCTTAGCAGGACTTTGTCCAAGGCCCGTAAACCCGCAGCCGGATCTAACTTGGCTGTGTATAAACCTGCTTCGGCGTTAGTGATTACCGAAGAAATGTGCTGCACAGCACTTTCGTTCATGTCACCTGCCATCTCGAAGCGCTTGGCTTGCTCCGCTAGCTCCAGCGAGATTTCATCTTGCTGAGAGTTTGAGTATTTGCGGTTACCTTGGAATTGCCTCTGAAGATATTGCTCACGTAGTAGCCGACCGCCAACTGCAGCCAGGCCAATTAGGCTACCTACAAAGATCGATCCGGCTATAAAGAAAACTAGTCTTCCCGAGTCAGTAAATTCGATTATCCCCAAGTTCGGTAGCGAAAGATTTGGGTTGTAGGAAGCGCTTGCAACAATCAAAAATGATGTAGCGCTGACAGCCAGTATGCTGATGGCGCGCCAAGGGTTAGCCGTAAATACACCAGCTGCAAAAGCAACAGCTGCAAGAACCAAGTTTCCAAAGGATGGTGCGGCCGATAATCCAACATGTAGGGCGGCTCCAATTAGAAGCATTACTCCGGTTAGGTAACTATAGTTTCTGACAAACAGCGAAGCTAGTGCGAATGGAACGATAAGTAGGAATGAAACCATTCCGCCGGTAACAGCGTTGATTCCGCCAAATACAGCCAGGAGGGTTGCGAAAAGAGTAATCTCTGGAATCCATTTGTTGTCTAGTATCCAGCGAATCAAGCAGGCTCCCAAAAATTGGTTTGATGTGATGAGAAATTCTCTGGCTCCCCGGCTTGGACTCGAACCAAGAACCTATCGGTTAACAGCCGATTGCTCTGCCAATTGAGCTACCGAGGAATGCTTGCGCAGCCTCCAACACTACCAAAAATGGGGGCTTTGCTATATCAGTAGCCCAGGGCTGGATTTACTTCACCAAGCCACTGCCCGTTACCTAGAAAAGCCTTCACGTTTTGCTCAATGCGGGTGGCAAATAGCCTAGTGACGATTTCCTTAGTGTCAGCGGTATGAGGCGTCAGAATAAGGTCGTCACGGCCAAAAAAGGCGTGTCCATCGGGCAGTGGCTCCGGGTCGGTAACATCCAACCCAGCACCTGCCAACAGACCCTCATCCAGGGCTCTTAGTAGGTCATCGCTAACAACAATCGGTCCCCTGGCAACATTGACCAAATAGGCAGTGGGCTTGAAAAGTGAGAGCCTCTCGTAATTGATAAGCCCTCGAGTTTGATCAGTAAGCGCACAAGAAACAATCACAAGATCAGCATCGGGTAGCAGGCTCTCTAGCTTGTCGAGCCCGGCAATGGTCTTGGCGCCAGCAAGTGGCAACTCTGGGTTGTTCCGGACAACGGTTATCTCTGCCCTAAACGGTGCGAAGTGTTTTACCAGCTCCTCCGAGATTCCTCCAGCGCCAATAAGCAAAACTTTTGAATCATAAAAGCTAAAGGCTTGTTTTTTGCCCCAACTAAAAGCTTTAATCCGAATGGGAAGCTTTCGACCAAGGGCGAGTGCGAGCATAAGTGCGTGCTCGGCTACCGGCTCTTTGTAGGCACCCTTGGCGCTGGTAAAAAATACATCTTTGTCGAGCAGGTCTGCAAACGCATCGACTCCCGCAAATGGTAGCTGCACCCATTCCAATTGAGGGTTGGCATCGATCAATTTACCGAGGGCCTCGGGTGAAGAGTAATCGGTCCAAATTAGCCCGCGAACCTCAGCACCCATTGGTGCAAGACTTGCTCCAGCAAGTTCAAGCGCCCTGGCGTATTCCGGAAACACCTTTGGCTCGATTGCAACTAAATTGTTAGCCACCCTGTAGAGCCCTTCTTCGCTGTTCGATGTCCATAAGCTCCTTTTGAATCTCAGCAATCTTGGTGGAGTCTGTTGGCTCGGTTTGACGGAGTACAGCCTGCAAGGAAAGCTTCTGTCTGGTGAGTAGGTTAATAAAACCACTAACGACTACTCCGTCAATGTATCTCTTTAGCTCTTCTGGTGTACTCGCAGGAAGTGCTGTAGCCGCAATTTCCCTCAGGCTTTGATGAAGCGCCGGATCAAGTGATTCGGAAAGCTTCACTAGCCAGTTCGAATCCTTGCGGTGTGAAGCATTGGCTGAAAGGGCCGAGGCGATCATGGAGTGAACCCTTGCCAAGAAATCCCCCGAGACTAGGTCCATGAATTTACTTTCTTCGACTTCTGAAGGGTGTTGAACTAGAACTTCAAGCAATTGCCGTTCGAATCGAATGGTCGGGTCTCTAAGATCTGGCACGTCAAAGGACTGCACGGCAGGCTCTAAGGAAATGTCTTGTCGCATTGGCGCCACCGCTGCTACGACCCTGTCCTTGATGGCTCGGTCGACCAATGCGCTAACTTCCGATACGTCTAGGTTTACCCAGTTAGCAACTTCTCGAAGGTATACAGATCGCATGGCAGAGTCACGAATGGTTGCAATGACATTGGCAGCGGCTCTGGCTGCACCGACGCGTCCTTCCACGCTGGAGAGGTCAAAGTTTTTTAGCTTCTGCTTGATTGCAAACTCGTAGATTGGTTTCTTGCTTTCAATCATTAGCTGCACAGCTTCATCGCCTTTTTGCACCCGAAGATCCGAAGGATCTAGTCCATCTGGCCCAACCGCGATAAAACTGTTGGCGTGGAACTTATCAGCATCGGCAAAGGCACGCATGGCCGCTTTTTGACCCGCTTCATCGGGGTCAAAAGTAAAGATAACTTCCGCTGGGTTATCTACATTTGCAGACAGCATGCGATTCAAGATTCTGATGTGCTCATCGCCAAATGCAGTTCCGCAGGTTGCAACTGCAGTGGTGACTCCAGCAAGGTGGCAGGCCATCACGTCGGTATATCCCTCGACTACAACTACCTTTTGCGACTTCGAGATTTCCTTTTTGGCTAAATCGATTCCATACAGCACCGCTGACTTGTGATACACCGGAGTTTCTGAAGTGTTTAGATACTTGGGCCCCTGGTCATCATCAAATAGTTTTCTAGCTCCAAAACCAATCACCTGGTTAGACGTGTCTCTAATTGGCCAAATTAGTCTTCCGCGGAACTTGTCGTAAAGACCGCGCTCTCCCCTGGAGGCGAGCGAGGCGAGCACTAACTCATCCTCAGTGAAACCCAACGTCTTTAGGTGATCAACCAGGTTGTTCCAACCCTTAGGTGCAAAACCAACACCAAATGTTTCGGCAGCTGATTTATCAAAGCCACGGGATTTCAAGAAGTCTCGGCCGGTAGTTGCAGCATCACTTCCAAGCTGCTCAGCAAAGTATTTCGAGGCTGCCAGGTTGGCTTCAAAGATTCTGGCTTTTTGACCCTGGTCTGGTGCATTTGAGCCAGCTTCGTAGGTAAGTGTGTAGCTGGCTTTCTGAGCTAGGTTCTCAACCGCTTCATAGAAGCTAAGTGATTCCATCTCCTGGAGGAACTTATATACATCTCCGCCTGCACCGCAACCAAAGCAATGATAAAAGCCCTGCAGGGGCCGCACATTAAAAGATGGTGACTTCTCTTGGTGAAACGGGCATAGCCCCTTGAGGCTTCCTGCACTCGCTGGCTTTAGCGCAACGTACCCACCAATAACATCGGCGATGTTTACTCGAGCTTTTACTTCCTCGATGTCTCTCGCGCTTATTTTTCCGGCCACTTGATAATCCTATTTAGTCACTAGTTCGTGGTGCAGGCTGAGTGCAGATACGTCAGTAAGAGATGCCACTTGGTCAACAACCACACGGTGTTTTTGCTCCTGCGAGGTCGCATCCTGCCAAGCACTAGCGCAGTAAGTGTCTAGGTGCTTGCCGTTGGCTGCTAGCAGCGCATCTGCTAGCTCTGAAAGAATCGCCCTTTGCCATTGGTAGTAAGGCTGCCTTTTCTCATCGGACATCAAATAGGCAGACACTATTCCTTTGAGAACTGCTATCTCAGCTCTAACTTCTGAGGGAACCACCAGGGCTCCCTGGTATCTAACTAAATGCTCGGAAGCGTTTGCTAATTCTGTTTGGTCTGTGGTCCGTCTAACGAATGAGCCAATCAGAGCGCTCGTTAGGTTCTTGAGGGTTGCCTGATCTTTCATTTCACCACTGTGACTTGAGAGCCAATAACTATTTGAGCGCAACCTAGCAAGAGCTGATTCAAAATCTGAACTAGCCAAATCAGACCCATCCCACTGGGCAATTTTTTCAATCAGTTCAGCATCAGAAGCTGTGGAGTTGATCTCGGCTAGGTTTACGTATCCCGAGACGATGGCATCTTCGAAATCGTGAACAGAGTAGGCGACGTCATCTGCAAAATCCATAACCTCGGCTTCGATGCACTTGCGCATTGGTGTCGCACCGGCTCTGAGGAATTCGAAGACTTCTTTGTCGTCCTGGTAGTAACCGAATTTGACTGAGTAGTCTCCGCCAGTTTCAGCCTGACCTGACTCTCGTCCCCACGGGTACTTGCAAGAGGCATCCAGCACTGCGCGAGTGAGGTTTAGACCCCGGCTTCTTCCATGGCCGTCAAATGCTTTTGGCTCGATTCTTGATATCAATCTAAGAGTTTGAGCGTTACCTTCAAATCCCCCGAAGTCTGACGACCATTCGTTGAGAGCGGCTTCGCCGTTGTGACCAAAAGGAGGGTGCCCCAAATCATGAGCCAGGCAAGCGGTATCAACTACATCTGGGTCAATTCCTAGCTCCTGGGCCATCTCACGTCCCACTTGAGCAACCTCAAGCGAGTGAGTAAGTCTGGTTCTGGCAAAATCACCATTTGAAGGCGAAAGCACCTGCGTCTTTGCGCCAAGTCTTCTAAGCGCTGAAGAGTGTAAAACTCTGGCTCGATCTCTTGCAAATTCACCTCGCTTGATTGAGCCCGAGCGATCTTCTGGGACAAATCTCTCCTGGTCTGATTCTTGATAACCTCGGCTAATCATTTAGCCACCCGAAACGCTGAGTTCAGCTTCCAAAAGCGAAAGCCTCGCAGAGTCTTCAAGCTCTCTGGAATCCAACCAGCGCTCAGGCAGTGCGCAGCTCTTCATTCCACCCGCTCTTCCTCTTGGACCCTCCGCTTCGTCTCCCGGGTAGGGCATGGTTCGATCAAGAGTTCCAAGAAGTTCATCCATCTGGGTCAGGGTTTCAACGCTTGCAAGCGATGCTCGCAAAGACCCGCCAACTGGGTAGCCCTTGAAGTACCAAGCGACGTGCTTTCTAATGTCCCTGCAGGCACGTAATTCATCTCCGAAGAACTCAACAAGTAGCTCAGCATGCTTCTTGAAGGCGTCCGCTACCTCTCCCAAATTTGGTTGGACTTGAGAATAGTCAATGCTGGCATTGGGGTTCTCAAGGTATGACCTAAAGGCATTTTCTAAATCTGCAAAAAGCCATGGTCTTCCGAGGCATCCCCTGCCAACAACAACGCCGTCAACACCGGTTTGCTTCATCATGTTTACGGCGTCCTGCGCAGACCAGATGTCTCCGTTTCCAAGAACTTGAACATCGGGTAAAGCCGCTCTAAGTTCCGCAATCGCGTCCCAGTCGGCTTTGCCAGAGTAGTAATCAGCAGCGGTTCGACCGTGAAGAGCAACAGCTGCAACCCCAGCATCTCTAGCGGCTTTTCCGGACTCCAAGAATGTCAGGTGATCAGCGTCGATACCCTTTCGCATCTTCACGGTTACAGGAATATCCCCAGCTGCCTTGACGGCATTTTGGACAATGGCCTGGAAAAGATCTTGCTTCCAGGGAAGTGCTGCTCCGCCACCTTTCCTGGTGACTTTTGGAACCGGGCAGCCAAAGTTTAGATCGATGTGGTCGGCGCGATCCTCGGATACCAGCATGGTGACTGCATCTGCAATTGTCTTTGGGTCAACGCCATAGAGCTGAACCGAACGCACCTTTTCACTCTCGTGGTGACCAATTAGTCTCATGGACTCTTCGGTTCGCTCCACAAGAGCCCTGGAGGTAACCATCTCAGAAACGTAGAGCCCTCCACCAAAGCCTTGGCAGAGTCTTCGGTAAGCGGTGTTTGTGATTCCAGCCATTGGAGCAAGTACTACCGGGACATCGATCGCTATGTTGCCATAACTTAAAGCCGGTTTAGTTTGTGACTGCATGGAAGATTAAACCAACTTCTCGGCCAGGTAACCCTTTAGCTTGTCTAAAGAAACTCGCTGCTGCTCCATGCTGTCTCGCTCACGCACGGTAACTGCCTGGTCCTGCAAAGAATCAAAATCGACAGTTATGCAAAACGGAGTTCCAATTTCATCTTGCCTGCGATAGCGGCGCCCGATTGCTCCTGAGTCATCAAAATCAATGTTCCAACTCTCACGCAAATCGTTGGCTAGCTTTCTGGCAACTGGCGAAAGGTCTTCATTGCGAGAAAGTGGAAGAACCGCGGCCTTGACTGGCGCCAACCTGTAATCCAAACGCAGCACGGTTCGAACGTCCACGCCACCTTTAGTGTTTGGCGCCTCGTCCTCGGCGTAGGCGTCGACTAAGAACGCCATGAGAGATCTAGTTAGACCCGCCGCTGGCTCAATTACATAAGGAGTCCAGCGCTCATTGATGCCCTGGTCGAAGTAGCTAAGGTCAACACCTGATTCTCTTGCGTGAGTTGCTAGGTCGAAGTCAGTGCGGTTAGCAACACCTTCGAGTTCACCAAATTCACTTCCAGGGAAACCAAAGCGGTATTCGATGTCTACTGTGCGCTTGGAATAGTGAGAGAGTTTTTCCTTCGGGTGCTCGAACAACCGAAGGTTTTCAGGGTCTATTCCAAGATTTACATACCAGTTGAAGCGCTCTTGAATCCAGTACTCATGCCAAGTCTCATCTGTGCCTGGTTGAACAAAGAATTCCATTTCCATTTGCTCAAATTCGCGAGTTCTAAAAATAAAGTTTCCGGGAGTAATTTCATTGCGGAAACTCTTTCCGATCTGACCAATTCCAAATGGCGGCTTCATGCGAGCCGCTCCTAGGACGTTGGCGAAGTTTACGAAGATTCCCTGAGCGGTTTCTGGCCTTAGGTAGTGCATTCCAGATTCATCTTCCACAGGGCCCAGATGGGTCTTTAGTAGTCCATTGAACTGCTTGGGTTCGGTCCAGGAGTCCCTCGTGCCACAGTTTGGACAAGCAATGTCTTTCATGGACTCTGGGGCGCGGCCCTTCTTCTCTTCAAAAGCTTCCTCGAGGTGATCCTGGCGGAATCTTTTGTTGCAGCTGGTGCACTCAATTAGTGGATCAACAAACTCTTTTACGTGTCCGGATGCTTCCCACACTTTTCTTGGCAGGATCACTGAGGAATCTAGGCCAACCACGTCCTCGCGGCTGTTTACAACAGAGCGCCACCACTGACGCTTGATGTTTTCTTTTAGCTCAACTCCAAGTGGTCCATAATCCCAAGCGGAACGGGTGCCACCATAGATTTCTCCGGCCGGAAAGACAAAGCCTCTGCGCTTAGCGAGGGCAATTGCCGAATCTAGGCGATTGGTGGTGGCCAATTTGAACTCCAAAGAATAGATAAAGCCTGAACTAAGGCTGAACCCCAGTTTAGTTGGCTAGTTAGCCCTTAGGGCTATCGATTGCAGCCCCAAAGCGGCGCTGCCTAGTCGAATACTGCTCTATTGCCCGCCAGAGCTCCTGGCGGTCAAAATCTGGCCAGAGCACTTCACTAAACACCAGCTCGGCGTAGGCGCTTTGCCACAGCAGGAAATTAGACATGCGCTTCTCCCCCGATGACCTGACAAAAAGGTCGACATCCTTGAGTGGGTTTGTAGAAAGCAGTTTGCCAAAACTGTTCTCGGTTACCGATCCGGCCTTGAGTTTCTTTTTTGCAACAAGCTGCGTGATCTCATTTACGGTATCGACGATCTCAATTCGTGAACCGTAGTTCACGCACATAGTCAAAGTTAGAACCTTGTTCTTCTTGGTCATCCGCTGCGCCTCTTCAAGCTCATCAATTACGCTGGCCCAAAGCTTTGGTCTTCTACCAACCCAGCGAATCTTTACGCCCCAGTTGTTTAGTTGATCTCTGCGAGCTCTAAGTACCTCTTTGTTAAAACCCATTAGGAATCTAACTTCTTCAGGTGAGCGTTTCCAGTTCTCGGTAGAGAATGCAAAAACAGATAATTCCGAAACACCGGCCTCAATCGCTCCTGCAACCACGTCAAGAAGTGCAGCCTCGCCGGCTCTGTGTCCTTCAACTCTGGTAAGGCCTCGCTTATTTGCCCAACGACCATTACCGTCCATGACAATTGCGATGTGCTTTGGAACCTGGGAAAACTTGGGAACCTTGATGCCCTTTTTGGCTACTGGCTGAAACTCCATCATGCTCTTTCGACGTGGGGCATTGATTTTAGACCGCGCTCTATATGCCACTGACTATACGCAGCTACGATACCCGATGCGTTTGCTCTGGCGCTCGGAGCGGAATTCTCCGCCAGTTCCCAGTCGCCAGATAGCAAAGCTCCAAGTAGGGCAGTTGTCTCGAGCGACATTGAAACAGCGCCAATTGGCTTGCATTCTTGGCACACCACAGAACCAACCTGCATTACAAAAGCAGAATGCGGACCTTTGGCCTCACACCTCGCACAGTCATCAAAGCTAGGTGCCCACCCGGCAATAGCTAAAGCGCGAAGCAGATAGGAATCCAGAATCAACGATGAGTCGTGCTCTTTGGTTGCAAGGGAACGAAGTGCTCCAACAAGTAATAGGTATTGCTGAGGAGAAGACTCCTCCATCGTGAGCCTCTCAGCTGCTTCCACCATGGCGTTAGCTGCTGTAAACGCTCCATAGTCGTCAATGATTGATCCGCCATAGGAGCCGATGGTTTCAACTTGGTTCACTATATCTAGATTCTTGCCTTCGTAGAACTGCGCATCGACAACCATGAAGGGCTCAAGCCTCGAACCAAACTTTGACGCTGTTCGGCGAACTCCTTTGGCAACGGCTCTGATTTGACCGCGGGTGCGCGATAGCAAAGTGACGATACGGTCAGCTTCACCTAGCTTGTGAGTTCGAAGCACAACAGCTTCATCGCGATAAACAGGCACTAGTCCAGTATCTAACGGGCCAGGGACGAAGCGGCTTTCTCAAGCACGTATGGCGCGATTTACGCCCGAAATTACTGCTTTGAGCGAAGAAGTGGCGATGTCAGAATCTATTCCAACGCCCCAGAGGGTCTTGCCAGCTATATCTAGCTCGATGTATGAAGCCGCCTGGGCGTCTCCTCCGGCACTCATCGTGTGCTCGATGTAATCAAGCAGCCTGGTCTCAACACCCTGCGCACCAAGAATTGCCAAGAAAGCAGAAATTGGTCCGTTTCCAGTTCCAGAAGCCTCAACTTCTTTGTCACCATCACGCAAGACGATCTGAAGTTTCACTTCACCGTCCATTTCACTTTCGGTTTTCATGCGCTTGAGTTCGAAGCGTCCCCATTTCAGCTCGGACTTTTCCATGGGCGCAGGTAGGTACTCGTCTTGGAAGATTTCCCAAAGCTTTTCGGAGCTAACTTCTCCACCTTCGCTGTCGGTTAAACCTTGAACCACTCGAGAGAATTCGATCTGAAGCTTTCTTGGAAGGTCAAGTGAGTGATCAGATTTCAATAGGTACGCGACACCACCCTTACCTGACTGAGAGTTAACGCGAATGACAGCTTCGTAGCTTCTTCCAACATCCATTGGGTCAATTGGAAGATATGGCACTGCCCACTCAAGTTCAGAGATCTCTTTGCCTGATTCGGTAGCAGTTTTCTGCATAGCCTCAAAGCCTTTTTTAATGGCGTCTTGGTGCGAACCAGAAAATGCGGTGTAAACCAGGTCGCCTCCGTACGGTGAGCGCTCTGCAACCGGAAGCTGGTTACAGTACTCAACGGTGCGCTTGATCTCATCGATGTCACCAAAGTCAATCTGTGGATCAATGCCTTGAGAAAACAGATTCAACCCAAGGGTCACCAGGTCAACGTTTCCAGTGCGCTCACCGTTTCCAAATAGGCAACCCTCGATGCGGTCCGCACCCGCTAGGTATCCAAGTTCAGCAGCGGCAATAGCGGTTCCACGGTCATTGTGTGGGTGAAGGGACAAAATTACGCTCTCGCGCTTTAGGAGTCTTCTGCTCATCCACTCAATTGAGTCCGCGTAAACATTTGGTGTAGTCATCTCCACGGTTGCTGGAAGATTTATAACCATCTTTCGATCCGGAGTGGGCGCAATTTCCTCGATAACCGCGTTGCAAACCTCAAGCGCGTACTCAAGCTCCGTTCCGGTATAGCTCTCCGGGGAGTACTCGTAATAGACATTGGTACCTGGAAGCATGTGCTCTAGTGACTTACATTTTTTGGCAGCATCCAGGGCAATCTTCTTGATTCCCTCTTTGTCCTGGTTGAACACAACTTTTCGCTGGAGCACTGAAGTTGAGTTATAGAAGTGCACGATTACGTTTTTGGCTCCAACCAGGGATTCATAGGTTCTTTCGATTAGGTGATCCCTAGCTTGCGTTAGAACCTGAATAGTGACATCTTCTGGGATGTGACCGTCGTTTATAAGCACCCGAACAAAGTCGAAGTCGGTCTGGCTAGCAGAAGGAAAACCGACTTCGATTTCCTTGTAGCCCATGCGAACTAGCAGCTGGAACATCTTGAGTTTGCGCTCTGGTGACATTGGGTCGATCAGGGCCTGGTTACCGTCACGAAGATCCACCGCACACCAGCGTGGGGGCTTTTCTATGCGCTTGGTGGGCCAGGTACGGTCCGGGAGCTCAATCTTGATTTGCTCGTGGAAGGGTTTATAGCGATGCACCGGCATCGAAGAAGGTTTTTGTTGGTTTTCCAATTGTGTTCTCCTAAAGATTGTCTGAGTCGGCTATAACAAAGCTCCGCGACGAGGAAGGCCGTTTAGTAGGCCTCGCCGCGGCCACTAAGTAGTAGCTCAGAGAACACCAAAAGAGGCTAACACTTAAAAGCCCAGTTTTCCTAGCTGCTTTGGATCCCGCTGCCACTCGTGAGCAATTTTGACTCTGAGGCTTAGAAATACTGGCCCACCGATTAGTGCTTCTATCTCCTTGCGGGCCCTTGTTCCAACGTCTTTTAGACGAGATCCCCCCTTGCCAAGAACGATTCCTTTTTGGCTGTCGCGCTCGACAAAAATGTTGGCGTGGATGTCCGTCAGCTCTGAGTTCTCACGTTTTTTCATCTCGTCCATGGTTACTGCTAGCGAGTGGGGCAATTCATGACGGACGCCTTCCAAGGATGCTTCCCGAATTAGTTCACAGATTCTAGATTCAATTGACTCGTCAGTGATTGTCTCTTTTGGATAAAGCTCTTCAGATAGTGGCATCATTCCAACAAGCATTTTCGCTAGTTCATCTAGCTGTGAGCCAGCTATCGCAGACACCGGAATTATTTCGCTCCAGTCACGAAGCTTAGAAACCTCGAGCAGTTGATTGGCCAATTCTTCTCTGGAAACTGTTTCGCTCTTTGTCACAATTGCCACGCACTTGGCTTTTGGAAAGCTACTTAGCTGCTCGTTGATGAACTTATCCCCTGGACCAATTTTGTCGCCAGCTGGAAAACACATGCCAATCACATCAACTTCGCCAAGAGTTGAGGCAACAAGGTCGTTGAGTCTTTCACCAAGCAGTGTCCTCGGACGATGAAGACCCGGGGTGTCGACAATAATTAGCTGGCCGGATTCTAGATGAGCAATACCCCTAATGGCTTTTCTTGTGGTTTGTGGCTTATCGCTCGTGATTGCAATCTTCTCGCCCACCAGAGCGTTTGTGAGAGTGGATTTTCCGACGTTGGGTCGACCCACAAAGGTCACGAACCCCGCGCGAAATTCATTAATCATCAGTTGACAGTTCCTCGGGATCTGGTTCAGCCAATACTCTCACTAATACAGTTACTAATCTCTTTGCTCGACCTTCAACGCGGTCAGCAGTTAGCTCAAGCCCGTTAATCACAATCTGGTCGCCAAGTTTTGGAAGAGCTCCTAGGCCTTTAGTGAGCCAACCGCCAACCGAATCAACGTCATCGTCTTCTAGCTCTATCTCTAAAAGTTCACCTAGCTCAAACAGAGAGAAGCGAGCATTTACTCGATAAAGGTCCGCTGCGAGCTTCTCGACATCTGGAATCTCTTTGTCATACTCATCGGCGATATCACCAACTAGCTCTTCAATGACGTCTTCCATGGTCACAAGTCCCGCTACACCGCCATACTCATCAATTACCACAGCGATGTGTGTGGAGCTTTTTTGCATTTCCTGCAAGAGGTCTTTTAGGGGTTTGGACTCGGGGACAAAAATAGCGGACCTGGCTAGATCTTCAGCTGTTTTTTCAAACATGATCTTTGGGGTCTCGTGCAAAATCTTCGCTACATCCTTGAGATACAGAATTCCCACTATGTCATCGGTGTTCTTGCCGGTAACGGGTAGGCGCGAGTATCCGCTATACAAGAACATGGTCATCGCACTGTCTAGATTTGACTCGGCAGTGATGGTCGCGATGTCAATTCTTGGAATCATTACCTCCCGGGTAATGGTTTCTGAGAAGTCTTCGACTGAGTCAATGAGTTCTTGCTCATACTCTTCCGCCTCGGTGGCGTCCACCTGCTTCTTTGCGAATACTTTGCCAATAAAGGCAAACCTGTTACTCTCCGACAAGTTGACTGCTCTCGCTTTCGTAGTAGGCCTTCAATATTGACTTCTGAATGCCAAACATCTCAAGTTCTTCCTCTGGTTCTGCGTGATCAAAGCCCAATAGGTGCAACACTCCGTGGGTAGTTAGCAGCAAGACCTCATTGATTGTTTCATGACCAGCGGTGACCGCTTGCTTTTGCGCCACGGTTGGGCAGATAACAATATCCCCGAGTAGTCCAGGAGGTGTTGGGTCTGACTCCGTTCCTGGGCGAAGCTCGTCCATCGGAAAGCTCAGCACATCTGTTGGACCTGGCTCATCCATCCACTGCAAATGCAATTGCTCCATCGCTGGTTCGTCAACAAAAATAATTGCTAACTCAGCGGCTGGATCTATTTTCATACGGTCTAGGGCAAACTCGGCAAGGCGAAGAACCCGAACTTCATCAATAGCAAATTCGGTTTCGTTGCTGATTTCAATGCTCAACTAGTTGGCCTTCTTGGGGTTTGCAGCATCGGCGCGATCGTAGGCGTCTACGATTTTTCCAACCAGTGGATGTCTAATGACATCCGCGGAGCTCATTTGAGAGAAGTAAACGTCGTCAACGTTGGTAAGAACTCTAGAGGCTACCCGTAATCCAGACACTCCTCCTTGCAAGTCCACTTGAGTAATGTCTCCTGTGACAATCATCTTTGAATTGAAGCCCAATCGAGTTAGGAACATCTTCATCTGCTCTGCCGTGGTGTTTTGAGCCTCGTCCAAGATGATGAATGAATCATTCAGGGTTCGGCCTCGCATGTAGGCAAGCGGTGCCACCTCGATAGTTCCGGTAGCAATCATCCGTGGAACCGCATCGGGATCGAGCATTTCGTGTAGGGCGTCAAATAAAGGTCTTAGATAAGGGTCAATTTTTTCGCTGAGGGTTCCTGGAAGAAAACCAAGGCGCTCTCCAGCTTCAACTGCTGGCCTGGTCAATATGATTCTCGACACTTCCTTGCGCTGAAGGGCCTGCACGGCCTTTGCCATAGCAAGGTAGGTCTTTCCCGTTCCAGCAGGACCAATCCCAAAAACAATGGTGTTTTTATCTATTGACTCGACGTACTCTTTTTGCCCAGCGGTTTTTGGCCTGATGGACTTTCCCCTGGAGCTAAGAATGCTCTGCGAGAGAAGATCAGGTTCAGTTCTTTTTAGATCTGCTGGGGTAACTTCCCTGCCAGAAGAAACTGCCGAGATAATCTGCCTCAAGCGCTGCTCAGCTAGAGCAACAGTTGCAACAGGTCCAGAAATTTCAATCTCGTTGCCGCGAGCTGTGAAGCGAACATCGGGGAAGCTTTCCTCGATAGTTCTAAGTAGTTTGTCTTCAGGCCCAAACACGAATATGGGGTCAACACCGGAAATTTCTATTACGACAGTTTTTGAATCTTTAGATTCGGATGATGTCAAGAGCCGTCCTTTGAGTTATCTGATAAAACGTGAGCGTGGGCATGAAAAATGGTCTGACCGGCTTCGCTGCCGGTATTGAACTGTAACTTGAAAGAGCCATTGGTGTGTTCTTTAGCCAATTTCGTTGCCTGTGACATCAGTTCTCCGAGTACTGCCGGGGAGGATTCCGAGAGCTCAACAACATCTTTGTAATGCTTTTTTGGAATAACTAACAGGTGGACTTTAGATAGCGGAGCAATGTCCCGAAAGGCCAAGGTATTTGCAGTTTCCGCAATTTTGTCGGAGGCAATATCGCCGGAAACAATTTTGCAAAAGATGCATGGGGCTTCTGTCATGTAATTCAGTCTAGTTTTAGCTAGCCCTAGCTCCAATTTCCAAGGGTTGCTTGCAGGTAGGAAACTACCGCCACTCCAGCCGTTGAAGTTCTCAAAATGCCGCTTCCAAGACCAACCAGGTTCAATCCGGCGGAGCGAAACTGGTCAAGTTCTTGCGGACTAATGCCGCCTTCCGGGCCGACAACTATAGCTATCGATTGGTGTCCCAAAAGGGGCAGGCTGGTGAGTGCAGTACTGGATGTAGGGTCCAAAACAAGCGTTAGGTCGAACTGCTTTAGGCGCTCTGTTAGCTCAAGTGTTCCCAAAACCCTCTCAACCTCAGGGATAAAGGGGCGAAGAGATTGCTTGGCAGCCTCAGTTGCGATTGTTTGCCAACGCAAGCGGTGCTTGTCTTGTTTTTCAGGTTTCCAGATTGATACTGATCTCTCGCTCTGCCAGGGAATGACTGTTTGAATGCCAAGCTCAGTGCAGGCCTGCACTGCCATTTCGTCGCGATCCCCCTTGGCTAAAGCCTGGACCAAAATAAGCTGCGGCTTGGGCCTTTCGATCTTTTCAACTGATTCAACATCCAGCTCCAATAAATCCTTCGAGAGCAGGCTCACTTTGCCCCGGGCTTTGTTACCCTGACCGTCCGAAACAGAAATGGCCTCTCCGACTTGCAGTCTACGAACAGACATTGCGTGTTTTGCTTCAGCGCCAGCAATTCTGATCTTGGAGCCAGATTTTGTGTCAGAAGGAATGGGTGAAATAAACAGTGGCTCAACCACGACGTCTGCCCTGGAACGCGCCTGACTTTCTAGGAACGAGGCCTGCGGTGTCGGCTTTTCGCATTCCGGCCAATGTTCTAAAGAGTTCTTTTTGCTTCGAGTCCAGCTTGGTTGGAATCTTTACCGAAAGGGTCACAACTAAATCCCCTCGGCCGGACTGCCGAAGCCTGCCAAATCCTTTTCCTTTGACGCTGACCGTATCACCGGTTTGCGAACCGGCTGGAATTTGCAACTCAATTTCCCCGTCGAAAGTTTTGATCGTTACCAGCGTTCCAAGTGCTGCTTCGTGGAGTGGGAGTTCGAGCTCACAGGTTAGCTCGTCACCGGATCTACCGTAAAGCTGATGCGGGGCAATAGAAATGTCAACGTAAAGATCTCCGCTTGGGCCACCGCCAAATCCAACTTCACCGGAGCCAGAAAGCTGCAACCTAATTCCATCTTCAACACCAGCTGGAATTTTGAGTTCAATATCTCTTCTAGCCCTGACTCTTCCTTGGCCACGACAATCTAAACAAGGCTCTGGGATAACATGGCCGTAGCCTCGACAAGATCCACATGGGCTTGTTGTGACCATCGCGCCAAGAAGTGAACGAACCTGGGTCTGGACCTGACCGCTCCCGTGGCAGATGTCACAAACTCTTGGGCTGGTTCCAGGCTTTGCACAACTTCCATTACAGGTATCGCAAAGCACAGCTGTATCCACCGGTATTGACTTCTCAACTCCAAAAATTGCTTCTTCGAAACTTAGCTCAACTCGAAGCAGCGCATCTTGACCTCTTTCGGCTCTAGAACGAGGTCCGCGCTGTCCGCCACCAAAGAATGTCTCGAAAATGTCTCCAAAGCCAAAGCTCTGCGAGTCACCACCGGAATCGTATCTACGCCTTGCTTGGTCATCACCTAAAACCTCATAAGCATGTGTCACCAACTTGAAGCGCTCTTGAGCAGCATCGGAATCGTTGACATCCGGGTGCAACTCGCGGGCCAGTTTTCTGTATGCCTTTTTTATTTCTTCTGATGATGCGGTTCTGGAAACGCCAAGAGTCTCGTAATGATCTGCCAAGAGTTAGAGTCCTCCAAGAGATTGAGTGAGATACCTAGCAACCGCTCGAACAGCACCGATGTTGGATGAGTAGTCCATTCTGGTTGGACCAATTACCCCGACCTTCGCTACTTCGCTTCCCTGGTTCTCGTAACCTGAAACCAAAACTGAAGTATTCAAAAGTGCGTCAACGGTGTTCTCTCTACCAATACGTAATGAGACACCGTGTTGATCTGCCTGCATCTCAGAAATCAACTTCAGTAAAACCACCTGCTCTTCAATTGCTTCTAAAACCGGTGAGATGCTTCCAGGAAATTCTCCCTGTCTCTTTGCCAAGTTGGAGGTTCCTGCAAGAAGAATCTTTTCCTGGCTATTGGCGTCAACCAGTAATGCGACCTCTGGAATCACAGTGTTAGCTAGTACCTGCAGTGGGCTCTCAATTTCATCTTTGGACGAGCGAAGAGTTTTGTTCACCTGAGAAAGCGGCTTACCAGCGACTTTGTCGTTTAGGAAGTTGCGAAGTTTTTCAACTACTGCCGCCTCGTAACCAGAAGCTACCTCCATTACGTGCTGCTGAATTCGACCAGAGTCGGTAATCAGCATCAAAAGAAGTCGCTTCTCGTCTATGGCGATTAGCTCAATGTGCCTAACGGATGCTTTGCCAAGGCTTGGATACTGCACAAGTGCAATCTCATTTGTTAGCTGGGAAAGTAAGCGTGCCGTTTGGCTTAGTGTTTCGTCAAGGTCAGAACTTTTTGACATGAAGCCCTCAATGGCGGCGCGCTCAGCATTGCTAATTGGCTTGACTTCATTTAGTCGATCAACAAATAAGCGATACCCCTTATCTGTTGGCACTCGACCACTCGAGGTGTGTGGGGCGGCAATTAGCTCTTCTTCTTCGAGTATCGCCATATCGTTTCGGATGGTGGCTGCCGAAACTCCAAAGGAGTGGCGCTCAACTAAAGACTTGGAACCAACTGGCTCATTGCTCTGGATGTAATCTTGCACGATTGCTTTTAGAACCTCGAGGGGTCTTTCCGAAATCAAGCTCAATCACCTACCTAGTTAGCACTCATTGCTTATGAGTGCCAATATTACCCGCTACAGGTAAATAAGTGTCAGTTGGAAAGCGCTCTAACAACTGCGTCGGCAAGCAAGCGTCCCTTGAGGGTCAAAAGCAGCTTCCCTGCAATTGCTTGTGGCCCTTCAATCAAGCCGTCGGCAATAAGTTGCGAGATTGCTAGTTCGCTACCTGGCTGAAGTTTCTTGATCTGATCGATTGACATTCCAGCTGAAGTTCGAGACTCAAGCAAAATACGCTCCAGGGCAGCGGTTTCGCTATCTAGCTGCTCTCTGCCAGCTGCTGGAGATGTGTTCTTCTCAAGAAGATTCGCGTAGCTAAGTGGGTGCTTGTGATTCCACCAGCGAACCGATCCCAGGTGAGAATGAGCACCTGGCCCATAACCCCACCAGTCTTGCCCGCTCCAGTAAGCAAGGTTGTGATTGGACTTTAGATCTTCCGACTTGGACCAATTACTTATCTCGTACCAGCTGTAACCGGCTTCAGAAAGTAACTTGTCTGCAAGCTCATACTTGTCTGCTTGCAGATCTTCATCTACATCTGCTAGCTCACCCGAACTAATCTGCCGAGCAAGCTTTGTGCCAGGCTCAACAATCAACGAGTACGCAGATAGGTGTCCAGGATCTAAATCAATAACCTGACGAATGGTTTGCTCCCACTGCTGCAATGTCTCCCCTGGCGCTCCAAAGATTAGGTCCAACGAAGTTCTAAAGCCAAGAGATTTGGCAATGTCTAGGGCAATAGCAACGTTTTCAGGATTGTGAGTTCGCTCCAGTGTCTTCAAAACATCTGGAACAGCTGACTGCATTCCAATTGAAATTCGAGTGAAGCCTGCGTCCTTTAGCGCGCTCAAGCTTTCTCTTGTTACAGAATCAGGGTTAGCCTCAAAGGTAATCTCAGCATCACTTTGAAACCCGAACTTAGATTCGAGCTCATCCAAAATGGCGATTAGATCAGCTGCGGGAAGTAGCGATGGCGTTCCGCCACCAAAAAAGACTGTCTTGAGCTTTCTTGGGGTGACATTTGATTGCTGCAGAATCTTTGCGGAAAGGATGATTTCACCGATAAGTGTCGCCGCAAAATCGCTTTGCTTCAAGGTTCCAAGTTCACTGGAAGTGTAAGTATTGAAATCGCAGTAGCCACACTTGACTGTGCAAAAGGGAATGTGCACGTAGGCGTGAAAAGATCTGGATTCCGAACCCAGGATCTCCGATGCAGTAAAGAAACCGTTTTCTGGAGGCTTGTCGCCAACTGGAAGAGGGGCTGCCAATTACTTAGCCTTCTTTTCGCCCTTTTTTTCGCCATCTGAGGAAAGTGCGGCAATGAAGGCTTCCTGAGGCACTTCCACTCGCCCAACCATCTTCATGCGCTTCTTACCTTCTTTTTGCTTCTCCAAAAGCTTCCGCTTACGAGAAATATCTCCTCCGTAGCATTTGGCAAGCACGTCTTTTCGAACAGCACGAATTGATTCACGAGCGATAATTCGCGCTCCGATAGCGGCTTGAATTGGAACTTCAAATTGCTGCCTAGGAATTAGTTCACGAAGCTTGCCGGTAATCATCACACCGTAGGCGTAGGCCTTGTCTTTATGAACAATGGCGCTAAACGCGTCAACCTGCTCTCCTTGTAATAGCAGATCAACTTTCACCAAATCACCCTCGGCTAAACCCACTTCTTCGTAGTCCAAAGATCCGTAACCTTGCGTCTTGCTCTTTAGTTGATCAAAAAAGTCAAAAACAATCTCAGCGAGTGGAAGCGTGTATCGAAGCTGCACCCTATCTTCACCTAGATACTGCATGTCAATAATGACGCCTCGACGAGACTGACAAAGCTCCATGATTGTGCCAACGTAGTCCTTTGGCGCCAAAATTGTGGCCTTAACCATCGGTTCCAAAACTTTCTTAATCTTGCCAGTTGGGAACTCGCTTGGGTTAGTAACTGTCACCTCTTTACCGTCTTCGAGCGTGACCTGATATACAACCGAAGGCGCTGTTGCAATTAGCTGAAGACCAAATTCGCGTTCAAGTCTTTCGGTAACAATCTCTAGATGCAGCAGGCCCAAAAAGCCACAGCGGAAACCAAAGCCCAAAGCAACGGAAGTCTCGGGTTCATAGACCAAAGCAGCATCAGAGAGTTTTAGTCGATCTAGTGCTTCACGAAGATCTGGATAGTCTGAGCCATCAATTGGGTAGACACCGGAGAAAACCATAGGCAAAGGTTCTGAGTAGCCAGTTAGTGCCTCGGTTGCTGGCTTTGCAACGGTAGTTACAGTGTCACCAACCTTGGATTGACGAACATCTTTCACACCCGTAATCAAATAGCCAACTTCTCCAACGCCTAACCCCTTGGTTGGTTCTGGCTCTGGAGAGCTAACGCCAATTTCTAGTAACTCGTGGACGGCACGAGTGGACATCATCTGAATCTTTTCCCTAGGTGAGAGCGATCCATCAATCATTCGGATGTAAGTCACAACACCGCGGTAGCTGTCATAAACCGAGTCAAAAATCATTGCTCTAGCAGGAGCATTCGCGTCGCCAACCGGAGCGGGAACCGTGGCAATGATCTTGTCTAAAAGCTCCGATACTCCAACGCCTGTCTTACCCGAAACTCTTAGGCAATCAGCCGGGTCTCCTCCGATAAGGCTTGCTAGCTCTTCGGCGTACTTGTCAGGCTGCGCTGCAGGAAGATCGATCTTGTTTAGAACCGGAATGATAGTCAGCTCGTTTTCCATCGCGAGGTATAGATTCGCGAGGGTCTGTGCTTCGATGCCTTGTGCTGCGTCAACCAGCAACACCGCTCCCTCACAAGCAGCAAGGGATCTTGAGACCTCATAGGTAAAGTCAACGTGGCCTGGGGTGTCAATCATGTTTAAGGCAAATACTTCACCGTCGACTTCCCACGGCATACGAACTGCCTGGGACTTAATGGTGATGCCTCGTTCACGCTCAATGTCCATACGGTCTAAGTACTGGGCCCGCATTGACCGATCATCCACAACCCCGGTTAGCTGAAGCATGCGGTCAGCCAAAGTCGACTTTCCGTGGTCGATGTGGGCAATTATGCAGAAGTTTCGAATTTGCCCTGGAGCCGTCTTGGACGGCTGCAGCTGTGATTTAGCGCGTGGCGACAAGGGCAGTTTCCTAAAACTATGGGGGTCAAAGCTAGCCTCCATTGTCCCATAACGCTAGCCAACTAGTGCTCTATTGCTGGTTGCCCTAGGCGGGGACCAGCTAGTAAGCTTGTCAAAGTTGGGTTTCCCCAAAACGAAAGAAAAATAAATGGCAAATATCAAATCTCAGGTCAAGCGTATTGGCACGAACATCAAGGCCACTGAGCGTAATCGCGCAGTAAAAAGTGAGCTAAAGACTGTTGTTCGCGCAGCCCGTGAAGCCACCGTTTCCGGTGACAAGGCAGTTGCCGCAGCCGCACTAAAGGTTGCAAGCCGCAAGCTTGATAAGGCAGTATCCAAGGGCGTTATTCACAAGTCCCAGGCTGCTAACCGCAAGTCAGCCCTTGCCAAGAAGGTTGCTGGGCTCAAGTAAAGATCTTTAGAAACTTACCGAGGTCATTAGACCTCGGTACTTTTTTGCCCTCTGTTGGATAGCAGCAGCACAAGCTTCTCAAGCGCAAACACCGTATCGCGCTCCATTCCCTTGACTGCAGCATCGGCGGTGGCAACTGCCATAACGGCCTCTGCTAAACCCTCTTCACTCCAGCCTGCCAAATCCTTCTGTGCTCGCTGGATCTGCCAGGGTTGTGCTCCAACTGTTGAAGCACTTGCATACTTGTTTCCATAGACCTTGGCCATCAGGCGAACCTTCATCGCAAATGCAGCAACAACTGGAACTGGGTCTGCGCCGGTAGCAATCACGTGTCTAAGTAGAGCTAGCGCTTCTGCCGATTGCCCAGCAAGAGCAGCATCGGCAACTTTGAAGGCGCTGGTTTCAACTCTTCCCCCGTAATACTTATCGACCATTGCTTCATCGATGCTTTCGCTTTGGTCAGAAAGCAACTGGGTGCAAGCAGCGGCAAGCTCTGAGAGGTCATCAGCAAAGGCATCAGATAAAGCCCTAACTGCTCCAGGTGCTACTTTTCTGCCAGCAGCTGCGAACTCAGCTTGAATAAATGCCGCCCTATCGCTGTCCTTGTCGATCTTGGCGCAGGCAATTTCAATGGCGGCATCACTAAGTCTTATGGCATCGACAAGTTTCTTACCCCGAACGCTTGATGAGTTATGGCGCAAGATTACGGTTGTTTCAGTTTGCGGGTTTTCAAGAAGTGCCAAGCCATCGTCAATTAGTGCATCGCTGCATTTTTCAACACCGCTAATAATTAGCAGTCTCGGCTCCATAAACAAAGACGGGCTAGCCAGAGCGTCGAGTTGTCCAGTTGAATAATCGGCGGCAGCAATTTCGTGCACCTCAAGACCAGTGTCTTTTTTTCTCAGCTGGTCTCTAATCGTGCGAATGGCACAATCGGCCAGGTAATCTTCCGGCCCAGACACAAAAACCATTGGCGCCGCTTTGGCGTCTCGCCAAGAAACCTGCTTTGCTTTACCCACCCAATTAGCCTAGCCATTGAAGTCACAGGGGCGATAATTCAATCTTCTCTAGATCTCTGGTTCAGTTGACATGATGTTTTCGATCTGTGGAAAACTAGACTCTGGACCGAGGAAATTCTGCGAGTCTGTTAAGCATGACTGAAATTGAGTGTGCAAAGTGTGGCTGGAATTGGATAATGTTCGAAGGCGAGACTTATAAAGATTGCCCGTTTTGCCCTGAGATAATTTGGGGGCCTGTCTTTCTCTCCGAGGAGAGCTAGATATAATTAAATCAGTCCGGTAATTTCAAATCTGAAAATGCCTGAGCTGCGATCCCAGCAGACTCACCTGAGACATTTGTTGTGAAGCCGCTTTCGTTGTCAATTGTTGTCATGCTAGCGACAAACATTATGAACCTGCCATTATTTGAAATGCTTCGCGTTAAAGAGAGTCCAGGGTCCCCCGCGATGCCGACGGCTACCCAAGCATGCCCCTTGAACCCGACAGGCAAGAAATCAGTGGCTGAAATTTGCTCGTAATAGCCCAACTGTAGGGTGTCCGCGCACTGCTGGTTGAAATAATCTGCGGCAAAGCTGTCGACCAACTGAGATGCCTCATAGGAAGAATCAACCTCAAAGACCCATTGACCGAAGAATGCAAATTCTTGGTCGAATCCAGACTCCCTTGAAACTAAAAGATTGAACTTAGAGACCTGCTCATGAAGACTTAAGGATTCAGCACACCCATTGTTATCGGCAAGAGTTTCAGCGAAATATAGATTGAAATCGTCAAGGTTTGATGACGATTGTCTTGCTGGTTCAAATGGAAAATCATCTATTTCAAGCAACAGATCTTCGGCCTGTGAAGTGACATCAATGGCTGATGTCTCGCTAGTCTCAGGCAAAGGCCCGTTTGAATCCCCAGCCCCTGCGCACCCAGTCAGGGTAAGGGTTAGAATTAGGATCAATCCAAGTTTCTTAGGCAATTCATCCCCCTCATATTTGTTTCTCAAAATTGTAGCAAGTTATATGATTGCGAGTCATTGGGTTGCTATGTTGACAAGCTTCGGAGCTCGAACAATTACGTTTTTGATGCTCTTTCCTTCAAGCGCCTTCTTCACGACATCAGAACTCATCGCAAGCTTCTCAAGCTCCGCTTCGCTAATGTCTGTTGGGACTTCGAACTTGTCCCGAAGCTTGCCATCGATTTGGACCACCGCAGTCAAGCTGGTTTGAACCAAAAGCTCTGGAATTGGCTTAGCGAATCCCGCTAGCGCAACAGCTGGCTGGTGTCCAAGCACTTGCCACATATCTTCTGCGGTGTACGGGGCAAATAGACTCAGCGCCTTGGCTACCGTCTCGGCTGCTTCGCGAACAGCAGGGTCCTTAGGTCCAGGCGAACCATCGATTGCCTTACGCAAAGCATTCACGAGTTCCATAACCTTGGCAACACCCACGTTGAATTTGAAGGACTCTATCTGTTCTGGAAACTGCTGCAAGAAAAGATGTGTGGCTCTTCTAAGTTCTAGATCTCCAGAACCAAAGTCCACTCCAGGTTCTGACTCAACTTCATTGGCACATCTCCAGGCTCGAGCTAAAAACTTTGAGCTCGCAGCTGGAGAAACATCAGCCCAGTCAATGTCATCTTCTGGAGGCCCTGCGAATGCCATGGTTAGGCGAACGGCGTCTACGCCGTGCTCATCGAGTTGCTCAGATAGGCGAACCAGATTTCCACGAGATTTACTCATCGCGGAACCGTTCATTTGAACCATTCCCTGGTTTAGCAATCTGGTAAACGGTTCCTCAAAATCTAGATGACCTAGGTCATGCAGCGCCTTGGTGAAAAAGCGTGCATACAAAAGGTGCAAGATGGCGTGGGTTACTCCACCCACGTACTGATCAACCGGCGCCCACTGCTTGGCCTCTGATTTAGAAAAAGCTTCAGTGTCGGAATTTGGTGAAAGGAATCTAAGGAAGTACCAAGAAGAGTCAACAAAAGTATCCATGGTGTCGGTATCACGCTTGGCAGGGCCTTTGCACTTTGGGCACGGAACATTTACCCAATCAGTTGCAGCTCCAAGCGGTGAGGTTCCCTTAGGCGACAGATCCAAGCCTTTGGAATCTGGAAGCCTAATAGGAAGCTCAGATTCAGGAACTGGAACCTCGCCACAGGCGTCGCAGTAAACAATAGGGAACGGAGTGCCCCAGTAACGCTGCCTGGAAATCAGCCAGTCACGTAGGCGGAAATTCTTTGCGGTTTTTCCTTTTTCTGCGGCTTCGAGTGTTGCCGTGATTTTCTTGATGGCGTCAGCCTTGTTCAATCCGTTGAGCTCTCCGGAGTTCACCAGAACGCCATCGCCGGTAGTTGCTACCCCAGACTCGGAAGGGTCCGGCTCACCAGTTTCTACTACCACTTGCACAGGTAAACCATTGGTCTTGGCAAAATCTAAATCTCGCTGATCGTGAGCAGGAACAGCCATGATGGCTCCCGTTCCGTAGTCAGCTAATACATAATCCGCCAACCAAATTGGAATGCGCTCACCATTGACTGGATTTATTGCAAATCTTCCAAGATCAACGCCGTTTTTTGGTCGGTCAGTTGCCAATCTTTCAATGTCATTACTTTTCTTGGTGGCTTCCAAAAAGTCTTGGTACTTCATGCGAACCTCTGGGCTCGAGCCTGCGGCAAGCTCTCCTGCCAAATCTGAATCAGCAGCCACCACCATAAATGTCGCACCAAATAAAGTGTCTGGCCTTGTGGTGTAAACCTCGATAGGTTCTGACCTGCCCTCAATTTCAAACTTGACTACAGCTCCATAGGACCGACCAATCCAGTTGCGCTGCATCGAAAGAACTTTCTGTGGCCAGGCACCCTCAAGGGTGTCTAGATCGTCTAGCAACCGGTCGGCATAATCAGTTACTTTGAAATACCACTGGGTGAGAGCCTTCTTTGTTACAGCAGTGTCGCACCTCTCACAAAGACCTTGAACCACCTGCTCGTTAGCAAGAACTGTCTGACAAGACGGGCACCAGTTCACGTTTGAGTTTTTGCGGTAGGCCAAGCCTTTTTTGTAAAACTCTAGAAATAGCCACTGGTTCCACTTGTAGTACTCGGGGTCTGAAGTGATAAGGACGCGGTCCCAGTCGAAGCTACAGGCGTAGCGTCTCATGGAAGCTTTTTGTTGAGCAATGTTGTCGTAGGTCCAACCCCTTGGATCTAGGCCGCGCTTAATTGCTGCGTTCTCAGCCGGCAGACCAAATGAGTCCCATCCGATTGGATGCATGACGTTATAGCCCTGCTGAATCCAGTACCTAGCAATGACATCGCCAAGCGCGTAAGCCTCGGCGTGACCCATGTGAAGATCGCCAGACGGGTAAGGGAACATGTCCAGAACATACTTCTTAGGTCTTTTGTCGTCGGCCTTGCCAGAATCAAAGGGCTTGAGCTCATCCCAAACAGGCAGCCACTTATCCGCTAATGACTTAGCGTCATACTGCTCTGACTCGGTGGACACTGGAATTCTCCTGCTGATTTACGAACTTGCTAGTAAAGGCTACCAAGAGCCAAGCATAGAATTACTTGTTTGCTCGAGGCCAAAAGGCCATAGCCGCGGTTATTGCTAAACCAAGAAGAGGGATCGCGCCCAATGCAGCACTTCCCAGCAAAGCCAAAACGGTTAGTCCGCCCAGTACAACTAGATATGAAAGGACCCAGTATTTGCCAATCTTGTTCTTGCGAAACAACACGGCAAGAACTGGCCCCAACAGACCAAGAAACAATAAGCCAATAAAAACTATGCTGAAAAATATAGCTAGTGATTCCACGTTGTACCTCCCAAGGTTCTAAGAAGTGCCTCTGCTTTGAGCATAGTTTCTTGAAGTTCTTGCTCGGGATTGGAATCAATTGTGATTCCGCCGCCGACACCAAGAGTTACATTGTTTCCTTCAAACACCAAAGTTCTAATGGTCATCCCTAGATCAGCCGAGCCATCAAAACCTAGATAACCGATTGCACCGGAGTAAACGCCTCTTGGTCCAGCTTCTATATCTTCCAGAATCTCAATCGCTCTGATCTTGGGGGCTCCGGTCATTGATCCTGCCGGAAAGCATGCGTCCAATGCTGAGACGGCATTTTGCCCTGGCTGCAAGGTTCCAGTCACAGTGCTAACTAGTTGATGAACGGTTGCATAGGATTCAATATCAAATAGCTTTTCCACGGTGACTGAACCTGGTTCACAAATTCGCCCAAGATCATTTCGCATAAGGTCAACAATCATGAGATTCTCGGCTTGTTCTTTTTGGTTTTCTCTTAGCTCCTTGGCAAGTAGCTCGTCTTCAACAGGAACTTGCGACCTTGGACGAGTTCCCTTGATTGGCTTGCTAGAGATTTTCCCCTCGGCCGTAACTTTTAGAAATTGCTCCGGCGAGGAGCTGACTATTTCTCGAGTTCCTGTCTTGATGTAGCTTCCGTAAGGAGCTGGGTTTTGCTGCCTGAGAGTCAGGAAAGTCTTTAGCGGATCTGCATCATGCTCAAGAAGAATCTGGTTGGTCAAACAAAGTTGATACACATCCCCCGAGGCAATGTGCTGCTTGCACTTTTCTATTAGCTCCAGATACTGATCTGGCGAGTGACGAAGCTTGCTCGATAGAATCTTTGGCTCTTTGGTTCGTTGGGTATAGGAAGCTAGCTCCCCTCCCACCAGGGTCAATCGAAGCAGTGCTGCGCGGTGCCAGTTGTGAAATTCCGCTTCGGTTTCGAATAGCCCAATGAAATACATATGACGATCGCGGTGATCAAACACCATGGCCCGATCAACAATCATTAGCTCAGCTTTTTCGCCAGAGGTAATTTCGCGAGCGCCTTTGAGCATCTCGTAGCCGAGATAGCCAACTAGCCCTGGCCTGAAGCTAAATGGGATCTCCTCTTCGGGGAAGCTATCGATTGATTGCTGAATTTTGGCCAAATGGTTCGAGATAGCTTCCAGTGGATTGTCACCCAAATCAAGCGTTGAGCCAGCGGAGCCGATGACAGAAACTGGTTCGTCTGGGTGGGTTGACCTATCCAGCCAGAAGGTATTGGGGTCATCTTTGTGGATGGAGATAAAGATGTCCGCTGGGTTCACAAAGCCACGGAGCTTGGCTAGCTCTAGACGCAAAATGGCCACCTTGTGTGAGATTGATTTGGGCTGAAAGAAAAGCTCGTACTCTATAGATTAGACCAAGGCCTATAGGAGTAATCGATGAGCGTTCTGGGGGATTTTTACCGCCTAGAAAACGCAGAGCTTAAACCTCTCATTGTTTCTGGCCCCGAAGTTCAGCTAAAAGTAGCTGACTCCTGGCTGGTTGAAAACGGTGCGGTTAGATCCTTGCAGGCACACTTCGATAGATTCGCCGCCTGGGTTATCGCTGAGGATCCTAATCAAGAGCCTCTGCTGAAAGGTTTCTTCGCCGAGGTTAGACGCCTGACTCCTCGCGAGGGCAGATGGTTTCCAAGGATCGAGTATCACGGCGAACAAGAGTCAGCGGACCGACTACACCTAAGACTTCGTGAAGCGCCAGCGCCGGTGGACTCAATGGTGTTGTGGCAATACCCAGACGCTGACCCAAGACAGTCTCCATTAGTCAAAGGGCCTGACCTATCGTTGTGCCAGCAGCTAAGGCGCCATGCCAACATGAATGGTGCCACCGAAGCGGTCATTACTGATTCCAAGGGTTTTGTCGCTGAAGGTGCGCTAAGTGCCCTGGTTTGGTGGCGTGGCAATGTGCTTTGCTCCTCAGATGATCAAACCAATTGGTTACCTTCTATTACCAGGCAAGAGCTGTTCCAAATAGCGAGTCAAATGGACATTGAAACCAGGGTTGAAAACATCAAACCCGAGGAGCTTGTGAAGCTGCCAATCTGGGCACTTAGTTCTCTTAATGGCATAGTTCCGGCTACTTCTTGGGTGGGATTGGCCGATGAGCTTCCGACCTCTTCACAGCTTGAGACCTTTACCAAGAGACTCAAGCTACTGAGCACTCAGGTTGGCTAGAGCCATCTCACAGTAGATTCCAACGTTTCTGTGGCAGGATTAACAGCGTGAATGAAGCTCTCGACTGGTTACTGGAATTGGTCCAGGGTGTTGATCCTGTTTGGCGAAATGTTGCCGCTGGAATCGCAATCATGCTCGAGACTTCATTATTTATTGGCCTGATCATGCCTGGGGACACCGTTGTGCTGGTGGCCTCGACCGGTGTTGTTGATCTTGCAGACTTTTTTTGGCTCATAGGTGCAGTTTTGCTAGGTTCGCTAATCGGTGAAACCATAGGGTTCTTTATCGGAAGACTCTTTGGTGATCGCATTAGAGCTTCCAAGCTCGGTCAGCGCTTTGGTGAAGAAAACTGGCAGCGAGCTGATATCTTTGTCGAAAAAAGAGGTGGCCCAGCAGTAGCAATCTCCAGGTTCCTGCCCGTATTGCACTCGCTAGTTCCGGTTGTGGCGGGAGCCACCAAGATGAGATACAAGACCTTCATTTCCTGGACCTTTGCTGCCTGTTTCGTCTGGGCTACTGTCTACGTTTCAATTGGCTACATCGCCAGGGCTAGCTACGAGGAGGTGGCCTCAAACTTCAAATTTGGCGCCTTTATCTTTGTTGGGATCATCGCCCTATTCATTGTTTTAATCCACTTTGCCAAGAAGAAGATCTCCAAGGCTGCAGACAAGATGATTGCCGAGGAGTCCCCAAAGGCCTAAGTGGGTCCTGATTAGGGCCGATTTTTGATTGTCGGCTGATACCCATACACTATTTATTCGAACACTTGTTCGAATAAATAGAGCACTATGGGGCAATCAAATGATCAGGGTAGACGAGTCAATCCAGGTAGCAACTAACCAAGCTGGCGAGCCGGTGGGCTTTAGTTGGCGAAATGGCAGCTATCAGGTGATCACTAAGCCGGTTCGCTGGTTTTCGAGAAGGAACTGGTGGGATGAATCCGCCAGAGCCCAGCGCGGTATCGGAGCCGGGGTTCTAGAGCTTGAGATGTGGCGACTAAGTGCCAGTAAAGAAAACTCCTCCCCCGCACAGTTTGAGCTAATCCATACCGAAGAAACTAATAGCTGGCAGCTCCTTCGAGTATTTGGATAGCAATGTCATTTACTCACCTGAACGTTTCCTCTGCTTACTCGTTTCATTTTGGAACAGCTAAGCCAGACGAGCTTGCTAAAGCTGCAAGTGCTTTAGGTTTTGACGCGCTCGCGATAACAGATCTAAATGGTCTCTATGGTGCCATAAAGCACATCGGTGCTTGCCTAAACCAAAGCATTGCACCAATAGTTGGAGTTCGACTAAGCGTTCAGCACAAAGGAACCGCAACGATCTTGGCTAGGGGTCATAACAACGGCACCGGTTGGGCAGCTCTTTGCAGAATCATTTCTAGCGCTCAGAAAAAAAGCAAAAAAGAAGTTGCTATTTCTCAAAAAGACCTAGCTGCATTGATGACAACAGACAGTAAAGCTAACTGCACCATACTGCTTGGTCCTGATTCTGATTTTGGTCAAGCAACAATACTTTCCAATGCCACTGATGCTGCCAAGAAACTTTTGGAGTGGCAAGAGCTGCTTCCTTGCAAATCAGCACTTGCGGTTGAAATAGTTTCACACCTAACTGAACCTGGAACCAACTACTCCACCCTGCAGGCCAAAAGAATGCTGCAGCTTGCCAAAACAATCGGCATCACACCGGTATTAACCAATGCCGTTAGATACCTTGAGCCAGATGATGCTCTTACTGGCGATGTCCTAGATGCCGCAAGGCATCTAGAGGCACTTGGCCTATTTGACCCACAACCAAACGCCCAAGCCTGGCTAAAGCCTGCCAGCTTGATGGAAAAGCTAGCTGTAGAAATTACCGAGAGTAAAACTCTGGCCTTAGAGCTACTTTCTAATACCGAAGCTCTAGCGAAGCAGCTAAGGCTAGATCCGGTCTCGGATTGTGGTTGGTCCAAGCCCAAAACCCCTGAGAAGTCAGCCCTTGGTATTGAGGGAAACCCCTTTGAGGTGCTGTGGCAAAAAGCACACACCGGAATCACCTGGCGGTATCCAGATAAAAGCGAAGACAAGCTACTGCCAATTAGGCACCGCTTGCATCAAGAACTAATAACCATAAACAAGCTAGGTTTTGCTACCTACTTTCTAACTGTTGCCGATGTTGCCCAGATGATTCGAGATATGAGAATCAGAACGGCAGCTCGAGGCTCTGGAGCTGGCTCGATGGTCAATTACCTACTTGGTATCTCAAGTGTTGACCCAATAGAGCATGAGCTACTGTTCGAAAGATTCCTAAGCACCGAGCGCTCTAGCTTGCCGGACATTGATATCGATGTTGAATCAGCCAGACGGCATGAGATATACCGAGCGATATTCAAGCGCTATGGCGGCAATAGGGTAACGCTTCTTTCAATGCAGTCCACCTATCGCGGAAGAGGTGCCGTAAGAGATGGTGGCCTAGCCCTTGGGTTCGAGCCAGAACAAATTGATGAGATAGCAAAAAGCATCTGGCGCTTTAGCGCTAGGGACTTTCGTGGAATGCTGGGGAAAAAGCCAGAGCTAAAACAGCTTGCTGCGCAGTTGGACACTGACCGCAGGTTAAATCTTTTAGTTGATGTCACCGAAAGATTAGATAGGCTCCCAAGGCATATCTCGATGCATCCTTGCGGCGTAATACTCGGTAACGAGCAGCTTCTTGCTCACACCCCAGTTGAACCAAGCGGCCTGGGACTCCCGATGAGTCAGTTCGATAAGGACGATATGGACCCGATGGGAATGCTCAAGCTAGACATTCTTGGAGTCAGGATGCAATCGAGCATGGCCTACGCGATTAGGGAAATAGAACGGGTTTCCAAAAAAAGCATCGACCTGGATGCCATCTCCAGAGATGATGCGGAAACCTTCAAGCAAATAAGAACTACAAACACCCTTGGGGTGTTCCAAATTGAAAGCCCAGGCCAAAGAGAGCTAACCGGTAAGCACCAGCCAACGCAGTTCAATGACCTGACAATACAAATTTCCCTGTTTAGGCCAGGACCGATGAAGGGCAACATGATTTCCCCCTACTTAGATGGCAGGCATGGCTTTATCAAACCGGATTTCATACATCCAGATTTAGAGCCGATTCTAAAATCCACCCACGGCGTTGTTATCTTCCACGAGCAGCTACTAAAGATCCTGAATGTTATGACTGGCTGCTCGCTGGCTAAAGCCGATGAGCTTAGAAGGTCTCTCGAAAAAGACCGCAAGTTTGTTGAAAAGTTCTTCAAAGAAAATGCCACTAAACGCGGCTACTCGAGAGTTGTTGTTGATCGAATCTGGAGCGTGCTTGATGGCTTTGGAAGCTTTGGTTTCTGCAAGGCTCATGGGGCAGCTTTTGCGCTACCGACCTATCAAAGTGCCTGGCTGAAAACTCACTACCCGACTGAGTTTTTAGCTGGCCTATTTACCCACGATCCTGGGATGTATCCAAAGCGTTTGCTGCTGGCCGAGGCCAGAAGACTTGGGGTGAAAATTCTTGGGGTTGATGTCAATAAATCCAAGGACGAGTATCTGGTGGAGAAAACTCCCGATGGGTTAGCTATTCGCATGGCCCTTAGTGATTTGTATGGAATCTCTGGGGCAGAAATTAGTCGCATTATCGAAAATGCTCCCTATAAAGACCTTGCTGATTTCTATTTGCGAGCTAACCCGGGAAGAGCTACCGCCAAGAACCTTGCGCTAATTGGCGCCCTGGATCAACTTGGAGCCAACAGTCAAGATCACACACGAGGAGATGTCCTTGAAAGAGTTAGGCAACTAAGCGCCTTGAAATCAAGACCTAAGCTCACCAAAGACCAACCGATGCTTGATTTTGACTTGATTGATTTGATGCCCAAGGGAAACCCTGAATTCACCAAGGAGCTTCAGCTGGAAAGCGAAATGAATCTACTTGGCATGGATGTCACAGACCACCAGCTCGCTAAGTATCAGCCGATGCTCGATCAAATGGGTGTTGTTCGAGCAAGCGAACTTGTTGGGCTTAGATCCAAAACCGATGTTCTAGTTGCTGGAGTAAGGGTAGCGACCCAGTCTCCCCCGATGCGTTCAGGAAAGAGAGTCGTCTTTATAACCCTCGATGATGGCACAGGGTGTTCGGATGCAACATTTTTTGATCAGGCCCAAGAGCGATCCAGTCACGTGCTTTTCAATACCAGGCTCATGGTTGTCTCAGGTAAAACCAGAAGAACCGGAGTCAAAGGAGTTTCAGTAATGGCTGAAAACGCCTGGGACCTAGATCAGCTGTGGCAGCAATACCGTCAGAAAAATTTAGTCGCGGTTGAAAATTGACAACAAGCGAAGAATCTCAACGTAAAGCCAGATAAGAGTAACGGTAAGACCAAAAGCTGCGCGCCATTCCATGTCTACCGGCCACTTGTCTCTAGCGCCAACAGTAATGGTCTCAAAGTCTAGATTTAGAGTGAAGGCAGCAAGGCCGGCTCCAACCAATCCAGCAAGCCAGCCAAAAGCAGAACCG
This sequence comes from Rhodoluna sp., assembly GCF_044239955.1. GTDB lineage: Bacteria > Actinomycetota > Actinomycetes > Actinomycetales > Microbacteriaceae > Rhodoluna. Next base: position 275,166 of record NZ_JBIIAL010000001.1, read on the forward strand.
TAAACACCTGGTGAATCAGAGAAAAAAACAACCCCTAGGTTGATAACAGCAAAGATCATGTATCCAACGATTGCAAAGGTCATGATTCTTGTGAACCTTGCGTCAACCTTGATCCAACCAAAGCGGTAAGCGGCAAACATCGCACCGGCGGTAGTCAAGGTCGCAAGAACTGCAGACTGAACAATACCTGGGTACATCGACTCGAATATGGCGGAGATTCCACCCAAGAAAACACCCTCGACGGCAGCGTAAGCAATGATGACTCCTGGCATTACCTTCTTAGAAAAGGTGATCCACAAAGCTAGACCTAGGCCCACAAACATTGCTGGTAACCAAAGACCCTGAAGATACCCGAATACCGACGTTGCAGCAGCCGTGATAAGTAAGACAACGAAGATTGCTGCTACCTTGCCAGCTGTTCCCTCAACGGTCATTGGCTCATTTTTGGAGGCAATCTTAGAAAACTCTGCATCCACAAGGTCCTGAGGAACCTCACGAGCAGCCTGTAATCCGGTTTGCATTGAGCGGTTAAACACTGGGTTGTGGGACAAGATGTTCTCCTTTTGTCTTATGGTCTAACAATTAAATTCTAAGCCGATTTGCTGAAAGTTAGCTGAGCGTTAGCTCTCTGGCCAGTATTTCAACGTGCTCAGGGCTAATCTGGTGCCCGCCGGGGTGCATCAAGACCTCAACTCTGGCTCCCCAAGCGCCAAATTCTTGGATCATGTCCTCGCTCTTTTGCTTGGGTGAGTAGGGATCTTTTTCTCCGTTAGCAATGAATACGAACTTACCGTGGAGGTTTGGTTTGAATTCGGTCTCCACAAAAGCCCTGGTCGTACCAAAGGCAAGGATTCCCCTGAGTAGCTCAGGGTGAACCGTTAGCAAAGCACCAGCCATGTGAGCTCCGTTCGAAAACCCAACAGCAGTTACTCGCTTCGGGTCAAACCCATAATGCTCACTTGCTAGCTTCAGAAACTCTGCCAGGGACTCGACGGCTTCAATAAGGGTGTCTTCCTTGGCGCTAAAGTCATCCAAATACTCAAAAAATCTCGTCATGCCATCCTGGCTAGCGAGGCCGCGTGGAGACAAGATGTTTGCTGAAGGATCGAGGGCCCTACCCAAGGACAACAGATCGAACTCATCCGCACCAGATCCGTGCAATAGCAAAAGGGTGTTCGCGGATTGCCCAGATGGCAGCCAAACGTGTGGTCTGGAAAGTTTTTCTTCGGGCACCGTCTCAGTCTAGATATCTATTTATGTTTCTGAGAGTTAAACAAAAAAGTAGCCCCGAAGGGCTACTTACTTGTGGACCTGAGGGGACTTGAACCCCTGACCCCCTGCATGCCATGCAGGTGCGCTACCAGCTGCGCCACAGGCCCTCTTGTGTAACTTTGTTAGCTTAGCTCAAACTGGGGCTAGCTGACAAAGCAGTTAGCTTTAACTCTGGACAGTCGCTCCAGATTCTTTCCAGCGAGTAGTAGACGCGATCTTCCTCGTGCATAACGTGGCAGATTATTTCTCCAAAGTCTAGAAGCACCCAGCGTCCGCCGGCTTTTCCTTCGCGTCGAAGTAGCTTGATGCCTTGTTCTAAAAGCTTTTCTTCAATGCCATCAGAGATAGCAACAACCTGGCGCTCGTTTCTACCTGAGGCAATCAGGAATATGTCAGTTAGGGGCATGTGAGACGAAACATCGAGTGCGACTATGTTTTCAGCTACTTTGTCGGAAGCTGCCGCTGCAGCTAGTTCTGCAACTTCAATTGCTTTTTTAGTAGCGCTCACAAACACCCATCTTTATAAGATTCCTAACATAAACGCGGCCACCGTAAGTGCTCCTACGGAAATCATGAGAACAACTGTGGACATAACCGCGTAGACCTGTCCCTGGCCTTTGCGGTTAATAAGAGTCAGCTCAACTACCTTGGCCCTAGTTTTGGCAATTCCCGCAGCTCGGATTGGAGCGACAGAGGAAACAAAGGAATTGAGGCTATCTTCGGCAACGGCCTCGTCAGCTTTTTCGCTTTCCAAGATTACGGTGATGCTTCCGGTGGTTGGATCAACAGTTGGAATCTGAATTGAACCCGTGGTTACAGCCGGGCCAGAGCCTGATAGCACTATTGATCCGCCAAGCATGTCCGGAACTTTATCTAGGATGATTGATGCTGTGACTGGCTCAATTCCCAAATTTGCGGTGGAGCCGAAGTTGTAGCCGGTCACTGGCTCTAAAAATATGTCGGGTGTTGCAACAATTGGAACCGAGCCAGTGAGGGTGTGGTCGTCGAAGAGCGGTGACCTATCAGCTGGGGCAGAGTCCTTCAGGTCATTTAGACCCCGAAGTTCGCGACGAGATCTTGCTACCTGTGGTTGGCTTGGTGGCGCAACATAGGGTTCGTAGCTTGGTGCTTGAGATAACGGCGCTGGTGTTTCTGGAACGTAGGGTTTGTAGCCAGTGTTTTCGGTTACAGGTTCACTAAATGAAGGAATGTATGGTTCAAAGGTTGGTGAAGCTGCGGTTTGCTCGACTGGTTGCTGTGCAACAGTATTTGACTCTGCAGCTCGACGCTCTCTTCGAGACTGGAAGGTGGGGCTATCGCTCATGAGAGCCCCCTGTACAAACCATGCTTACCAATGTACTGAACTACACCATCGGGAACTAGGTACCAGATAGGTTCACCGTTAGAAACTCTGTTTCTGCAGTCAGTTGAACTGATGGACAGCGCTGGAACTTCAACAACTGTGACCGTTCCTTTGGGGACGTCTGGAATCTGAAGAGCGTGGCCTGGCCTACTAACGGCAACAAAGTGTGCCAAATCCCAAAGTTTCTGAACTTCTTTCCAGGCTAAAATCTGCGCGATGGCATCACTTCCGGTTATGAAGAACAGTTCAGCATCTGGGTAGCTGTTCTTGAGATCGGTAAGGGTGTCAACTGTGTAAGTCGGCTTGTCTCTATCGATGTCCACTCTGGAAACCAGGAATCTTGGATTAGCTGCGGTTGCAATAACAGTCATGAGATAGCGATGCTCGCCGCCGGTAACATCTGGTTTGTTCTCAGGCGCTCCGGTTGGCACGAATACAACTTGATCAAGCTTTAGTGCTGCTGCTACTTCGCTGGCGGCCACTAAGTGGCCGTTGTGAATTGGGTCAAAGGTGCCACCCATTACTCCGAGTCGAATTTTAGCCATAGAGAATTTGGAGGCCTAGTGACCTTGCGAGCTCGAATTCTTGTGATCGTGGCGGTTAGCTACATCGCGATAGGAGAAAACAATGAATGCAAGAACGATAAACACGGTCATCGCGATGATGCCGTAAGCCAGCGCAGGAATTGGCAGTTCGCTGTGTTGGATGAACACACCATCGGTCTCAGCAAGTAGTACAGCTAACAAAGTATTCTCCTTAGAAGTGTTAAAACTAGAATAACCTAGGCCCGCGTTTGGCCGGCACCTCTAGCCAGCCATTTCGTGCTTGTTAGCTCTCTTAACCCCATTGGACCGCGGGCATGAAGCTTTTGTGTTGAAATACCGACCTCGGTTCCGAAGCCAAACTGACCGCCGTCGGTGAATCTCGTTGAGGCGTTCACCATAACTACCGCTGAATCGATTTCAGTCAAAAATCGTTCCGCGTGAGCTTCATTGCCTGTGATTATTGACTCGGTGTGGTGTGTTGAGTACTTTTTTATGTGATCCAGGGCATCGTCCAAAGAAGCCACAACTTTTACCGCTAAATCGAGCGAGTAGTACTCCGCATGCCAGTCCGCTTCGGTTGCCAAAACAGAGGCCGGGTAGATGTTGTTTACTTTCTGGTCAGCATGAAGAGTGACTCCAACGGCAACCAAGCGATCGAGAACCCTGGGGAGAATAGTTGAGGCAACTGCTTCATGGACCAGCAATGTCTCTAGTGCGTTGCAAGTCGCTGGGCGTTGCACTTTTGAGTTAAACACAATCTCAACAGCCCAGTCTGGGTTAGCGAACTCATCAATAAACAAGTGTGTGACGCCGTCACCAGTTTGAATTACAGGAACCTTTGCACCCTCAACCACGGCAGAGATCAAACTTGCACTTCCCCTTGGGATCAGGACGTCAATGAGGCCACGAGCTGCCATCATCTCGTTCGCTCCGTCTCTGCCGAAGTCATCTACTGTTTGCACTAGCTCTGGGCTGAGGCCAGAACTTGCCAGAGCGTCTTTGAGAATCTTTGAAAGCGCGATGTTTGTGTTTTCAGCAGCGGTTCCACCGCGAAGTACAACAGCATTACCCGACTTGATAGCTAAAGCACTGATGTCGATGGTTACATTCGGCCTGGCCTCGTAAATCACCCCAATCACACCAAAAGGGACACGAATCTGAGTGAGGTCTAATCCATTCTCAAGTGTTTTGGCCTGAACTACCTCTCCTATTGGATCCGGTAGCGCGATAACCTCTTGAATGGAATCAGCAAGGGATTTTATCCTTGCTTCCGTGAGCCGAAGGCGATCTTGCAACCCTGTAGCCAAATTTGATTTGAGGGCCTGCTCGAGGTCTATTGAATTCGCCAAGAGAATCTCTGCGCTGCGCGCAACAAGTAGCTCAGCAATTGATTTCAATGCTGCGTTTTTGGAAGCACTTGAAGCATGGGCTAGCGAGTAGCTAGCGTCTTTAGCTAATTGGATTCTTTGTAACGCGGTCATGACTCGAGCCTAGCCCTGCGACTTATTTGTTTGTGCTCTGGGTTCAAAGAAGGTCCCGGAGTTACTTCCAGACAGAACTGGTCCAACATTGTCAGCATTCGTCACAATAACTGCGATTCCGGCTTCAGTGCATTCTCTGGCTGCGGCCACCTTGGTGATTGCCCCGCCAGTTCCAACACCAGTATTGGTACCGCCGATTTCTAGAGTGCCCAGGTCCATGTTGAAAGGAACGTGAGAAATCAACTTTGCCCCTGGGTTAGTCGGTGGGATGTCGTAGATTCCATCAACATCGCTCAGTAGAACCAAGGCGTCTGCATCAATCAGGATTGAAACCATGGCTGCGAGATGATCGTTATCTCCAAAGCGAATCTCAGTGGTAGCCACGGTGTCATTCTCGTTCACGATCGGCAGGGCCTTAAGTTCGAAAAGTCTCTCTAGGGCCTTTCTTGCGTTGTCTCGGCTTTCGTGATTCTCAATATCCGGCACGGTAAGCAGGACCTGACCAGCAATAATGCCAAATCTCTCAAGAGACTTCTGATATTTAGACACCAAGCGGAACTGGCCAACAGCTGCTAGTGCCTGAAAAGTATCAAGATCTGTTGGCTTTTTCTCGAAGTCAAAAAGCGGCATGCCAGTAGCAATTGCTCCAGATGAGACTAGGACTATCTGAGTGCCCCGCTCCATCGCCTTAGCGAGGGCATCAACGAGGTGGTCAATCTTGTTTTCATTTACTCCAGTTACCGAATTTGAGCCGATCTTCACAACAATTCGCTTTGCGCCGAAAAGCCAGTTAGCTTGCTCAGACATTTACTTGTCTTCCTCTGGCGCCGGCGTACTCCAAGCTCCAGACTTTCGGTCTTGTTCCATCTGATCGCGGAATGCGGATCTTGCATCCATCATTTCTTGGTAGCGCTTTCGGCGCTCAGCCGTAGTTCTTCGATCATTCAGCGGACCAAACCTAGGGTCAGTACCTCTAGGGCTAACTAGTAGCTCCGCGGTTGAAGCAATTGTTGGCTCCCAGTCGAAGATGATTCCATCTCCTGGGCCAATCACCACGGTTGAACCCGAGGATGCTCCAGCTTTAAAAAGCGCGTCTTCGATTCCAATTTTTGCCAAGCGGTCAGCCAGATATCCAACTGCCTCTTCATTTCCAAACTCTGTTTGGGCAACCCAGCGCTCTGGCTTGGCGCCAAGGATGCGGAAGAATTCTTCCATTCCCGATTCTTCGCGAACGATAGTGAACTTGTTGTCTTCTTTTCTTGCCTGCATTAACGTAATGCGAGGTTTGGTTGGGACATTGGCTTTTGCCAAGCGCTCCGATTCAACTAGCTTGGCCATCGCATACTTGAGCTCTTTTAGCCCTGCATGCGAAGCGGCAGATACCTCAAAAACCTGGAATCCCCGTGCCTCAAGTTCTGGTGTTATAAACGTCGCTAACTCTTGAGCGTCGGGAATGTCAATTTTGTTGAGAGCAATAAGAGCCGGTCTTTGAGTCAGCGGTACTTGCCCCTCTGGGACTTGGTAGGCATCCAGTTCCTTTAGAACCTTGTCGAGATCCGAGATTGGATCTCTGTTTGGCTCAAGAGTTGCGCAATCAATAACATGCAGCAATGCAGCACATCTTTCAACGTGACGCAAGAACTCAAGGCCTAGGCCTTTTCCTTCGCTTGCGCCTTCGATAAGTCCTGGAACGTCAGCGATGGTAAACCTTGTTTCGCCAGCTTGCACGACACCAAGGTTTGGGTGAAGAGTGGTGAAGGGGTAATCAGCAATCTTTGGACGTGCCGCTGAGACAGCAGCAATCAGCGAGGACTTTCCGGCACTTGGATATCCAACTAGCGCGATGTCGGCGACGGTCTTTAGCTCGAGCACTACATCGCCTGCCCAGCCAGGAACACCAAGCAAAGCAAAACCCGGAGCTTTACGCTTTGTGGAGGAAAGTGCTGCGTTTCCGAGTCCCCCTACTCCGCCTTCCGCAACGACAAGTTCCATGCCTGCCTCGTCGAGATCGGCAATAAACTCACCGTTTGGCTTTTTCACAATCGTGCCAACTGGAACTGGCAATCTTAGGTCAGCGCCCTGGGCTCCATTTCTAAAATCTCCCGCACCGGCTGCGCCATCTCCCCCGGCGCGATGTGGATGGAAATGGTAATCAAGCAAAGTTGTTGTGTTGGACTCCGCAACTAAGGTGATGGATCCACCATCGCCACCGTTTGCTCCGTCAGGACCGCCAAGGGGTTTGAACTTTTCTCGCTTTACCGAGACGCACCCTTTTCCGCCGTTACCGGCGCGCAGGTGAAGGGTGACTTGATCAACAAATGAAATCAATTTCGTCCCTTCCTGTAAATAACTAAAGGCGAGCCTTTGGCTCGCCTTTAGTAGAAACTTTTTGTCGTTCTAGACTTATGCAGCCTCAACGATGTTTACTACTCGGCGACCACCCTTGGTTCCGTAGTGCACGGCTCCTGTGGCTAGAGCGAACAAAGTGTCATCCTTGCCCTTGCCTACGTTCTTTCCCGGGTGAAAGTGGGTTCCGCGCTGACGAACAAGAATCTCGCCTGCGTTGACTTCCTGGCCTGCGTAACGCTTTACGCCAAGACGCTGAGCATTGGAGTCTCTACCGTTCCTGGTGGAGCTAACGCCTTTTTTGGATGCCATTTGTTCTAGTCCTTTACTTGATCTCTAGTACTTTTACGCGGGTAAGTTCAGAGCGGAAACCCTGCTTTCTTTTGTACCCAGTCTTGTTCTTGTACTTCTGAATGATGATCTTGGGTCCACGAAGGTCGTTCATGACCTCTGCGGTTACCTTTACGGAAGCAAGGGTTGTGGCATCGGTTGTAACCTTGTCGCCGTCTACCAAAAGCAGAGCCGGAAGTTGAATTTTTCCACTTGCGTCAGCTTTTACTCGGTCCAAAGTCACGATGGTTCCAACTGAAACCTTTTCCTGACGACCGCCTGCGCGAACTACTGCGTAAACCACTTGTTTTACCTTTTTCTAAGTTTGGATTGTTACCACCTGGGCAACAAATCCCTAGTCTAATGGGGCCTAAGCCTTGGGGTCAACCGGTCCATCGCTGGATGCCCGCCTTGGCTTGCGTTTTGCCTCTTGCTTAGCCTCCGGAAGGGCCTCAAGAATGGATTCCAGGCCGGCGGCCTTGGAATCAGCCGCAGGCTCTGCTTCAGCTGATTTGCCAATAGTGGAGGCGGCAATCTTGGCCATGACGTTGTTGATCTCGACAGCCTTCTCGGGGGTTACGACGTTGGCAACATCCATGTGACCCTTGCGCTTTTTCTCACTCTTGCCTTCATTATTTGAACGGGAGCGAACGATTGGCTCGTGGTGCACAATCACTCCCCTGGAATCACAGACCGCACAAGGCTCGCTGAAAGATTCCAAAAGTCCAATTCCAAGCTTCTTTCTTGTCATTTGAACAAGACCGAGGGAAGTCACCTCAGCGACCTGATGCTTGGTGCGGTCTCTACCTAGACATTCAATAAGCCTTCTGGATACCAGATCCCTGTTGGATTCAAGAACCATATCGATAAAGTCCACAACAATGATTCCACCGATGTCACGCAGCCTTAGCTGGCGCACGATTTCCTCAGCAGCCTCCAGGTTGTTCTTAGTTACGGTCTCTTCAAGGTTTCCACCGCTTCCGATGAACTTTCCGGTGTTGACATCAACCACGGTCATGGCCTCAGTGCGGTCAATAACTAGCGATCCTCCGGAAGGAAGGTAGACCTTGCGCTCCAAAGCCTTGTCAATCTGCTCGCCCACTCGGTAGTGATCAAATAGGTCATTCTTGCCCGTGTAGCTTTCAACTCGATCCATCAAATCAGGAGCTACAGACTCCAAGTACTCGGTGATAACCGACTGGGCGTCATCGCCAGCGATGATCATCTTCTGGAAGTCTTCGTTGAACACATCGCGAACAATCTTGACTAGAAGGTCTGGCTCGGAGTGCAGGAGGGTTGGCGGGGTGGCTTTCTTAAGCTTGTTCTGAATCCCGGTCCACTGTGCCTGCAGTCTTTGCACGTCAAGAGTTAGCTGCTCTTCGGTTGCTCCCTCGGCAGCGGTTCTGACAATCACGCTCGCTTCTTCTGGAACGATGTCCTTCAAAATCTTCTTCAGTCGCACTCGTTCAGAATCTGGAAGTTTCTTGGAGATTCCGTTCATATTGCCGTTTGGAACGTAAACCACGTATCTTCCAGGCAAAGAAACCTGAGAAGTCAGACGAGCACCTTTCTGACCTACTGAGTCCTTGGTTACTTGAACCAAGATGGTGTCGCCTGATTTGAGAGCAAGCTCAATCTTTCTTGGTCTTCCTTCTAGTCCATCGGCGTCCCAGTTAACTTCGCCGGAGTACAGCACGGCATTTCTTCCCTTGCCGATGTCGACGAAAGCTGCCTCCATAGAAGGAAGTACGTTTTGGACCTTTCCTAGATAGACATTGCCAATTAGCGAACCATCTTGGGTCTGCGCCACGTAGTGCTCAACCAAAACTTTGTCTTCAACAACACAGAGTTGAATCTTGGCGTCTTTGGATCGAACCAGCATCATTCGATCTACCGACTCGCGACGAGCCAGGAATTCAGTTTCGGTGATTGTTTGACGACGTCTACCGGAGTCTCGCCCATCACGCCTGCGCTGCTTTTTGGCCTCAAGTCTGGTTGAACCTTTGACCCTTTGTGGTTCGTTGCTTGGCTCTTTTGGAGCGCGCGGGGTTCGAACCTTGACGACAACGTTTGGAAGGTCTGAAGATTCATCAATAGGCTCGCCGGCTCTGCGACGGGATCGTCTTCGAAGATGAGATTCTGACTCGTTATCGGGACTCTTCTTGTTGTTGGACTTTTTGCGAGGCTCAACAGGGGGAAGATCCGGGGCTTGAAACAGTAGAGAGGTCGCACTGACTGCAACGGGTTTAGCACTTGCTTTCGGAGTTACTGTTTCTGACTCTTTGGAATAGCCTTTTGATTCAGACTTCTCTTTCTTTGGAGCCTTTGAGTCAGCTTTTTTTGAGCTCTTTAGCTCATCTGATTTCGACTTAGCCGCTAAAGGTTTCTTGTCTGTTTTCTTAGGAAGTTTCTTAGCCTTGGCTGAATCGTCTTTTTCTTTTGCCATTTTGGTGCTCCAAGCTGCCGATTGGCAAAAGCCCACACACTTTGCCGTTATTCGGCTATCAAATCTGTATCGGCGACTTTTGTAGCCGACTAAAACTTTGGTGGTTGTGAGTCATTGCTGTCACGACGCCCTGCCAGCTGCCCGATGGGTCTTATACCTTGGAGCCGAATGCTCAATAAACCTGTGGCGTCTAGAAGATGTGGCTCTAGCTCACCTATCTACAAGTATGACACCAATTTGGCAAAAGCCCAGAATTGTCGTGGAATACTTGGACTTATGAGTCAAAAACCAGCCGAACGGAGCCTTATTGGGGCTCCAGTTTCGCTGGCCTGGATGCTTATTACCGGCGGAGTTGTGGGCTGGATTGCGGCTCTCGCCCTCACGATCGAGAGGCTTAGAGTCGCCAGTAATCCCGATGCGGTTCTCAGCTGCGATGTGAGCCCGTTTATTTCCTGCAAGTCAGTAATGCTGACCTGGCAGGCTTCGCTCTTAGGTTTTCCTAATCCCCTAATTGGGCTTGCGGCTTTTTTCGCACCAGTTCTTATTGGTTTTGCAATATTAGCTGGAGCCAAATTTGCAAAGTGGTTCTGGCAGCTATTCACTCTCGGCATGACGGGTGGATTTGTATTCGTGTTCTGGCTCTTTAGTCAAAGTCTTTTTGATATCGGTGCGCTGTGCCCATACTGCATGGTGGCTTGGGCTGGAATGATTCCGATGTTCTGGAAGCACTTCTTATTTGCCGCCAGTGAGGGAATTGTTCCAGTGCCATTGAAAACTGTTGGATTCTTTGTAAATGCCTATGACTGGCACTGGCTCTTTACGATCTTGACGTTCTTTGGATTGAGCGCAACTGTGGTTTGGAAATTCTGGGACCTTTGGCCCAGCCTGTTTTAGCTAAACCAGATTCCAAGTTCTCTAGTTGCAGATTCAACTGAATCTGAACCATGAACGAGGTTCTTTTGAACCTTCTCTCCCCAGTCGCGACCCAGATCGCCTCTAATGGTGCCAGGGGCGGCAGCGGTTGGGTCAGTTGCGCCGGCCAAAGCTCGGAATCCTTCGATTACTCGATCGCCTTCCAGCCTGATTGCAACAATCGGCCCCGAGGACATGAACTCAATCAGTGGAGCATAGAAGGGCTTTCCCTCGTGCTCTGCATAGTGCTCAGCAAGCTGCTTGGCAGATGGCTGCAACATCTTTAGTCCTGTCACAACGTAGCCTTTGGCTTCAATTCGGCTGATTATCTCTCCAGTTAGTGAGCGGGCAACACCATCAGGCTTAATCAAAACTAATGTCTGCTCTTTAGACATTTCCTACTCACTTCCTAAATCTTGAACATCGAGTTTCGCCTTTGCGGCTCTCGCTCTGTCAATTGTGGCACCTGCAATCATCGCCCAGCCCCACATTCCCAAGAATATTGTTCCAAGTAAATACATCAAGGGAACCCAGATTCCTAGCAGTACAACAATTACCTGCAATACCCAGCCAAGTGCGTAGGTTCCGCGCTTTCCAAGAACCGCGGGAAACAGCATCAAGATTACCGAGAGCCCCGCTCCAACGCCCCATATCACTGCCGGGTCAGGGTGGACTCGAAGACCAAATCCCACCAGGGTTGCAAAGAACACGACCACAGATTCAAAAACCATAACCAGCGAACCAAGGGTGGCCCTTGTGGTTCTATTCCGCATCGCTTTCCTCCTGAAGAATCTGTAGCACATCGCCCACTAGGGAAATCGATCCCGTCACTACAACCATGCCATCAATTTCACGTGCAATTGTTCGGGCCCGCTCGAGTGCTAGCTTGACCCCGGTCATAGCCTCAGTTTTGGTGCCTGAATGCTCACTGGCTATCGGCTCTAGTTTAGAAATTTCAAGTGACCTATTCGAGGATGACTCAGTGATCACAAGACGCTCAAAACAACCGGCGAGCTCGCTGAATACCCCCGCTACATCCTTATCGGAGAGCACGGCAACCAAACCAACCAAAGGTTTGGCAGAAAATTCCAACTTGAGAGAAACTGCCAGGGTCTTAGCTCCTGCTGGATTGTGTGCTCCGTCAAGTAACAATGCTGGTTCAGTTCGAACAAGTTGCAATCTGCCAGGGGAAGAAAGATCAGCCACAGCTGATCGAAGAACATCATCGGCAATTGGAACTTGACCGCCACCTAGGAAAGCCTCAACTGCTGCAATTGCAACTGCAAGATTCGCACTTTGATGAATTCCAAATACTGGAGCCTCGTATGGTCCATACTTCCCCGCCAAGCCAGCAACGCTAACGCGCTGTCCAGTTGAAGTTGCTTGATAAGACTCAACAGAAAAGTCTTTACCGAGCTCGAAAAGTCCTTCGGCTCTCTCGTTCGAGACACGTTTTAGAACTTGCATTGCCTCATCGGTTTGATCCGATGTGATTACAAGGGCCCCTTGCTTGATGATTCCTGATTTGGTTTCGGCAATCTCCGAAATGGTGTTTCCTAGTCTGTCCATGTGATCAAGACCAACGGGTGTAAAAACTGCGACATCGCCATCTGCCACATTTGTGGAATCCCACGCGCCACCCATGCCAACTTCAAGAACAAGAACGTCCACCGGAGCATCGGCGAAGACCGCAAAGCCAAGAACTGAAAGAGCCTCAAAGAAGGTAAGCGGAGCTTCCGAATGGGCAGCTAGTTCCTGATCCACCATCACTAGAATCGGTTCAATGTCTACATAAACGCCATAAAGCACTTCATCGCTTACTGGCTCACCATCTATTGCCATTCGCTCGGTGAACTTCAAAAGATGTGGCGAAGTGAACCTTCCGGTTCTAAGTCCATGCTCGCGCAGTATTCGCTCGATAAATCGGGTAGTCGAGGTTTTTCCGTTGGTTCCAGTGATGTGAATAACGCGATAGGAGCGTTGCGGGTCACCCAGTAGCTCAACCGCTCTTCTGGTGGGCTCAAGTCTTGGTCTGATCTTGTTTTCCGGAACCCGTTTCATAAGCTCTTCTAGAACGAAGGCCGCTTTGGACTCCCAGTACTTTTCGTCGTGAACGGCTGCGCTCAAAGCTTAACTACCGAAATCTGAACCTGCTGATTGTCACCAACTGCAACTGCGTTGGAGGGGGATGCAGATTCGCTATAGGAAATCTCCAGAGTTAGAGTTTCGTTTTTTACAAGGTCTTCGTGGGTCTTGACAGCGTCTAGGACATCCTTAGCTGCTAGCAAAGTTGTAGCGATCCGATCTGAGACATCAAGGTCAGCATCTTTTCTGGCCTGCTGTACCGCACGTACCACATCGCGAGCTAGTCCCTCGGCTTCAAGCTCTGGCGTCACCACGCGATTTAGAATCACAAATCCACCGGCTGGCAAAATTCCAATCAGCTTCTCAGCGCTTGATTCGTCCTTGGCAACTAGATTTAGTTCGTATTCGCCATCAAATAGTTCAACACCGTTCACTAGAACCTTGCCCTGAACTTGCTCCCAATTTCCGGACTTTGCGGCCCCGATGATTTCCTGAACTTGCTTACCAAGTCTTGGCCCCAAGGCACGAGAGTTTACGGTCAACTGTTGTTCGACTCCAAAGTCTTTGGTTGATTCAACAGCGAGCTCAACAAGTTCGACTTCTTTAACGTTTAGCTCCTCAGCGATAATCGCAGAGAACTCTTGTAGGTCCTTAGCCCCTGGAGTTACAACAGTCAGCTTTGAAAGTGGTAGTCGAACTCTGAGAGAGTTGGTCTTTCGAAGGCTCAGTGAAACAGAACTAACAATTCGAACCTGGTCCATGGACCTAACCAACTCTGCATCGTATTTCAGACTCGAGGCCTCTGGCCAGCTCTCGAGGTGGATGCTGCGGCCGCCTGTTAGTCCACGCCAAATCTGCTCGGAGATCATTGGAAGTAGCGGCGCGGCAACGCGGGTCACAATTTCTAGAACCGTATACAAGGTGTCAAACGCTTCTTCGTTGCCTTCCCAGAACCTGTCGCGAGAGCGACGTACGTACCAGTTGGTAAGCACATCGCTGAAGTCTCGAAGTTTTGCTGAAGCCGAGTAGGAATCATAAAGATTCAAATCCGCTTCAACGCCTTCAATTAGGTCTTTAGTTTTGGATAACAAGTATCGATCTAGGACATCCTTGCTATCCACAGAGTACTTAGCCTGGTAGTTGGAAGCGTTTGCGTAGAGGCTAAAGAAGTACCAGGTATTCCAAAGCGGTAAGAGCACCTGACGGACACCTTCGCGAATACCCTGCTCGGTGACAACCAAATTGCCGCCGCGAAGAATTGTGCTGGACATCAGAAACCATCTCATGGCATCTGAGCCATCGCGGTCAAATACCTCGGAAACATCCGGATAGTTTCTTAGCGACTTAGACATCTTCTGCCCATCGTTACCTAAAACAATTCCGTGAGAGATAGCAGACTTAAACGCTGGTCTGTCAAAGAGTGCTGTTGCAAGAACATGAAGGGTGTAGAACCAACCGCGGGTTTGCCCGACGTATTCAACAATGAAGTCACCTGGGTTGTGAGTGTCAAACCAGTCGCGGTTTTCAAAGGGATAGTGAACCTGAGCAAACGGCATGGAGCCTGACTCGAACCAGCAGTCCAACACTTCTGGAACACGCCTCATCATTGACTTACCGGTTGGGTCATCCGGGTTTGGTCTAACTAGTTCGTCTATGTACGGCCTGTGAAAATCAGTTGGTTCTTTTCCAAAGTCTTTAGCCAGTTCTTCCAAAGAGCCGTAAACATCAATGCGCGGGTAGTTCGGGTCATCAGATTTCCAAACTGGAATCGGTGCTCCCCAGAATCGGTTTCGGCTAATCGCCCAGTCGCGCACGTTCTCTAGCCACTTACCGAACGAGCCATCCTTGGTGTGTGACGGGGTCCAGTCAATTTGTTGGTTTAGCTCAAGCATGCGATCTTTCACCTTGGTGGTCTCAACAAACCAAGATGAAACGGCCTTATAAATCAGCGGGTTCTTGCAGCGATAGCAGTGTGGGTAAGGGTGGTCGTAGCTTGCTTGCCTCAGCAGCCTGCCATCAGCTTTTAGCTTTTGGGTAATTGGCTTGTTCGCATCGAATACATGCTGGCCTTCAAAGTCAGTGATTACAGAATTGAACTGACCGCGCTCGTTTACTGAAACGTAGACAGGGATTCCGGCCAGTTCGCAAAGCTTTTGGTCGTCTTCACCATATGCCGGCGCTTGGTGAACAATTCCTGTTCCCTCATTATCAGCAACATAGTCACCAACTAGTACCTGCCAGGCGTTGGCGGTATCGAACTTCGACTCATCCGCGTAGTAATCAAAGATTCGTTCGTAACTAATACCGGCGAGATCTTTACCCAAAACCTTGGTTTCGATTGCAGCTAGTGCTTCCTCGGCAGAGTCGTAGCCTAGATCCTTGGAGTAGTTACCCAACAAAGAAGTCGCGATCAAATACTTAGTTGATGAATCTCCGCCGTCGGCTGCACCGTTTGCCCCAGCTGGAACAATCGCGTATTCAATTTCTGGACCTACCGCGAGCGCGAAGTTCGTAGGTAGCGTCCATGGAGTTGTTGTCCAAGCCAAGATGCGGGTCTTGTCATAGGCTCCCCCAACGATTGGGAAAGTTACGGTTACGCTCTGGTCCTGGCGAGTTTTGTAAACCTCATCGTCCATTCGAAGTTCATGATTTGATAACGGGGTTTCGCATCGCCAGCAGTAAGCCAAAACTTTGAATCCTTCGTAAATCAGACCTTTTTTGTATAGCTCTTTGAAAGCCCAGATAACGGATTCGGTGTAGTTGGTGTCCAGGGTCTTGTAGTCATTCTCAAAATCAACCCAGCGAGCCTGTCTTGTGACGTAGCTTTTCCAGTCCTGGGTGTACTTCAAAACCGAGGTCTTGCAGTAGGCGTTGAATTTATCTATGCCGTACTTCTCAATCTCAGGCCTTCCGGAGATACCCAGCTGACGCTCTGCCTCAACCTCGGCAGGTAAACCGTGGGTATCCCAACCAAAGCGGCGCTCTACTCGGTAACCCTGCATGGTCTTGAACCTTGGAACTAGGTCTTTGGTGTAACCGGTAAGTAGGTGGCCATAGTGCGGCAATCCGTTGGCAAAGGGTGGGCCATCGTAGAACACGAATTCTTCAGCAGATTCTGCTTTTCGCGCGTCTATCGAAGCCTGGAAGGTGCCATCTTTGTCCCAGGAATCAAGAATCCGCTGTTCGATTTCAGGGAAGCTAGGGCTAGGGGTTACGCCAGCTGCCTCATCTTCCGAGTTCAGGGGATACATTTTGGGCTTTCTTGGCGTTGTCTTAGGTAATCTCTATCAATGTTAACCTGTATCTAACCCGTTTTTTGGAGACTTTAGCCATGAATAATGCCCGAGGCAATGCAGATAGCTACGCCCGCGCTACCACCACCCCGGACAAGGTCGGAGTTGAAGGTCTAGAGCAAAAGTGGGGTCCTAGCTGGGATAGTTCCAAGACTTACAGCTTTGATGTCTCAGCTCCAAAATCACAAATCTTCTCAATCGATACTCCTCCTCCGACAGTTTCTGGGTCTTTGCATGTAGGTCACGTTTTTAGTTACACCCATACCGATCTAATAGCCAGATACCAGCGCATGCTTGGTAAAGAGGTTTACTACCCAATGGGCTGGGACGACAACGGTTTACCAACCGAAAGGCGCGTTCAAAACTTCTACGGCGTTCGCTGCGACCCTAGCCTGGCTTACGTAAATGACTTCAAGCCACCATTTGAAGGTGGTGATGGCAAATCCAGCAAAGCCGCCGACCAAGTTCCAATCTCCAGAAGGAACTTCATCGAGCTTTGCGAGAAGCTAACCCTGGAAGACGAGAAGCAGTTCGAAGCTCTTTGGCGTCAGCTGGGTCTATCAATTGATTGGTCGCAGACTTACCAAACTATTTCCCCTGACGCTCAGGCTGTATCCCAAAAAGCGTTTCTAAACAACCTCACTCGTGGCGAGGCTTATCAGGCAATGGCGCCGACACTGTGGGATGTAACTTTTCGAACAGCGGTTGCCCAAGCTGAGCTAGAAGATCGCGATCAGCCAGGCTCCTATCACCGCATCGGCTTCGATGGACCAGAGGGCAAAATCTTTATCGAGACCACCAGGCCTGAGCTAATCCCTGCTTGTGTTGCTCTTGTTGCTCACCCTGATGACGAGCGGTACCAGAAGTATTTTGGCAAAACCGTAACCACACCCTTGTTTGGTGTTGAGGTTCCCGTAGTTGCCCATCGTCTTGCGCAAAAAGACAAGGGTTCTGGAATTGCAATGATTTGTACCTTCGGTGATGTCACGGATGTTATCTGGTGGAGAGAGTTAGATCTTCCAAACCGAGCAATCCTGGGCTGGGACGGCCGCATACTGAGCGAAGCTCCAGAAGTCATTACAGACCCTAAAGCTCTTGAGGTGTTTGCCGAACTGGCCGGAAAGACAGTGTTCTCAGCAAGGCAGCGAATCGTCGAACTTTTGACCGAATCAGGCGACATGGTCGGCGAAGCAAAGCCAATCACTCACCCCGTTAAGTTCTTTGAAAAAGGCGACAAGCCGCTGGAGATTGTTTCAACTAGACAGTGGTACCTAAGAAATGGCGGCCGCGACGAGCAACTTCGCGATCAGCTAATTGCGCTCGGTAAGGACCTAAATTTTCACCCCGACTTTATGCGTGTCAGATTCGAGAACTGGGTTAATGGTTTAACTGGTGACTGGCTGGTTTCCAGGCAACGTTTCTTTGGTGTTCCGATTCCGGTTTGGTACGCACTCGATGCCGAAGGTAATCCTGATTACGACAGGGTAATTACTCCCTCAGAATCAGCACTGCCAGTTGATCCTTCCAGCCAATCCCCCGAAGGATTCACTGAAGATCAGCGCGGCAAGCCAAATGGTTTTATGGGAGAGGTGGACATTCTTGACACCTGGGCAACGTCCTCCCTTACACCACAGCTTGCAGGGGGTTGGATTTCCGATCCTGAGAAGTATGCGAAGGTATTCCCTTTTAGTTTGCGTCCGCAGGGTCAAGACATTATTCGCACCTGGCTGTTTTCAACCGTCCTTCGTTCTTTCCAAGAAGAAAACCAGCTCCCATGGAGTGATGCCGCGTTATCTGGTTGGATTCTTGACCCAGACCGCAAGAAAATGTCTAAATCCAAAGGCAACGTTGTGGTGCCAAATGATTTGCTAGATGAGCATGGCTCCGACGCTGTCAGATACTGGGCCGCAGCCGCAAGGCTAGGAACCGACGCCGCCTTTGACGTAGGTCAAATGAAAGTTGGACGCAGACTTGCAATTAAGGTTCTAAACGCTGCAAAGTTTGTGCTCTCTTTTGAGTTAGCAAGCGACAAGATTGAGGTCACCGAAGCAATTGATAAGGCCATGCTTGCAACTCTTGCAGAAGTAGTTACCGGAGCTACCAAAGCTTTTGAAAGCTTTGATCACACCAAGGCACTAGAGCTAACGGAGTCATTCTTCTGGAACTTCACCGATGATTATCTCGAGCTTGTGAAAGAGCGAGCCTACGGTCAAAATACAGATCCTGCAGCGCAAGCATCTGCAGTTAGCGCGTTGCGTATTGCGCTACTTGCCATAACCAAGCTCTTGGCGCCCTTTATTCCTTTCGCCACAGAAGAAGCCTGGAGCTGGTGGCAAGAAGGTAGTGTCCACCGCAGTAATTGGCCAGTAGCTGATGACCTATCTGGCTTTATCGGAAGCCAGAACGCAAGCCTGCTATCTCTTGCCTCCCAGGCTCTCATTGGTATTCGCAAAGCCAAGTCTGACGAAAAGCTATCAATGAAAGCTGAAATAACCAGACTCACCATTGAAGCTGGTGAACAAGAGATTGAATCGCTAAAGCTCATCGATTCTGACTTGAAATCGGTAGGAAAAATCGATGAGATCAACTACAAGGTCTCTGAGTCGCTAGCAATTTGCGGAGTTTCTTTCAAGCCTGCACAATAAGAAGGGTCCGAGATGACTAGCTCAAATCCATTTCAAGATCGATCAACACTTGAATATGAACTGCCTGATTTTTCCAAAATTACAGACGAGCACTACCTGCCGGCTTTCTATGCTGGTTGTGAGCAGCAGCTAGCGGAAATTGAAAGAATTACCACCCAACCAGAGATAACTTTTGATAACACAGTTGTTGCTTTGGAGCGTTCGGGGAAAATGCTTGAGCGAATGCTATTGGTTTTCTATAACAAGTCGTCAGCCGACACTAATCCCTCAATCGACAAGATCGAATCCGAGATTGCACCCAAGCTCGCGGCTCACGAGGATGCAATCAAACTGAACCCAGTTCTGTTCTCGAGAATAGAGACTCTCTATCAAACTCGTGACCATCTCGGTCTAGACACCGAGTCGGTTTGGCTCATTGAAAGATATCATCGGGACTTTGTTCACGCTGGAGCACAGCTAAGCCCAGAAAACCGCGAGACCCTAAAGCAATACAACGAAAGGCTCTCAGAGCTTCAAACCAGGTTCGATCAGAACGCTCTGGCAGAAGCTAATCGTTTGGGAGTGGTTGTTGAAGAAGTCGCAATGCTTGCCGGACTTTCTGATTCTGAAATTGACATCGCAAGTCAGGCGGCGAAAGAGCGTGGCTTAGATGGAAAGTACCTGGTGAACATGGTCAACTACACCGGTCACCCCTGGCTAGCCTCTTTAGAAAACAGAGAGTTGCGGGAAAAGATTATGCGAGCCAGCATGTCCAAGTCCACCTCTGGTGGGGACTTTGACAACCAAGAGCTAATCAAGCAAATCGTGAAGCTTCGCGCAGAGCGCGCAAAGCTACTTGGCTTCGAAAGTCACGCTGCTTATGTCCTCTCAGATCAAACAGCTGGCAAACCAGCTAACGCACACAAAATGCTTCGTCGCATTGCCCCGGCAGCTGTATCCAACGCGCGCTCAGAAGCAAAAGATCTAGAGAGTCAATTACACAAAGATCACGCTGGATCGAAGCTTGAAAGCTGGGACTGGGCTTACTACACCGAGAAAGTGCGCAAAGAAAAATACAACCTAGATACCTCTTTGATGAAGCCCTACTTCGAACTGGAGCGGGTGTTATTTGACGGAGTCTTCTTTGCATCCGAAAAGCTCTTTGGGATTACGTTCAAGGAGCGAAAAGATCTGAAGGCTTACCACGAAGAAGCTAGGGTCTTTGAAGTCTTCAACGAAGATGGCTCGAAGCTTGGATTATTCATTGGAGACTTCTTCACCAGAGACTCTAAGCACGGCGGAGCCTGGATGAACAATCTAGTTGACCAATCCAAGCTGCTAAATCAGAAGCCTGTTGTTGTGAACAACCTGAACATCCCAAAACCCCGCGAGGGAGAACCTGCACTTCTTACCTTTGATGAAACCAGCACACTGTTTCATGAATTTGGCCATGCCTTGCATGGTCTACTATCCGATGTCACTTACCCAAGATTCTCTGGCACCAATGTGGAGCGAGACTTTGTCGAGTTCCCATCACAGGTAAATGAGATGTGGATGCTTTGGCCCGAAGTTGTTGCTAACTATGCCAAGCACCATGAAACCGCTGAGGTTCTTCCGGCCGAGTGGATAGCAAGCTTGCAAGCCTCGGAGACTTTTAATGAAGGATTTGAGACCACTTCTTACCTTGCCGCAGCCATTTTGGATCTGGCCTGGCACGAAGTTGCAGACCAAATCATCTCGGACGTGTCTGAATTTGAGGCTAAGGCAATCAAGGATTACGGATTAGATTTTGATCCAGTTCCAGTTCGCTACAAGAGTGGGTACTTCTCACACGTGTTCTCCGGCGGATACTCAGCTGGCTACTACGGTTACATCTGGTCAGAGGTGCTTGATGCCGATACCGTCAATTGGTTCAAGCAAAATGGTGGCCTAACCAGGGAAAACGGCGAGAAGTTCAGAAAAGAACTACTGTCCCGCGGAGGGTCGATTGATTCCATGGATATGTTTAGAAACTTCCGAGGCCAAGAGCCACAAATTGAGCCGCTACTTACGCGCCGCGGTTTGCTCTAAATAGAGGAGTTCTCTCCCAGAAAAGCACCAGCATTCCAGCAACTAGGGCCCAGAAGGCTCCGCCAATTCCAAATACCGAGATGCCGGCAGCTCCCACGATGAACGTTATAGCTGCAGGCAACCTGGTGTTTCGATCTTCCAACGAGGCTCCGATAGAAGCGATAAAGCTTGGAAGAAGTGCCAACCCAACAACAGCAAGCAGAAGTTCCGACGGGACAGCAAGAACGAATGCTGCAAACAATCCAGCCCCAATGGCAAACAACCAATAAACCAATCCCCCAACAAACGACGCCACCCAACGACGAGCAGGATCTTTAGCAGCTTGGTCGTTAGCGTTGATGGCCGCGGTGATTGCAGCAAGATTCATACCGAAACCACCAAAGAATGAGGCAACCATCGTTGCAACTCCTGTTGAGGTTATAACTGCCCTCACGGGAACTTTGTATCCAAAGCCTTTCATGATTGCAATTCCTGGCAAGTTCTGACTTGCCATAGTAATCAGGTATAAAGGCACCCCAATTGAAATAATTGGAATTAGATCCAGAGCTGGAAACACAATGTCAAAACTTGGGAACAGTCTCGCGTTCTCGAGCCAGCCCCAGCCAAGATCTGCGTTTACTAACACAAAGGCCAAAACAATTGCTACCGGAGTTGCCCAAACGGTTGCGATCCGATTGAGCACAAACCAAACCAGAACAAATGGAATCACAAGAAACGGATAGTCAACAGCTGCTCGGACCGTATTGATCACGAAAACAAACAATATGCCCGCAAGCATCGCACTTGCAATACTTGCTGGGATTTTTTGCACCAACCTAGATAGGGCTGGCCATAGTCCAGTAACGGTGAGTAAGACTCCAGAGAGTAGGAATCCTCCAACCGCTTGATCAAATTCAAGGCCTAGTCCCGCTGAGGCTGCCAAAAAAGCAGCACCCGGAGTTGACCAAACAATAGAAATCGGCATCTTGTATCGATAGCTCAAGACAGTCGAGAGTAAACCATAACCAATTAGCAAAACAAACAGTGCTGTAAAGGTTTGATCCCTGGTGGCTCCCATCGCAACTAACCCGGCAATTGCAATTCCAAAAGTTGCAGCTGAACCAGAAATGGAGGCCACAAAGCCTGCGATTATGGGTGCTTTTAGTTCAGGCTTGGAAGACTGAACGGGTTTCATTTACTAGGCAGATTTTTCTTGGGCTTGTTTCTTGAATGGGGTGATTGAAGCTTCCTTTTTGCCAAGCACGACGTCTTTAGTGATCTTGACAAGTCCTTGGGTTTCCATGGTTGGAATCTCAAACATTATTGAACCAAGTACAGTCTCCAAAATTGAGCGCAGGCCCCTTGCGCCGGTTTCACGCTCGATTGCCATGTCAGCCATCAACTCAAGGGCTGCATTATCAAATTCCAGCTCGAAGCCATCCAGCTCGAACATTCTTTGGTACTGCTTGGTAAGAGCATTTTTAGGAACTGTCAGAATGTCCATCAAGGCAGAGCGGTCGAGTGGTTCTACGGTTGCGATAACTGGAAGACGGCCAATGAATTCAGGAATCAACCCGAATTTTCTCAAATCTTCTGATTGCACATCGTTGAAGATGTCTGGGTCGACGCCATGCGACTGAACCTCGTTACCAAAGCCGATTCCTCGCTTACCAGAGCGGTTAGAGATGATCTCTTCTAGTCCAGCAAAAGCTCCAGCCACAATGAACAGAACATTAGTTGTGTCGATCTGGATAAAATCTTGCTGTGGGTGCTTTCTACCGCCCTGCGGCGGCACCGAAGCAACGGTACCTTCCAAAATCTTGAGCAAGGCCTGCTGAACACCCTCACCTGAAACATCTCGGGTAATCGATGGGTTCTCGGCTTTTCTGGAAATCTTGTCAATTTCGTCAATATAAATAATGCCCTGCTCGGCACGCTTCACGTCAAAATCAGCCGCTTGCAAAAGCTTAAGCAGGATGTTCTCAACATCCTCGCCCACGTAACCAGCTTCAGTCAGCGCAGTTGCATCGGCAACCGCAAAGGGAACGTTCAGTCTTTTGGCAAGTGTTTGGGCCAGGTAGGTCTTGCCACAACCGGTTGGGCCAATCATCAAAATGTTTGACTTAGCAATTTCGATTGCATCATGCTCTTTACCGGCAGCGGTGAGTGTCCCGGCGGAGCGAATTCTCTTGTAGTGGTTGTAAACGGCAACTGAAAGAACTTTTTTGGCCTTGTCTTGACCAATTACGTACTCATCCAAGTAACCGTAGATTTCTTTTGGTTTTGGAAGAGTAATGTCTTCTATTTCCTTGGAAGCCGCAGCTCCAAGTTCTTCTTCAATAATCTCGTTGCAAAGCTCAATGCACTCATCGCAAATGTAAACGCCTGGGCCTGCGATCAGCTTTCTAACCTGCTTCTGGCTCTTTCCGCAAAAAGAACACTTAAGCAAGTCGCCTGATTCACTGAGTTTTGTCATAACTAAAACTCTATTACCCATCCCCGACAATCGCGGTTAGGTTCTCCCAAGGAATTACTTGGCGGGAAGCGCGTTCTTTCGCGAAGTAAGCACCTGGTCAATTAATCCGTAGGTCAGGGCCTCATCCGCAGTCAAGATCTTGTCGCGGTCGATGTCCTTGTTAACCTCGGCAACAGTCTTGTTTGAGTGCTTCGAGAGCGTCTCTTCGAGCCACTCACGCAAACGCATAATTTCTTTGGCCTGAATTTCAATATCAGATGCCTGACCTCTACCGGAGTCACCGGTTGCCGGCTGGTGAATCAAAATTCTCGCGTTAGGCAAAGCTAGACGTTTTCCAGGAGATCCTGCTGCAAGTAACACCGCAGCAGCTGAAGCAGCCTGACCCAAACAAACTGTTTGAATGTGCGGTCTGATGTACTGCATGGTGTCGTAAATTGCAGTCATCGCGGTGAACGATCCACCCGGTGAGTTGATATACATCGTGATGTCGCGGTCAGGGTCTTGGCTTTCAAGAACCAAAAGCTGCGCCATGACATCGTCTGCCGAAGCATCGTCAACCTGAACACCTAGAAATACGATGCGGTCTTCAAAGAGTTTGTTGTAAGGATCCTGGCGCT